>CAWHTY010000001.1:0-7685 GCA_963832435.1 uncultured Actinomycetota bacterium
GGACGAGCTGTGCAGCTGGCTGGCGATCCCCTCGGTCAGTGCTGACCCGGCCCGGGCCGGGGACGTCGACCGCGCCGCACGATGGCTGGCGCGGTGGCAGCGTGCGCACGGCGCCCGGGCGCATCTGATGTCGACACCGGGGGGTCGCCCCGTCGTCCTCGGACATTGGACCGCACCGCCGGGCAGTCCGCTCGTGATCATCTACGGCCACTACGACGTCCAACCCGCCGGCCGCGGCTGGAGGTCCGGGCCGTTCACCCCGGTGGTCCGCGCCGGTCGGCTCTACGCCCGGGGTGCCGGCGACGACAAGGGTCAGCTGTTCGCTCATCTGTGCGCACTGGCCGCCTGGCGGCAGGCGGGGGCGCTGCCGGTGCAGGTGCTGGTGCTCGCCGAGGGCGCCGAGGAGGTCGGCAGCCCGGGCTTCGGCGCGGTGGTCCGCCGGCTGGCCCGGCGGGTTCGTCCCCGGGCGGTGGTCGTCTCCGACACCGAGCGGCACCACGACGGGACGCCGACCGTCACCGTCAGCCAGCGCGGCCGGCTCGCGGCCCGGCTCGAGGTCGATACCGGAGGACCAAGCGTGCACCCGGGACGGCTGGGCGGGGCGGTGGTGGATCCCAGCCTGGTGCTGGCTGAGGCGCTGCTGCTGCTGCGGACTGAGCTCATCCCCGCTCTCGGCGCCCGGACGTCGGCCCCGGTCGACGACCTGGGCGGGGCCGAGGTGGTAGTCCGGAGCGATGCGGCCCTGTCCCGAGCCGCGGGCGGGCGCGCGACCACCGGTCAGGCGCTGGACGGCCGGGTCACCCGGCGTGGCGCGCTCAGTGTGACCAGACTCGTGGCCGGTGCGCGCGGCGGCGCGCTGCCGCCCCGCAGCACCGCCTGGCTTGACGTCCGGCTGCCGCCGGGCGGGCCGGGTCCGCGGGAGGCGCTGCATCACGCGATCGGCCTGCTCCGCCGGATGGCGCCGCCCGGGGTCACGGTGGGGATCTATGGCTCGGCCGGGACGCCCGGGCTGAACTCGACACCTGATGCGGCCACCCGACGGGCGGCGGACGAGGCGTGCCGGAGCGGTTACGGCCGGTCGCCGGTCTACCTGGGCTCCGGCGGCACCATTCCCGCCGTCGGCCTGATGGCCCGCGCCTTCGGGGTGCGTCCGCTGCTGCTGGGGTTCGGCAGCCCCGGGGGAAACGCCCACGGGCCGAACGAGTTCATCGACCTGGCCGGCTGGGCGGCCGGCGCCGAGACGTCCGCCGCGCTGCTCGCCGCGATCGTGCGTCCGGCCGGCCCCAGCCGCGACTCCGGTCCCGGGGCGAATGATCGTCGTCAGGGTGGTCGGCCCCGGGTCGTCGCGATGAGCGCGTACGTCAGGGGATGACGGAGGTGGGTGTCTCTCCGGGACAGGGTCGGCGGGAGCGGTCGTACGCGGACCTGCCGCGGCCGGCCACGGACGTCTACCGCGAACCGACCGACGGCGAGCACCTCCGCCATCAGGTGGTCACCGCGCTGCGGGCCATGCTGGATCAGGCGGAGATCCGGACTCTGGACGCCACGACCACCGACAACGGGGTGACGATCATGCTCGAGCACGGCCATGTCCGGTGCGTACTGGTCGTCTCCGCACAGGAGCCGCGGCACACGCTGAGCCCCCGCGAGCTGCAGATCGCCCGCCTGGTCGCCGCGGGTGACACCAACCGCGCGATCGCCCGCACCCTCGACATCAGCCTGTGGACGGTGTCCACCCACATGCGCCGGATCTTCGCCAAGCTCGGTGTGGGCAGCCGGGCTGAGATGGTGGCCCAGTTCTTCGGCGCGGCCGAGAGGAGCTGAGCTCAGGACGTCCCGTTCGGTTGGGCGGCCCGGTGCTTCCGGGACCCGGATTGCGCGTCCCGGACAGCGCCCTAGGCGTAGGTGTCGAAGACTCTCATAGCCATCAGCGTGATCCACCGGTGCGGCTGTCCTGCCTGGGGAGCCGGCAGATGCGTGACCCCCGGGTACCCGCGATTGATCACCCAGCGACCGTCCGGGCGCCGCCGTCGCGCGAGCACGTCGAGCGCATCGTCCATCCGCGGGTCGTGACCGACGCCGGCGGCGGCGAATGCGTCAAGGCAACGCAGGATGTCGAAATGCCACCTCGCCGGGTGGTGCAGCCGGGTGAACTCGTCGTCGATCGGAGCCTGGGACCGTTCGCTGCGATAGAGCCGATGACGCAGCACGAACTCGACCGCAGCCTGCTCGACCTCCCCAAGATCATCTACCCGGTGCCGGTAGCCACCGCGCCGGTACTGGCTGATGCCCTCGAACACCGACAGCGTGGTGTGCAGGGAGGAGTGCTGCGCGCCGGACCGGTTCAGGCGGCAGTTGAAGCCCCCGTCACCCAGCTGCTGCCCGAGCAGGAAGTCGATCATGCTGACCAGCTGGGTCTCGTCGGCGCCGAAGTAGGCCGCGTAGTTCAGGGCCATGCCGTTGATGCAGGCGTCACTGTGCCGGCCGCCCGGCGTGGGGTCCAGCCCGCCGTCCGCACCCTGCTCCCGGGCGAGGATGAGCTCGACGGTCTCCCGGGCGAGGTCGTTGTCCGGGCTCAGCCCGAGGTTGCTCAGCTCCAGCAGCGTGTAGTGGCTGCTGGTCCACTTGGGCCGGTAGAAGCCGAGGCCCCAGTGCCGGTTCTCCCCACGCGCGGCCAGCAGCACGGCCCCGTCGCCCTCCTCGGCGATGCGCCGCTGCAGACCGAGGTCGGTCCGGTGCAGCAGGTCGCGGCTGGTCTGGAACTGGACCGCCACATCGCCGGCCAGCAGCCACCGGACGACCTCGGACCGGGTCACGGCACCATCATGCCGGTGCGGCACTCACCGGTGAGACCGCTCGCCGAAACAGCCGGCCAGCGCGAGGATGCTCGGGCAGACCAGGTCCCACTCGCCTTCGGCGGTCAGGTCTGTGCGCTGCCCGGGTCCGAGCTCGGTCGGGCGCGGGATGAACGCGGTGCCCAGCCCGGCCCCTTCCGCGGCGGCCAGGTCACGGTTGTGGGCGGCCGCGAGCATCACCTGGCCCGGGTCGAGGCGCAGCAGCTGCGCGGCGTGGCGGTATGCCTGGGGCGTGGGCTTGTAGGTCCGGGTGACGTCGGCGCCGATGATCACCGTCCACGGGAGCCCTGCGCGTACCGCCATCCGCAGCAGCAGGGCGAGGTTGGCGTTCGACAAGGGCCCGACGATCACCTGCCGGCGGAGCGCGGTCAGGCCGGCGACGCTGTCGTTCCACGGGTCCAGCCGCTCCCAGGCGGCGACGAGATCGTCGAGCTCCTCGCCGTAGACGGACGGGTCCAGTCCGAACTCCGGCAGAAGAGTGATCAGGCTCTCCCGGTGCAGCTGGTCGAGCGGGACGAAGTCGCGGGTGCCCTGGCGGATCGGCTCCATCGACGGCTGGTACTGGGCCCGCCACGCGTCGGCGAACGCCCAGGCGTCGAGGTCGACGATGCGGTGCCGTTCGGCGAAGGCGGCGACCTCGCGCGCCACACCGGTCCGCCAGTCGACCACGGTGCCGAAGGTGTCGAACAGGACCGCCTCGATGTGCTGCCCGGTCGAGGGCGAGGAGTACGCCACAGGTCAGTCTCCTGCGCCACCGCGGGCAGCGCCAACCCCGCCGCGAGCCGGTCCGAACGCCGCGGTGGGTGCGGGCTCATCGTGCCGGCGGTGGCTCGCCGGGAGCGACACGCCACGATGGAGGTCGTCGACCGGGCTCGGCGCGTCCGAGCTCAGATTGGAGCCCACCCGATGCGCGGTGTCTTCCTACCCGGCAACTCCACCACCGACCTCCGCGAGCTGCCCGACCCCGAGCCCGGGCCCGGGCAGGTGGTGCTGGCCATGCGGGCCTCGACCATCTGCGGCTCCGACATCCGGGCCATCTACCGCGAGCACGCCCAGGGAGATCCGGCGGAGATGTACCAGGGGGTGGTGGCCGGTCACGAGCCCGCCGGCGAGGTGGTGGCGGTGGGCCCGGACGCCGTCCGGCTGAGCGTGGGCGACCGGGTCTGCGTCTACCACATCAGCGGCTGCGGCCAGTGCGACTCCTGCGTCCGGGGCTACCAGATCAGCTGTTCCTCACCCCAGCGGGCCGCGTACGGCTGGCAGCGTGACGGTGGTCACGCCGACCGGATCCTCGCGTCCGAGCGGGACTGCATCCTGCTCCCCGACTTCGTCACCTTTCTCGACGGCGCCTGCGTGGCCTGCGGCTTCGGCACCGCGTACGAGGGCCTGCTCCGCGCTCAGGTGAGCGGCCGCGACGCCCTCGCCGTGATCGGCCTCGGGCCCGTGGGGCTGGCCGCCGGGCTGCTGGGGGGCAAGCTCGGCGCCGTGCCGCGGGTGGGTCTGGACCCCAGCCCCGAGCGTCGGGACCTGGCCTTGCGGCTGGGCGCCGTGGACGCCGCCTTTACCCCGGCCGAGGTCGAAGCCGCCCGGGCGGCGAGCGACGGTGGAGCGCACGTGGCCATCGACTGCTCCGGCAGCGAACCCGGTCGCGGCACGGCGATCGCCCTGGTCCGCGAGCGTGGACGCGTCGTGTTTGTCGGCGAGGGCAACGGCCTGCACGTCCCCGAGGTGAGTCCGACGCTGATCCACCCCTCGATCACGATCCTGGGCTCCTGGGTGACCAGCCTGGAGCACATGCGTGAGCTAGTCTCCCGGCTCCCGGTGTGGAATCTGCATCCCGAGGTGATCGTGTCCGACACGTTCCCCCTCGTCGAGGCCGACGCAGCCTACCGCCTCGCCGACGCCGGCCGCTCCGGCAAGATCGCGCTGGTGCCCTAGCGTCAGGGTCGCTCCCCGGGCGCTAGGTCTACGGCGACCGGTCCGACGGTTCCGCACGCGATGCGGACCCGGCCGCGCCATCGAGCCCGAGGCGAGCGAGATGGTCCCGGACGGCTCGCAGGAAGGCTGCGGGCCGCTTGCCAACTATGGATGTAGTATGAGCGCGGTGATCGACCGCCGTACCGTCCTCCTCGACGCCGCCCTCGAGCTCGTCGGCACGCAGGGCATGCGCGGGCTCACCCACCGCGCGGTGGACGCGGCCGCGGCGGTCCCGGCCGGCTCGACGTCGAACTACTTCCGCACCCGCGAGGCCCTGATCCTGGGGATCGTCGAGCGCTTCATCGCGCGAGAGCGTGCCATGGCGACCGGCCCACACGACGAGGTCGACCCGTCGCCCGACGGCGTCGCGACCGCGTTCGGCCGCTTCGCGCACCGGGCCCTCGGACCCGACCGGGCGGTGACGCTCGCCCGCTACGCCATCCTCGTGGAGACCGCCCAGAACCCGGGCCTGCGGGAGGGGATGGCGCCCGGGGCCGACCAGGTCGACAGGTGGGCGCTGGACCTCATCACCCGCGCGGGATCGCAGCACCCAGAGCGCGACCTCGGCGTTCTCGCCAACTACGTCACCGGCCTGGTGCTGCACGAGCTCGCCCTGCCCTCGCCGGACCTCGACGCGGCCGCCAGGATCCGTTCGCTGATCGACACTCTCGGTTGGGAAATCCCTTCGACCCCTTGCTGAAGGATCACTACACATGTAGTTTGACAGGTATGGGCGATCATCGTTCACAGCTCCTCGACGCAGGCCTGGAACTCATCGCCGCCGAGGGAATGGGCAGGTTGACCCACGAGGCTGTGGACGCGACGGCCCACGCTCCCGCGGGCTCCACCCAGGAGTGGCTACCGACGCTGGAGGCGTTGGTCGAGGGCGTGACTCAGCGGTGCATCGAGCGTGAGCTGGAGATGGCCACGGGACCTGGCCACGAGATCGAGGCGTCACCGGAGGGGATCGCCACCGCGTTCGGAGCTTTCGTGCTCCGCGCCCTAGGTGAGGATCGTGTGGTGACCCTCGCCCGCTATGCCCTGCAAGCCCACGCGGCCGCTTTCCCTGCGCTCCGGGCCTTCTACGCCATCGGCGCTGACGAGGTTGACACCTGGGCGCTCGATCTGGTCCGCCGTGCCGGAGCGTGCCACCCCGAGCGCGACGTCGGCATCATGGCGAATTACGTGACGGGACTGGTGTTCCACGAGCTCGCCCTGCCCACGCCCGAGTTCGACCCTGTCGAGCGGCTCCGCGTCCTCATCGACACTCTTGGATGGCGCACCCTATGACCGACGCCGCCAGCCTGTCCGCCCTCATCCAGAGCCAGCGAGACGGCTTCATCGACACCCTTGAGGGCCTGCCGCCCGAGCAGTGGCTCGCCCCGTCACTGTGCAGGCAGTGGCGCGTCATCGATGTCGCCGCACACCTGGCTTGGGCTCCGGTGCTGGGCGCGGGCGCCGGGGCCGTGGCCATGGCCCGGCACGGCTTCTCGATGAACCGAATGATCGGCCGGTCCGCCATTGCCTGGTCGGCGCGCGGCCAGGCTGCGATCCTCGAGCAGCTCCGGGACAACGCGCGCAGTGGCGCCCGCCCGATCGGCATGCCGCCCGTGGCCGCGCTCGCGGACGCCGTGGTGCATGGGCTCGACGTACGCCGCGCGCTCGGGCTCCCGGGTCAGGTGCCGGTGGAGTCCTTGGGGCCGCTGTCCGACTTCGCGCTGGGCACACCGTGGCCGATGAACGTCGTCGTCGGCGGCAGCGCCCGGCGCCGGGTCGCTGGCGTACGGCTGGTCGCCACCGACACGGACTGGTCCCACGGCCCGGGCCCCGACGTGCGAGGCACCGCCGAGGCGCTGCTTCTTGTCCTCTACGGGCGCTCGCCGCGTACCGACGAGCTCACAGGTGAGGGGGCGGCGACCCTCCTCGCCCGCCTCTGACGCGCAGCACCCACGCGAAGGGAGACGTCGAACTGCTTGCGGCCGCTTGCACAAGGCGTTCGCCGACCGAGTTGGACCAGCACCCTGCCCGTCCGTGGCATCAACACCGACCGACCACGGGCGGTCCCCTCAGGTCCCGGGCCAGATGTCGCACATCAGCTGGCGGAGAAACGTCGCGCATCACCTGACGGAGCACATCGATGACCTCGGATTGTCCTGTGTCGGTAGGTGCTTGACAGTGCGGTGTCAGTAGGTGCTTGACACTGAGCGGTGGCTGGGCCTCGTGGTCGGCGGTGTTTCCGCGACGTCGTCTGGCTGGGAGGCCGGGAGTGGGTCTGGTTGCGTTTCGGTGGTGAGCCGCGGTTGGACGGGGTTCGGGCGGTGCTGGCGGGTGCGTCGGTGACCGAGGTTGCCTCGCAGGTCGGGGTGTCGCCGATCGGGGCACGCTGGGGGCCGGACGCCTGAGTAGCTGAACGTGGCTACCTCAGAGCCTAGCCACCCATGCTGAGTTGACTAGGCCGTTCGAGCGTGGAGCGGGTGACCGGGATCGAACCGGCATCACCAGCTTGGAAGGCTGGGGCTCTACCATTGAGCTACACCCGCGTGGTGTGTCGGCGACCGGATCGAGCCTGAGGCCCACCGTCTCACCGACGTCGGGGCGACAGGACTCGAACCTGCGATCTTCTGCTCCCAAAGCAGACGCGCTAGCCACTACGCTACGCCCCGTACCCACTCCGCTGACGACTCCGTAACCGGTGTCGACGGCGGTGCCCGAGAAGTGTAGGGCCCCGGCGACCCGACCTCCAATCCGCCGGTGTGTGATCCACCGGAGGCGCCGCACCGACCGACAGCGCGCAACGGTGCGAGAGCAACCACCGGGTCATACGGTCGGGGGCCGGCTGCGGGTCCGCGCGTG
>CAWHTY010000002.1:0-12673 GCA_963832435.1 uncultured Actinomycetota bacterium
AGCTCCGGACGGACCCGACGACACCGGGGGTGTCGGTGCCCGGTCGGGCACCGGCGAGATCGGCGTCCGCACCTGCGTGGTCCGGGGACCCGGCTTCGCCCCCCGTCTCGGTACCGACGAGGCAGGGCCTCGAACCCTGAACAGGACTCCCGTCATGCTCACTCGTCGAACCCTGCTGCGCACCGGCCTCGCCGCGTCCCTCGGGACCGCCGTGGCCGGCCCGTCCGGGCTGTCGTCACTCCCGATGCTGCCCGCCGCGGCCACCCCCGCCCTGCCCGTCGACCTCGTGGCCCGGCGCCGCGGCCCGCGCACGTACGCCGTGGTCACCGGGCGCGACTCCTCGGGGGCCTGGTTCTTCCTGGCCGCCGACGGCCGGACCCGGGTACCGCTGCCGTCCGTGCGCCGGACCATGACCCCCCTGGCCGTCGACGTCGCCGTCGCGCTGCCCACCGACGGGACCGCGCGGCGGGTGAACCTGCCCCCGCTCAGCAGCGGCCGGGTGTACTTCTCCACCGGAGGCAAGCTGGCGTTCTTCGTCAACCCCGGTCGCGGGCTGGTGCTGCCGTCGGTGGCGAACCCGCAGGACCCGAACATCGCGACCGACTGGACCTTCCTGGAGCTCACCTACGCCGGCGGCCTGTACGCGAACCTGAGCTTCGTCGACTTTGTCGGGATGCCGATCGGGATGCGGCTGGCCACCGCCGGCGCCACCCAGACCGTAGGTGGGCTCCGCCGGGACGGGTTGGCCCGGATCGCGGCCGGGCTGCGGTCCCAGACGGCCCGGGGCGGCTCCGGCTGGAACCGGCTCGTGGTCAGCCGGGGCGGGGCGGTGCTGCGAGTGCTCAGCCCGAACCAGGCGGCGGCCGCCGCCGGCGGGCGCAGTCCGGTCGACGGATACCTCGACTCCTACCTGTCCCAGACCTGGCAGCGCTACCGGAGCACCGACCTGGTGCTCGACACGCAGTCGGCCTGGGGTGTGGTCCGGGGCCGGGTCGGCGCCGACGGCCGGCTGACCTTCCGCGGGGTCGGCAGCTTCGCCCGACCCTCCACGTACGCGACCTTCACCTGCAGCGTGGCTCCGTTCACCACCGGCAACGACCTGATGGGCAACATCAGCGCCCGGCTCGCCGCCGCGCTGAACCGGACCACGCTGCTGGCCAACCCGCGCCAGCCGGACCTGTCCCCGGCCCGCTTCTACACCGCCGCCCGCACCAACCACTACGCCCGGCTGGTGCACGCCTGCACGGCCGGAGGGCAGGGGTACGCCTTTCCGTACGACGACGTTCACGGCCCGGGGTACAACGCCGAGGGGCGGGTGGTGGACGCCAAGCCGCTGCTGCTGCGGGTCGAGGTCGGCTGAGCCGAGGCAGCCCGGGTGGAGTGTCAGGGGCCGCCGGTAGCGTGCTGCTGTGGCACCAGGGACGACCGCGCGGCGGCGGGAGCGGATCAGCCTGCCGGCGGCCCGGCGGGTGGCCCTGGCGGCGCAGGGCTTCGGCGCCCCCGTTCGGGACCGTCCGGTCGGGATACGTGACCTGCAGCGCACCGTCGACCGGGTGGGCCAGTTCCAGATCGACTCCATCAACGTGGTCACCCGGGCCCAGTTCATGCCGCTGTTCTCGCGGCTCGGGCCCTACCCGACCGCCCTGCTGGATCGGGCCGCGCATCGGCCCCCGAGGCGGCTGTTCGAGTACTGGGGCCACGCGGCCAGTCTGATCGACGTCAACCTGCAACCGCTGCTCCGGTTCCGGATGGGCGCCGGGGCGCACCTGTGGGACGGAGTCGACCGGGTGGCCCGGGAGAATCCGGACCTGGTCGCGTTCGTCCGCGCCGAGGTGGCCGCCCGGGGGCCGGTCAGCGCCCGCCAGCTGGAGTCCGAGGAGAACCGCGACCGGAGCAGCTGGGGTTGGAACTGGTCGGCGGTGAAGACAGTGCTGGAATGGCTGTTCTATGTCGGCGAGGTCACCTCGGCGTACCGCAACAGCCAGTTCGAGCGGGTCTACGACCTGCCGGAGCGGGTGCTGCCGGCTGCGGTGCTGGCCGCCCCCACGCCCTCTCCCGGCGACGCCGTCCGCGGTCTGGTCCGGGTCGCGGCACGGGCGCTCGGGGTGGCCAGCGAGTTCTGTCTGCGCGACTACTTCCGGACCCGTCCGGACGCCACCCGGCAGGCCGTTCACGAGCTCGTGGAGAGCGGGGAGCTGGTGCCGGTGCTGGTCGACGGGTGGGCGAACCGGCCCACCTACCTGTGGCACGAGGCGCGGCACCCGCGCCGGGTGGCGGCCCGGGCCCTGCTCAGTCCGTTCGACTCGATGATCTTCGAGCGGGCCCGGCTCGAGCGGCTGTTCGGGTTCACCTACCGGATCGAGATCTACGTGCCCGAGCCGAAGCGGGTCTACGGGTACTACGTGTACCCGTTCCTGCTCGCCGAGGACTTCGCGGCCCGGGTGGACCTGAAGGCCGATCGGGCCCGGGGTGTGCTGCGGGTGGCCTCGGCCTGGCTGGAGCCGGGCCACGAGCCGGGCGACGTGGCCGTGGAGCTGGCCGGCGAGCTCAAGCGGATGGCCGAGTGGCAGGGGCTGTCTGCGGTGCAGGTGCTGCCGCGCGGCGACCTGGCCGGCGTGCTGGCATCGATGATGGACGGTTCGGCCGGGTAGACGTCTGGCCCTTGCGTGCGACCAATCGCGATATATCGTTGAGGTATCGCACATCACCACAGCTCCACTTCCGGAAAGAGGTCGTCATGACCGGTACGTACGCAATGGGCGGTCCCTGGATGCGCTTCGGAGGCCACCGCGGAGGACCCTGCGGCGACGCCGCCCCCGAGCTGCAGCACCTGCAGGACTGGTTCGCCCGGATGACCGGCCGGCGGACCGGGCACGGGCCCCGGCACGGCGCGGCCTGGGGGATGTTCGGCGCTCCGGCGCCCTTCGCCCCGCCGTGGGCCGGCGGCGGCCGCGGCTGGCGGGGGCCCAAGGCCCGCCGCGGCGACGTCCGCGCCGCGATTCTGGCCGTGCTGGCCGAGCAGCCGATGAACGGCTACCAGATCATCCAGGAGATCGCGGCGCGCAGCGACGGCGCCTGGAAACCCAGCCCCGGCTCCATCTACCCCACGCTGCAGCAGCTGGAGGACGAGGGCCTGGTGCGGGCGGAGACCGACGGCGGCCGTCGACAGTTCACCCTCACCGACCAGGGCCGGAGCTACGTCACCGAGCACGCGGACGAGGTGTCGGCCCCGTGGGCGGCGATGTCCGAGGCGGCCTCCGACGACGAGCTGAAGCCACTGATCGGCCAGGTGGCCGCGGCCATGTGGCAGATCATGGCCGTCGGCACGCCGGACCAGCAGGCCCAGGCCCGGGAGGCCGTCACCAGCCTGCGCCGGACCCTGTACGGCATCCTCGCCGAGGACGACGACGACCAGCGTGCCGGCGGGCCGTCATGACCCGGTCGGACGGGTGGTCGGTGCCGGCGCGATGGTCCGGCCTGTCGGAGCCGAGGCCGGTCGAGAGGCCCGCCCTCCGGATCGGCGACGCCGAGCGTGACCGGGCCGTGGCCGCCCTCGGTGAGCACTTCGCGGCCGGTCGGCTGACCCGCGAGGAGCTCGACCAGCGCGTCGACCAGGCCATCACGGCCCGCGTCGACGCCGACCTGGAGCCGCTGTTCGTCGACCTTCCCCGCTCACCCGAGCCCGGGTCACCGGCGGTGGTCGGGGCGCGCACGGCCCACCCGGGGTTCCGGCTGCCGGGGCTGCTGCCGGTGCTGCTGGTCGCCGCCGTGGTGACCGCGGTGGTGCTCAGCGCCCCGTGGGTGGTCTGGAGCTCGGTCTGGGTGTTCCTCACGCTGTCGTGGTGGGGTCGCCGGCACGCCGGACGCTGGGGCCCGCCGCGGCACCACCGGCTGGCCGGCACGGCCTACGATGGAGGGCGCGTCGACGCCGGGTGAGGTGGATGGACCCCCCGCCGGGTCGGCGCCGACTGCGACGGGCAGCCGACACCGAGTACCGAGGGAGCCATTCTCGTGGCGTTGATGGACCGTTTGCTGCGCTTTGGCGAGGGCAAGATTCTCAAGCAGCTGAAGGGAATCTCCCAGCAGGTCGCCTCCATCGAGGACGACTTCAAGGCCATGGACGACGACGAACTCCGCGGCCAGACCGCGGAGTTCCGGTCACGGCTGGAGCAGGGCGAGACGTTGGAGGCCCTGCTGCCCGAGGCGTTCGCGACTGTACGGGAGGCCAGCCGGCGGGTGCTGGACAAGCGGCACTTCGACGTCCAGATCATGGGTGGCGCGGCCCTGCACCTCGGCAACATCGCCGAGATGAAGACCGGTGAGGGCAAGACGCTGGTGTCGACCCTGCCTGCGTACCTGAACGCGCTCACCGGCCGCGGCGTACACATCGTCACCGTCAACGACTACCTGGCCAAGCGGGACTCGGAGTGGATGGGCCGGATCCACCACTTCCTCGGCCTCGAGGTCGGCGCGATCCTGTCCCAGATGGACCCGGCGGAGCGCCGCAAGGCCTACGCCATGGACATCACCTACGGGACGAACAACGAGTTCGGCTTCGACTACCTCCGCGACAACATGGCGTTGAGCCTCGAGGACTGTGTGCAGCGCGAGCACCACTTCGCCATCGTCGACGAGGTGGACTCGATCCTGGTCGACGAGGCCCGAACCCCGTTGATCATCTCCGGCCCCGCTGAGGACTCCCACGCCTGGTACCCGACCTTCGCCAAGCTGGTGGAGCGGCTGAAGCGCGACGAGCACTACGAGGTCGACGAGAAGAAGAAGACCGTCGCGATCCTGGAGACGGGGATCGACGTGGTCGAGGACCGGCTCGGCATCGACAACCTGTACGAGTCGGCGAACACGCCGCTGATCTCGTACCTGAACAACGCGATCAAGGCCAAGGAGCTGTTCAAGCTCGACCGGGACTACGTCAACCTGGACGGGGAGATCCTGATCGTCGACGAGCACACCGGCCGCACCCTGGTCGGGCGCCGCTACAACGAGGGACTGCACCAGGCCATCGAGGCCAAGGAGCGGGTGCAGATCCGCGAGGAGTACCAGACCCTGGCCACGATCACGCTGCAGAACTACTTCCGCGGGTACGAGAAGCTCGCCGGGATGACCGGCACCGCGATGACCGAGGCATCGGAGTTCCAGAAGATCTACGGGCTCGGCGTGGTGCCGATCCCCACCAACAAGGACATGATCCGCGCCGACCAGCGCGACCTGATCTACCGCACCGAGGAGGCCAAGTTCGCCGCCATCGTGCAGGACGTCAAGGAGCGCCACGAGAAGGGCCAGCCCGTCCTGATCGGGACCGCCTCGGTGGCCAAGTCGGAGATCCTGTCCAAGCAGCTCAAGCAGGCCGGCGTCCGGCACGAGGTGCTGAACGCCAAGCAGCACGAGCGGGAGGCCGCGATCATCGCCATGGCCGGCGCCAAGGCGGCGGTCACCGTGGCCACCAACATGGCCGGCCGCGGCACCGACATCATCCTCGGCGGCAATGCCGAGTTCCTGGCCGACAAGAAGCTGCACGACTCCGGCATCGATGCGCTGGAGAGCTCGGAGGAGTACGAGGCCCGCTACCCGGAGGTGCTCGCCGAGTTCGAGAAGGAGACTGCCGCGGAGCACGAGGAGGTGGTCTCGCTCGGCGGGCTGTACGTGGTCGGCTCGGAGCGCCACGAGTCCCGGCGGATCGACAACCAGCTCCGCGGCCGGTCCGGCCGGCAGGGTGACCCGGGGGAGAGCCGTTTCTACCTGTCCCTTGGCGACGACCTGATGCGGCTGTTCAAGTCCGACATCGTCGAGTGGGTGCTGCAGGCCCTGAAGGTGCCTGACGACCAGCCGATCGAGAACAAGCGGGTGTCGTCCTCCATCGCCAGCGCGCAGGCGCAGGTCGAGGCCCAGAACTTCGAGATCCGGAAGAACATCCTCAAGTACGACGACGTGATGAACCGGCAGCGGCACGCCATCTACGGCGACCGACGCAAGGTGCTGGAGGGCGCCGACGTCGAGCAGCAGCTGCGGACCACCGTCGACACCGTCGTCCGCCAGTACGTGATGGGGGCGACCGAGGGCTTCGCCGAGGACTGGGACCTCGAGCAGCTGTGGACCACCATGAAGACGCTGTACCCGGTCGGCATCGAGCGCGCCGACTTCGAGGACCGGGACGACCTCACCCGGGAGGACCTGCTGGAGGCGTTCACCGCCGACGCCACGGCCGCGTACGACCAGCGCGAGGACGAGCTGGGCGCCGAGGTGATGCGGGAGCTGGAGCGGCGGGTGCTGCTCACCGTGCTGGACCGCAAGTGGCGCGAGCACCTGTACGAGATGGACTACCTGCGCGAGGGCATCGGCCTGCGGGCGATGGCGCAGCGCGACCCGCTGGTCGAGTACCAGCGCGAGGGCGGCGACATGTTCAACTCCATGATGGAGGCCTTCATGGAGGAGGTCGTCGGGTTCGTCTTCCACCTCGAGGTCGAGGTCGAGCAGGCCCCCGCCTCCGGGGTGGGGGTGGTCACCGACGGCACCGGTCAGCCGCTGGCCCTGGGGGCCGACGCGAACGGTTCGAGGGGCGCGGGGTCAAGCGGCTCCAATGGCTCAGCGAACCGGCGCCGGTCGCGCCTGGTCGAGTCCGGTCCCGATCCTGACGGGCCCGGCGTGGAGGTCCACCGGATCGACGAGGAGGGCCGGGCCGTCGACGTCGACGAGGACGAGCCGCCGGTGGAGACGCCCTTCAACCGACCCCAGGTCCGCGCCAAGGGTCTGTCCGGGCCGGGTCCCCGCGCGGTGGCCTACTCGGCGCCGGGCGAGGACGGGACCGTGACCACCAAGCGCGAGTCCGGCGCCAAGAGCGAGTTCGCGAACGTCGGGCGCAACGCGCCGTGCCCGTGCGGGTCGGGCAAGAAGTACAAGATGTGCCACGGCCGCGCCGGCGCCTGACCGGCACCCCTGCCGAGAAGGGCACTCATGTCCCGCGCCGCGTGGACCCGCACGCACACCGTGGCCGCGGTGACGGCCGCCGTGGTGGTGGCCGGTGGCGGCATCGGTACGGCGGTCGCCTTGCGGCCCGACCCGGCCCCGGTGAGCGCCCCGCCGGCCGCGTCCCCAACCCCCGCGCCGAGCCGGGCCGCGGCCTCACCGACGCCCACTCCCGCACCGCCGGAGCCCAAGCCGAACGGACCCGCTGACCGGCGGCCGGCGGTCGGACCACGAGGTGCTGGCGGTCAAGATCGAGAACATCGCCGCCGCCCGACCGCAGGCCGGCGTGGCGGAGGCCGACATCGTGTTCGTGGAGGAGGTCGAGGCGGGCCTCACCCGGCTGGTCGCGGTGTACCACTCGAGCTTCCCGCGCCGGGTCGGGCCGGTGCGCAGCGCCCGGAACACCGATGTCGAGCTGTTGCCGCTGTTCGGAAAGCCGGGCCTGGTCTACTCCGGGGCCAACCGCCGGGTGCAACGCAACCTGGACCGGTCGGCCATCAAGGCCCTGCAGCGCAGCACCCGCGACCCGCGCCGGGTCGCCCCGCACAACGTGTTCGTGGACCTGGCCGGTGTCGCGCGGTCCGCGACCGTCGGCCGGGCCCGCTCGATCGGGTGGACCTTCGCGGCGACCGACCCCCGCTGGTCGGCCGCGGCCAAGGCGTCGACGCCGACGGGCCGGGTGGGCGGCGACCGGATGCGCTTCGCGCGGTCCGGGGACCGCTACCTGGTGCGCTGGAACGGGCGGACCTACGACGGCGGCGGCCGGGCCGCCCGGACCGACAACGTGGTGGTGCTGGAGGTCGAGAACCGGGCCGACGGCAACGCCGACGTGAACGGGGTCCGTTCGGTGAAGTCGAGCACGGTCGGGAGAGGCAAGGTCACCGTCTATCGCGACGGCCGCGTCCGGTCGGGCACCTGGCGGCGCCCGGCAGCAGGGAAGCCGATGACCCTGCGGGACCGCGACGGCCAGCCGATCGGCCTGCGGCCGGGCCGGACCTGGGTGCTGCTCAGCGGCTAGCCCCAGGACGCCGCCCGGGCCGCGCTGCGGTACGTTCCCCTGGTCGTGAACGGGAGGACCGACGCTCGGGGGTGGGGTCCGGTTGGCCGAACCTGGCGGGCTCATCGGTCGCACCGGGCACCAGCAGGTGCTGGCCGGGTTGATCCGGAGCGCCCGCAACGGGGTGAGCGGCTCGCTGGTGATCCGGGGCGAGCCCGGGATCGGCAAGACGGCCCTCCTCCGCGACGCCGTGGACCGGGCGAGCGGCGTGACGACAGTCGAGCTGGCCGGGTTCGAGTCCGAGTCGGCGATGCCGTTCTCCGGCCTCCAGCGCCTGACGTCACCGCTGAACGCGCATCTGCCCGCCCTGCCGGAGCGCCAGCGCCTGGCCCTGCGGGTGGCGACCGGCGCGGTGGAGGGTGCGGCCCCCGATCGGTTCCTGGTGGGTCTCGCTCTCTTGGCGCTGCTGGCCGAAGCCGGACAGCGCCGGGCGGTGCTCTGTGTGATCGACGACGCGCACTGGCTGGACGCGGAGACCCTCGATCTCGTCGCGTTCGTCTGCCGGCGCCTCCGGGCCGAGCCGGTCGCGGTGCTGCTCGCGATGAGGGACGTCGCCGATCTCGAACCGCGGGTCGCCGGCATCGACACCCTGCGACTGGAAGGGCTCGAGCTGGACGCCGCCGTCGCGCTGCTCGGAGGGTCGTTGCCCGCAGCGGTCGATCCGCTGGTCGCCGCGCAGGTCGCCCGTGCCACCGGTGGCAACCCGCTGGCCCTGATCGACCTCGCCGACGAGCTCTCGATCCGCCAGCTGACTGAGTCGGGTCTGGCGCAGGAGCCGATCCCGGTCGGTCACCATCTGCAGGCTCATTACGTCCGCCGGGTGCGGCAGCTGCCAACGGGTGTGCAGGACTGGCTGGTTCTGGTCGCCGCCGACTCGACCGGTCGCACCGACCTCCTCACCCGGGCCCGGGAGCTGCTCGGGGTCCACGAGATGGTCGGCGACGCCGCCGAGCGATCCGGCCTGGTCGAGATCGGATCGTCGATCGCCTTCCGTCATCCGTTGGTCCGGGCAGCGGTCTACAACTCCGCCAGCGGGGCCGAACGACGGCACGCACACGACGCGCTGTCGGCCGCGGCGGCCGATCTCCACCTCGTCGAGCTCGAAGCCTGGCACGCCGCCAAGGCCCGGATCGGAACTGACCCGGCGGTGGCCGACCGGCTCGACCGGGTCGCCGACAGCGCTGGTCGCCGGGGCGGCTTCGCCTCCCGTGCCAGCGTGCTGACCCGGGCCGCCGAGCTGACGCCGGCCGGCCCTCGGCGCAACGACCGCCTGATCGGGGCCGCGGAGGCCTCACTGATCGCGGGTGCGGCCCAGGTCGCCGCCCAGCTGATCGACCGCTTGGACGACCGGGAGCTGGATCCGGTCCAGCGGTGCCGAGCCGTCGCGGCCCGGGTGGCCGCCGCGATGTTCACCGGCGACTCGCGGGAGCTGGTCTGGGGAACGGCGCGGCTGCTGGACGCCGCGTCCGGGGTGCACGGGGCGGCCCCTGAGCTGGAGCAGACCGCCCTCGTCCAGGCGTTCCAGCACTGCCTTCCCTCGGAGCGGCTGACCCGCGGCGTGACGCTGGTCGAGCTCGGCGAGCGGCTCCGGGCCGGCGCCGGCCTCACCGAGGGAACAGCCGCCGTCGTCCTCCGCGGTCTCGCCGCACTGATCCAGCTGCCGTACCACGATGCCGTGCCGGTGATGCGGGCTGCGGTCGACGCGATCCAACACCTCCGGGATGAGCAGGAGGTGCTCCGGCTCGGGACGATCAGTGTCGCGCTGACCAGTGCCCTGTGGGACCACCGGGCGAGGGCGGCCTGCCTGGAGCAGGTGGCCGACGCGGCGCGCGACACCGGGTCGCTGCAGCTCCTCGACACGGTGTTGTGGATCAGGTCGCTGGCCGAGCTGACCGGTGGCACCCCGCGTCGAGCGGGGGAGTACGTGGAACAGGTTCGCGAGCTGCGGCGGGCTATCGGCTGGCCGTCCGAGCACGTGGTCAACGCGGCCTATCTGGCCTGGGCCGGGGACCCACCCGAGCAGGTCGAGGCGCTGGCTGAGGCGATGCGGTCCGCCGGGTTCGGCGGCGTGCACTCGTCCGCGGTCACCGCGCTCGCCCTGCGCGACCTGGCCGAAGGGCACTATCGGGAGGCGTTCAACCGGCTGCGGCCGTTCGTCGACGATCCGTTCCTGCACGTCACGCCGTTGGTCTACCCCGAGATGGTCGAAGCCGGCGTCCGCGGCGGCCGCCCGGTCGCCGAGGTGGTGCCGCTGGTGGAGGTGCTCGAGGGGATGGCCGAGAGCAACGGCTCCGTCTGGGCCCGCGGCGTGGCCGCCCGGTCGCGCGCGCTGGTCGCCCCTGAGGCTGAGGCCGAGGCCCACCAGCTCGCCGCCGTCGAGCACCTGACCGCCGCCGGGCTCGTCGTGGAGCTCGGTCGGGCCCGGTTGCTGTACGGGGAGTGGCTGCGGCGCCGCAAGCGTCGACGGGAGGCGCGGATCCAGCTGCAGGCTGCGATGGAGCTGTTGACCGACAGCGGCGCCGTCGCCTTCGCCGGCCGGGCCCGCGCCGAGCTGCGGGCCACGGGTCAGCTGGTCACCGACCAGCCCCGTCGGCCTCTGGAACTGACGCCTCAGGAAGGCAACGTCGCCCGGCTCGCCGCCCAGGGGCGGACGAACCTCGAGATCAGCTCGACCCTGTTCCTCAGCGTCAACACCGTCGACTACCACCTGCGCAAGGTCTTCCAGAAGCTCGGCATTACGTCCCGTCGACAGCTGACTGACCGGACGGGCGGCTCCGTGAGCCAGGTGGAGCCGTAGGGCCCCGCTCGCGACTACGTGTCGTACGTGGTCCGCCAGGTCACCGCCCGGTGCAGGTTGGTGGCAGTCCACCACCCGGGAGGCACTGATGCCCTTCATCACCACCGACGACGGCGCGCAGATCTTCTATAAGGACTGGGGGACCTCCGGCCCGCCGGTCGTCCTCAGCCACGGGTGGCCGGTGAACGCCGACGCCTGGGATGCGGCTGCCCTGTTCCTCGCCGGGCACGGTCACCGAGCGATCGCTCACGACCGCCGCGGGCACGGCAGGTCGTCCCAGACCTGGCACGGCAACGAGATGGACACCTATGCCGACGACCTCGCGGCGCTCCTCGACACGCTCGACCTCCGCCAGGTGACTCTGGTCGGCCACTCCACCGGCGGGGGTGAGATCGTGCACTACGTGGGTCGCTACGGCACCGAGCGCATCGCCCGGGTCGTGCTCGTCTCCGCCGTGCCACCGCTGATGGTGCGCACGGACGACAACCCGGAGGGACTGCCGATCGAGACGTTCGACCGACTCCGGGCCGCTGAAGCCGCCGACCGATCGCAGCTCTACCGCGACCTCGCCGACGGACCGTTCTTCGGCCACGACCGGAACGGTGACGTGTCCCAGGGGGTGCGGGACGCGTTCTGGCTGCAGAGCATGGCGTGTGGCCACCGGGGGGCGTACGCGTGCATCGACGCCTTCTCGGCAACCGACTTCCGCGACGACCTGGCCTCGATCGACGTCCCGACCCTTGTCATCCACGGCGACGACGACCAGATCGTCCCGGTCGAGGTCGGCGGCCGGCGCTCAGCCGCCCTGATCCCCGCCGCCACCCTCACCGTGTACGCGGGTGCCGCCCACGGGCTGCCCGACACCGAGCGCGACCGGCTCCACGCAGACCTGCTCAGCTTCATCGACTCCTGACCCGCAGAGAGGATCCGACCATGTCCGACCCCACCGCTCCGGACCCATCCCCGACCGACCCGCAGCCCGACCCGGACCCGACGACCATCGTGCTGGTCCACGGCCTGTGGATGACACCGAGGAGCTGGGAGCACTGGGTTGCCCACTACGAGGCCAAGGGGCATCGGGTGATCGCGCCCCCGTACCCGGGGTTCGAGATCGAGGTGGAGGCACTTCGGGCCAACCCCGACCTGATCGCGAACCTGACCGTGCCCGAGACGGTCGCCCACCTCGCAACGGTGATCGAGGGCCTGGACGAGCCGCCGATCATCATGGGGCACTCCTTCGGCGGCACGCTCACCCAGCTGCTGCTGGCTCGCGGACTCGGCTCCGCGGCGGTGGTGATCGACTCCGCGCCCACCGAGGGTGTCCGGGTCAACCCCCTCTCTCAGGCCAGATCGCTGTTCCCCGCCCTGAAGAGCCCCGCCAACCGGCACAAGGCGGTGGGCTTCACTCCGGAGGAGTTCCACTACGCGTTCACGAACACCCTGTCCCCGGAGGAGTCCAAGGAGGTCTGGGACCGATACGCCATCCCCGCTCCGGGAAACTGGGTGTGGGCGTACGGGCTGATCGCCAACTTCAAGCCCGGCCATCAGGAGACCTGGGTGGACTACGACCGCGACCGCGCACCGCTGCTGTTCATCGCCGGCGAGGAGGACCACATCATGCCCCCGTCGGTGAACCGCTCGAACGCTCGGCACTACAAGAACTCCCCCGCCGTCACCGACTACCACGAGTTCGCCGGTCGCGACCACTGGACCTGCGCCGCACCGGGGTGGGAGGCGGTCGCCGACTACGCGCTGACCTGGGCGCAGGAGCATGCGCGCCGTGCGGGGGCCTGACCCGGCACCTTTTCGGGCGCTAGCCCTCAGCGGCGGGCGAGCAG
>CAWHTY010000003.1:0-17777 GCA_963832435.1 uncultured Actinomycetota bacterium
ATCGGCTGGTCGCGCGGGCGCACCTCGTCGGCGTCGTAGACCTCTTCGTCCACGATCGACGCGGCCGGAGAGGCGAGGGCCCAGCCGAACTGGGTGTCGACGCGGCTCAGCACGAACCTGACGGTCGACGGGTCGGGGGTGTCGATCCGCCGCAGGGTGGACAGCAACGGGGCGGACGAGCCCGGCACGTCCAGGCGCAGGGCTCGCTGGATGCTGAACTTCACGTCGCTGGACGTCAGCTCGTGACCGTTGTGGAAGACCAGGTTCGGGTTCAGCGTGCAGGTGTAGACGGTGTCCGCGGTGAACAGGCAGTCCTTGGCGGCGTCGGGCTTCAGCACGGCCTGACCCGGCTCCGCCGTCATCAGCCGCTGGAACACGTTGAGCGAGAGGACCACCGAACCCGGGTCGGTCATCGCGGCCGGGTCGGTCTGTCGGACGGGGTCGGTGGAGAGCACGGTCAGCGGCGTCGCCGTCGGCGTGCTCTGCGACGGCCCGGGTTGGGGATCGACGTCGGAGGGGGTGCACCCGGCGGCCAGCACGGCCAGCACGGCCACCAGCGCCGTCCCCAGCCGGGCCGGCGCCCGCCGCTTACGCCGCACTACCGGCCTGGGTGAACAGGGTCGCGAGCCGGTCCGGATCGAGTCCGTCCAGCGACGGGACCGTGACCCGGCGTGGGGCGGGCGGGATGGCGACCACGTGCGGGATGCCCACCACGACGGCACCGGCCGCGTTGCCGGACCGGGCACCGGTGGCCGAGTCCTCCAGCACCACGCACGAGCGGGCGTCGACCCCGAGGAGCGCGCACGCGCGCTCGTACGGCTCCGGGTGCGGCTTGCCCTGGGTGACCTCGTCGCCCCCGACGGAGACGGCGAACGAGCCCTCGGGCAGGCGCTCGAGCACGGCGTCGAGCAGCACCCGGTAGGAGGCCGACACGAGCGCGCACGGCATCCCGTCGGCGCGCAGGGCGGCGAGCAGCTCCAGGGCACCCGGGCGCCAGGGCAGGTCGTCGGCGGTCTTCAGCTGGGCGACCACCCGCCCCAGCAGCTGCTCGACCATCCAGATGGGCGGCAGGTCGCTGCGACCGATGGTGGCGAGGATGTAGGACGCCGAGTCGATCAGGTCGCTGCCCACCAGCTGCTCGGCGTGCGCCATCGACCACGACTTGCCGAGCGTCCCCTCGATCACCTCGAACTCCGCAGCGATCCACAGCGGCTCCGTGTCGGCCAGGGTGCCGTCGAAGTCCCACAGGACGGCCTGGGGGCGGGCGGCGGGCGCGGGCACGGTGAGGTCGACGTCGTTCATGGCCCGGCCATTCTCGCAGCCCCGGGCAACCGGGATCGCCGTCCGGGCCGGTGAGAGGGTGTGACCATGATCGCCCCGGTCCCCGCGACGGTGGACGCCGTCGTGGTCGGCGCCGGACCGAACGGCCTCGTCGCCGCCAACCGGCTGGCCGACGCCGGCTGGGAGGTGCTGCTGGTCGAGGCCCAGACCGATCTCGGCGGGGCCGTGCGCAGCGACCGCGAGGTGCACCCCGACTTCGTGCACGACACCTTCAGCGCCTTCTACCCGATGGCCGCCGCCTCCCCCGTGATCACCGCTCTCGGCCTGGAGGCGTACGGGTTGCGCTGGTGCCAGGCGCCCGCGGTGCTGGGCCACCCCTGGCCGGACGGCTCGTGGACGTTGCTGCACCGCGACGTCGAGGTGACGGCGGCCCTGCTGGACCGCGAGCACCCGGGTGACGGCGACGCCTGGTTGGCCCTGGTCGAGCAGTGGCGGCGGATCGGGCCGGCGCTCGTGGCCGCCCTGCTGTCCCCGATGCCGCCCGTCCGGCACGGTCTGCGGGTCGCCCTGACCCTGCCGCGCGTCGGCGGCCTCGATTTCGTGCAGCGGCTGCTGACCCCCGCCCGGCACACCCTGGACGCGCCCGTGGCGGGCCACGGCTTCGGGGGCCGGGGGGCCCGGATGCTGGTCGCCGGGAACGCGGCGCACGCCGACCTCGCCTCCACCAGTGCGGGATCGAGCGTCATCGGGCTGCTGCTGGCCATGCTCGGCCAGACGGTCGGCTTCCCCGTCCCCGAGGGCGGTGCGGGTCGCCTGACCGAGGCGATGGCGGCGCGTTTCCGGGCTCGTGGTGGCCTGGTCAGCACCGGGGTGCCGGTGGACCGGGTGCTGGTCGAACGGGGCCGGGCCTGCGGGGTGGTGATCGGCGGCACCGCCGTCCGGGCCCGCCGGGCCGTGATCGCGGGGATCGGGGTGCACCAGCTGGTCCAGCGCCTGCTCGGCCCGCAGGACGTGCCGCAGCGCCACCTGGACCGCGTCCGCCGCTTCCGGATGGATCCGGCCACGGTCAAGGTCGACTTCGCCCTGTCCGGTCCGGTGCCCTGGCGGGGCGAGCCGGCGTACGCCCCCGGCACCGTGCACGTGTGCGACAGCCTGGACGAGCTGAGCGCGTACGAGGGCCAGCTGGCCGCCGACCTGATCCCGGAGGACCCGTTCCTGCTGATCGGGCAGATGACCACCAGCGACCCCACCCGCTCCCCCGCCGGCACCGAGTCCCTGTGGGCGTACACCCACGTCCCCCAGCGGGTCCGCGGCGATGCCGGCGGCCGGTTGACCGGGGACTGGGACGGCGACGACGCCGAGCGGTTCGCCGACCGGATGCAGGCCCGGCTCGAGGCGTACGCGCCGGGTTTCGGGGCGCGGGTGCTGGCGCGACGGGTGCTGTCCCCGACGGAGCTGGAGCGGCGCGACGCGAACCTGGTGGGTGGGGCGGTCGGGGGCGGCTCCTCGGCCCTGGACCAGCAGCTGGTCTTCCGGCCGGTGCCGGGGCTCGGCCGGGCCGGCACCCCGGTCCGCGGGCTCTTCCTGGCGTCGGCCTCGGCGCACCCCGGCGGGGCCGTGCACGGCGCCGGCGGGGCCAACGCCGCCCGCGCCGCCCTCTGGTCCGACCGGCTGCGGCGGCCGCGCCTTCGTTCATGACGGGAATCTGACGCTCTTCGGGTTGGTAACCGGCGTGTCGGGCCTGCGCGAGCCCGCGAACCGCTGGTTTCCGTCGTTGTCCACAGGAGACCAGGTCGCGTCACCGTCGTCCACAGATGTCCGGCACCCCCGGTCGAATCCGTCCGGCGTCCGCAGTGTGCGACGTGAGAAACGACGACATCATCGAAGAGCTGCTGGCCCACGAGCGCGTCATCCTGGCGCGGGAGCACCCGGCGCTGGAGAACGCCCTGGTCCGGGCCGCGTCGGCCGGGCGCTGGTCCGGCCCCTGCCGGGCGTCTTCGCCGACCCGGGCAACGCGACCGACCTGCTGACCAAGGTGGTGGCGGTGTCACGCTGGGACCCCAGGGCGATGATCACCGGACGGGCCGCGGCCGCGCTGTCCTACTGGCCGGAGATCGCTGTCGGTCGACCTCCAGGTGGCGTCTCCGCACGCGGCACGCGCCCCAGCCGGGCTTCGTCTTCGAGCAGCGGCGGGTGCCGGTCGAGCTGGTCCAGCGGCGCGGACCGTTCGGCTTCACCATGCCGCCGCTGACCGCCATCGAGCTGGCCACGCTGGACGACACCGACCCGATCGACATCGCGCTGCGACGGAAGGCGGCCGACCTGGCCAGCCTGCGGGACGCACTGCAGCAGACCCCGCAGCGGCGTGGGAACACCGAGCGCTGGCGGGTGCTGCTGGACTCCCGGGCGGAGCCGTGGTCGCGGGCCGAGCGGCTGGCCCACCGCGTCTACCGCCGGCGCGGGGATCACCGGCTGGGTGGGCAACCTGAAGGTCACGGTGCCGCAGCTGGGCGACCTACTACCTCGACATCGCGTTCGTGCGGCAGCGACTGGCCTGCGAGATCGACGGCCGCGAGTCCACGACACGGCCGACGTCTTCGAGACCGACCGGGAGCGGCAGAACGCCATCGTGCTCGGCT
Source organism: uncultured Actinomycetota bacterium (assembly GCA_963832435.1). Taxonomy (GTDB): domain Bacteria; phylum Actinomycetota; class Actinomycetes; order Propionibacteriales; family Propionibacteriaceae; genus Microlunatus. The sequence continues at coordinate 3,921 of CAWHTY010000003.1, forward strand.
GGCTGGACCGTGCTGCGGTTCACCTGGCGGATGCTGACCGAGCAACCCGACTACGTCGTCTGGGCGACCCGGGCGGCTCTCGCGCGTTGCCGACGGAAAGCCAGGCGGCTGCCCGTGATCGGCGGCGCGACACGCCGGGGTGGGTGGCGTGAGTGGCAGGTTCCCGTCACGAACGAATCCGGACCGCGCACTCTCACCGCGCGTTGAAGTACTTCGCCTCCGGGTGGTGCACGATCAGCGCGTCGGTGGACTGCTCCGGGTGCAGCTGCAGCTCCTCGGACAGCTCGACGCCGATCCGCTCCGGCTTCAGCAGGTCGACCAGCTTGGCCCGGTCCTCCAGATCCGGGCAGGCCGGGTAGCCGAAGGAGTAGCGCGAGCCCCGGTAGGCCTGGTCGCGGATCATGTCGTCGATCGAGCCGTTGTCGGCGGCGAAGCCGAGGTCGGCCCGGACGCGGTCGTGCCACATCTCGGCCAGACCCTCGGTCAGCTGCACGCTCAGCCCGTGCAGCTCCAGGTAGTCGCGGTAGGCGTTGTTCTCGAACAGCACAGCTGTGGCCTTGCTCACCGCCGCCCCCATGGTGACACAGGTGGAAGGCGACCACGTCCGGGCCCTTCTCGGCCGCCAGCTCGCGGTCGCGGAAGAAGTCGGCCAGACACAGGTGGCGACCGCGCCGTTGCCGGGGGAAGGTGAACCGGTGCCGCTCCGGCGCACCGACCTCGGCGCCCGGGTCGAGCACCACCAGGTCGTTGCCCTCGCTGTAGCAGGGCCAGTAGCCGTACACGACGGCGAACTCCGCGATGCCCTCGGTCTGGATCCGGTCCAGCCAGGACCGCAGCCGCGGCCGGCCCTCGACCTCGATCAGCTCCTCGTACGTCGGCCCCTGCCGGGACCCCTTCAGGCCCCACTGGCCCATGAAGGTGGCCCGCTCGTCCAGGTACGCCGCCACGTCGGCCAGCGCGATGCCCTTGACGATCCGGTCACCCCAGAACGGCGGGGTGGGGACGTCGATGTCGATCGCCACGTCGGAGCGGGTGGTCGGCTCCGGGCCCTCCTCGGTGACCGACGCGGGGGTCTTGGCCTTGACCCGTCGCTCGCGCGGCGCGGGCAGGGCCGCGCCCTCCTCGCCCCGCTTGACCGCCATCAGCGCGTCCATCAGCCGCAGACCCTCGAACGCGTCACGGGCGTAGCGGACCTCGCCGGCGTAGACCTCCCGCAGGTCCTGCTCCACGTACGCGCGGGTCAGGGCCGCGCCGCCCAGGAACACCGGGTACGACGCCACCCCGCGGGTGTTCATCTCCTCCAGGTTCTCCCGCATCACCACCGTCGACTTCACCAGCAGACCGGACATCCCGATGGCGTCGGCGCGGTGCTCGTCGGCGGCCTCCAGGATCGTGGTGATCGGCTGCTTGATGCCGAGGTTGACCACCGTGTAGCCGTTGTTGGTGAGGATGATGTCGACCAGGTTCTTGCCGATGTCGTGCACGTCGCCCTTGACCGTGGCCAGCACGATGGTGCCCTTGCCGTCGGAGTCGGTCTTCTCCAGGTACGGCTCCAGGTAGGCGACAGCGGTCTTCATCACCTCGGCCGACTGGAGCACGAACGGCAGCTGCATCTGGCCGGAGCCGAACAGCACGCCGACGGTCTTCATGCCCTCCAGCAGATCGGTGTTGATGATCTCCAGCGCCGGCTTGCCGTCGGCCAGGGCGAGCTCGAGGTCGTCGGTGAGACCCTTGCCCTCGCCGTCCACGATCCGCCGCTGCAGCCGCTCGCTGACGGGCAGCTTCAACAGCTCGGCGGCGCGCTCGGCCTTGGTGTCGGCGGTGGTGACCCCGTCGAAGATCTCCAGGAAGTGCTGCAGCGGGTCGTACGCCGGCTCGTCGTCGGTGGCCGGGCGGCGCCGGTCGTAGACCATGTCGAGCGCGGTCTCCCGTTGCTCGTCGGGGATCCGGGCCATCGGGATGATCTTGGCGGCGTGCACGATGGCGGAGTCCAGACCCGCCTCGATGCACTCGTTGAGGAACACCGAGTTGAGCACCACCCGCGCGGCCGGGTTGAGACCGAAGGAGATGTTGGACAGACCGAGGGTGGTCTGGACCTCGGGGAAGCGCTCCTTGATCGTCCGGATCGCCTCGATGGTCTCGATCCCGTCGCGTCGCGTCTCCTCCTGCCCGGTGGCGATCGGGAAGGTCAGTGCGTCGATGATGATGTCGGAGGTGCGCATCCCCCAGTTCTGGGTCAGGTCGGTGATCAGCCGCTCGGCGACCCGCACCTTCCAGTCACACGTCCGGGCCTGACCCTCTTCGTCGATGGTCAGCGCCATCACCGCGGCGCCGTGCTCGGACACCAGCTCCATGATCTTGGTGAAGCGCGACGTCGGCCCGTCGCCGTCCTCGTAGTTGACCGAGTTGATCACCGCCCGGCCGCCGATCCGCTCCAGCCCGGCCTGCAGCACGGGCGGCTCGGTGGAGTCCAGCACGATCGGCAGCGTCGACGCGGTGGCCAACCGGTACGCCAGCTCGCTCATGTCGGCGGCGCCGTCGCGACCGACGTAGTCGATGTTGAGGTCCAGCAGGTGCGCCCCGTCGCGGATCTGGGCCCGGGCGATGTCGACGCAGTCGTCCCAGCGCTCGGCCAGCAGCGCCTCGCGGAACGCCTTGGAGCCGTTGGCGTTGGTGCGCTCCCCGATCGACAGGTAGCTGGTGTCCTGGCGGAACGGCACGTCGGCGTAGAGGGACGCCGAGGCGGGGACGTGGACGGGGGTGCGGACCACCGGCGTGTGCCGGTGCCCAGCCGCTCCACCACGTGCCGCAGGTGCTCGGGCGAGGTGCCGCAGCAGCCGCCGACCAGACCGAGACCGAACTCGCCGACGAACTGCTCCAGCGCGTCGGCCAGCTGCACCGGGGTCAGCGGGTAGTGCGCACCGTCGGAGGTCAGCTGCGGCAGTCCCGCGTTCGGCATGCAGCTGACCCCGATCTGGGCGTGCCGGGCCAGGTGGCGCAGGTGCTCGCTCATCTCCGCCGGACCGGTCGCGCAGTTCAGCCCGATGAAGTCGATGCCCAGCGGCTCCAGCGCGGTCAGCGCCGCGCCGACCTCGGAGCCCAGCAGCATGGTGCCGGTCGTCTCCACGGTGATGTGCACGATCAGCGGCAGGTCCACCCCCGCCGCCCGCATGGCCCGCTTGGCGCCCAGCACGGCGGCCTTGGTCTGCAGCAGGTCCTGGCTCGTCTCCACCAGCACGGCGTCGATGCCGCCGTCGACCATGGCGGAGACCTGGGTGGCGTACGCGTCGCGCAGGTCGGCGTACGGCAGGTGGCCGAGCGTGGGCAGCTTGGTGCCCGGGCCGACGCTGCCGAGGACCCAGCGTGGGTGGTCGGGGGTGCTGTACGCGTCGGCCGACTCCCGGGCGATCCGGGCGGCCGCCTCGGCGAGCTCGCCGATCCGGTCGGGGATGTCGTACTCGTTCAGGGCCGACAGGTTGGCCCCGAAGGTGTTCGTCTCGACGCAGTCCACGCCGACCTCGAAGTAGGCGTCGTGGATCGCCCGGACCACGTCGGGCCGCTTCACGCTGAGGATCTCGTTGCAGCCCTCGAGGCCGTCGAAGTCCTCCAGCGTCAGGTCGTACGACTGCAGCATCGTCCCCATCGCCCCGTCACCGATGACGACGCGTCGGGACAGCTCGCTGCGCAGGTCGGACACGCCACGAGGATAGACCGCGAGCCCGGCGGCCGAGCCCGGTTCTCGGTCGGTGGCGGCGTCTACAGTGTTCGTCATGAACGATTCAGGGCCCGGCACGAACGAGCAGCTGAACGCCGGACTCCGCGGGCTGCGCGACCCGCTGGTCGTCGCCGCCTTCAGCGGGTGGAGCGATGCGGGCAACGCGGCCAGTGCCGCCGTCGAGCACCTCGCCGAGGCGTACCAGGCGGAGCTGGCCTTCGAGCTCGATCCCGACGACTTCTACGACTACCAGGTCAACCGCCCCGAGGTGACGTTGACCGCCGACGGCGAGCGGGAGATCACCTGGCCGACGACCCGGATCAAGACCGCTCAGCTCGCCGGTGACCGTGACCTCATCCTGGTCGAGGGCATCGAGCCGAACCTCCGCTGGCGGCAGTTCGGCGGGTTGATCACGTCCGCCCTGCGCTCGGCCCGGCCCTCCCGGGTGTTCGTGCTCGGGGCGCTGTTGGCCGACACGCCGCACACCCGACCGGTGCCGGTGACCACCACCACCCGCGACGCCGCCCTGATGGAGACGTACGGGATCGGTGAGTCCACCTACGAGGGACCGACCGGCATCGTCGGGGTGATGGCCGATCTGCTGGCCCGGTCCGGGCTGCCCACCATGTCGGTGTGGGCGGCCATCCCGCACTACGTGTCGCACCCGCCGTGCCCCAAGGCGACGCTGGCGATCCTGTCCCAGCTGGAGCACCTGCTGGACGTGCCGCTCGACTTCGGCGAGCTGCCGGAGCTGGCCCGGGCCTGGGAGCGCGGCGTGAACGAGCTCGCGGCCGAGGACACCGAGGTGGCGGAGTACGTGTCCCAGCTGGAGGAGCAGCAGGACGCTGCCGACCTGCCCGAGGCCAGCGGCGACGCGATCGCGGCGGAGTTCGAGCGCTACCTCAAGCGGCGCCAGGGAAACTAGTGGCGGTGTCGTCGTCCCTCGCTGTTCACTGCGCGCCTGACTGACTCCGTCGTCCTCGAGCGGCGTCGGCGAGCTTGCGCAGCTCGGCGACCATCGCGTCCGGATCGTCGGCCCCGAACACCGCTGAGCCGGCCACGAACGAGTCGGCCCCCGCAGCGGCACAGCGCTCGATCGTCTCGGCGGACACCCCGCCGTCGACCTGCAGCCAGACGTCGCCGCCGGTGCGGTCCAGCAGGGCTCGGGCCCGCTCGATCTTGGGCAGGCAGAGGTCGAGGAACTGCTGACCCCCGAATCCGGGCTCGACGGTCATGATCAGCACCAGGTCCAGCTCCGGCAGCAGGTCCGCGTACGGCTCGATCGGCGTGGCCGGCTTGAGGGCCATGCCGGCCCGGGCGCCCCGGCTGCGCAGCTCGCGGGCCAGCCGGACGGGGGCAGCGGCCGCTTCGACGTGGAACGTCACCGAGTCCGCGCCCTGCTCGGCGTAGGTCGGCGCCCACCGGTCGGGGTCGGAGATCATCAGGTGCAGGTCGAGCACCTTGTCGGTGATCCGACGGATCGCCTCCATCACCGGCAGACCGATCGTCAGGTTCGGGACGAAGTGGTAGTCCATCACGTCCACGTGCAGCGCGTCCGCGCCCGGGATGGTCTCGATCGAGGTCTGCAGGTTGGCGAAGTCCGCGGACAGCAGGCTGGGCATGATCCGGTTGGTCACGATGGCGACCCTAGCGGTCAGCGCCAGCCGGCGAGCTCCACCGTCGCTCGCGTCTGCGCCGCCTCCACAGCGGCGTACGTGGTGGCGAGGCTGCCGAGGTTGTTCCGACCGGAGACTCCCGGCTCCCGGCCCGCGGCGATGGCCTGCGCGAACTCGGTGAGACTGCCTGCCCGGTCGACGCGCTCGACGACGGGCAGCTCGAGGGTCTCCAGGAAGCGCCCCCGACGCACGGTGACCAGGTCGGCCTTCCAGCCCTCGGGGCCGTCGCCGCGGCTGGTCCACCACACCTCGCCGCCGGCGAAGTCCATCCGCCACTCCCCCGCCCAGGCGGTCTTGGCGCCGCTGCTGACCCAGCTGGCCCGGTACGACGTGACCACGTCGCCGGAGTCGATCAGGGCGACCCCCTCCGACGGACCGGTGAACAGCGACCACTCGGGGTCCCAGGTCCGGCAGGTGATCGCGGTGACCTCGCGACCGAGCACGTAGCGCAGCAGGTCGAAGTGGTGGATGGACATGTCCACCAGCAGCGGCTCGGCCAGGGCGTGGTGCGGACCCGCGATGCCCTCCCGGCCGGAGAACTGACGGAAGTCGATCTCCACGGCGTGCAGGTCACCCAGCGTGCGGTCGGCCACCAGCTGCCGGACGGCCTGCACGGCGGGGAAGAACCGGTAGTTCTGGCTGACGGCGACGACGCGCTGCTGCTGGTCGGCCAGGGCGACCAGGCTCTCCGCCTCCGCCACGCTGGGGGCGAACGGCTTCTCGATCAGCACGTGACGGCCGCTCCGGAGGGCGGCTTCCGCCGCCGGCACGTGGCCGATCAGGCTGGCCGTGACCAGGACGGCGTCCGGGTCGGTGGCTTCCAGCCCTTCCTCGACGGAGCTGAAGCAGCGGTCAGGCGTGGTCAGCCCGGCCGCGAGAGCCAGCTCCCGGGAGCCCGCGAAGACGTCGGCGGTTCCCACCACCTCGACCTCCGGCACCTGGGGGATGACCCGGGCCGCCCAGTCCCGTCCGAAACCGCCTAAACCGACCTGGAGGATGCGCACGGCAGACAAGCCTGCCACAGATCACCGCCGGAGCAGAAACGTTTCAGGCCGTTCGGCGCAGATAGGCGGCGAACATCGCGTCGGTGCCGTGCCGGTGCGGCCACAGCTGCAGGAACGGACCGTCGAACGCGTCCGACGGCAGCTCGGGCAGCACCGCGTCGGCGGGCACGACCTCGACGTCGTCCCGCCCGGCCAGCACCTCGCCGACCACCGCCGCGGTCTCCCGCCGGTGCGGTGAGCAGGTCACGTACGCCACGACGCCGCCGGGCGCGGCCGCGTCCAGCGCCGCCGTGAGCAGGCTCCGCTGCAGCGGGTGCAGCTGGTCGACGTCGGCCGCCGTCCGCCGCCAGCGGGACTCCGACCGCCGTCGCAGCGCCCCGAGGCCGGTGCACGGCACGTCGGCCAGGACCCGGTCGAAGGCACTGCCCCGCCAGGCCGGGCGGGTGCCGTCGGCCACCACCACGGCGGGCGGGTCGGGGTAGGCGCGGAGCCCCTGGGCCACCAGCCGGGCCCGGTGCGGAGCCAGCTCCGCGGCCAGCAACCGGGCCCCGTCGCGCTCGGCCAGGCCGGCCAGCAGGGCGGACTTGCCCCCCGGACCGGCGCACAGGTCCAGCCACCAGCCCAGGTCCGGGCCGGACGCGACCCGGCTGAGTCCCCAGGCGGTCAGCTGCGAACCCTCGTCCTGCACCCCGGCGACCCCGTCGCGGACCGCGGCCAGGTCGGACGGGTTGCCCGACCAGCTCGCCGCGTAGGGGCTCCAGCGCCCGGGCTCGGCACCCGCGTCGAGCAGATCGTCCACCTCGGGCCAGACCGGGACGGACGACCAGGCTGACCGGGGCGGACACGTTGTCGGCCAGCAGCGCGTCCTCGACCTCGTCGGCGGGCAGCAGGTCGGCGTAGGCCTCCACAACCCAGCGCGGATGGGCCGTGCGCAACGCGAGCGCGTCGACCGGGTCCAGTCCGACGGCGAGGTCGTCGGTCCACTCCTCGTACGAGCGGGCCGCCACCTTGCGCAGCACCGCGTTCACCAGCCCGGTCACCCGCTCGCCCACCGTGGCCGCGGCCAGGTCCACCGTGGCCGCCACCGCCGCGTGGGTCGGCACGCGCATGCCCAGCAGCTGGTGGCAGCCCAGCCGGAGCAGGTCGGCGACGGCCGGCTGCAGCGAGCCGAGCGCGCGTCCGGAGGCCGCGACGAGGATCTGGTCGTAGGTCCCCTCCAGCCGGCACGTCCCGGCCAGCAGCTCGGTGGCGAAGGCCGCGTCCCGACCGGAGATCCGGCGCTGGGTCAACAGCGACGGCAGGACCAGGTTGGCGTACGCGTCGTCGGCGTGGACGGTGCGCAGGGCGTCGAAGGCGGCCCGGCGGGCCGGGTCGGCGGTGCGCCGCCGAGCGGACGGTCGGCGGCCGGCCACCTCAGCTGCCCAGGACGTCGGTGGTGGTGAAGGTGAGCCCGCGGGCCCAGTCCGCAGCCGGCATCGGCTTCTTGCCCTGGGCCTGCACCTGGCCGAGCTCCAGCCCGGTGCCCTCGCCCGCGGCCACCGTCACGGAGCGCTTGGTCACCGTCAGCTCGCCCGGCGACCCCGGGTGCTCGGGCACCGGAGTCGCCGAGCCGATCTTCAGCCGCTCACCGCGGAAGGTCGTCCAGGCGCCCGGCGCGGGGGTGCAGCCCCGGACCGCCCGGTCGAGCTCGGCGGCCGGTCGGGTCCAGTCGAGCCGGGCGTCGTCGACGCTGATCTTGGGGGCCAGGGTGACGCCGTCGTCCGGCTGCTCGGTGGGGGTCAGACTGCCGTCGGCGATGCCGTCCAGGGTCGACACCAGCAGCGCGGCGCCGGTGATCGACAGCCGCTGCAGCAGGTCACCGGAGGTGTCGGTGGGGCCGATCGGCTCGGTCACGGTGTCGAAGACCGGTCCGGCGTCCAGAGCGGCGACGATCCGGAAGGTCGTGGCCCCGGTCACCTCGTCACCGGCCAGCACGGCGTGCTGCACCGGGGCCGCCCCGCGCCAGGCCGGGAGCAACGAGAAGTGCAGGTTGATGAAGCCGTGCGGGACCAGGTCCAGCAGGTTCTGCGGCAGCAGCGCACCGTAGGCGACCACCGGACAGCAGTCCGGCGCGATCGCCGCCAGCCGGTCCAGGAACTCGGGCTCACGCGGACGGACCGGCTTCAGGGTCTCGATCCCCAGCTCGGCCGCGCGGGCGGCCACGGGGCTCGGGGTCAGCTTCTTGCCGCGCCCGCTCGGGGCGTCGGGACGGGTGAGGACGGCGACCACCTCGTGGTCGGAGTCCAGCAGGGCCTCGAGGCTGGGCAGGGCGACCTCAGGGGTGCCGGCGAAGACGATGCGCACCGGCCGGAGTGTAGCCGTCGGACGACCCCCGCCAGCACCATCGGACGAGCCTGCACCATCGGACGAGCCAGCACCATCGGACCAGCCAGCACCACGGAGTCAGCCCAGCACCACCGGATCCACTCGCACCCGTTGTGCGCCCTCGTTCTTCTTGGCGCTGCGCACGGCGGTGACGTCCTTGAGCGCGCGCACCAGTGCGGACCCGGTGGACAGCGGGGTGCGGAGGGTGAGCCGCTCGACGGGGTCCTCGGTGCCGGAGAGGCTCGCCCCCGGCAGTGGCACCGGGCCCAGGACCTCGGTCGGCTCGGGGGCGCGGAGGAGCTGGACCACCTCGGCCAGGGTGCCGGCCGCGCCGTCGACGGTCACCACCTTGGCCGCCGGCGGGAAGTGCGCCTCGGCGCGCTCGGCCAGCTCGCGGGCCGCGAAGCCCGCCGGATCCAGCCGGACCAGGGCCTGCACGGCGCGCGCCGCGCTGTCGCCGGCGGCGATCACCGAACCCCCGTCGGCCCCCGGTCGCACCAGGGCCACCACGGCCAGCCAGCGGCGCAGGGCCTCCTCCGAAGCGCGCAGGTCGACCCGCAGCAGCAGCAGCTGGGTGTCCAGCAGGACGGCCCCCGCGTACCCGCCCTCGGCGGTCGGCTCCGCGCCGGGGGTGGCGACCACGAGGGCGGGTGTGCCCGGCACCTCCGGCAGCACCTGGCTGCCCGACGACTGACGGATCACGGTGTTGGGGAAGGCGCGCCCGAGCTCCTCGGCGGTCCGGTCGGCTCCGACCACCGGTGCGCGCAACGACCGGCTCTCACAGATCGGGCAGGACCAGTCAGGGTGCAGCAGCCCGCACCACACGCAGCCGAGGTCGACCGCGGCCGCCCGACCGTCGGCGCCGCGCTGCCGTTGGTGGCGCTGCTGCTGCCGCAGCGGGCCGTGGCAGCGTCGGCACCGGGCCGGCTCGCGGCAGTCCTGACAGACCAGCGCGACCAGGTAGCCCGAGCGGGGCACCTGGAACAGCACCGGACCCTGCGGCAGGGTCGCCCGGACCAGCTCGAACACCTCGTGCGGCAACCGCGCCGAGCGGGCCGCCGGGTCCCGGGCCAGCGCGAGGTCGGAGTCGACCGCCGCCCGCACCCGGGCGGCGGTGTGCCGGGTCTGGGTCCGGTCGGCGGCCAGCTCCCGGAGCCAGCCGCGCTGCACCCACTGCTCGGCCTCGCAGCTGCGCCCGTAGCCGGCGGCCAGGAACGCGCACTGCTGCTGGGTGGCCCGCAGCGCCAGCACCGTCCGCGTGTGCGGGTAGGGCGCACGCTGCTCGGCCAGCAGGTCGTCCCCGTCGTCCCAGACGGCGACCAGACCGAGATCCCGGACCGGTGCGTACGCGGCCGCCCGGTTGCCGATCACCACCCGGACATCCCCCCGCAGCGCGGCGAGGAACGCCCGGTAGCGGGCGGCCGGTCCGGCCTCGGCCGTGAGCTCGACGAAGCCGGTGCGTCCCAGCACGCGGATGCAGGCAGCCCGGAGCCGGGCCAGGTCGCGCTGGTCCGGCACCACCAGCACCGCCCCCCGACCGCCGTCCGCGGTGGCCCGCGCCGCCGCCGCGAACCCGTCGGCCCAGTCGCCGCTGCGGTGGTGGGCGGGGACGACCTGCCAGTACGCCCGGGGTCGGTCACCGCGCCGCAGCGCCTCCAGCAGCGCCGGACCCGTCGCGTACTCCCCCCACGCGCCGGCGTCGGCCAGGTCCAGCTCCGGCAGCGGCGGACGCTGGGCCGGCTCCGCCTTCTCGGTGGCCGCGTGCCGGGGCGGGACGGCCAGCCGCAGCACGTCGGCGAAGCAGCCGGCGTAGTGGTCGGCCACGGCCCGGACCAGACGCGCGATCTCGGGGGTGACCACGGGCTCCGAGGACGTCACCCTGGACAGCGGGCTGAGCTCCCGCTCGCTGTCGCTGGTGGCCAGCCGCTCGAGGACGAAGCCGTCCCGCAACCGGCCGGCGAACCGCACCCGGACCCGTGCCCCGGGCACCGCGGCCTCGTCCTCGGCGGGCCCGACCCGGTAGTCGAAGGGCCGATCCAGGTGCGGCAGGGACACGTCGACCGCCACCCGCGCCACCGGCAGCGTCACGATCGGGGTCTCGGGCACCCGCCGATGATGGCACCCGCCGCCGACAGGTCCCGACTCCACCGCTGACGCACGTGCGTCGGCGTGGTCGGGGTGGCTGGACTGACAGAGTGGGGCCGTGCCCGACCAGCCCGACCAGTCCCACCCCGCCGGCCTGCCCGACCCCGCCGACCAGCCGCAGGCCGACCGGCTGCTGCTGACCTACCTGGCGGTGGCCATGGTCGCCACCGGGCAGCCGGTGCACGAGATCGACGAGGAGCTGGCCGCGGTGGGGCGGCGGCTGGGGCACCCGGACCTGCAGGTGGCCGCCGGCCCCACCAGCGTGACCCTGGCGCTGGCCGCCGGCGAACCGGCCACGGTCGAGACGGTCAACGGGTCGCTGCGGCTGGACCAGGCGCACGAGGTCCGGCTGATCCGGGGTCAGCTGCTGGCCGGGATGATCGACCGGGCCCAGGCGCTCGCGCGGCTGACGTCGCTGCGCGGCCGGCCCGAGCGCTACCCCGGGTGGCTGTCCGCGCTGGCCTGGGTGATCGCCTCCGTCGGCATCGGGCTGATCCTGCAGCCCGGTGCGGCCAACGTGGTCCTCACCGCGATCGGCTCGGGGCTGGTGCTGGGTCTGGCCCGGCTGAGCGCCCGGAGCCGGGCCCTGGCCACGCTGCTGCCCAGTGTGGCCGCGCTGGTGGTGGCCTGCCTGGTGTTCGGTGCCGCCTCGGCCGGCCTGGTCGACGGCGCCCTCCGCACCCTGCTGCCGCCGCTGGCCATCCTGCTGCCCGGAGCCGTGCTGGTCACGGGGCTGTCCGAGATCGCCGCCGGTGCGATGGTGGCCGGGGTCTCCCGGGTCGGCTACGGCATCGTCCAGCTGCTGCTCTTCGCGCTGGGCATCCTGGCCGCCGCGGCGCTGCTGCGGGTGCCGCCGGAGGCGTTGAGCAACATCCGGGTGGACGGACTCGGCTGGTGGGCCGCGCCGCTGGGACTGGTGCTGGTCAGCGCCGGGCTGTGCCTGATGGAGAGCATCCGGTTGTCCCTGATGCCCTGGGTGGTGCTGGTGCTGCTGGCCGCCTTCGGTGCCCAGGCGCTCGGTCAGCAGCTCTACGGGGCCCAGCTGGGCGGGTTCCTCGGCGGGCTGGCGGCCAGTCTGGGCGCCGCCCTGGTCGAGCTGGTCCGGCCCCAGCTGCCTCGCCTGGTGCTGTTCCTGCCGGCGTTCTGGATGCTCGTGCCGGGCAGCCTCGGGCTGCTGTCGGTGACCGAGCTCGCCCTGGGCCCGACGGGGGCGGCCTCGGCCGGCTTCGGGGTGGTGCAGCTGGTCGGGGCCATCGCCCTGGGGCTGCTGGTCGGCTCGGTGCTGGCCAGGTCGCTGCGCGCCGCCCTGCGGCGTGGAGCGGCGGTCAGCCCCTGACGGCGGCGGCCAGGGCCTCGGCGCGGTCGGTGCGCTCCCAGGTGAGCTCGGGCAGGTCCCGTCCGAAGTGCCCGTACGCCGCTGTCTGGGCGTAGATGGGCCGCTTCAGGTCGAGGTCGGCGATGATGGCGGCCGGACGCAGGTCGAAGGTGGCCAGCACGGCGTCCTGGATCTGGGTCACCGGCACCTGCTCGGTGCCGAAGCACTCCACGTAGAAGCCGACCGGGTGCGCCTTGCCGATCGCGTACGCCACCTGGACCTCGCAGCGTCCGGCCAGGCCGGCGGCGACCACGTTCTTGGCCACCCAGCGCATCGCGTACGCCGCACTCCGGTCGACCTTCGACGGGTCCTTGCCGGAGAAGGCGCCGCCGCCGTGCCGGGCCATGCCGCCGTAGGTGTCGACGATGATCTTCCGGCCGGTCAGACCGGCGTCGCCCATCGGGCCGCCGATCTCGAAGCGACCGGTCGGGTTGACCAGCAGCCGGTGGTCGGAGGTGTCCAGGTCGAAGCGGTCGAGCACCGGCTCCACCACGTGCTTGCGGATGTCCGGGGTCAGCAGGTTGGCCAGGTCGATGTCGGCGGCGTGCTGGGTGGACAGCACCACGGTGTCCAGCCGGACGGCCCGCTCGCCGTCGTACTCCACCGTGACCTGGGTCTTGCCGTCGGGACGCAGGTACGGGATCGTCCCGTCCTTGCGGGCGGCCGAGAGCTGCTCGGCGAGTCGGTGGGCGAGCTCGATCGGCAGGGGCATCAGGCTCGCGGTCTCGCTGCAGGCGTAGCCGAACATGAGGCCCTGGTCGCCGGCGCCCTGGTGGTCGTAGGCGTCCTTGGACTCACCGGAGCGGTTCTCGAACGCGTCGTCGACGCCCTGGGCGATGTCGGGAGACTGCTGGCCGATCGCGATCGACACCCCGCACGAGGCCCCGTCGAAGCCCTTGGTCGAGGAGTCGTAGCCGATGTCGAGGATCCGCCGTCGGACGATCGTGGGGATCTCCGCGTACGCCTCGGTGGTCACCTCGCCGGCCACCACGACGAGACCGGTGGTGACCAGCGTCTCCACGGCGACCCGGCTGTTCGGGTCCTGCCGGAGCAGCTCGTCCAGCACCGAGTCGCTGATCTGGTCGGCGATCTTGTCCGGGTGGCCCTCGGTCACCGACTCGGAGGTGAACAACCGTCCTGCCATCGTGATACCTCGGCTCCTGCTCTCGACAACGGGTCGGCGGCGTCCCCGACGACCCCGGTCAACCTACCGGTGGGAACGCTGGGCCAGCCCCGTGTCCCAGATGAGATGCGCGAGAAGGTCCTTGCTGCCCGTGTGCGGCCCGTCGGCCCCCTCGGCGGTGAGCAGCACGATCTCGTTGTCGGGCCGCCCGAACGCCTTGTGCTCACCGACCTCGTTCAGCACCAGCACGTCGCACCCCTTGCGGGCCAGCTTGGCCCGGCCGAGCTCCAGCAGCGGGCTGTCCGCCGTCGGGGTCTCGGCGGCGAAGCCGATCAGCACCTGCCGCGGGTCCGAGCGGTGCCGCACCAGGGCGGCGAGCACGTCGGTGGTCTGCACCAGGTCGATGTGCAGCCCGCCGTCACCGGCCTTCTTGATCTTGGTGTCGCTCACCGGAT
>CAWHTY010000004.1:0-14661 GCA_963832435.1 uncultured Actinomycetota bacterium
GACCTCGATCACCCGGTCCACCACCGTGGGGACGAAGCTGGGCTCGACCCGAGGCCGGCCGATGCCCTCGATCCGGGAGCCGCTGGCCGTCACCGTCGGGTCGCCGTCCCGCCAGCCGCGCGCGAAGGCGGAGTTCTCCGGGTCGACCAGGCACAGCTGGGTGGCGTGGGCGTGCAGCCGCAGGTACCGCCCGAGGGTGGCGCTGGTGCCACCGGTGCCGGCGCCGACCACGATCCAGGCCGGCACCGGATGGGGCTCGCGGGTGAGCTGGCCAAACAGGGACTCGGCGATGTTGTTGTTGCCACGCCAGTCGGTGGCCCGCTCGGCGTAGGTGAACTGGTCCAGGTAGTGGCCGCCGCACTCCTGGGCCAGCTCGGCGGCCACCGAGTAGATCTGGCCCGGGTCGGCAACCAGGTGGCAGCGCCCGCCGTAGAAGGTGATCAGGTCGCACTTCTCCTGCACCGTGCTGGTCGGCATCACCGCGACGAACGGCAGGCCCAGCAGCCGGGCGAAGTACGCCTCGCTGACCGCCGTCGACCCCGACGACGCCTCGACCAGCGTCGTCCCCTCCTCGATCCAGCCGTTGCACAGTCCGTAGAGCACCAGCGACCGGGCCAGCCGGTGCTTGAGACTGCCGGTGGGGTGCACCGACTCGTCCTTGAGGTAGAGCCGGACCCCCCACTCCACCGGGAGGGGGAAGACGTGCAGGTGGGTGTCGGCACTCCGGTTGGCGTCGGCCTCGACCTGGTCGATGGCCCAGGCCAGCCACGAGTGGCGAGCGGCCCGGTCCCGCCCGGCCGCAGCGGCCGGCGCGACCGAGGGGGCCGGGCCGGGGCGGACGTCGCTCACCCGGCGACGCTACCGCGGCCCGGCACCGCCCGGCCCCGACCAGGTCGGTTTCAGCTCAGCTCAGATCAGCGGCGGGTGCCCGGCGCGAGTCATCCGCCACACCGTCCGCCAGCTCATCGGGCGGCGTCGACCGGCCGGCTCGGTCATGCCGAGGCGATACCCGCGGAGGGTCTCGGTCCACGGCTCGCGGCCTCGCAGGCGCGCTCCGCCGACCAGCATCCAGCTCAGCACGTACGCCAGCCCGACCGGCAGCGGCAGGTTGCGCCGGGCCAGCCACACCCGGTTGCGGGCCTGGAAGCGGTAGAACTCGGCGTGCCGGGTCGGCTGGATCGCCGGGTGGTGGACTTCGAGCTGCCCGTCGTAGCGGACGTGCCAGCCCCCGTCCCACACCCGCCAGGCCAGCTCGATCCCCTCATGGGCGTACCAGAACCGGGCCGGCCAGCCACCCGCGTAGTCGAACGCCGTGCGCCGTAGGGCCACCGCGCCCTCCCACACCGACATCGCCGGGCTGCTGCGACCCGGGTCGTCGACCCGCACCCGGGGGGTCCAGCGGCGCGGTGCCGGCCGTCCGTCCGGATCGACCACCCGCGGCTGGATCAGCCCGAGCTCGGGGTCGGCGGCGAACGCGGCCGCCATCCGGGCGAGCACGTCCTCACTGGGCAGGCACGCGTCGTCGTCCAGGAAGAACAGCAGGTCGCCGTCCACCAGGGGGACGCCGGCGTTGCGGCCGGCAGGGATGCCCTGGTTCTCCCGGAGGCCCAGCCCGCGGACGCCGGGGGGCAGCCCGGTGGGCGCCCAGCCGTTGCCGACCACCACGATGTCGAGCCGCACCCCCCGCTGGGCGAGCAGCGAGGTCAGCCCGCGCTGCAGGTCGTCGGGCCGTCCGCCCTGGGTCAGCACCACCACCCCGAACCGCGGCTGGTCAGCCACCGGCGATCACCGTAGCCTCGGCGAGGCGAGCACCGCGGCCAGATGACCGACCAGGGTGACGACCGCGGCGGCCACCAGCCCGACCAGCAGCACCTCCGTAGCCCGCCCGTCGGTGACCAGGTCGACCAGCGCCGCGACCAAGATCAGCAGAGACAGCTCCACTGAGTGGAAGACCCGGTGGAACGGGACGAACCGCGCCACCTGCCGCGCCCTGCGGACCAGGCCGCGGGACGGCACCCGGACCGACTCGGCGTCGGCCAGCCGATCCAGCCCGGCGTAATGCCGGGCCACGTGCACCAGGTCGTTCTCCACCTTGTTCAGCGCCACCAGCAGGCCGAGCAGCAGACCGAGCGCCAGCCAGGGGCTGTACGGGTCCAGGCCACCCGCCACCCGGACGCCCAGCGCCACCGCGATCCCGCACTCGGCGACGTAGTGCCCGACCCGGTCCAGGTAGACCCCCTTCGGCGAGGAGGTGCCCCGCCAGCGCGCGACCTCGCCGTCGCAGCAGTCCACCAGCATCTGCAGCTGGGCCAGCACGACGACCAGCACGGCGGTGACCCACCCGGGCCAGCCGGTCAGCACCGCAGCCAGCGCGGCCACGCCGATCATGAGCCAGGTCACGCCGTTCGCGGAGAACCCGAGCCGGAGCAGCACCCGCGTCAGGTACGGAGAGATGTCGCGCAGGTAGACGTCGGCGACCCAGTGCTCGGAGGAGGCGCGACTGCGGACGCTGTCCGGCTGGGTGACCTCCCGGAGCTGGGCGATCGTCGGGTTGGCCGGACGCGGGGAATCCGTTGTGTCGTTGGAGGTCAACGACCCCTCCACCGGTCTCCGGATCTTCCTCTCACCAGCACCCGGACAGCCTAACGAGGCTCTATGGTCTTCCCGGCAAGCCGCGCATAGGCTGTACAGATGATTCGGTATCTGCCGGTCATCATCGCGGTGCTGCTGATGATCTACTGCGTGGTGGAGGTCGCTCAGGCCCAGCCGTACGCCGTTCGCCGGATGCCGCGCTGGCTGTGGGCCACGGCCATCATCTGCCTGCCGCTGGTGGGCGCCCTCGCGTGGCTGTTCCTCGGTCGACCCACCGCGGAGTCGCTCGGCAAGCGCACCACCCCGGACCGGCCGAAGGCCCCGGACGACGACGTGGACTTCCTGCGCGGGCTGTAGGCCGGGGCGTGCCGCTCTCCGTGCACAACGCCCACCCGGAAGGCCGGGTTGTTCACCCGCCCGGGGGTGCCCAGTCCCGGCACAGCGCGGTCAGTGCGGCCCGGAACCGCCGCGTGCTGCCGCGATCGGCGGTGTCGCCGAAGTAGAGGCGGGCGAGCTCGGACACGGCAGGCGCGTCGGCGGACGCCGGCCGGCCCAGACCGCGATCGCGCAGCCAGGCCAGCCCCTGTCCCGCTACCGCGGCCGGCAGCAGCGGCAGCCGCTCCAGCAGCGGTGACGGCGGCCGGGTGGCGCGCGGCTCGGCCGGGTCGGTGATCACCAGCGGCTTCCCGGTGGCCAGCCAGTCGTAGGCCACGGCGGAGATGTCGGTCAGGCAGGCGTCGGCGAAGGCCCACTGCCAGCCGTACTCCCCCTCATCGACCAGGTGCCGGTCCCCGGCCGCGCGGAGCCGTGACCGGATGGCCTGGTCGGCGGCGGCGTAGCGGGCCGACGCGGTCCCGGATCGAGGGTGCGGCCGATAGACCAGCCGCACGGCCGGGTCGGCCAGCAGCGCGTCGACGATCGCCGGCCCGTGGGTGGCCGCCGATCCGTAGGCGATGCTCGGACGGTCGCCCTCCCAGGTCGGCGCGTAGAGCACCCGCAGGTCCCCGGCGGGCCAGCTCGGCGCCCCCGGGTAGTGGTGGTCCAGCTGAGGGCGGCCGACCAGCACCGTCCGGTCCGGGGCGAACCCGCGCAGGGAGCGGACCAGGCGCTGGCGGCCGGCCTCGCCGGCCACGAAGGTCAGGTCGTAGGCCTTGTGCTGGTTGGACGTGCTGCCGTCCTTGTCGCTCTCGCCGTGCCCGATCTGGACGTGCACCGGGGCGGGGAAGCGGAGCATCCGGAAGTTCGGCTCCACCTGGTTGACGTAGAGCACGACCCGCACCTGGCGGTCGGCGACCAGCCGCTCCAACGCGGCACTGCCCCGCGCGAGCACCACCGGGAGCGTGCTGCGGCGCCGCACCTCGCGGCCGGTGTCGGGGCGGTCCACCACCACCAGGACCGGGTGGTCCCCGGCAACCTCCTCCAGCGGTCGGCGCCACTGCTCGAACTGGTAGATGTTCGCCGGGGTGGTGGCGAAGAAGACCGCGATGCCGCCCGTCGGCAGCTCAGCCGCGGCACCGGCCCGGCGGGCGAACCGTCCGGCGGTCAGCTCGTTGGCCACCCGGGCGGCGGCCTCGCGGCCGACCCGGACGGATCGGCTCAGCAGGCGGCGGGGCACCGCGTCACCCTATCCTCACCGGCTCCCGCCGCACCCGTCCCGCCCGGTCCAGGTGTGCGGCCGCCGGGGTCGGCGAGACTGGGCTGGTGTCGGAGTGGAGCCTGCTGGAGATCGCCGCCGCCGTAGGGTCCGGAGCCACGTCGGCGGTGGCGGTGACCCGCGCCGCCCTGGACCGGATCACCGACCGGGACCCCGCGATCGGCGCCTTCGTGGCCGTGGATCCCGACCGGGCCCTACGCCAGGCCGCCGAGGTCGACGCCCAGGTCGCCGCCGGCGCCCAGGCCGGGCCGCTGGCCGGGGTGCCGATCGGGGTGAAGGACACCGAGGACACGGTCGGCTACCGGACCACCTACGGGTCGCTGCTCTGGCGGGACGCCCCGCAGGCCGCTACCGACTCGATCGTGGTGGGTCGCCTGCGCGCCGCCGGATGTGTGGTGGTCGGGAAGACGAACACCCCCGAGTTCGCGACCGCGGCCCACACCGAGAACCTGCTCTTCGGGCCGACCCGCAACCCGCGGGCCCTCGACCGGACCCCCGGCGGATCCTCCGGCGGTTCGGCGGCCGCGGTCGCCGCGGGCCAGGTGCCGCTGGCCACGGCATCCGACGGCGGCGGCTCGATCCGGATCCCGGCCTCGGTGTGCGGCCTGCCCGGGTTCAAGCCGTCGCTGGGTCGGATCCCTGACGGCGGCCCGCTGCCCGTCGACTGGCCGGCGCTGACCACCCGTGGGGTGCTGACCCGCACCGTGGCGGAGCTGGTCGCCGTGCTCGACGTGGTGGTCGGGCCCGATCCCACCGACCTCCGGTCGCTGCCGGCGCCGGCGGTGCCCTGGTCGGCCGCGGTGGCGGACGCGGGCCTGCCCCGCCGGGTGGCCTGGAGTCCGATGCTGGGGTACGCCACTGTGGACGCCGACGTGCTCGCAGCCTGCCGGAGCGCCGTCCACCGCCTGGCCGGCGCGGGCGTCGAGGTGGTGGAGGTGACGTCGGTCTTCGACCGGGAGCCGTACGAGGTCTGGAGCGTTCTGGTCGCGGCGTACACACGACGCACCATCGGCGACCGGGACCGCTCCCTGCTGACCGAGGAGGTCCGCGATGGGCTGGCCGCCGCCGACCGGCTCTCAGCGGCCGAGCTGGTGGCCGCCGAGGACGCCTGTCACCTCCTCAACCTGCAGCTGGCCGACGTCTTCGCCGACAGCGACCTGCTGCTCACCCCGACCCTGCACACCGACCCGCCGCGGATCGGTGAGGTCCGGCCCTGGGTCCGCGCCCTCGGCGTCTTCAACCTGACGCGGTCGCCCGCGGGCACGGTGCCGGTGGGCACCAGCGCGGCAGGCGTCCCGATCGGACTGCAGATCATCGGCCCCCAGCACGGCGACGTCGCGGTGCTGGCCGCCATGCAGCGGCTGGAGGCCCTCAGCGCCCGGTGACGCCGTCAATCGCCTCTCGAAGCAGGTCGGCGTGGCCGTTGTGCCGGGCGTACTCCCCGATCAGGTGGAGATAGACCATCCGCAGCGACATCGTCTCGTCGTGGTGGCGCACCTCGGTGTCGAACGGCAGGTCCCGCGCGGCTCGGTCGGCGAGTTCCCACTCCCGTTCCAGCCGCTGCACGGCCGCCTCGGCATCGGCCGGGTCGATGCGGCCGAAGTCATGGCTCTCCCCCGGTCTGGCGTAGAGCGGCTCGACCGACTCCCCGGCGGCACGCTGCCGGAGCCAGATCCGTTCCACCTTGGCCAGGTGCCGGATCAGTCCGAGCAGCGTGAGCCTGGTGGTGGCGATGGGCCGGCGTGCCAGCTGCTCGGGGGTCAGGCCCGCGCAGATGTTCAGGAACGTGCGCCGCTGCCAGCGCAGGTAGGCCTCGAGCATCGGCCGGTCGGCCCCGACCAGCGGACCGTCGACGGCCGACGGGTCGGGAACCGTCCAGGTCACCCGGTCAGGCCGGGGTGGGATCGGCCTTCTCGGCCGGCTCCATCGCCACCGGCGAGCCGTCGGCGTTGGACTCGCTGCGGTCCCCGCTCCACTCGGTGTGGAACTTCTTGGCCGCGGGACGGTCGACCCGGGCGTAGGTATGCGCACCGAAGAAGTCACGCTGGCCCTGGATCAGAGCGGCCGGCAGCCGCTCGGCCCGGATCCCGTCGTAGTAGGCCAGGGAGGACGAGAAGGCCGGCGTGGGGATGCCGTTCCGCGCGGCCCCGGCCACGATCCGCCGCCAGGCGGCCAGGCAGGTGCCTACCGCGTCGGCGAAGTAGTCGTCGGCCAGCAGCAGCGGCAGCTCGGCATCCCGCTCGTACGCCTCGGTGATCCGGTTGAGGAACCGGGCGCGGATGATGCAGCCGCCGCGCCAGATCCGGGCCATGGCGCCCCGGTCGATGTCCCAGCCGTACTCAGCGCTGGCGGCCGCGATCTGATCGAAGCCCTGGGAGTAGGCGACCACCTTCGACGCGTACAGCGCCTGACGCACGTCCTCCACGAAGCCGTCGACGTCGGAGACGTTCCACTCTTCGGTGTTGCCGGCCAGCTTGGCCCGCGCCGCCTCCCGCTGCGGGACGGATCCGGACAGGGCCCGCGCGAACGTGGCCTCCGCGATCCCGGTGATCGGGACCCCGAGGTCGAGCGCGTTCTGCACCGTCCACCGCCCGGTGCCCTTCTGCTCAGCCTGGTCGAGGATCACGTCGACCAGTGCCTGGCCGCCGGCGTCGGTGTGGGCCAGCACCTCGGCGGTGATCTCGATCAGGAACGACTCCAGGTCGCCCTCGTTCCAGCTGCGGAAGATGTCGGCGATGGCGGCGGCGGACTTGCCGGTGCCCTGACGGATCAGGTCGTAGGCCTCGGCGATGAGCTGCATGTCGGCGTACTCGATGCCGTTGTGCACCATCTTCACGAAGTGCCCGGCGCCGTCGGGGCCGACGTAGGTGCAGCACGGCACGCCGTCGACCTTGGCCGAGATCGACTCCAGCAGCGGACCGAGCGACTCGTAGGACTTCCGGGACCCGCCGGGCATGATCGACGGTCCGTTCAGGGCGCCCTCCTCGCCGCCGGAGACGCCGGTGCCGACGAAGTGCAGGCCCTTCTCCTTCAGCTGCTGCTCGCGGCGGACGGTGTCGGGGAAGTGCGCGTTTCCGGCGTCGATGATGATGTCGCCCTGCTCCAGCAGCGGGACCAGCTCGTCGATCACCGCATCCGTACCGGGTCCGGCCTTCACCATGACGATGATCCGCCGGGGTCGCTCCAGCGACGCCACGAACTCCTCCATCGACGTCGACGGCACGAAGTCTCCGTCGTCGCCGTGCTCGGCCACCAGGGAGTCCGTCCGGGCCTGAGTGCGGTTGTGCAACGCGACGCGATGCCCGTGGCGGGCGAAGTTCCGGGCCAGGTTGCGGCCCATCACCGCCAATCCGGTCACACCGATCTGAGCGAGCTCGGCCATCAGCGAGTTCCTTCCCCAGGCGTATGAGACGATCGTCCAGCGGGCGGGCCGCCGGTATCGAGCCAACAGCGTAGCCCCCTCGCCGGGCCCGCAGACGAGGCGATCCCGACCTTCCGGGACTCCGCCGAGACTCAGCACGAAAGGAAGCGTTCGGCCATGCTGCAGCCACTCGGCATCAGCCCCGAGGCCGAGGCCGTCTACCTGGTGCTGGCCCCCCTCGAGATCTCGTCCGTCGCCGATCTGGCCAGCCGCGGTGGCGTGGAGCCCGAACACATCCAGGTCCAGCTGTCCGAGCTCAAGCGGCTGGGGCTGGCCGCCGAGACGGCCGCCGGCCAGTGGCAGGCCCTGCCCCTGGTGGACGCCGCGCAGTCGCTGCGCACCCTGCGGCAGAGCGAGCTGGACGTCGCGACCACGGCAGCGGAGACGCTGCAGAACCACCTGCTGGCGGCGATGCCGATGTCGGAGGGCGATGGGGTGACGGTGCTGATCGGCCGCGACTCGATCGTTGCGGCCCACCACGAACTGTGCGACTCGACCAAGAAGGAGCTGTGCGCGTTCGACAAGCCCCCGTACGTGAAGCCGCGACCCAACGCCACCCCGGTCACCCTGCACGAGGACTCTCCGGAGTGGAAGATCCTGGACCGGGGCCTGTCCCACCGCGCCGTCTACCACCCGGGGTTCGACGCGGACCGGCTGTCCGAGCTCCAGCTGTTCGCGGCCAAGGGCGAGAAGTCGCGGACCGCGCCCGTCCCGATGAAGCTGATGTTGTTCGACAAGCAGGTCGCGATGATCCCGTCGATGCGCTCGTACGCGCCGGGCCACGAGCTGCGCGCGTCGGTGGTTCGGCACCCGCTGCTGGTCGAGGCCCTGCAGTGGCTGTTCGAGGCCGTGTGGGATGCGTCAGTGCCGATCGTCACGTCCGCGTACGCGGAGATCAACCCGCGGCGGCAGATGCTGATCGCGCTGCTGATGACCGGCTCGACCGACAGCGCGATCGCCACCCAGCTCGGAATCAACGTCCGGTCGGTGCGGCGCTGGATCTCGGATCTGATGGACGAGCTCGGCGTCTCGACCCGCCTCCAGCTCGGCGCTGCTCTGGTACGGGCGGACAGCCTCCGTCAGGACCACGCCGTCAGCCAGGGCCACGCCGTCGGCCTGTGACACCCGACGACGCCGACCCCGCACGCTCCTCCGGCCCGTAAAAGAGCCACGCCCGCGGTCCAGGGGAAGAACCGCGGGCGTCGCCCAGGGGGAGGAGATCCGCGTCTGCCTCGGGGAAAGCCGACGCGAACTTTGGTGTCCGGGTGCTCACATCACCCATTCACCCCGGGAACGTCAGGTAATCCCGGCTTCCTTGCGGAAGTTCTGGTTGTCGCCTGCCTGACCAGGCGCCCGGTTCAGAGCGTGTTCGAGTAGCTGACCCGCAGTGAGTTGGAGCGGCTCTCGAAGTAACTCCTCCCGCCTCCCGGCTGAAGAGTGTTCGACAGCGTGTTCGACAGCGTGTTGGAGTACCCGCCGTCGAAATCGGTGTCGGAGATGGTGTCCGCCTGGGCCGGCAGTGCTGCCAGTGCTCCCGCGGAGAGCACGCCACCGAGCACGGCTGTTCCCAGCAGCCGGGCCCATCGACGTGCGAGCGACGATCGATGCATGAGATTCCTTCCACCGGCCCCGACAGACTGGACTCTCCCAAATCCAGCCACCCGAAGCCCCTGACGTTGTGGGGGAAAATCTACGCAACCGCGCCGTGATTTGCACCCTGTGGAGATGTCAGGAATATGACATGTCATCAAATGGACACGGCTCGCGCAGGGACCCACACCCGGACAGCGGGGTGAGCCAAGGCAAGCGCCAACGCCGAAGGGTCGGGCTGACGGACGTTGTCCAGGGTCCCGCCCCGCCCGACGGCCGTCAAGCCTTACACGCCGATTTTCTTCATCTGCCGGGAGAAATGAGGCCTGAGCAGCCCCGCTGACCCGGTGACCTGTCGGAGCGGGCTGGCAGAGTGGTGGCGACCCGAAGTCCCCCGTGCCGATCCGAGGAGTCCCGTGCACCCCAGCTTCCTGCCCCCGTACCTGCTCGAGCGGCTGGCCCCCCACCACGACGCCCCGCCGGCGTGCCGGGACACCCTGCGCCTCGACGCACGGCTGCGGAGCCGGCGCGAGCACCCGGTGCAGTCCGTCCAGGGGCCCCCGGCCGCCGCCGCGGAGGGCCGCCGGTTGATCCACGACGCCCAGAACTCCGAGGACCTGCCCGGCGCCGTGGCCCGCCGCGAAAGCGACCCACCGAGCGGGGACGCCGCGGTCGACGAGGCATTCGACTCCGCCGGCGCGGTCTGGGACCTGTTCGCCGACGTGTTCGGGAGGCAGTCGTTCGACGGCAACGGCACGACCGTCTCGGTGTCGGTCCACTTCGGGACGAACTACGACAACGCGTTCTGGGACGGGACCCAACTGGTGTTCGGCGACGGCGACGGCCTGATCTTCGACCGCTTCACCAAGCCGATGGACGTGCTGGCCCACGAGTTCACCCACGGAGTGGTGCAGTACACCACCGGGTTCACCTACGCGAACCAGCCCGGCGCCCTGAACGAGAGCGTCGCCGACGTGTTCGCCGCTCTGGCCCGGCAGCGGCTGCTGGGGCAGAGCGCTGACCAGGCCGACTGGCTGATCGGACAGGGACTCTTCCTGCCGGGGGTCGAGGCTCGGGCCCTGCGGTCCATGCTCGAGCCGGGCACGGCCTACGACGACCCGCGACTGGGCAAGGACCCCCAGGTCGGGTCCATGGACGACTTTGTCGACACCACCGAGGACAACGGTGGGGTCCATATCAACTCAGGCATCCCTAACCGCGCCTTCGCGGTTGCCGCGCAGGCGCTCGGCGGCCACAGCTGGGAGCGCGCCGGGAAGGTCTGGTACGACGCGCTGACGGCCGGCGAGGTCGGGGCGGACGCCGACTTCGCCACGTTCGCGCAGGCCACCATCACCTCCGCCGGCCGGGTCTTCGCCGATCAGCCCGAAGTGGCACAGGAGGTCCAGGCGGCCTGGGCGAGCGTCGGGGTCCTCACCGCTTCCAGCGCGCTGGCTGCCCCGACCGCCGCCGCACCACCGGAGGCGATCCCGAACGGCCCGGAGACCAGCCCGGCTGATCCGGCGACGGTCGCGGTGCGCCGCACCGGCGGGTTCACTGGCGGCGTCAGGGCGGCGGAGCTGTCCCTGGACGTCGAGCCCGAAGGACGCGAGGTGGCCACGTTGTTGCACCGGGTGAACCTGCAGCAGCTGACCGCCTCCGAGCCGGCCCCGGACCGGTTCGTCTACACCGTGGTCTATGGGGAGGTGCACGTCACCGTGGGTGAGCAGGACCTGACGCCTGAGCTGTCCCAGGTCGTCCACATCGTGCTCACCTACGGCACCAGCGGCTGAGCCTGCGGCCGAACCACCGCCCCGAAAGCCGTTGCGACCCGGAGGGCGGCTGCCTACGGTCGGGGGGTGGCGATGCTGACGGTGCGCCGTGTCCGGGGCCGGGCCGCGGCGGCTGTGGAACTTCCACCGACTGGCTCCCCCCTGGGCTGAGCGAGTCGTTCGCGAAGCCCGGATCCGCCCCGGCGAGCTGGTCGTCGACCTCGGCGCCGGCACCGGCGCGCTCACCTTCCCGATCCTGCGCAGCGGGGCCCGGGTGATCGCGGTGGAGGTTCACCCGGGGCGAGCCGCCGCCCTGCGGGCTCGCACTCCGGCGGCTCAGGTGGCGGTGCTGACGGTCGACCTGGCGGAGTTCACGTTCCCCGGCCGGCGCTGCCGGGTGGTGGCCAACCCGCCGTTCTCGCTGGCCGCGCGCCTGATCCGGGCGATCGCCCGCAGCCGCCACGTCCACCGAGCCGACCTGGTGCTGCCGGCCGACGTCGTCGACCGGTACGTGGCGGGGCGCCGGGTGCGCGGGATGACGGCGACCCGCGGGTCGTCGGTGCCCGCCGCAGCGTTCACGCCGCGGGCCCCGCGGTCCTGTGCCGTCCTGCGGCTGCGGCGTCGGTGATCGCGGCGATCCAACCGGGGTCGGTCGGCCGTTTCGTGCCAAGGTGGTGACGACGAGACAGAGGGAGAGGAACACGATGGACTGGACCCTGGAGGTCGTCCTGCTGCCGGTCAGCGATCTCGACCGGGCGATCGCCTTCTATCGCGACCAGGTCGGGTTCGACCTGGATCACGACACGCGGAACGAGCATATGCACGTCGCCCAGCTGACGCCCCGAGGGTCAGGGTGCTCGATTGTGGTCGGCGACCTGCCCGCGCAGCAGGAGATGGCTCCCGGCTCGCTGCGGGGCCTGCAGTTGGTGGTGTCGGACGCCCGGGCCGCGCGCGAGGAGCTGCTGGGCCGGGGGGTGGAGGCCAGCGAGATCACCGTCTTCGACGAGCGGGACGGCGGGACGTTCTTCGGTTTCAGCGACCCCGACGGCAACACCTGGGCTGTGCAGCAGATGAAGGTCCGGGGCGAACGGCCGCTGATCCCCAAGGAGGGGCGGCGCCCCGGCGGCGCGGACTGACCCGCGCCGCGGTCCCCCAACCGCCGGGCGCGGCCGCTCAGCGGGGACGCAGCTGGCCGGCCATCGGGCAGTTGAACGGATCCCGGGCGGACAGCCCGACCCGGTCGAGGTAGGCGAGCACGTTCCGGTACGCGGCCACCAGCGTCGTCTCGGTGTACGGCACATCGTGACTGCGGCAGTGCTCGCGGACCAGAGCGCGGGCCGCACGCAGATGCGGACGCGGCATGCTGGGGAACAGGTGGTGCTCGATCTGGTAGTTGAGGCCACCCATCAGGACGGTCGCCCACCAGCCGCCGGCGATGTTGCGCGAGGTCCGCACCTGCTTGGTCAGGAAGTCAAGCTTGACGTCGGGCGGGACGATCGGCATGCCCATGTGGTTGGGGGCGAAGCTGAAGCCCATGTAGAAGCCGAACACAGCGAGCTGGACGCCGACGAAGGCGCAGCCCATGCCGAACGGCAGCAGCCAGAACACCAGACCCAGATAGACCGCGAACCGGAGGGCGAGCGTGCTCAGCTCGACCCACCGCTTCTCGACCGGCCCTCGGGACAGCAGGCCCTGGATCGACCGCGCGTGCAGGTTCAGACCCTCCAGCAGCAGGAGCGGGAAGAACAGCCAGGCCTGCCGCCGGGTGATCCAGGCCAGCACACCGCGACGGGTGGCCGCACTCTCCTCGACAAACGAGATGGTGTCGACCTCGATGTCGGGGTCCTTGCCGATCTTGTTCGGGTTGGCGTGGTGCCGGGAGTGCTTGTTCATCCACCAGGCGTAGCTGATCCCGACGAACGCGGTGGCCAGGACCCGGCCGGTGTGGTCGTTGGCGCGCCCCGAGTCGAAGATCTGCCGGTGCGACGCCTCGTGCCCGAGGAAGGCGAACTGGGTGAGCAGCACCCCAAGGGCGCCGGCCATCAGCAGCTGCAGCCAGGAGTCACCGAGCAGCAGCATCCCGGTCAGGACGCCACCGAGCCCGAGGACGAGTCCCGAGAACAGCAGGAGGTAGAACCCGCGCCGGCGCCCCTGGAGCCCGCGCTCCCGGACGTCCCGCGCGAGCACGGTGAAGGTGTGGGTGAGGGGCTGCCGGGCGAGCCGGTCCGTGGCGGACAGGCTGGCCGGAGGGGTCAACGTGGAGATAGCTGGCTCCTGGTTCGGTCATCGACTTCCCAGCCGGGATGCAAGCAGGGGGTCGATAACCGCCGAACCCTCATGGTTCGCGACAGTTGCTCACGCAGATGCCCTCATCATACCTGGGGTGGCCGCCACATCACGATTCGGTAACCGCCGACGTCCCCGCGGGGCTGCGCCCGCCCGGCCGTACCAGGCCGACCTCGTAGGCGAAGACGACCACCTGGACACGGTCGCGGAGGTCGAGCTTGGTCAGGATCCGACCGACGTGGGTCTTGACGGTCTGCTCGGCGATCCGCAGCGTGGCGGCGATCTCCGCGTTGGTCAGACCCCGCGCCACCCAGGTCAGCACGTCCCGCTCCCGTTCGGTCAGGTGGGCGACGGCGCGGTGGCCCTGGCCGGGGCCGGGCCGGCCGGTGAACTCCTCGATCAGCCGGCGCGTGATGCTGGGCGCGACCAGGGCGTCGCCGCCAGCCGCCACGCGGATCCCGGCGACGAGCAGCTCGTGACCGACGTCTTTGAGCAGGAACCCGCTGGCGCCGGCCCGCATGGCCCGGTACACCAGCTCGTCCCGATCGAAGGTGGTCAGGATCAGGATCCGGCACCCGGGGTGGCTCGCCACGATCCGCTGGGTGGCCGTCAGCCCGTCCGTGCCGGGCATCCGGATGTCCATCAACATCACGTCGGGCTGCACCCGAGCGGCCAGCTCGACGGCCTCGGCTCCGTCGCCGGCCTCGCCCACCACCTCCAGGTCCTCGGTCAGCTGCAGGATGAGTCGGACCCCGTCCCGGATCAGCGGCTGGTCGTCGACCACCGCGACGCGGATCATCGCAGGGGTGCCGTCAGCGGCAGCGCGGCGGCCACACGGTACCCGCCTCCGGCCAGCGGAGCGGCCTCGAAGCTTCCGGCGTACATCGCCACCCGTTCCCGCAGTCCGAGCAGGCCGCGGCCCGACCCCGCGGTGACGGCGCCGGACCAGCGCCCTCGCTGCGGGGTCTCACCGTCATTGACCACCTCCACCGTCAGACAGTGGCTGTCGCGGCGCACAGTCACCCGGGCGCTGCAGCCGGCCGCGGCGTGACGTCGGGCGTTGGTCAGCGCCTCCTGCACGATCCGGTACGCGGTCAGGTGGATGCCGGGCGGGAGGTCGGACACGTCCCCCTCGGTGCTCAGCACCACCGGCAGGCCACTGGCCCGCATTGTCTCCACCAGGGCAGGCAGCTCCGTAAGACCGGGCTGCGCGCCGGTCGGCTCGGCGTCGTCCACGCGCAGGATGCCGACCAGACGGCGCATCTCGGCCAGCGCCTCCTGGGCGACGCGTCGGATGCTCTGCAACGGCTGGACGGTGAGCGGCCGGTCGCGCCGCAGACTCATCTCCG
>CAWHTY010000005.1:0-3509 GCA_963832435.1 uncultured Actinomycetota bacterium
AGACGCGCCCGACCTGCGAGAGGACCCACCGCCCGTGCCCGACCGCCCTGTGCTCGTCATCCAGCACACCCTCGTCTGCCCGCCCGGTCGGGTCGGCGACTGGCTGACCGAGAGCGGCTGCGCGCTGGAGGTGCGCCGACCGTACGCCGGGGAGACCCAGCCCGGCGACCTGTCCGGCTACGCGGGACTGGTGGTGCTGGGCGGGGAGATGGGCGCGTACGACGACGACGTCGCGCCCTGGCTGCCGGCGACCCGGGCGCTGCTGGCCGAGGCGGTGGCCGAGGCCGTGCCGACGCTGGCGATCTGCCTGGGCCATCAGCTGCTCGCGGTGGCCACCGGCGGGCGGGTGGCCCGCTCGACCGAGCGGTCAGCAGGGCGGGACCCTGCCGGTCGGGCTGCTGCCCGCGGCCGCCGACGACCCGCTGTTCGCCGCCGTGCCGGACGGGTGCGGTCGCCACGCACTGGAACAACGACCTCGTGGTCGAGCTGCCGCCGGGTGCGGTCGAGCTGGCCCGGACGCCGGCGGGGGTCCAGGCGCTGCGGCTGCGGCGGGGCCGCCTGGGGCGTGCAGTTCCATCCCGAGGTCGATCTCGAGCTCGTCCGGCCGTGGGCGGCCGCCGACGTCGGCGCCGGGCAGCTGGCCCCGGAGCGGGCGGAGACCTGGCTGGCCGAGGTGGCGACCGCCGACGCCGCGCTGGTGGCGACCTGGCGACCGTTCGTGCACCGGTTCGCCGCGCTCCTGCCGGCTCGCTGAGGTTGGTCCGCCGCCGCGCCGCGCTCTACCCTCGGCGGGTGAGTGAGCACGCCGAGCCGGGCATCGACCCCGACGATCTGGCCACGACCCTGCGCGTGCTCGACCGTCTGCACGAGCTGCCGGCCGACCATCCCGACATCATCACGATCCAACGGGCCACCTCGGCGATGTACAAGACCGTCAAGGTCAGGCGGCGGGCCCGCCAGCGCGCAGCAGAGGTCGCCGCCGACCGCGCCGTCATCGAGGCCACCGCCACGGGCTCGCCGATGCGGATCGACGACGAGACCCGAGGCATCGCGCTGGTCTCGACCGCGAGGGGCGCGTACGCCGGGGAGCTGATCACCCCGCGGGGCTGCTACATCTGCAAGAGCGACTACAGCCTGGTCGACGCGTTCTACCACTACCTCTGCCCCTCGTGCGCCGCCTTCTCCCACGCCAAGCGCGACCAGCGGACCGACCTCACCGGACGACGGGCGCTGCTCACCGGTGGTCGGGCCAAGATCGGGATGTACATCGCCCTGCGGCTCCTCCGCGACGGCGCGCACCTGACCCTCACGACCCGGTTCCCGCACGACGCCGTCCGCCGCTTCTCGACCATGCCGGACAGTCCCGGACTGGATGCACCGGCTCAAGATCGTCGGCATCGACCTGCGCGATCCGACCCAGGTGCTGGCGCTGACCGACGACGTCGCCGCCGACGGGCCGCTGGACATCCTGATCAACAACGCCTGCCAGACCGTCCGCCGCTCGCCCGGTGCCTACGCGCAGCTCCTCGAGATGGAGTCCGCCCCGCTCCCCGACCTGGCGATGCTGCCGGAGATGGTGACCTTCGATCGGATCTCCGAGGCCCACCCGGCGGCCATCGCCGGGGCGCTGACCGCACACCCGGTCGCCCACCACGACGGCGAACCGGCCGAGCTGGCCCTGGCTGCGCACAACGCCGCGTCGCTGACGGCCTTGGCGCTGAAGTCCGGCAGCGCTTCCCTGGCGGCGCACCTGGCCGGCACGGCGGTCGACGCCGGCGGGTTGCTGCCCGACACCCAGGCGAACAACTCCTGGACCCAGGTGGTCTCCGAGGTCGATCCGCTGGAGCTGCTGGAGGTGCAGTTCTGCAACTCCATCGCCCCGTTCCTGCTCATCTCGCGGCTGCGCCCGGCGATGCGGGCCGCCGTCCGCCGTCAGGCTGAGCGGGGACGCACCGAACGCGCGTACGTGGTGAACGTGTCGGCGATGGAGGGCCAGTTCTCCCGTCGCTACAAGGGGCCGGGGCATCCCCACACCAACATGGCCAAGGCTGCGCTCAACATGCTGACCCGGACCAGTGCGCAGGAGATGTTCGAGACCGACAAGATCTTGATGACGGCCGTCGACACCGGCTGGATCACCGACGAGCGCCCCCACCACGAGAAGCTGCGGATCGCCGCCGAGGGCTGGCACGCCCCACTCGACCTGGTCGACGGCGCGGCTCGCGTCTACGACCCGATCGTCCGCGGCGAAGCGGGCGAGGACCTGTACGGGCGCTTCCTCAAGGACTACGCCCCCGCCCCCTGGTAGCGGCGGCCGACGACCGCCATCCCGACGGCGCCGAACACCCCGAGCACGGCCGAGATGTAGAACACGTGCGGCACCCCCAGCAGGGCCGTGCCGAGTCCGCCGATCGCGCCGCCCAGCCCGCCGCCGAGCATGATCGAGCTCATGAACACCGACGAGGCGAGCCCGACGCCGGACGGGTAGAGCTGCTGGGCGACCGTCACCCCCAGGCCCGCTATCGAGGCCCACAGGCACGACATCAGCAGCTGGCCGACGAACAGGCCGAGCACGTGCTCGCTGGTCGCGTACGCCACGTTGGCCGCGACCCCGAACACCGCGCCGAGGGTGACGACCCGGATCGGGGTGATCCGGTCGGCCAGCCGGGCGAACAGCGGCATCAGGGCGAGCTCGGCCAGCGGCTGGATCGCGATCACCGCCCCGCGGAGGGTGTCGGAGATGCCGAGCTGGTTGGCCATGTAGAGCGGCAGGTAGGCGAACTTGATCGTGTCGCCGTGCATCACCAGCACGCAGCAGCCGACGAACACGAACAGCGGCACCTTGGACTCACCGGTCGCCCGCGTCGTCACCTGGCCGGCGGCGTCGCGGAGGGGCCGCGTCGAGCGGCAGCGTCCGGGTCGGTGACACGTAGCGAGGCACCCGCTGGAACCCGAGCGGCAGGATCTGGGCGACGGTCAGCACCGCGGTGGCCAGCAGCAGCGGCCGGAGGCCGTACACGGCGCCGAACCAGCTGCCGACCACCGGTCCCAGGATCCAGCCGGCCGTGAACGCCATCCGGACCGCCGAGATCACCCGGTCCGCCGCCGGGCTGGCCGTGCGGCTGAGCTCGTCGCGGACCGCGGCGAACAACAGCCCCATCGAGCCGCCCGCGATGCTGAGCGCGAGCGCGCCGATCACGAACGGCATCCAGACGGCGGTCGCCAGTCCCATGGCCAGCCAGCCGAGACCCCCGACCAGGGCACAGATCCGGTACAGCCGCAGCCGGTCGGGCTGGCGGTCCGACAGCGAACCCAGCCAGTAGCCGGCGAGCGGCGCGGCCAGGTTGACCAGGTAGTAGAGACCGGCCACCGGCACCGAGGCCCCGAGGTCGTTGACCAGGAACAGCGTCATCTGCGGTGTCGTGGCCGAGACCCCGATGCCGGAGATGAACAGCGCCGCGCACGCCGCCCGCAGGAACGGGCTGCGCCAGATGATGCGTGCCGGCGGA
>CAWHTY010000006.1:0-23865 GCA_963832435.1 uncultured Actinomycetota bacterium
CGGCGCCCCGAGCGCGGAACGCCCTGCACGTCGGCAACCGAGGTCCGCGGGGGCCACAGACCCTCATCCAGACAGTGGTACGGGGTCAGTCCGCCCGGCGCCGGTTCCCCGCCAGATCGGCCGGCCCCCGCCACGGTGGCGGCACCGGCTACCCGGGCCGGTGCACGCCGAGCGCGAAGCGCTGCGGCTCGGTGAGCGGCCGGGGCCCCACCAGCACGGTCCGGGCCGCCGCGAACACCGCGGCGGTGTCGGGGTCACGGATCTCGGCCGCCAGGGTGACGGAGCGGTTCCCGATGGCGGTCACCACGGTCACCACCTCGTAGGGCGCGACCCGGAAGTCCAGGGGTCGCAGGTAGTCCATGTCCTGCCGGACCACCACCCAGACGTCGGCGTCGGGATCGGCCGCAGCCTCCTCGGCCGCCGACCAGCCCAGGGTGTCGGCCATCAGCGCGATCCGCGCCTCCTGCACGTAGTCGTAGTACTTCACGTTGTTGGCGTGCCCGTAGGAGTCCAGGTCCGACCACCGGACGGTGAAACCGAACCGGTGGCCACCCTCGGTCCAGCGGATCCGCGGATAGGACGGCAGCGGCTCCGCCGGCTCCAGACCCTGGGCGAGGACGCTGCGCTCTTCGGCCTGCAGGCGGCGCAGCCGGTTGTCAGCGAGGTCGTACGGGGCGGCGCTGGTCCGGGCCCGCACGGCGACCTCGGATCCGTCCCCGACCTCGTAGCCGATCCGGAAGCGGCTGCCGCCCACCGCGTCCACCCAGAGTCGGATGGGCAGTCCGTCGGGCCCGAAGACCACCGGGCGGCGGTACTCGACCTGGTGCTGCACCACGAGGACCCCGGTGGCCAGCAGGTCGTGCATCACCGGTGGACCGCTGAGCAGGTAGTCCACCCGGGCCTCTTGCAGGTAGTCCACGAAGGCGGCGTTGTTGAGGTGGCCCTGGGCGTCCATGTCGCCCCAACGCAGCGGGCAGACGTACCGGTGCGTCACCCGCCGCATCCTGCCAGACCGGGCCGCAGTCCCGGCACCGCCGACGACCCCGGATCCCCTAGGGTCCAGACATGAGCTCACCGCGGACCTCAGACCTCGACCAGCCGTCGCCGCCGAGGCGGGTCGCGGTGGTCACCGGCGCCGCCCGGGGCATCGGCTCGGCCATCGCCCGCCGTCTGGCCCGCGACGGGATGGCCGTGGCCGTGGTCGACCTGGACGAGGGCGGCAGCGCCCGGACCGCGAACGCCATCGTCGAGGCCGGCGGCCGGGCCATCGCCGTGGGCGCCGACGTGGCCGACGAGGGCGCGGCCGCCGCCGCGGTGGACCGGGCCTGCGCCGAGCTCGGCCCGGTCACGGTGCTGGTCAACAACGCCGGCATCATCCGCGACAACCTGATCTTCAAGATGTCGCTCGACGACTGGAGCGCGGTGATGGACGTGCACCTGCGGGGCGCGTTCCTGATGACCCGCGCCGCCCAGGCCATGATGACCCAGGAGAAATGGGGGCGGATCGTCAACCTGTCCTCCACCTCGGCGCTCGGCAACCGGGGCCAGGTGAACTACGCGGCCGCCAAGGCCGGGCTGCAGGGCTTCACCAAGACCCTCGCGTTGGAGCTCGGCAAGTTCGGGGTCACCGCCAACGCCATCGCCCCCGGCTTCATCGACACCGAGATGACCCAGGCCACCGCGGAGCGGCTCGGGGTCGACTTCGAGGACTGGAAGGCGGCCATGAGCCGGGAGATCCCGGTCGGCCGGGTCGGGCAGCCCGCCGACATCGCGGCCGTGGCCAGCTTCCTCTGCGGCGAGGAGGCCGGGTACGTCTCGGGGCAGGTCATCTACGTGGCCGGCGGCCCCAAGGCCTGACCGCCGGCGCCGGGCGGGCCGCCGAGCCGGCGACGACGGGTAGCGCCGCCCAGCCGGTCTCAGCGGGCAGCGAGCAGCGGCGCGAGGGTCTCCCCCAGCAGGGCCACCCGGCCCTCCAGGTGTCCGTTGGCGGGCGCGTTGACGGTGAACCCGTCGATGCCGGTCTCCAGCAGGGCGGCGATCCGCTCCCCGACGTCGTCCGGCGTTCCGACGAAGGCGGCGGCGCGGATCCGGTCCGCGCCGGGGCGCCCCACGAGGAAGGCGTCGGCCTCGGCCACCGCCGCCTCGTGGGTCGGGGCCACGCACGCGGTCACCTGGTAGGACACGGTGATCTCGGACCGGTCGCGGCCGAGGTCCACGCAGTGGCCGGCCAGCGCCTCGAGCTTGCGCGGGATGTCGCTGGGCGCACAGATCAGGTTGGACTCGTCGGCGTACTGGGCCACCATCCGCAGCGTCTTGCGCTCACCGGACCCGCCAATCATGATCGGGATCCGGCTCACCGGCGGCGGCACGTTGAGCGCGTCCTGGACGTGGTACCAGCGTCCGTGCCGGGTCGGCCGTTCGCCGGCGAGCATCCCGAGGATGATCTGCAGCGACTCCTCCAGCCGCTGAAAGCGCTCGGTGAACGTGCCGAACTCGTACCCCAGCGCATCGTGCTCCAGCTCGTACCAGCCGGCGCCGATCCCCAGCTGGGCGCGGCCGTGCGACACCACATCCAGCGCCGTCACCGTCTTGGCCAGCAGGGTGGGGTTGCGGTAGGTGTTGCCGGTCACCAGCGCCGACAGCCGCACCGTGGTGGTGTGCTGAGCCAGCGCCGACAGCAACGTGTAGCACTCGATCATGGCGTCGCCCGGCTGACCCAGCCCGGGCAGCTGGTAGAAGTGGTCCATCACCATCACGGTGTCGAAGCCGCTGCGGTCGGCCTCGGCCGCCTGCCGCGCCACCACGTCGAACAGCCCTGCGGAGTCGACACCGGGGTAGCTGAAGTTGGGGATCTGATAGCCGAGTCGGGTCACCGTTCGGACCTTACGCTCCGGCCGCCCCGGCCGCTGCGGTGGTGCCGGGATGGTCTGCTGGACTCCCGCGAGCGGCGCGCGGGCGGCTCACGGGGTGGTCGGCGGGGCCGGGGGCGGTGGCCCGGGGTGTTCGGCCGACCACCGGGTGAAGGCGTCGACGGCCGTGGGGAGGGTGGCGAAGACCCGGTCCTCGCCCACCTCGGCCAGGAAGCCGGCGTCGGCCAGCAGCTGCCGGACCTCGTACTTGACCCGTGCCAGGGCGAAGACGACGCCCCGCTCCGCCAGGGTCTGGCGCAGCTCCTCCAGGGCGTCGGCCGCCGTCAGGTCGAGTTCGACGATGGCCTCGGCGTTGAGCACGAACCAGACCACCGGCGGGTCGGCCGAGTCCACCGCGGCCAGCGCCCGGCGCCGGAAGTCCTCGGCGTTGGCGAAGAACAGCGGCGAGTCGTACCGGTAGACGAGCAGACCGGGCACCTGGCGGCTGACGGGATAGTCGTCGACGTCGTGCATGCCCGCCAGACCGGGGACGAAGCCCAGCACCCCGTCGTGGGGCTTGGAGATCCGTCGCAGCAGGTCCAGGATCGACAGGGCGATGGCCACCCCGACGCCGTAGAGGACGTCGAGGGCCAACACGGCCGCGGTGGTGGAGAGCGCGAGCAGCAGCTCGCTGCGGCGGAAGTGCGCGAGCCGGCGCAGCCCGGCCACGTCGATCAACCGGGTTGCCGCGTAGACCACGACCGCACCCAGGGCCGCCACCGGAAAGGTGGCGATCACCGGTCCGAGGAACACGGTGCTGAGCAGCACCGCCACCACCGCCACCAGGGAGTACAGCTGGGTCCGGCCCCCCACGGCCTCCGCGATGGCCGTCCGGCTCCCGCTGCTGCTGACCGGGAAGCCGTGCGACAGCCCGGCCAGCACGTTGGCGGCCCCCAGCGCGAGGAACTCCTGGTCGCTGTCGATGCTCTGCCGCCGCCGGGCCGCGAACGCCCGGGCGGTCACCACGTTGTCGGAGTAGCCCACCACCGTGACGCCCAGCGCGGCGAGCAGCAGGCCGCCGACGTCGAGCCCGCTGAAGTCCGGGACCTCGGGGACCGGGAGGCCGCGGGGGATGCTGCCGATCACCGCGACCCCACGCGAACCGAGACCCAGCACGGCCACCACCAGCGCCGCGAGCAGCATCGCGATCAGCGGACCGGGGGCTCGCGGGAAGCGGCGTTGGCCGACCAGCAGCAGCACCAGCACCGACCCCGCCAGGATCGCGGTCGGCGGGTGGATCTGACCGAGCTGGCTGACGGCGGAGGCCAGCTCGGAGACCACCGAGGTCCCGTCGACGTCGATCCCGGTCATCTTGCCCAGCTGGCTGACCATCATCAGCACCGCGATGCCCGCCATGTAGCCGGTCAGCACGGGCCAGGACAGCAGGTTCGCGACGAAACCGAGCCGGCAGGCCCAGAACACGACCGACAGCACCCCGACGGTGAGGGCCAGCGCCGCCGCGGCGTCGGCCGGCGAGCTCTGCGTGCCGGTGACCAAGCCGCTGACGGCCACCGCC
This sequence comes from uncultured Actinomycetota bacterium, assembly GCA_963832435.1. GTDB lineage: Bacteria > Actinomycetota > Actinomycetes > Propionibacteriales > Propionibacteriaceae > Microlunatus. Next base: position 4,426 of record CAWHTY010000006.1, read on the forward strand.
GTCATCAGGGCGGTGCTGGACTCCGGACCCACCGAGAGCAGCCGGGAGGACCCGAGCAGCGCGTACGCGGTCAGCGGTCCCACCACCGCCCACAACCCCACCACCGGGGGCAGCCCGGCCACCTCGGCGTAGGCCATCACCTGCGGGACGAGGTAGGCCGCCACCGTGATCCCGGCGAGCAGGTCGCCCCGGAGCCAGCGCCGCTGGTAGCCGCGGAACTGCCCCAGGCCGGGGAGCAGCCGCCGGAGCCCGAAGCGCCGAATCCCGGGCCGCGGGGGCCCTGCGCCGTCGACCACAGCCTGACCGTACCGGACCTCCCCGGGGCCCGGGGCGTTCGAGGCCGGCGGTCGACCGGGAACGGTTCCGGTGCGGCCTACTCGGAGTCGTACAGGCTGTTCAGCACGTCCTGGTACTTGGTCTCGACGGCCTTGCGACGGATCTTCAGGCTCGGCGTCACCTCACCGTCCTCGACGGTCAGCTCGTGGGTGAGGATCTCGAACCTCTTGATCGTCTCCCAGCGCTCCAGCTGCTGGTTGGCCTGCGCGATGTAGCCGGTGAGCAGGTCCCGGACGGGCTGGGAGGAGACCAGCCGGTCGTAGGAGGACGCGTCGTGGCCGTTCTCCTCGGCCCAGCCGGTGATGGCTTCGGGGTCGAGGGTGAGCAGCGCACTGACGTACTTGCGGCCCTCCCCGTGGACGAGCACCTGCGACACGTACGGGCAGGCCGTCTTCACCGCGGCCTCGACCTTCTGCGGCGCGACGTACTTGCCGCCCGAGGTCTTGATCAGGTCCTTCTTGCGGTCGGTGATGCGCAGGTAGCCGTTGTCCAGCTCCCCGATGTCCCCGGTGGCCAACCAGCCGTCCACGAAAGCCTCGGCGCTGGCCTCGGGCAGGTTGTGGTAGCCGCGCATCACCCCGCCGCCCTTGATCATGATCTCCCCGTCGTCGGCGATCCGGACCTCGGTCCCGGGGACGGCGGGACCGACTGTGCCGAACCGGACGGCCCGGGGGTTGTTCACGAAGGAGGCGGCGCTGGTCTCGGTCAGCCCGTACCCCTCCAGCACGAGCAGGCCGGCGGCGTAGAACCACTCCTGGACCTCGCGACTGAGCGCGGCGGAGCCGGACACGAAGAACCGGATGTTGCCGCCCATCCGCTCCTTGATCTTGCTGAACACCAACCGGTCGGCCAGGGCGTACTGGGCGGCGAGCAGACCCGTCACGGGCTTGCCGGAGAGCCGGATCGGCACGGTCTTGAAGCCGACCGAGAACGCCCAGTCGAAGATCTTGCCCTTGATCCCGTGCGCGGCACCCATCATCACCCTGGCCCGGACCTTCTCGAAGATGCGCGGGGCGCCGGCCATGAAGGTGGGCTTGACGACACCGAGGTTGTCGACGATCTTCTCGATGCTGCCGTCCACCGCGGTGGCGAAGCCGATCTTGAGCTGGATAGCGATCAGCGCCTTGCCGAAGACGTGGCTGAGCGGGAGCCAGAGGTACTGCAGGTCGTCGGGGTAGATGATGTCGTAGATCTCGACCGCCACCCCCAGGTAGGTCCAGCTGTCGTGGACCAGCCGGACACCCTTCGGCCGGCCGGTGGTGCCGGAGGTGTAGATGAGGGTGGCCAGGGTCTCGGGACCGGTCGCCTCGATCGCGGCCTCCACCGACCCGGGGTGCTCGGCCAGGTGCTGGCGTCCCCGTTCCACCAGGTCCGCCCAGCTGATCACCAGCTCGTGGTCGGCCCGGCCCGCGATCTGCACCACGGCGGTCAGGTTGGGCAGCTCGTGCAGGTGCTCGAGCACCTTGGCCACCTGCAGGTCGTCCTCGGCGAAGACGACCTTGGCCTCGGAGTCGCCGAGGATGTAGGCCACGTCCTCGTGCTGGGTGGTCGGGTAGACCGTGGTGGTGGCTGCGCCGGCGCACATCACGGCGAGGTCGGCCAGGATCCACTCGATCCGGGTGCCGGAGGCGATGGCCACCCGATCCTCCAGGGCGACGCCCAGGTCCAGCAGGCCGGCGGCCAGCTCGAAGGCGCGGTCGCGGGTGTCCGCCCAGGTCAGCGAGACCCACCGCTCGCCGTCGCGATAGCGGAAGGCCTCCCGCCCGCCCGAGGTCTCGACCTGCTGCTGCAGCATCGCCCCGACGCTCGGGGGTCGTTCCGCCAACCGTCGCTGAACCTCGTCCTGGGTCGTCTGGGTCATCTCGATCTCTCGCCGTCGAAGGAGTCGAAGGGGTGGCGGACCACCCGGAGGTCCGGCGGGTACGCCGGAACAGCACAGAGACTAGTCAACGGCGTGTCGGACGGAGCGTCGGCGCCGGGGATCTTCACCGAATCTCAGCCCGGCGCCGGTCGGTCCGAGCGGGCGGCGACCCGGATCGAGGCCGCCTCGGACCGGTCCGGGTCAGCTCAGGCGCTGCAGGATGATGCCCATCCCCTGGCCGCCGCCGACGCACATGGTCTCCAGGCCGAGCTCGGCGTCGTGGCGCTGCATGGCGTTCAGCAGCGTGGTCATGATCCGGGCGCCGGTGGAGCCGAACGGGTGACCGAGGGCGATCGCACCCCCGTGCACGTTCAGCTTGTCGTCGGGGATGGCGAGGGCGCGGGCACTGGCGATGACCTGGACCGCGAACGCCTCGTTGATCTCGACCAGATCCAAATCGGCCACGGTCATCCCCGCATGGGCCAGCGCCCGCCGGGACGCCTCGATCGGACCCAGGCCCATGATCTCCGGGCTGAGGGCGCTGACCCCGGTGGCCACGATCCGGGCCAGCGGTCGCAGTCCCAGCTCGGCCGCGCGGGTGTCGCTCATGATCACCACGGCGGCGGCGCCGTCGTTCAGCGGGCAGCAGTTGCCCGCCGTCACCGTGCCGTCGGGGCGGAAGACCGGCTTCAGGCCCGCCACGCCCTCCAGCGTGACCCCCGGCCGCGGCCCGTCGTCGGCGCTGATCACCCGACCGTCGGGCAAGCGTGACCGGGACGATCTCGGTCTCGAACACGCCGGCGGCGATGGCCCGCTCGCACTTGTTCTGGGAGGCGACGCCGAACACGTCCTGCTCGGCGCGGCTGATGCCGTACGCGGTGGCCACGTTCTCGGCCGTCTGGCCCATGGCGATGTAGATGTCCGGCAGCTCGCCGTCGGTACGCGGATCGTGCCAGGTCTGGTTCGACTCCGCGGTCTGCCGGGTCCGACGCTCGGCGTCGGCGAAGACCGGGTTGTGGGTCTGGTCGGCGTCCACCCCGGCGGACCGGAAGCCGGTGTAGCGCGAGACGCACTCCACCCCGGCGGAGACGAACGCGTGGCCCTCTCCGGCCTTGATGGCGTGGAACGCCATCCGGGCGGTCTGCACGCTGGAGGCGCAGAACCGGTTGACGGTGGACGCCGGAACCTCGTCCAGCCCCAGCTGGACGGCGATCCGGCGGGCCAGGTTGCCGCCGTGCTCGTCCCGCGGCTCGGCGCAGCCGACGTAGATGTCGTCCAGGGTGGTCGGATCCAGCCCGGCCCGCTGCACCGCGGCGCTGATCACGCCGGCGGCCAGGTCGTCGGGCCGTACGCCGGCCAACGAGCCCTTCACGGCGCGGCCGATCGGCGTCCGGGCCGCGCTGACGATCACCGCCTCGGTCATCGGTCGTCCCCTCCGCATGATCAGCTCCGGAGCTGGATCACAAGCCCAGGTCACGACCGACCAGCTCCTTCATGATCTCGTTGGACCCGGCCCAGATCCGGCTGACCCGCGCGTCGGCCCAGGCCCGGGCCACCCGGTACTCGTTCATGTAGCCGTAGCCGCCCCACAGCTGCACACAGGCGTCGAGGACCTCGTTCTGCACGTCGGCCGTCCACCACTTGGCCTTCGCGGCGTCGACCGCGGACAACCGGCCTTCCACCTGCTCCATCACGCACGCGTCGACGAACGCCTGGGTGACCTCGCACCGGGTGACCAGGTCGGCCAGGCGGTGCTTGTTGGCCTGGAACGAGCCCACCGGCTGCCCGAACGCGGTCCGCTCCTTGGCGTAGGCCAGGGTCTCGTCGAGAATCTGGCGGGCGTGGGCGATGTTGCTGACCGCCGCCCCGATCCGCTCCGCGACCAGCCGCTGCATCAGGTAGATGAAGCCGGCGTCCACCTCCCCGAGAACCCCGGTGTCGGGCACCTCGACGTCGGCGAAGAAGAGCTCGGCGGTGTCGGACTCGGGCTGACCGACCTTGTCCAGCTTGCGGCCGCGCTCGAAGCCCGGCATCCCGGTCTCCACCGCGAACAGGGTGATGCCGCGGGTTCGCTTCTCCGGGCTGGTGCGGGCCGCCACCACGATCAGGTCGCCGGAGTAGCCGTTGGTGATGAAGGTCTTGGACCCGTTCAGCCGCCACCCGCCGTCGGTCCGGACGGCCGTGGTCCGCAGTGCGGCCAGGTCCGACCCGCCCGACGGCTCGGTCATCGCGATGCCGGTGACCAGCTCGCCCGTGCAGAACCTCGGTAGCCAGCGCTGCTTCTGCTCCTCGGTGCCCAGGTCGACCAGGTACGGAGCGACGCAGTCGGCGTGGATGCCGACGCAGGACGCGTAGGCGAGGGCCAGCTTGGACAGCTCCTCGGCCAGCACCATCGAGAACCGCGGGTCGTCGACGCCGGAGCCGCCGTACTCCGCGGGGACGTTCAGGCCCAGCAGGTCGTGCGCCCCGAGGTCGAGCCACATGTCGCGGCCGAACTCGTGGTTGGCGATGTGCTTCTCCTGCTGCGGTCGCAGCGACCGGTCCACGAAGGTCCGGCAGGTGGCCCGGAACGCGTCGTGGTCGTCGTCGAAGATGGTCCGCCTCATCGCGCCGCCCGTCTAGGTTACCCGCGGGTCTTGTTACCCGCGAGTAATCAACGACAGCGTACCCGCGTCGAGGCGCCCGGAGGCTGCGACCGGCAGCCGGTGTCGGCGCAGCAGGCCGCTCAGGCCTTGACGGCCTCGATCGCCAGCGTGATGTCGATCTTGTCGCCGATCAGCAGCTTGCCGCCGTCCAGCGGGATGTTGAAGGTGACGCCGAAGTCGCGGCGGTCGATGGAGGTGGTGGCCTCCGCGCCGAGGCGGGTGGCGCCGAAGGCGTCGACCTCGACCCCGAGGAACTCCGCGGCCAGGTCGACCGACTTGGTCACACCGTTGATGGTCAGGTCGCCCGTGATCACGTACGCGTCGCCCTTCTCGGCCACCGACCGGCTGACGAACCGCAGCTCGCCGCCGTTGCTCGGGTCGAAGAAGTCGGCGGAGCGGAGGTGGGCGTCGCGCTGCTCGTTGCTGGTGGTGATGGAGGCGCTGGAGATGACGACCTCGACCGAGGACGTCAGCGGATTGTCGGTGCTGGCGACCGCGCCGGAGAACTCGGTGAACCGGCCGCGGACCTTGCTCATCAGGTGGCGGACGGAGAACCCGACCTCGGAGTGGGACGGATCGATGGTCCAGATGCCGGGGACCAGGCTGTTGGACGTGGAGAGGTAGGACTGGGTCATGGGGGGCTCCTCGGTGGTGACTGATAGTTGAAACTTCAAGTACAACTCCAGTATGCAGGAGAAAGGTTGAAGCGTCAACCTCCTGCTAGGCTGCCCCCATGGCTGCGAAGGAGCCGGCGCCGCGCTGGTTGACCGCCGAACAGCAGAAGGTCTGGCGCACCTACCTGCTCGGCAACGCGCGGCTGGCCGAGCGCCTCGACGCCGATCTCCGCCGCTTCGGTCTGGACCTGCCCGAGTACGAGATCCTGGTCGTGTTGGAGGAGACGCCCGGACGTCGGCTGCGGATGTCGGAGCTGGCCGACGCCGTGCACCAGTCCCGCTCCCGGCTCACCCACACCATCGCCCGGATGGAGAAGGCCGGCATGGTCGCCCGCACCACCTGCCCGACCGATCGACGCGGGGTCTGGGCCGAGCTCACCGCCGGAGGCATGAAGGTGCTGACCGGGGCCGCCCCCGGGCACGTCGCCGCCGTCCGGCGGAACTTCGTGGAGGCCATGGATCCCGAGGACTACGCCGCCCTGGGTCGTGCGTTCGCGGCCGTGCTCGCCGTCGAGGACTAGCCCGACCCGCGCGGCTCCCCGCCCGGTGGCGCATAGCATCGAGGAACCATGCCCCTGCTGACCTCGATCGAGAGCTCCGCGCCGGTCGCCGACCTGGCCCATGAGCTGCGCCGCCGGTCGGCCGGCCATGTCCTGGACTCGACCCGGCTGACCCGCGCGCTGTACTCCTCCGACGCGTCCCTCTACCGGGTGGTGCCGCAGGCGGTCGCCCGGCCCCGGTCCACCGAGGACCTGGTCGCGGTACTGGACGCCGCCCGGGCGGTGGGCCTGCCGGTGACCACCCGGGGGGCCGGCACGTCCTGCGCCGGGAACGCCGTCGGGCCGGGGGTGGTGCTCGACACGTCCCGGTACCTGACTCAGATCCGCGAGCTCGACGCCGAGGCCGCCACGGCGCGGGTGCAGCCCGGGGTCGTCCCGGCGGTGCTGCAGCGGGCCGCCGCGCCGTACGGGCTGCGGTTCGGGCCCGACCCGTCGACGCACAACCGCTGCACGATCGGGGGGATGATCGGCAACAACGCCTGCGGCCCGCGCGCGCTGGGGTACGGCCGGACCTCCGACAACATCGTCGGGCTCGAGGTGGTGACCGGTTCGGGCGAGCAGCTCCGGCTGGACGGCTCCGACCTGGGCGACAGCTCGGCCGGCGTGCACGCGCTGCGGGCCGTGGTGGCCGGCAACCTGGCGACCATCCGGACCGAGTTCGGCACGTTCGGCCGCCAGGTCTCCGGCTACAGCCTGGAGCACCTGCTGCCCGAGCGCGGCTTCGACCTGGCCCGGTTCCTGGCCGGCACCGAGGGCACGCTGGCGGTCGTCACCGAGGCCACCGTCCGGTTGGTCCGCGACGCGCCGCACAAGGTGATGGTGGCGCTGGGCTACCCGTCGATGGCCGAGGCCGCCGACGCCGTGACGGCGCTGCTGCCGTTCCGGCCGACGGCGGTGGAAGGGCTGGACCGCCGGATCGTGGACGTGGTGGCCCGCACCCACGGGGACGCGGCGGTGCCGCCGCTGCCCCGCGGTGACGGCTGGATGCTGGTCGAGGTGGTGGGCGAGGAGGCCGGCGAGGTGGCCGACCGGGCGGGCCGGCTGCTGGCCGACGCGGGCTGCCTGGACGGCTGGGTCGTCGCCGACCCAGCGCAGGCCCTGGCGCTGTGGAAGATCCGCGAGGACGGCGCCGGGCTGGCCGGGGTCAGCCTGGCCGACCCCGCCTACCCGGGCTGGGAGGACGCGGCGGTGCCGCCGGCGCAGCTGGGGGCCTACCTGCGCGACTTCGACGCCCTGCTCAGCCAGTACGGGCTGCACGGCCTGCCGTACGGGCACTTCGGCGACGGCTGCGTGCACGTCCGGATCGACTTCCCCCTGACCCGCGTCGGGGGCAGGGACGTGTACCGCCGGTTCGTCGAGGACTCCGCGCGACTGGTGGCGGGCTACGGCGGGTCGCTGTCCGGTGAGCACGGCGACGGCCGGGCCCGCTCGGGGCTGCTGCCGAGCATGTACTCCCCCGCGGCCCTCGAGGTGTTCGGGCAGGTGAAGGCGGCCCTGGACCCCGACGACCTGCTGAACCCGGGCGTCCTGGTCGCCCCGCGGCCGGTCGACGCCGACCTGCGGGCTGCCGCCCTGGCGGGTCGGACCCCGGGGTCGTCGGCGGCGAGGTCCGCGGGGTTCTCGGCGGGGTTCACGTCCGACGTGCACCGGTGCAGCGGGGTGGGCAAGTGCCTGGCCGACACCACCGCGGGCCTGGGGGTGATGTGCCCCTCGTACCAGGCCACGCGCGACGAGAAGGACTCCACCCGCGGACGGGCCCGGGTGCTGCAGGAGATGATCAACGGCGACCTGGTGCAGCTGGGTTGGAAGTCCCCCGCCGTGCACCAGGCGCTGGATCTCTGCCTGTCCTGCAAGGGCTGTGCCCGCGACTGCCCGACCGGCATCGACATGGCGGCCTACAAGTCGGAGGTGCTCGACCACACCTACCGCGGCGGGCTGCGGCCGCGAAGCCACTACGCACTGGGCTGGCTGCCGCGCTGGGGCCGCATGATCACCGGGGTCCGTGGGCTGTCGGCCCTGGTCAACCTGGTGACCGCGACGCCGGGTCTGCGCCGCCTGGTGCGCTGGTCGGCCGGGGTGGACCAGCGCCGGACCCTTCCGCGGTTCGCCGCGCGGCGGGCCCGGCAGCGGGTGCGCGTCGGCGCCGGGCCCGGCCGTCCGGTGGCGGTGTGGGTCGACTCGTTCTCCGACTGCTTCACCGGGGGCGGGGTCGAGGCCCTGATCCGGGTGCTGGAGGCGGCCGGCTACGCCCCCCAGCTGCTCGAGCAGGACGCCTGCTGCGGTCTGACCTGGATCAGCACCGGACAGCGCGAGGGCGCCCGACGCCAGCTGCGCACCAGCCTGGACGTCCTGCACCCGCTGGTGGCCGCCGGCACCCCGGTGGTGGGGCTCGAGCCGTCCTGTCTGGCCGTCTGGCGCAGCGACGCCGCCGAGCTGCTCGACGACCCGCGCGTCGCCGACGTGGCGGCCGGGGTGTTCACGCTCGCCGAGCTGATGCAGCGGACCGACGGCTGGCAGCCCCCCGACCTGACCGGCGTCGAGCTGGTCGCCCAGCCGCACTGCCACCACGCCTCGGTGATCGGGTGGCGCACCGATGCGGAGCTGCTCGCCGCCAGCGGGGCGTCGGTCACCACGGTCGGCGGGTGCTGCGGGCTGGCCGGTAACTTCGGCGTGGAGAAGGGTCACTACGACGTCTCGGTGGCCGTGGCCGAGCACGACCTGCTGCCGGCGGCGGCGGCCCACCCGGACGCGGTGCTGCTGGCCGACGGCTTCTCCTGCCGGACCCAGCTGGCCGAGCTGGCCGGCCGGCAGGCCGTCACACTCGCCGAGCTGCTGGCGTCGCGGCTAGCCTGAGGCCCCGATCCGAGGAGGGCCCCCGTGCACGCCGCCGACGTCCTGGCCCGGGCGTTCCAAGGCGACCCCATGTTCGCCTATCTCGAGCCCGACGGCCTCCGCCGGGCCCGCCGGCTGCCGTGGTTCTTCGGCGCCGCCCTGCGGCTCGGACGGCAGCAGGGGCGGGTCGTCATCGATGAGGACCGCGGCGCCGCGATCTGGCTGCCGCCGGGCCGGACCGCGATCGGGCTGCCGGCCGTGGTGCGTTCGGGCCTGGTCGCGGCCCCCCTGCGGCTCGGGCTCGGGGCCAGCCAACGCTTCGCCGAGCTGACGGCAGCCTTCGAGGAGGCCGGCCAGGGTGTGCACGGCGACAGCTACTGGCACCTGTTCATCCTGGGCGTGGAACCCCGCAGCCAGGGCCTCGGCATCGGCAGCCGGTTGGTCGCCCCGGTGCTGGCCGAGGCCGACACCACCCGCCGGCCGTGCTACCTGGAGACCTTGGCCGAGTCGAACCTGGGCTTCTACCGCCGGCACGGGTTCGAGGTCGCCGAACACCTTCGGCCCGAGGGTCTGCCGGAGTTCTGGACGATGCTTCGCGCCCCGCGCTGAGCGCACTCTCCGGTGGCGGCGGGTGGTCCGTGGGGACGGTCCCCCCGGGGTCGCCCGGGGTCGGTCCCCCGGGGTCGGCGTTGTCCCACGGGGTCGGTCCCCCGGGGTCGGTCCCCCGGGTCGGCGTCATTCATCTCGAGGGGAACGACACGCCGCGAGGAACCCGAACGTCGGCGTGTCAGCCGACTTGAGATGGACGACGCACGCTGGGGCGAGGCCGAACGCAGGAGCCGGGGCCGAACGCAGGAGCCGGAGGCCGAACGCAGAGGCGAGGGCCGACGGCATCAGCCGCGCCGGTCAGGGGTCGCGGTGTGGGCCGGGTCCCCGGCGGTGCGCCCGGACTCCTTGAGCCGCGCTTCGAACAGGTGCCGGACCCCGTCAGCCAGCTCGTCCCGGGCGGTGCGCTCGAGCTCGCGGAACAGCGACCAGTACGTGTCGTCGTACTCCTCGACCAGCTGGAACGTCCACCGCCCCGCCAGCACGTTGCGGCCGACCAGCTCTCGGTCGATCCGGTCCGCGATCTCCGCGTGCCCGGCGGCGCGCAACGCCTCGACCGCCGCGCCGAGCTGGATGTCCGCCGAACCGGTCAGCTGATGGAACCCGTAGAGATGACCCCGGGCCCGCTCGCAGGTCTCGAGCGCCTCGGACAGCGTGCCGAGCGCGCTCACCGTCTGGTCGGTGACGCCGGGCGGGGTGCGGTGGCGCGGATCGGGAAGGTCGCGGGCCGGGACGTCAGTCATGCTCGCGAACCTAGCCCAACGATCCGAGCGGCTCGGCCGTCGCGCCTCGAACCGACCTGGCCCGAGCCGACCCCGCTCCCCCCGCGAACCCGCCCCGGCCCGACCCTGGGGCCCTACCGGGTCAGTCGGCGGTGGGTGGCCCGGTGCGGGCGAGCAGCCTCGGCGCCGAGGCGGGAGATCTTGTTCGCCTCGTAGTCGGCGAAGTTGCCCTCGTACCAGAACCACTGGGCCTGGTCGTCGTCGTCGCCCTCCCAGGCCAGGATGTGGGTCGCCACCCGGTCCAGGAACCACCGGTCGTGGGAGATGACCACGGCGCAACCGGGGAACTCCAGCAGCGCGTCCTCGAGCGACTGCAGGGTCTCCACGTCCAGGTCGTTGGTCGGCTCGTCGAGCAGCAGCAGGTTGCCGCCCATCTTCAGGGTGAGGGCCAGGTTCAGCCGGTTGCGCTCTCCACCGGACAGCACCCCGGCCGGCTTCTGCTGGTCCGGCCCCTTGAACCCGAACGACGCCACGTACGCCCGGGACGGCATCTCGAAGCTGGCCACCTTGATGTGGTCCAGACCGTCGGAGACCAGCTCCCAGACGTTCTTCTTCGGGTCGAGTCCGGAACGGCCCTGGTCGACGTAGGAGATCTTGACGGTGTCGCCGATCCTCAGCTCCCCGCCGTCGGGGGCCTCCTCACCGATGACCATCCGGAACAGCGTCGACTTCCCGACGCCGTTGGGTCCGACAACGCCGACGATGCCGGCACGGGGCAGCGAGAAGCTGAGCCCGTTGAACAGCAGCCGGTCGCCGAAGCCCTTGACCAGCCGGTTCGCGTCGAGCACGTTGCTGCCCAGCCGCGGACCCGGCGGGATGTTGATCTCCTCGAAGTCCAGCTTGCGGTTGCGCTCGGCCTCGGTGGCCAGCTCCTCGTACCGGGCCAGCCGGGCCTTGTTCTTGGCCTGCCGGGCCTTCGGGTTGGACCGGGCCCACTCCAGCTCGCGTTCCAGGATCTTGGCCCGCTTGGCGTCCCGCCGACCCTCCACCTGCAACCGGGACTTCTTGGTCTCGAGGTAGGTCGAGTAGTTGCCCTCGTACGGGTGGGTGCGGCCCCGGTCGAGCTCCAGGATCCACTCGGCCACGTTGTCCAGGAAGTACCGGTCGTGGGTGACGGCCAGGACCGCCCCCGGATAGGACTTCAGGTGACCCTCCAGCCAGTGCACCGACTCGGCGTCGAGGTGGTTGGTCGGCTCGTCGAGCAGCAGCAGGTCCGGCTGCTGGAGCAACAGCTTGCAGAGGGCGACCCGGCGGCGCTCACCCCCGGAGAGGATGTCCACCATGGCGTCCGGCGGCGGGCAGCGGAGGGCGTCCATCGCCTGCTCGAGCTGGGAGTCGATGTCCCACGCGTTGCGGTTGTCGAGCTCGGTCTGCACGTCGCCCATCTCAGCCATCAACGCGTCGAAGTCGGCATCCGGCTCGGCCATCGCCATCCCGAGCTCATCCATCCGGGCCTGCAGACCCTTGATGTGGGCGACCGCCTCCTCGACGTTCTCGAGCACCGTCTTGCCCTCGGTGAGCGGTGGCTCCTGCAGCAGGATGCCCACCGAGGCGTCCTTGGCGAGCATGGCGTCGCCGTTGTTCGGCCGTTCCATGCCGGCCATCACCTTGAGCAGGGTCGACTTGCCGGTGCCGTTGGGCCCGACGACGCCGATCTTGGCACCGGGGTAGAACGAGAGCGTCACGTTGTCGAGGACGACCTTGTCGCCCAGCGCCTTGCGGACGTTGTGCATGGAGTAGATGAACTCAGGCATGGAGCAGGGGAACCTTCGACGTCGGGGAGGTGCCGGTTGAGCTCGGCACCGCCCCAACCTATCGAGGTCCGCGCCGCGACCCAACTGGAGCGCCCCGCGGACTCCGGCTGCCCGAAGCGGCGCCGCCGTCAGGCCGCGGCGCTCTCGGTGTCCTCGTGCTCCTCCTCACCACCCTGGCTCTCGACCGAGCTGATCACCTCGCCGACGTCGGACTGCCGGTCGGCGGGCACCGCGGTCCGGGCCGCGCGGTGGAACGCCGACGTACCCCAGGTCAGGTCGTGTCCGACGGTGGTCGCCTCGAGCACGAGCCGTTCGTGCTCGACGCCCTCCTTGGTCCACACGTTGGTGCGCAGCCGCCCGGACACGATCACCGGGTCGCCGCGCCGGACGCTGCTGGCCACATGCTCCGCGAGACCGCGGAAGCAGGTCACGGTCAGCCAGGTGGTGGGGGCGTCCACCCAGTCCCCGGCGCGGCGGATCCGCGGCGTGCAGGCCAGCCGGAAGCTGGCCAGCGGGATGGTGGTGTTGCGGTACTCGACGTCGCCGCCGACGTTGCCGGTCAGGTTGACGTGTGCGTCCATGGTGGGCCTCTCTGCTGTCGCGGTGCCGGGTGAGCCTGCGGTGCTCCGGTGCTCACCGACACGCTGGTCAGCTCGGTGCGGCCCGGTTCGCTTCGGGAGGCAGCCTGTGGACAGCCGACCCGAGCCGCCGCCGCCTGTGGACCGCCGACTCTGGTCCGCGGACCCGGGAGCCATGGCCCTGGCGGTCCGGGTGCTCGACGACCGTTGCTGGCGCCGGCGGCCGGGTCGGCCGAGGGCGTGGTCGGCGCCGCCCTCAGTCCTGCAGCACGGAGAAGATGTTGCCCGCCGGGTCGGCGAACCAGGCGATCAGCGGCCCCTCGCCCCGGAAGATGCCCTTCTCGTCCACCTGGGGGTAGGCCGCGAACTCCACACCGGCGGCTCGCAGCTGGTCGACGGCGGTCTCGATGTCGCCGACCGGGAAGTTCAGGACCGTGTACGTCGCCGGCACATGGTCGCGTTTGGGGTAGACCAGCACCGACTTGTCGCCGCCGATCTCGATCTGCAGCATGCCGTTCTCCTCCAGCACGGTCAGACCGAGCACAGTCGTGTAGAAGTGCTTGGCAGCGGCGATGTCGTTCACCGAGAATCCGCTGAACGCTCGGGTGCCGTCGATCATGGTGGGGTCCTCTCCTCGCTGCTGGTCCTTGGCTGCTGGTCCTGGCTGCTGGTCCTTGCTGACGGCGCGTCGGTGCTGCTGTCCAGCGGCTGGCGTCTCGCTGCTGCGTCTCGTTCGACCTCCCTGCGGGGGAGTTCCCATCGAGGATCTCACCCGGCGGCGACGGGCCGACCGGTGGTCATCCCGTCAGGGCCCGGCCGATCGCCGAGCGGGCCTGCTCGTACCGGTCGAGCTCGGTCCGCAGCGGAACCAGCACCTGCGCGTCGGTGACCCCCGCGATGGCCCGGCGGAGGAGTCGGCGAGCCTCCGCCTCGCGCCGCCGCGCCCCGACCTCCACGCCGACCCGGCTGAGCCCGGCCAGCAGCAGGCCGGCCAGCACCCCGCCCACGGCCAGCACGAGGGGGGCCGGGAAGCTCCACCAGGTCACCTCGGGCAGCGGAGGCATTCGCAGATAGGCGAGCAGGAAGGCCGCGCCGAACCAGAGCAGCCCGACGGCGACGGTGGCGATCAGCAGCCACTGCACCACCCGGACCAGCTGCCACCACCGGCGGTGCCGGTCGAGGTCGAGGTCGGTGGCTCCGATCCCGGTGTCCACGGCGTCGGCCAGCACCCCGGCGTTACGCCGGGTCGCGGTCTTCACCGCGTCGGCCCACCCCCGACTCAGCCCGCGGCCGGCCTCATCGGCCAGGGTACGGAGCGCGGCGTCCACCCGGGCCTGCTGGACCCCGCTGGTCGGCGGCAGCGAGCTGCGCCCCACCGCGGTCGGGTCGCTCTCCCCCCGCAGCTCCTTGCGCCGTCCGGTCAGCCGGTCCAGGTGCAGCCGACGCAGCGGGTCGGGCCGCAGCTTCGCCGCCCAGGCCAGCAGCGGCCACCCGGTGGCCACCGCGCCGCGCTGGCGCCAGGCCCCCCGGACGGCGCCGGTGACCACCGGCACCCCGGCCGCCTCCGCGATGGCGGCGTTCATCCGGTCCACGTCGTCCCGGTCGATGCCGACCGTCGCCGCGGTCCCCGACGCCTCCGACAGGGCCGATGCGGCCGCGGTCACGTCCGCCCCCAGCCGGCGCGCGGCGGCGGTCCGGTCCGCCACCTGGCGGGCGAGGCGGCGGCGGAGCTCGTCGACCCCGGCGCCGGTCTCGGCGGAGGTCGCCAGCACCTCGACCCGGCCCAGACCCTCCGACTCCAGCAGCCGTCGCAGGTCGCTCAGGCAGGCGTCGAGCTGCGGCGGGGGTCAACCGGTCCGCCTGGTTGAGCACCACCAGCATCACCTCGGCGTGCCGGGCCAGCGGCTCCAGGTAGCGGTGGTGCAGCGCGGCGTCGGCGTACTTCTGCGGGTCGACCACCCAGACCAGGACGTCCACCAGCTGCACCAACCGGTCGACCTCCAGCCGATGGGCCAGCTCGGTCGAGTCGTGGTCGGGCAGGTCGAGCAGCACCAGCCCGTCCAGGCCCGGCTGGGCCACCGCGTGCCGCCGGGGGATCTGCAGCCAGCCCAGCAGCGCGTCGTACGACTCCGCGCCCCAGGTCGCGGCCAGCGCCTGGCTGGTCGTCGGACGCCGTACGCCGGTGGTGGCCAGGGCGGTGCCGCTGACCGCGTTGAACAGACTGGACTTGCCGGAGCCGGTGGCGCCGGCCAGCGCCACCACGGTGGCCCCGCCGGAGGTCGCCAGCCGCCGGTCGACCTGGTTCACCACCCGCCGGGCCTCGGTCACCAGCCCGTCGTCGACCCGGCCCTGGGACAGGTCGGCCGCCGCCTCCAGGGCCTCCACCCGCTGCTGCAGCCGGTTGGGGTCGGGGGTGCGCGCCATCAGCGCAGGTCCTCCGAGCGTCCCGACGGCGGCTCCACCAGCTCGGCGTCGACGACGTCCTCCTCGACCCCTGGCCCCCGCCCGGGATCGCTCCGGCCCGGTCCGTCAGCTGCAGGCCCACCCGGCGGACCGGAGGCGCCTCGATCGCGCGCGGCTCGTCGGCGGCCGGCAGGGCCAGGTCACCGCCGGGACCGGTCCCGGCGGTCTCGGCCCGGGCGGCGGCGACCGCCACGCCCGCCGCCCGGATCTGCTCGGCCTGGGCCGCCTCGACCCCCAGCCCGTCCAGGACGGCGTGGTAGCGGAGCAGCTCCGTGGCGAACAGCGCCTCGCACCCGCCCGTCGAGGTCGTCCTTGGCCGTCTGCGCCAGCCGCCGGACGGCCTGGTCGCCGAACACCGCCTCCAGCACCCGCTGGGCCAGCACCGCCGTGCCGCCGGCCACCCCGATCTCGGCACCGATCAGTCCGCCGGTGTGGGCGAAGACCACGATCATCAGCGCGACCCCGACGCCGTTCACACCCAGGGCCAGGAACCGGGCCTTGGACCGCTTGGCCATCCCGACGTCGGAGACCAGGTCGAGTACGGCGCCCTGCCAGTCGCGGACCGCCTTCGCCGCCCGGGCCGCCAGCTCGGTCGAGGAGCGGGTCAGGTCGTCATCGGACCCGGCCGCCAGGATCTGCCGGCCGGCGGGATGGGCCCGCCAGGAGGCCTCGGCGCGTTCGGCGGCGTTGTCCGCCTCCACCCGGAGCAGGGTCTCCAGCCCGGACTCGACGGCCACCTTCAGGTTGCTGGCGCCCGCCGGCTCGCCCCGGAACGCCGCCACCAGCCGGTCCCGCAGCCACCCGACCTTCTGCTCCAGGGCCCGGAAGAACTCGCCGGTCCCGACGAACTCGTGCCACCGGGCCAGCACCTCGCCCCGCAGCAGGGTGCCGTCGGCCGTCTGCACCTGTACGGTCCGCACGGCCTCGGCGTAGGAGTGGTCGACCTCGGCGCGGAGCTGGGCCACGACCTCCTGCTGGTCGTCCACGGCGTCGGCGAGGGTGGGGCTGCGGCGCTCCAGCGACTGGATAGCTCCGTCCAGGGTCTGGTGCACCACCGCGGCCCGGCTGGCCTGGTCGGCGGTCAGGGCGGCCAGCCAGCCGCGGATCGGCCGGACGGCGGCGTCCGGCAGCAGCCCGTCGGCGTCGGTGGTCGTCTCGGGCACCGCGAACAACGGCGCCGACGCCAGTCCGCGGTCGCTCATCATCCGACCCAGGTGGGACGGCACCTCCTGCATGGCCCGGGGCGGCACCCGGTCCAGCACGACGGCCACCGCGGCGCTGCGCTCGGCCGCGGACCGCAGGAAGTCCCACGGCACGGCGTCGGCGTACCGGGCGGCGGAGGTGACGAACAGCCAGAGGTCCGCGGCCGACAGCAGCTGGGCGGCGAGCTCGCGGTTCTCGGCCACCACCGAGTCGATGTCGGGTGCGTCCAGCAGCGCCAGGCCGCGGCGGGATGGAGTCGTCGGGGGACAGCCGCAGCGACCGGGTGTCGTGGGCCGCCCCGGACACCCGGGCCAGGCCCGGGAGGATCCGCTGGTCGGTGAACCAGCGCGCGTCGTCGGGGTGGTGCACCAGCACGGGCGACCGGGTGGTCGGCCGGATCACCCCCGGCGCGGAGACCACCCGACGCAGCAGCGAGTTGACCAGGGTGGACTTGCCCGCCCCGGTCGAGCCGCCGACCACGGCCAGCAGGGGGGCGTCGATGGTGGCCAGCCGCGGCAGGATGTAGTCGTCGAGCTGCCGGCTGACCTCCCGGGCTCCGGCCCGGGCCTCCGCGGCCCCCGGCAGGTCCAGCGGCAGCGCGGCGGCTCGGACGGCGTCCCGGAGCTGGACCAGGGCCGGCTCGAGCGTCGACTCGCGCCTGCTCGCCATCGGTCCTCCCAGGTCAGCCGGCCTCAGTCACGCACTCGGGGGCTTCCAGTCGGGGTCGACCTCGGAGTACTGGGTAGCAGTCTGCCCCAAGGGGGCGCTGGCCGACGCGGGCCCACCCGGGGGCGGGGCCGGGTAGTAGCCGCCAGCCCGGCCGGCCCGGGAAAGCTCGGCTGCGGGTAGTCCGCGACCGCGGCCCGGCGCCGCCGGGGCAGCGCGGGGTAGGCCGCCCGGCCCTCCGGCTGGGTGATGGCCCGCGGGCGCAGCTCCCGGACGCGCTGCAGCAGGACCTTCTCCCGGGCGAGCCCCGCGTCGTCGACCAGCCCGCGCACCATCGCGTCGCGCAGGTAGGCCAGCTCGGTCACCGCCCGCTGCAGGCGAGAGTGTCGAGGAACGTCTCCGGCCCGAGGAACACCGCGTGCCACAGGGCGCGCAGCCGGGTCCGCAGCCGGGCCAGCGCCGCCGGGTCCCCCTCGGGCAGCCATCCCACCCGTACGTAGTCGACCAGCCGCTCCCGGATCAGCCGTCCTTCCCGGAGGAGCTGCCGGATGACGAAGACGATCAGCCCGACGACCAGCGGGAGCGCGACGAAGAGGTACATGAACAGCAGGTTGCGGCCCTCGACCAGGGAGGCGGTGGCGTTGAAGGCCATGTGCAGGAACGCGGCCGCGCAGTAGCCGGCCAGCGGCGCCACGATCCGGACCACCTTGCTCTTGGAGCGCAGCGCCACCGCCAGCCCGATCCCGGTCATCGCCGTGAACAGCGGGTGCCCGAAGAACGTCATCACCCCGCGCAGCATGAACAGCTGCTGCAGCGCCTCCAGCGGCGGCACCTCGCCGAAGGTCCGCGCCGCGTACCGGTACACCCGCCCGTAGTAGAGGATGTTCTCGACGAACGCGAAGGCGGCCCCGGACAGGCCCGCGAGCACGATCCCGCTCAGCCGGCTGACCCACCGGTAGCGCATCAGGATCGCCAGCCAGAACAGCACGGTGGCCTTGGCCGCCTCCTCGACGAACGGTGCCACGTAGATCGCGGCCCGCGGGCCGGTGGCGGGGTCGCCGTCGCCGACGATGCTGAGGTGACCCGCCGCCCAGGTGTTGACCTGGGCCGAGACGAAGGTGGCCACGCAGGCTCCCCAGCCGAAGGTCATCAGCCACACCCAGAACCGCTGCGGCCGGAACCGGTCGGCCCACAGGAACACCAGCGAGAGGGGGATGGCGGTGATCGCGGCGTACTTCAGGGCCACCGGGATGGCCTCGGTGCCGATGCCGGGCAGGGTTCCGCTGGGCGTCTCCTGGTCCGGCACCACCTGGCGGTACAGCAGGACCAGCAGGACGGCGTAACCCAGCAGCAGGACGGCCGTCAGCCAGGTCATCGGGCTCTTCAGCAGGCGCTTGGGCAACGGCTCATTCGGGTCGGGGTCGACCGGCAGGCCGGACCTCGCCCGCCGCCGGCGCAGCTGCCTCGCCCCCACCGGGCCCGGGGAACTGACCGTCATGGCGCCCAGGCTACCCAGGTCGGGGGCAGCCCCCCGGGGCGCGGACCGGGCCGCCGGCCGGCGGGGGCGGGTCGGAGGGGGCGGGGTCGAAGGGTCAGCGGATGGAGCTGGTCAGGAAGGGCAGCACGACGGCCAGGAACTCCCCCGGACGTTCACCGTGCACGCCGTGCCCGGTCGGCATCGACCGGAAGCTGCCGCGCGGGATCTTGTGGCCGAGCCGCTCCAACGTCGCCTGCGGCAGTGGCTGCGCTGCCCGCCCAGCACCAGGGTGCGGCAGCGGATCTGGTCGGCGTAGTCCCACCACTGCGGACCGGGGTCGTTGCGCCACGCGTGCAGCTGCGCCACGGCGCGCCAGTCCATCGCGTCACCCGGCTCGGGGCCGCCCGGGATCGGCCGCGGCGGGTCGGCCGCCTCCGGTGGCGGCGGGTCCTCCAGCACCAGGGCCCGGACGGCGTCGGGTCGGGTCGCGGCCAGCAGGTAGGCCGCCATCCCGGCCATCGAGTGCGCCACGACCACCGCGGCGATGACGCCCAGCGCCTCCATCACCGCCAGCACGTCGTTGCGGTGGGCCTCGAAGGAGTAGTCGGTGGCCCAGTCGGTGTCGCCGTGACCGCGGGCGTCCGGTGCGATGCACGCGGAAGCGCTCGCCGAGGCCGGGGCCAACCAGGTCCCAGCTGCTGCTGTCGGAGCCCGAGACCGTGCAAGAGGAGGGCGACCGGGCGGTCGGGGCGACCCCACTCGCGATAGCTGATCGCCAGCCCGCCGGGGGTCAGGAGCTGCTTCGTCACAGTGCTGACCCTAGCGAGGCCCCGACCGGGCGGGAACAGCCGATCGGACCGTGGTCCGCGAGCCCTCGCGTGGGCGGCGTCCTCGACATAAAATGCCGGTCGAGCCTGGAAGGTCAGCGGCCCTCGTAGCTCAGCGGATAGAGCAGCAGCCTTCTAATCTGCCGGTCGCTGGTTCGATTCCTCCCGGGGGCGCC
>CAWHTY010000007.1:0-42166 GCA_963832435.1 uncultured Actinomycetota bacterium
TTCTGGTGATCAAGCCGAGCTGAGAGGCCGGCGCCGCAGTGGGGTCCGCTCCGTCGTGCTCGCCGTCCGGACGGCCCGGACCCGGGGCACCCATCGTGGGGTCGACAGCCCACCCCCCGACCGCGCATCCCGACCCGAGGGCCCCCACGTCGTCAGGTCTCTCGCTGGCCGCCCAACGTCCAGACCTGGGGCAGGCTCGTGCGGAGGTCGGACCGGCCGGGCTCCTCGAAGTGGTCGACGTAGTCGGAGATGAAGGCCTGCCACCGGTGGTTGCGGGGGTCCTCGTCGAGCCGCCGCAGCGCGGCGGCGAGGTCGTCGCTGTCGACCAGGTGAAAGAGGTGGGAGCCGCTACGCCAGATCCGCCACTCGGTGATGCCGGCCTCCTGCAGCGCGGCCAGCAGCTCCGCCGGCACCTCCGCATGCACACGGTCGTAGTCGGCCTCGCGGCCCGGACGCAGCACCGAGTGCAGGGCGTAGGTGGTCATCCGCCCTCCCTCAGGTACGGGGTCGCAGCCGGAGCCCCTGCATGCCGCCGTCGACCGCCAGGTCCACCCCGGTGGTGGCGGAGGCGGCCGGACTGGCCAGATACCAGATGGCGGCCGCGACCTCGTCGGCCTCGACCAACCGACCGCTGGGCTGGCGGGCGGCCAGCGCCCGGCGTTCCGCCTCCGGGTCCGGCGCGCTGTCCAGCAGCCGGGCGACCCACGGGGTGTCGGCCGTGCCGGGGTTGACGCAGTTCACCCGGATCCCCTCGTGCAGGTGGTCGGCGGCCATCGAGCGGGTCAGCGCCAGCACCGCGCCCTTGGTGGCGCTGTACAGCGCGCGCTGCGGCAGCCCGGCGGTGGCCACGATCGAGCAGGTGTTGACGATGCTGGCGTGGGGGGACTCCCGCAGCGCCGGCAGGGCCGCCCGGGAGACCCGGACCAGGCCGAGGACGTTGACGTCCAGCACCCGGTGCCACTCCTCGTCGGGGTTGTCCTCGACCGTGCCCTGCGCCCCGATGCCGGCGTTGTTGACGACGACGTCCAGCCCGCCCAGGTCGGTGACGGCTTGAGCGACGCCGGCCCGGACCTGCGCGTCGTCGGCGACGTCGGTCGCGATCCAGGGCAGGTCCTCCTCCGGCGGCGCCGCCAGGTCGAGGGAGACGACGCGGGCTCCGCGGGCGACGAACCAGTGGCAGACAGCCAGGCCGATGCCCGAGGAGCCGCCGGTGACGATCACGCGCAGGGTGCTGTCGGCCATGGCGATCATGACTCCTCCAGGTGGGGGTTGGGGTCGGGTGGGGCGGATTCGCGGGCCGGGGTCGGGGCCGGCCCGGCACTAGGATCCTCCCGTGACGGTCACCGACGAAGCGATCGCCCGGATCCGGGACCTGATCCGCTCCGGCGGTCTGCGCCCCGGTGACCGGCTGCCGCCCGAGAAGGAGCTCAGCGAGTCGCTGGGGCTGTCCCGGAACTCGCTCCGCGAGGCGGTCAAGGCGCTGGAGATGATCAACGTCCTCGCCGTCCGCCGGGGCGACGGGACGTACGTGACGAACCTGCGGCCCAGCTCGGCGATGGACGCGATGTCGTTCGTGCTGGAGCTGCAGCAGGACGAGACGATCGTGGATCTGCTGGAGGTACGGCGGGTGCTGGAGGCGGCCGCCGGGTCCCGGGCCGCCGCCCGGATCACGAGCGCGCAGGTCGAGGAGCTCCAGCAGATGCTGACCCAGGTGGGGCCGCACTCCGACGTGGAGGAGCTCGTCACCCACGACCTGGCGTTCCACCGCCGGGTCGCGATGATCAGCGGCAACGAGTTCCTGGCCGACCTGCTGGACGTGGTGGCCGGCCGGACCAGCCGAGTCCGGGTGTGGCGCGGGATCACCCAGGACGGTGCCGTCGAGCAAACCCTCGGTGAGCACGCCGCGATCGTGGCCGGGCTCGCGCTGGGGGACCCGGCGCTGGTCTCGGCCCGGCTGGCGGCGCACGTGGCGGGGGTCGAGGACTGGGTGCGGCGCGCCCTCGCGGCGGCGGTCCCGGTCGACGGGCCGGGCCCGCGGGCTACGGCACACGGCCGTACACCGTGACGGCGGTGCCGGCGGCGACCCGGTCGCGCTCCGCCGGGGTCCAGGAGGCGAGCAGCCGGTTCAGCCACTGGAGGCCCTCGGCGTAGCCGAGCTCCCCCGGGTCATCGGCCAGTCGGAGCCGATCATGGACCGCTCGGCCCCGGCCGCGGACCGGGTGAGCTCGACCACCCGGGCCAGCTCGTCGGGGCGGGCCGGGCCGGTCGCGCCCCGACCGCCGAACAGCCCGGACAGCTTGATCACCACGTTGTCGCGGCCGGCGAGGTCGGTGAAGCCTCGCTCCCAGACCCGCCAAGCGGCAGGGTCCCCGAACGGCGGCTTGCCACAGTGGTCGACCACGATGCGGGTGCCGGGCGCGCGCTCCACCGCGACGGCCAGCGCCGGCCACAGCCGGGGGAACGCGTCCGGTACGTCGAGCGCGAGCCCGGCATCCCCGAGCAGCCGGATGCTGGCGATGAGCTCCGGGTCGGCGAGCTCGGCGGGGTCGTCGTGGTCGTGCCACAGCTGGCGGACCCCGACCAGCGGCTGGTCGGCATAGGCGGTGATCAACTTCTCGACCGCGTGCGGGTCGGCCAACGGCAGGTAGCCGACCACGCCGCGGATCCGGGGCTCGCCCCGGGCCAGGTCCAGCAGCCAGTCCGTCTCCGCCCGCCGGTCCGCCGCCTGGACCACCACCGCGGCTGCCACCCCGGCGGTGGCCATCGCCGCGGTCACCGCGGCCAGCTCGGAGTCGCGGTGGACCGCGCCCAGCTCCGGGGTGTTCCAGCCGTACCAGCCCCGGTCCAGCTGCCACAGGTGCAGATGAGTGTCGATCAGAGTGGCCGGGCGGTCAGGCATCGGCGGGCCGGTCGGGGGACGGGGCCTGGGCCAGGGCGGTCCACAGGGCGGGGTTGATCCGTTCCGCCATTCCGACCAGGCAACGCCGGATCTGTTCCGGGCTGCTGGCGCCGACCGTCACGTTGACCACCTCGGGCCATCGCGCGGCGTACTGCACGGCCGCGTCGGGGACCCGGACACCGAACCGCGCACACACCGCGTGCACCCGTTCGAGGTCCGCCAGCCGCTCGGCGGTGATCGGTGCGTACTCGTACGTCAGGTCGGGGCCCGGCCGGTCGGCGGCCAGGGCGCCGGAGTTGAAGACCCCGACGTTGACGATGCCGACGGCCCGCTCCCGGCACAGCGCGAGCAACCGGGTACCGCTGTCGTCGAGCAGGGTGATCCGCCCGGCGACCATGATCAGGTCACACCGACCGGTGCGGACGGCGGCCTCCAGGGCGGCCACCGACTTGGAGCCGATCCCGATGGCGCGGACCAGACCCTCCTCCCGCGCCTCGGCCAGCGCCCGCATGCCCACCTCGACCCCGTCCACCAGGTCGTACTCGTCCGGGTCGTGCAGGTAGGCGATGTCGATCCGCTCGGTGCCGAGCCGGTCCAGGCTCCCGGCCAGGGAGCGGCGGACCCCGTGAGGGCTGGGGTCCCACACCCGCTCGTACGCGGCGGGCACCACGAACCCCTGGTCGTCGAGGTCCCGGGCACGGTCCGGGGTGGGCCGCAGCAGCCGGCCCACCTTGGTGGACAACAGATAGGTGTCCCGGGGGTGACGGCGGAGTGCCTCACCCAGTCGTCGCTCCGACAGCCCGAGGCCGTAGTGCGGCGCGGTGTCGAAGTACCGGATCCCGCCCTGCCAGGCGGCCTCCACCGTAGCCCGGGCGTCCTCGTCGGTGATGGTGCGGAACAGGTTGCCGAGACCGGCGGTCCCGTGCCCGAGCAGTCCGAGATCCTCCGGGATGCGCAGCCTGCGGGGCTCTGGGGGCGGGGTCAGCACAGGACCACCTCGACGACGGGGACGGCGAGGTCCGCCTTCGGCGTGGTGGTCACAGCGGGCTCTCCTGCTCGGCGGGGTCAGCGGGTCAACGACCGCGGTGGCGGAAGTCGCGCAGCGCGGCGGCGGTCATCTGGGTGCCCGCGCCGGGTGCGCTGGGTGCGCGGTAGTGGCCGTCGACGATCTGTACGGGGTCGACGAACTGTTCGTGCAGGTGGTCGACGTACTCCAGGTAGCGGTTCTGGCTGGTTCCGCTGACCGCCACGTAGTCGATCATGGACAGGTGCTGGACGGCCTCGCACAGGCCCACCCCGCCGGCGTGCGGGCAGACCCGGACGCCGAACTTGGCGGCGAGCAGCAGGTTGGCGAGATTCTCGTTGACCCCGGCGACCCGGGCCGCATCGATCTGCATCACGTCGATGGCGCCCAGCTGCAGCAGCTGCTTGAACATGACGCGGTTGGCGGTGTGCTCGCCGGTGGCGACCGGCGTCGGGTCGATCGCCCGGCGGATGGTGCGGTGCCCGAGCAGGTCGTCGGGGCTGGTCGGCTCCTCGACCCAGGCCAGGTCGAAGGGCTGCAGCTCGCGCACCCAGGCGATCGCCTCCGGCACATCCCAGCGCTGGTTCGCGTCGACGGCGATCTTGATGTCCGGACCGACGGCCTGGCGGGCCAGCCGGAGGCGTCGGATGTCGTCGCCGATGTCCCCGCCGACCTTCAGCTTGATCAGGGTGAAGCCCTCCGCCACCGCCTGCCGCGCCAGCCGGACCATCTTCTCGTCGTCGTAACCGAGCCAGCCCGGCGTGGTGGCGTAGGCCGGGTAGCCGGTGGCGAGCAGCCGCTCGGTCCGCTCCGCCCGGCCCGGCGCGGCCGCGGTGAGGATGGCCAGTGCCTCCGCCCGGGTGAGGGCGTCGGTCAGGTAGCGGAAGTCGACCAGGTCGACGATCTCGGCCGGTGTCATCGCGCACACCAGCTGCCATAGCGGCAGCCCGGCCCGCTTCGCCTTCAGGTCCCACAGCGCGTTGACTACGGCACCGATGGCCATGTGCACGACGCCCTTCTCCGGCCCGAGCCACCGCAGCTGCGGGTCGTAGACGAAGCGGCGGTAGGTCGCCCCCAGGTCGGCCAACAGCTCCTCGACGGACGCGCCGACCAGCTGGTCGGCCACGGTCTGGACGGCCTCGGCCGCGATGCTGTTGCCCCGCCCGGTGGTGAACACGAACCCGGCCCCCAGCACCCCGTCGCCGGCATCGGTGGACAGCGAGAGGTAGGCCACGGAATAGTCGGGGTCGGGGTTCATGGCGTCCGAGCCGTCCAGCTCCGCCGATGTCGGGAAGCGCACGTCGACGGTGTCGGCGGCGGCGATCCGAGTCACACGGCGATCCTCTCCTGGGTCAGCTTTGACCCTAGACATCCGATGTCTAAGCCGTCAAGGCTCGCGGTGTTGGTCTCCGCTCCGGGCCTCGCGGGCGGATGGTCGGATGTCCGCTCGCGGTAGGGTGAGGCCACACACCGACCCTGCCCGCCGCCCGACGCGACTGCGGACCACGAGGAGAGCGATGAAGTTCGCCCGGCTGAGAACCGAGACCGGGATCCAGCCCATCGTTGTCGTGGGGGAGACCGCGTACGACCTGAGCGACCGGCTGTACGACCTGACCCCCGCCTCGGTGAGCCAGCTCGCCGAGGTCTCCGGGTGGGTCTCGGCTGGAGCGCTCGCCGAGGTGGAGCTGTCGGATCCGGAGTTCGACCCGCCGGTCTCCGGGGTCGGCGCGGTGATCGCGATCGGGATGAACTACGCGGCGCACGCGGCCGAGTCGGGCAGCGAGCCGCCGACCTCCCCGGTGATGTTCCTGAAGACGCCGAACACCCTGGGCGGCCCGGACGACCCGGTGCGGATCCCGCCGCACAGCCGGAAGACCGACTGGGAGGTCGAGCTCGCCTTCGTGGTCGGTCGCCGCGCCTACGAGCTCGGCGAGCACGACGACCCGCTCAGCTTCGTGGCGGGCTTCACGGTGGCCAACGACCTGTCGGAGCGGGCCTTCCAGCTGGAGGAGTCCGGAGGGCAGTGGAGCAAGGGGAAGTGCCTCCCCGGGTACACCCCGCTCGGGCCGTGGCTGGTGACCCCCGACGAGGTCGACCACACGGCGCTGCGTCTCCGGAGCTGGGTGAACGACGAGCCGCGGCAGGACTCGACGACCGCAGACCTGATCTTCGACGTGCCGACGATCATCCGGCACCTCTCGCACTACCTGGCCCTCGAGCCGGGCGACGTGGTGCTGACCGGGACACCGGAGGGCGTGGCGCTCTCGGGCCGGTTTCCGTACCTGGTCCCCGGCGACGTGGTCCGGATCGAGATCGAGGGTCTCGGTCACCAGACTCAGCGGATGACCGGCGAGCGCAGCGCTGGCGAGCGCCCGACATCACGCCGGGGATGAACCGGCGCTGGAAGTACCGATAGCAGACCGGCACGGGCAGGGCGCACAGCAGCCGTCGCGCCGCCAAACCCCGCATCTGTCAGACCGGTCATCCAGGTCTGGGCCAGAGCTGCGGAGACGGCCCGCCGGCCTGCCCCCAGGCCGCGTGTCGGCTGGGCGTGGAACCGGCCTGATCCCGTCGCACGCGGAACCTTCCGGCTCAGTTGGCCCAGAAGCCGACGAGGTCGGGCACCGGTCGGTCGAGCTGGACCGCGACCCGGGCCCAGGGCGTGAAGCCATCGAGCCAGGTGACCAGTCCGCCGACGAGCCGGCGCTGCTCCTCGGTCTTGATCTGCGGCATCGCGGAGCGGTAGGCATCGGCCATGGCCAGCGCCTTGTCGTGTGGGTGCCAGCCGACGGTCAGCCCCTGGACCGGGATGAGGTTGACGTCGGTGTTCGAGGTCAGCAGGTGCCGGATGCCGACCGCCGCCGAGACCCCGCCCCGGGCCAGGGCGAAGTCGAGGTCGTCGACGGCCTGGGCGGTGAGCTCCATCCGGGTGGATCCCCAGCAGCGGGACTGGACCAGAGCCTCCAGCACCCGCCAGGTCGCGCCCATCCGGTCCGGGGGGACGTAGGCACCGGCCAACAGCGCCTCCACGTCCTGCGGCTCGGGCTGGGTGGGGGAGATCACCGGCGTGGCGGGTGGCCGGCGGAAGATCGGGCCCAGCCGGCCGATCAGGCCGCCGCGGGCCGGCGGTGCCGGTGGGGTGAAGGCCCGGCGCGCGGCGTCGCGGAGCTGGTCATGGTGGGCGGGATCGGCGCCGTAGATGCTGCGCACCTCGTCGATGCCGACGGCGTACAGCCGTAGCTCACCCATGGCCCCACGGTAGTGCGCGGCGTGGGCCGCGGCAGCCTATTCTGACCTGGTGAACCCCCGGGCGCGTCGGCTGATCGTGTCCGGGGTGCTGGTCGGGCTGGTGGTGATCGTCGTGCTGGCCGCCGTGTGGAACGCCGCCAGCTGATCATGGGCGGGCCGCTCCGTGATCACGGCGCGATCATGGACCCCCTTGTCGCTGCCCTCAGCCCCAGACGGCGGTCGAGCCGGCGTGGCCGATCCTGATGACCTGGACCACGCTGACCACCGCGCTCACCACGGTGACCGCGCCGCCGATGATCACGGCGAGCCGGCCCCGGGGCTGGTCGCGGTCGATCATCACCTGGGCCAGGAAGACCGCCAGGCAGCCGGCGAACAGCAGGATGGCCCACAGCAGCAGCCCGCCGCCGATGCTGGCGTGCCGTTCCACGGCCGCGGAATGCTGGGGCAGGCTCGCGTACAGCGCCTCGCCGGCCTTCTGGGCGACGAAGGTCGACACGGCGGCGGCGAACGAGCCGACCACCACCAGCGAGCCGTAGCGCCTGCGGGCCCAGCCGAAGATCGAGATCGCGAGCCCGCCGAGGGCTGACAGCGGCACCAGGATCACGACCGCGTGCACGACCAACGGATGCAACGGCAACCCCATGATCTCCATCGTTGAATTGTAAACGGGGCTCGGCGGTTCGGGTCTGTGAATGACATGTGAGTGCGGCGCATCGCGTAGTGTCGCGGCGAGACGATCTCGGCAGGGAGCAACCGATGGCGGCGACGTGGTGAGCAGGGCCGGTCGGCCCGCCCGCCTGCTCTCCCTGCTGGTGGCGCTGCTGCTGTGCTGCGCGGCGCCGGCCGCCGAGGCCGCGGCCAAGCGGGCCTTCACCATCCGGGACTCCCGGATCAAGGAGTCCTCGGGTCTGGCCCGGGACGTGAGCGCTCAGCGGTACTGGACCGTCAACGACTCCGGCGACGACGGGGTGGTGTACGCCCTCAGCACCTCCGGTCGGGTGCAGGGCACGCTGACCTTCGCAGCGCAACCACAGGATGTCGAGGCGCTGGCGCTGGAGGGCAACCGGCTCTACGTGGGCGACATCGGCGACAACCGCGAGCGGCGGCCGACGGTCACCGTCTACTACTTCGACGACCCGAGCCCGGTCACCGGTGCCCGGGGATACCGGGCCTACGACTTCAGCTACGAGGACGGTCCGCACGACGCGGAGGCGCTCCTGGTCAGCCCCACGGGACGGATCTACGTCGTCACCAAGGGCTCGCAGGGGGGCATCTACCGCGCGCCACGCACCCCGACCGCGACCGGCACCAATGAGCTGACCCGGGTCGGCGACGCGCCCGCCTACGTCACCGACGGCACGTTCCTGCCCGGCGGTGACCGGATCGCCCTGCGGACCTACGTGGCGGTGTTCGTCCTTGATGTCGGGTCGTGGAAGACCCTGGCCCAGGCCGCCACGCCCACCCAGCCGCAGGGCGAGTCGATCAGCGTGGACCTGGCCGGTGACGCGCTGCTGGTGGGCAGCGAGGGTCGTCGTTCCGAGGTGTACGAGATGGCTGTGCCGACGACCACGTCCGACGTGCCCACCGCCAGTGCCACCCCGCCGGCCAAGACGCCCTCGGCCACCCCCACGCCCACCCCGGGGGAGGAGGACGACCCCGGTGTGGACGGGTCCGACGAGCAGCCGGCCGCCGGCGTCGGACGTCAGGGCACGTGGATGGCCATCGGGCTGGCCGGCGCCCTCGCCCTGGCGGCCGGGGTGACGGTCGCGCTGGTCCGCCGCCGCTGAGCCGACTCCCGCCCCACCCGGTGCGCCGATCAGGGACGTCCGGGTCCTCAGCCGAGGCGTTCCACCACCCAGTCGATGCAGGCGCAGAGCCGGCTGACGTCGTCGGGCTCGATGGTCGGGAACAGGGCGACCCGCAGCTGGTTGCGACCGAGCTTGCGGTACGGCTCGGTGTCGACGATCCCGTTGGCACGCAGGGTGGCGGCCACCGCGGCCGCGTCCGCTCCGACCAGGTCGATGGTCGCCACCACCGGGGACCGCAGCCGCGGGTCAGGAACGAACGGGACGGCGAACGGGGAGGCCTCGGCCCAGCCGTAGATCCGCCGTGCGGACTCGGCGGACCGGGACGCGGCGAAGGCCAGCCCGCCGCTGGCGGTCAGCCACTCCAGCTGGTGGTGCAGCAGGAACAAGGTGGCGATGGCCGGGGTGTTCAGCGTCTGGTCGAGCCGGGAGTTGGCCAGCGCAACGGTCAGGCTCAGCGAGTCGGGGATCCACCGGTCGGTGGCCGCGATCCGTTCCGCCCGGTCGACGGCCGCCGGGGACAGCAGCGCCAGCCACAGGCCACCCTCGGACCCCAGACTCTTCTGTGGGGCGAAGTAGTAGGCGTCGGTCTGCCCCACGTCGACCGGCACCCCCCCGGCCGCGGAGGTGCCGTCGATCACGACCAGTGCCCCCTCGTCGGCCCCGGCCACTCGGGTCACCGGCGCCAGGGCACCGGTCGAGGTCTCGTTGTGCGCCCAGGCGTACACGTCCACCCCCGGCTCCGCGACCGGCACCGCGACCGAGCCCGGGTCGGCCCGGACCACGAGCGGCTCGGCCAGGTGCGGCGCGGCCGCCGCGGCCGCGGCGAACTTGCCGGAGAACTCCCCGAAGACCCCGTGGGCGGAGCGCCGCTCGATCAGGGAGCAGACCGCCAGGTCCCAGAA
Organism: uncultured Actinomycetota bacterium; assembly: GCA_963832435.1. Taxonomy (GTDB): domain Bacteria; phylum Actinomycetota; class Actinomycetes; order Propionibacteriales; family Propionibacteriaceae; genus Microlunatus. Next base: position 9,883 of record CAWHTY010000007.1, read on the forward strand.
CAGGCTCGACCCACCGTTCCCGAGGACCACCTCATAGCCGTCCGGGAGGTCGAACAGCTCCGCCAGGCCGGCCCGGACCGACGCCACCAGGGCGCGCACCGGTGCCTGCCGGTGGGAGGTGCCCAGCAGCCGGGAGCCGCTCCGAGCCAGGGCCGCGACTGACTCCGGCCTGATCTTGGCCGGGCCGGATCCGAACCGCCCGTCGCGCGGCCGCAGGGCGGTGGGGATCTGGAGGTCGGTCACGTCGCCGCATTGTTCCAGCGGAGCCGCCGCCCGTGAGGGCCGGATGGGTTGAGAGACTGCGGCATGCCCGACCTGGCCGACGAACGCACCGACTACCGCGGGGCAGAGCTGCTGGAGTCGGCCGTGCCCGCCGATCCGTACGCCCTGTTCGACGCCTGGCTGGCCGACGCCTTCGCCGCCCGGGACCGCGGCGACCTCGTCGAGCCAACGGCCATGGTGGTGGCCACCGCGGCCGCCAACCGCCCAAGCGTCCGCACCGTGCTGCTGAAGGAGGTCAACGCCGGCGGTTTCGTCTTCTTCACCAACTACGACTCGCGCAAGGGCCAGGAGCTGGCCGCCAACCCGTACGCGTCCCTGCACTTCGGCTGGTACCCGCTGCAGCGCCAGGTACGGGTGGAGGGGCCGGTCGCCCGGGTGCCGCGGGCGGAGTCGGAGGCGTACTTCGCCACCCGGCCGCGGGGGTCGCAGCTCGGCGCGTGGGCCTCGGCCCAGTCCAGCCCGGTGGCCTCGCGGCAGGAGCTGGCCGCCTCCTACGCCGCTGCCGAGGAGCGCTTCGCCGGCGGCGAGGTGCCCTGCCCCCCGTACTGGGGTGGGTTCCGGGTCCGTCCCGAGCTGGTCGAGTTCTGGCAGGGCCAGCCGAGCCGGATGCACGACCGGCTGGCCTACCGGGCCGCCGACGCCGGGTGGCAGGTCGTCCGGCTGGCTCCCTGAGGGCGCCGCCCGGTGTCGGCCGTGGCCCGCTGGAGGACTCGGCCGACCGCACCGGCGAACGCCTCGGCCGGGTTGGTCCGAACGGACCGCCACCACGGGCGGGCCGCGAGCCGGCCGCAGTCCGAGGCTGTGCGGCGGGATGCCCGGCTCGCCCAGCGGCAGCAGGGACGGCATGGCCAGCACCCACGGCAGCCCGCTCGCTTCGCCCCGGTCTGGGCGCCGTAGGCGTTGGCGTCGGCGATGAACAGGTCCGGTCGGTGGGCCGTGATGGCCGCGTCCAGGTCGGCGCCGTCGTAGGGGCGCCGCCCATCACGTCGGACACGCCGCTGATCAGCTGCTCCTGGTCGGTGCCGGCACGGTCGTCGGTCACCGAGACGGCGGTGATCCGCGGATCGACCGTGGCGGCGTCGATCCCGGCGGCCGCGAGCTGGGGCCGGGCCTGCGCCCGAGTCCGGACGTGGATCTGGGGTCCCCGCCGGCGCAGCTCGAGCAAGCCGGGGACGAGCGGGACAGGTGCCCGCTCGGGGCCGGGCGGAGGCGTTGCGGCGGACCCGGGAGGAGATCCTGGACGCCGCCGAACCTGCGTTCGACGACCGCTGGTACGACGAGGTGACGCTCGCCGACGTCCCCCGCGGGGCCGGCGTGGCCCAGCAGAGGATGGTCAACCACTTCGGCTCGAAGGAGAACCTGTCCCTGTGCGGGTCACGGAGCGTTCTCGGCCCGCGGGTGGAGCAGGCGCGAGCGGCGGTCCGGGTGGGCGATGTCGGTGAGCACCATGCGCACGCCGGCGCTGGCGCACGGCATCCGAACCTGGGTGGCGACCGCGCTCGGCCCGCGGCTGGCCGGGCTCGACCGGGCTCGAGCGTGCACAGACGGTCGGGATGCTGGCCACCGTGCTGGACGTTCGAGCCTGGCATCAGCTCCGGTACGACGAGCGCCGCAGCCCGGCGGAGGCCCGGAAGGATCCTCGCTGGCTCCTTGAAACGGTGCTCGCGCCACGGGCCGCGGCCTGAGCGCTCGTCGACCCCGGCCGGGAGCCGCCCGTACGATCTCGCGGTGGCCATGCATCCCGGGCAGCTGAGCGTCGCGCTCCACACGGTTCGTGGGCTGGTGGCCGACCAGTTCCCCGACTGGGCGGGGCTGCCCGTGGTCGAGGTCGCCTCCGAGGGGACGGTCAACGCCCTGTTCCGCATTGGGGAGCACCTGGCGGCCCGGTTCCCGCTCCAGCCCGCCGAACCGGAGGCGACCCGGCGGTGGCTGGAGTCCGAGGCTGCCGCAGCGCGGGAGCTGCACGGTCGCACGCCCTTCGCCACCCCCGAGCCCGTGGCCATCGGCGAGCCCGGGGGCGGGTTCCCGCTGCCGTGGGCGGTGCAGACCTGGCTTCCCGGCACGACCGCCACCCAGGCCGACCCGGGGCACTCGGTGGCCTTCAGCCACGATCTGGCCACCTTTATCCGGGCCGTGCGCTCCATCTCGACGCTTGGTCGCCCATTCGCCCAGTCCGGTCGGGGCGGAGACCTGCGCACCCACGACGCCTGGGTGCACACCTGTCTCGAGCGCAGCCGGCAGCTGTTCGACGTGCCGAGGCTGCGGCGGACCTGGTCGGCGCTTCGGGAGCTGCCGCGCACCGCACCCGATGTGATGACCCACGGTGACCTCATTCCGGGCAACGTGCTGGTGGCGGGCGGCCGGCTCGCCGGAGTGCTCGACGTCGGTGGGCTGGGTCCCGCCGACCCGGCGCTGGACCTGGTCGGCGCCTGGCACCTGCTGGAGGCGGAGCCGCGGGAGGCGCTGCGCGCAGACCTCGGCTGCGATGACCTCGAATGGGAACGCGGCAAGGCCTGGGCCTTCGAGCAGGCGATGGGGGTGGCCTGGTACTACGTCGACAGCAACCCGACGATGAGCGAGATGGGCCGGCGGACGATCGCGCGGATCCTGGCCGACGGTACGCCGGGGTGACCGGGCGCCGGCGTTAGGTCGGCCGGCCCCCCCACCGGCAGGGATCAGCGGGTCCGGTAGCGCGCGTAGATCAGTCCGGTGGGGAACGCACGCTCCTCGACCAGCTCGAGATCGAGCCGCACGCCGTCGGGGAAGAACCGCTTGCCGCCGCCGACCACGCTCGTGGTGATGAACAGCTGGTACTCGTCCACCAGCCCGGCCGCGATCGCCTGAGCCGCAAGGTTCGGGCCGTCGACGGAGAGGTCGTGATCGGCCTCGGCCTTGAGCCTGCGCACCGCGTCCGGGTCGAAGGTCGGCTCGATCCTGGTCCTGGCGCTGGAGACCTCCTCCAGCGTCGTGGAGTACACGATCTTCTCCGCGGCCTGCCAGTCCCGGGCGTACTGCAGGATGTGCGGCGGCACGTCGGGCTCGGTGTGCGCGGTCTCCCAGAACACCATCGTCTCGTACATCCGTCGGCCGTACAGGAACGTTCTGACGGGGCGGAAGAGGTCGCCGATGAAGGTATGCACCTCCGGGTCCTCGGCCCCGGCGCCGAGGTCGCCCTCCGCCGCCTCCGCGTAGCCGTCAAGCGAGGTGATCATCGAGTAGATGAGCTTTCCCATGCGTCTCCTTCGGGAACGAGCGCGTCAGCGGTGCTGCAGGCTGTGACCACCGCCCGCCCCGGAACTCATCGGCCGGAAAGAGCAGCCGCCTGCTGGGCCACGCCGCACCCCACACCCCTTCGGTCCACTTCACATCCGCCGCAGGGGGTGTGACGTCGACCGGAGCGGTGTGACGTGCCCCGCCCGTGACCCATCGGGCAGTCCGAGATCCGCTCACGGGTCGTCCGCTGCGACCCGGCCCGTGGCGGCCTCCGCGTCCTCGGGCTGTGACACGGTGACCCGGACGGCGCGGAACTGCTCAGGCGTGGCGCGCAGCACCCGGAGCCGGGGGTCGGGTACCGGCAGCAGGCGGGGTGCGACCAGCCGCTGCAGCGGGCTCAGCCGGGGATCCTCCAAGACGGCGGCGACGCCGGCCCGGTCACCCCCGGTGACTACAGCCTCGAGGGCAGTGCGCTCGGGGACCAGGATCGCGACGGCGGCCTCCGTGGCGCTGGTGTAGACCGCCCGGGACTGGTTGGCCCGCCGCCGGGCGAACCGCTGCTGGGACCAGCCGCCCGCCTTCGTCCGCCCCTGGACGTAGCCCGACCCGACCTTGGAGGCCACCAGCTCGGTGCCCTGGAACACCCCGACGGCGTACCCGCCGCGTCGGACCAGCAGCACCCCGACCCGCCGCGCGGAGGTCGCGTGCGCGACCAGCGCGGGAATGGCCTCACCGGCCGGCAGTGGGGGGTGGGGGACCTCGAAGTCCGCGTGCGAGCCGTCCGCGGCGGTGAGCAGGACCCGGGTCCCACCCGGCCCGACGACGACCCGGCCCGGCCCGTGCCGGGCTCGGAAACGTTCGACCCACCCGCTGATCCGCTCCGGGGGCACCTCGACGACGCGGGCGGTGCGGTCGGGGTCCACGGGTCCCAGGGTACGGACCGGTACCGGCTCCGGACATGGGACGAACCCGCGAACGTGACGTGACAGGCCCGGATCTGCCGGGAGCCACGGCCGGGAGGACAAGTCCGGCGTTCGCGGGTTCGGGTGTTGGCTGTGGATTAGCCGGCCGCTGCGCGACCAGGAGAATTCACCAGTCAGAACGGCTAGCTGGCCGCCACCTCACAAGTCCACATGTCATTCATATCCTTGGACCACCTCCTTCCCGTGTGGCACAAAACTATGCGCGCTCTCCCGGTCGGTCAACGGTTTTCTCCCAGCAGATCCGGTCCGTCACCGGCGCCGCGGCCACCGCCACCGCCACTCAGGCGATGATCACCTCGACCCCGGTGGCCGCCAGCCGCTTGATCATCTTCTCCTCCGCGCCGTCGTCGGTGATGATCGCCGACACCTCGGCGACGTGGCAGATCCGGGAGAAGCCGACGGTGCCCAACTTTGAGGAGTCGGCCACCACCACCGTCCGCTTGGCCTGCTTCACCATGACCCGGTTGACCGCGGCCTCGGCCTCGTCGATGGTCGTGACCCCGGCGACCGGGTCGAGCCCGGTGGTGCCGAGGAAGCAGATGTCCGGGGTCAGCTGGCTGAGGGTCTCGCTGGCGATCGAGCCCACCAGCTCGTAGCTCTGCGGCCGGGCCACCCCACCGCAGACGACGATCTTGATGAACGGCCGGACGGTCAGCTCGGTCGCGATGTTGATGGCGTTGGTGACCACCGTGACGCCGTTGTGCAGCGCGGGGACGCTGGGGATGGTCCGGGCCACCTCCACGGTGGTGGTGCCGCCGTTCAGGGATAGCGTGCACCCCGGCCACAGCATGGCCACCGCGCGCTGGGCGATCCGCGACTTCGCCTCCCCGCGGCTGGACGTCTTGTACCGCAGCGGCAGGTCGTAGCTGGTGGTGTTCGGCACTGCGCCACCGTGGGTCCGCGAGAGCAGCTGCTGGTCGGCCAGATAGTCCAGGTCCCGCCGCACCGTGGCGGCGGAGACGCCGAAGTGCGCGCCGGCCTCCTCGACTTCGATCCGGCCGTCGGCCACCAGCATCTCGAGCAGGGCAGCCAGGCGCTCCGCTCGACTCATGACGGCATGATATGTTCACTTATGCTTGTTTGGGAAGCAAACAAGCATGCGTGTGAGATGGTACGCGCGAGGCGAAACTGGGACATCGGTGCCGCTGCCACGGTTGCAGGCCCACAGAACGGAGCGCAGCGGTGAACTACTTCGTGCAGACCGAGATCGCCAGCCAGCCGGACTGCTGGCAGCGGGCCGCCGGGCTCGCCCCCGAGATCGCGCCGCTGCTCGGGGCCGCCGGCGAACGCGTCGCATACGTAGGCTGCGGGACCTCCTGGTTCGTCGGCCAGGTGCTCGCGGCCTGGCGGGAGAGCCGCGGGCTGGGGGAGTCCGACGCGTTCACCGCCACCGAGCTGCCGGACCGGCCCTACGACCGGGTGGTGGCGCTGACCCGCTCCGGCACGACCACCGAGGTCGTCGACGTGCTGCGGGAGCGGGCGGGCCGGACCCCGACGACCGTCGTCCTCGGCACCCAGGACACGCCGGCGGCCGCCGCGTCCGACCAGGTGATCGACCTGTCGTTCGCCGACGAGCGGTCGGTGGTGCAGACCCGGTTCGCCACCAGCACGCTGGCTCTGGCTCGGGCAGCGTTCGGGGAGGATCTCGCCCCCCTGGTCTACGCCGCCCGGGCCGCGGTCGATGACCCGGTCGACGCGGAGCTGGCCGGGGCCGAGCAGACGACGTTCCTCGGCCGGGGGTGGACCATCGGCCTCGCTCACGAGGCCGCACTCAAGTTCCGGGAGACCTCCTCCAGCTGGGCGGAGTCGTACCCGGCGATGGACTACCGGCACGGGCCGATCTCCGTCGCCGAGCCGGGCCGGGCCGTCTGGATGTTCGGCACGCCACCGACCGGACTGGCCGCGGAGGTGTCCGCCACCGGGGCGCGGTTCGTGGCCGACGGCCGGGACCCGATGGTGCAGCTGGTCAGCGCGCAGCGGGTGGCCGTGGCCCGCGCCGTGGCGCAGGGGCTCGACCCGGATCAGCCCCGTCATCTGTCCCGCTCGGTCGTGCTGGCAGGCTGACCTGGTGGTCCCGCGGGTCAGGACGGACGAGTCGGCGCACCGGGTGGTGGCCGTCGACCTGGGCGGCACCTTGACCAAGATCGCCCTGGCGGACGCGGCGGGCACGCTGTCGGCGGTCGAACGGGTCCCCACCCGGCTCGACCAGGGACGGCTGGACCCGGACTGGCTGGCCGCCGCGGTCGCCGAGCGGGTCACCCGGGCCGCCGGATCGTGCGCCGGCTACGGCGTGGTCGTCCCCGGTGTCATCGACTCGACCACGCGGACGATACGGGCCGCCCCCAACCTGGGCTGGGTCGACGTCCCGCTCGGGCAGCTGCTGTCGGGCGCGCTGGATCTGCCGGGCGCTGTGGGTCACGACGTTCGCGCCGGCGGTCTCGCCGAATGGCGGCTGGGGGCCGGCGCCGGGACCGCCAACCTGCTGTTCGTCGCCCTCGGCACGGGGATCGCCGGCGCGGTGATCATCGACGGCCGGCTGGTCGAGGCCGACGGCTACGCCGGCGAGATCGGCCACCTGCGCGTCTCCGCGGCCGCGGAGCACCGGTGCGCGTGTGGGCTGTTCGGATGTCTGGAGACGGTGGCGTCGGCAGCCGGGGTGGCCCGGTCCTACGCTCGGCTCACCGGCCTGCACGTTGCGGCCGACCGGATCGCCGAACGCGCCAAAGCCGGGGACCAGGCGGCGCAGCAGGCCCTCGCCGTGGCCGCCGCCGGCTTGGCCGAGGCGCTGGCTGCGTACGTGGCGATCGCCGGTCCGGAGCTGGTGGTGCTCGGCGGCGGGCTTGCCGGCTCCGCTGCGCTGTTCCTGCCCGGCCTCGAGCGCGCGCTGGCCGACCGGTTGTCCTTCCACCGGATGCCCCGCCTCGTGGTCGGCTCCCTGGGGCCCGATGCTGGTCTGATCGGGGCCGGACTGGCCGGCTGGGACGCCGTCGCCGGGACGCATCGGTGACCGACCGGGTGGTACGCGGCCGTCGGGTGGTCACCCCGTCGGGGGTGCTGACCGACGTCGAGCTGGTGGTGTCCGGCGGCCGGATCGCGCAGGTCCGGGCGGCGTCCGGCCCGGAGGGCCCGGACGGCCTGGCCGGATGGGTCGTGCCCGGGTTCGTCGACACCCACTGCCACGGGGGCGGCGGGGCCGACTACGCCACCACCGACACGGAGGAAGCCCTGCGCGCTCGCGCCTTCCACCGCCGGAACGGGACGACCACCACCTACGCCAGCCTGGTCACCGCCGATCTGGCGACCCTGACGGTGCAGATCGAAGCGCTCCGTCCCCTGGTGCAGGACGGTGCCCTGGCCGGGCTGCACCTGGAAGGGCCGTTTCTGGCCGCGGCGAAGCGCGGCGCGCACGACCCCGAGCTGCTCCGACCGCCCACCCGCGCCGATCTCGACCGGCTGCTGGCCGCCGGGGCCGGCACCATCGCCATGGTCACTCTCGCGCCCGAGCTGGACGGGGCGCTGGCCGCGATCGAGCACCTGTCGGCGTCCGGCGTGGTGGCCGCCGTCGGTCACACCGACGGGGACGAGACGATCACCCGGGCCGCGCTCGACGCCGGCGCCACCCTTGCCACCCACCTGTTCAACGCCATGAACCCGGTCCACCATCGCCGCCCCGGGCCGATCCCCCTGCTGCTCACCGACCCGCGGGTGGGGGTCGAGCTGATCGGCGACGGCTTCCACCTGCATCCCGACGTGATCGCGCTGGCGGTGGCCGCCGCCGGGCCTGGCCGGGTGGTGCTGGTCACCGACGCGATGGCGGCGGCCGGGATGCCGGACGGGAACTACAGCATCGGGGCCCTGGACGTCGCCGTCCGCGACGGCCGGGCCCGGCTGGTCGAGCCCGACGGGGGTCTGGGCTCCATCGCCGGGTCGACGCTGACCATGGCCGCCGCGGTCGAGCGGCTGGTCGCGTACGGGCTGGCGGTGCCCGAGGTGGCGGCGATGGCCGCCACCACTCCAGCGGCCCGGCACGGCCTGACCGAAGTGGGGCGGATCGAAGGCGGCACCTGGGCGGACCTGTGCCTGCTGGACGACGGTGGTCGGCTGCAGCGGGTCATGCACCGCGGGGAGTGGGTGGTCTGATGCTGGTCGAGATGGGGTCGGTGCTCCGCCCGGCAGCGGCCCTGGGCACGGCCCTGGGGGCCTTCAACGTGTTCAGCCTGGAGCACGCAGAGGCGCTGATCAGCGGGGCCGAGGCGGTCGGCCGCCCGGTCGTCCTGCAGATCTCCCAGAACGCCGTCCGCTACCACGGGGCGTTGGCGCCGATCCTGACCGCCACGCTCACGTTGGCCCGGGCTGCCGACATCCAGGCTGTGGTCCACCTCGACCACGCCAGCGACGTCGAGCTGATCCACCGAGCGGTCGAGCTCGGATGCGGCTCGGTGATGTACGACGGGTCCGCGTTGCCGTACGAGCAGAACGTGGCCCGGACCGCGGAGGTCGCCGGCTACGCTCACGACCACGGAGTGCACCTGGAGGCCGAGCTGGGTGAGGTGGGCGGCAAGGACGGCGTGCACGCCCCGCACGCCCGGACCGACCCGGCCGAGGCCTCGGCGTTCGTCCAGGCCACCGGCATCGACGCGCTCGCCGTCGCGGTCGGGACCTCACACGCCATGACGGAGCGGACCGTGGGCCTGGACCTCGAACTGGTCGGCCGGCTGCGGGCCTCCGTCGCGGTGCCGCTGGTCCTGCACGGTTCCTCCGGGGTGCCCGACGAGGAGCTGGTCCGCGCCGTTCGCGCCGGGATGACGAAGATCAACATCGCGACGCACCTGAACACCGTGTTCACCGCGACCGTGCGCGCCACCCTCGACGGCGACCCCGACCTGGTCGACTCCCGCAAGTACCTCGGACCGGCTCGCGACGCGATGGCCCGGGAGGTCGCCCGGCTGCTCCGGCTGCTCGCGGCCTGACGGCCCGGCGGGCGATGTCCTCAGCCGCGCATTTCGGCGTACCGCGCCAGCGCCTCCTGGCGCTCCTCGGCGTGGTCGACGATCGGGGCGGGGTAGCCGTCGGGCCGGCCGGCGGGTGCGGACCACGGCTGGTGGACGTGGGCGTCCGGGACGCTGGCCAGCTCCGGGATGTAGCGGCGGATGTAGCGGCCGTCGCCGTCGAACTTCTCGGCCTGCGTGGTCGGGTTGAAGATCCGGAAGTACGGTGCGGCGTCGAGGCCGCAGCCGGCCACCCACTGCCAGTTCATCTGGTTCTGGGCGATGTCGCCGTCACGCAGGTGCGCCATGAACCAGTCGGCGCCGTGCCACCAGCCGATGTGCAGGTCCTTGACCAGGAACGAGGCGACGACCATCCGGACCCGGTTGTGCATCCATCCCTCGGCCAGCAGCTGGCGCATCCCGGCGTCCACCAGCGGGAAGCCCGTCCGGCCCTGCTGCCAGGCCCGCAGCTGCTCCGCGGCCTGCGGGTCCTGGTCGGGGTCATCCGTCCGCAGCCGCGAGAACTCCTCCCGGATCGGCCGGCTCACCGCCTGCGGGCGGTGGTGGAGCGCGTCGGCGAAGAAGTCCCGCCAGGCGATCTGCCGGGACAGGGCCGCGGCGCCGGCGGAGCGCCGCCCGGCCAGGTCCGCCAGGATCGTCCTCGGATGCAGGTGACCCCAGCGCAGGGCGATCGACAGGTGGGTGGTGGCGTCGGCGCCGGGCACGTCGTGCAGGCGGTCGTAGGCGTCCACCCCCTGGTGCTGGCGACGCAGCCAGCTCTGCCACGCGTCGCGGGCGGGCCGCTCGCCGGCCAGCTCGACGAGGTCGCCGTCGGCGGGGGGCGGCGGGGTGCGCTGCTCGGCGGCCTCCCAGGTCACCGCGGAGGCGTCGACCGGAGGCGCCGGGTCGTGCACCCCGTGCCGCAGCCAGGCCCGGTGGAAGGGACTGAACACCTGGAAGGGTGTGCCGCTGCCGTTCAGCAGGGTGCCCGGGGCGACCGCGTACGGCGAGCCGGTCGGCACCAGCTCGACGCCCTGCTCGACCAGCGCCGCTCCGACGGCGGTGTCGCGGCGCTGCCCGTACGGGCCGAAGTCGGCCGCGACGTGCACGTGCCGGGCCGCGACCGAGCGCGCCACCCCGGGCACGACGTCCACGGGGCGGCCCTCGAGCACGCTCAGGCCGGGTCCGCCGGCGTCGCGCAGGTCGGCGTCCAGGGCGTGCAGGGCCGCGAGCAGCCAGGCCCGGCGAGCGGTGCCGGCGCGCCGCATCAACGCGGGATCGAGGACGAACAGCGGAAGCACGCCCCCGCCCTCGTCGACGGCCCTCCGCAGCGCGGGGTTGTCGGCCATCCGGAGGTCGCGGCGGAGCCACCAGATGGCCGGGACGTCAGCGGGAGCCATGAACTAATCTTGCACGGGGCCTCCGCTGACACCCGTTCCGGGCGAGCCCAGGCCACGACGAGGAGACGTGAACCGTTGAGCGACCTGATCGACACCACCGAGATGTACCTGCGCACGATCTATGAGCTCGAGGAGGAGGGCATCGTCCCGCTCCGGGCCCGGATCGCCGAGCGGCTGCACCAGAGCGGTCCGACGGTGTCCCAGACGGTGGCGCGGATGGAGCGCGACAACCTCGTGCACGTACAGGGCGACCGGCACCTCGAGCTGACCGACGAGGGCCGGGCCCGGGCCACCCGGGTGATGCGCAAGCACCGGTTGGCCGAGCGGCTGCTGATCGACGTGATTGGGCTGGACTGGGAGAAGGTGCACGACGAGGCGTGCCGCTGGGAGCACGTGATCTCTGAGGACGTGGAGCGCAAGCTGGTCGACCTGCTGCACGCGCCCACCGAGAGCCCGTACGGCAACCCGATCCCCGGCCTGCAGGAGCTGGGGGTCGTCAACCCGCCGGCGATGTTCCGCGACGGCAACGAGCAGCTCGACCAGGTCGTGGCCTCGGGCGGTGACGACCGGATCCGGGTGGTCATCCAGCGGATCAGCGAGGAGATCCAGAAGGACGTGCAGATGATGGGCACGCTGCGCGAGGCCGGCGTCCAGCCCGGGGTCAGCGTGCTCGCCGAGGCCGGTGGCCTCGGGGTCCGGCTGAGCGCCGACGGGTCACCCGCCTGCGAGATCGACCGGGAAGCGGCCACCCACCTGTTCGTCACGCGGTCCTGAGCCGCAGCGGCCCGGTGAGCGGTGGGTCCCGGTGAGCCGCGGTGAGTGACGAGCCGTTCGACTGGCGGGACTACCTCTCAGCGTTCCACCGCGAGCGGCCCGGGGTGGTCGAGGCGGTGCTGTCCCGGTCGTTCGCCGGCGACCACTCCCCGTACCGGTGGCTGGCCCGGGCCGTCTCGGTGACCTCCCGCGTCGTGCTGGACCTGGCCTGTGGCTCCGGCCCGATGTCGCGCGAGCTGGCGCGGGTGGACCGGATGGTCGTGGGTCTAGACCTGTCCGCCGAGGAGCTGCAGCTCGCCCGACAGCGCGGGCCCGGCCCCTGGGTGCGGGGCGACGCGCTGCGGTTGCCGTTCGCCGACGGGTCGGTGGACGCGGTCACCAGCTCCATCGGTCTGGTCGTCGTGCAGCCGCTCGACGCCGTCCTCCGCGAGGTGACCCGGGTGCTGCGTCCCGGCGGGGTACTGGCCGCCATCGCCCCGGCGATCCGACCGCTGGCCCCGAAGGACGTCCGAGTGCTGTCCCGGATCAGCGGGCGGCTGCGGACCAAACCGCAGTTCCCCGGTCCGGTCGAGCTGATCGGGTTTCCGAAGGCGCTGGCGGCCCACGGTCTGAGCCGGGTGGAGGACGGTCGGGAGCGGTACCACTTCACGATCGCCTCCCGGGCCGATGCGGAGCTGGTGATGTCCGCCCTGTACCTGCCGCAGACCCGTCGGTCCCGGGTGGAGGCGGCCGTCGAACTGCTGGAGGACCGGCTGGCCCGCCGTGGGCCCGTCGAAGTGGCCATCCCGATGCGGCGCCTGGTCGCCATCAAGTAGACCCGGGGCTCGGCCGAAGACCGGAATATCGACCCCACCAGCCTCGTTGAGCAGGGTGAGTCGCCCACCTCAAGTCGGTGGCTCCCCGACTTTGTACCAGTCCCACCGAGGAGATTCCCCCATGGCAACGCTCGAGATCAACGCCGACAGCTTTGAGGAGACGATCACCGGCAACGACATCGTGCTGGTCGACTTCTGGGCCGACTGGTGTGGGCCGTGCAAGCGTTTCGCGCCGATCTATGACAAGGCGTCGGAGGAGTACGGCGACATCGTCTTCGCCAAGCTCGACACCGACGCAAACCAGCAGCTCTCCGGCCAGCTGGGGATCGAGGGCATCCCGACCCTGATGGCCTTCCGCGAGGGTGTGCTGGTGTTCAACCAGGCCGGTGCCCTCCCCGGCCCGGCCCTCAAGGAGGTCGTCGAGGCGGTCAAGGGCCTCGACATGGAGGCCGTGCACGCCGAGGTCGCCAAGCTGCAAGCGGCCCACGCCGACCGCGAGCACTGAGCCGCGGACCGTTCGCGGTAGGTCCGGTGCCCGGCCGGCGGTCGTACCGGCCGCTAGCCTGGGGCACCGGCCCTCATAGCTCAGGGGATAGAGCAGAGGTTTCCTAAACCTCGTGTCGCAGGTTCGAATCCTGCTGGGGGCGCTTTCGTCTCGGAGCGTAAAACATGGCTCCGATTAGGCGAATGACCGTCAGCCAACGCTCTCGCTCTCCCGCCCTTTGCGCTCCTTCGGGGCCCTCTCCTACGCTCTGTTAGTTAGTTGGCGGTCCGTAGACGGTCCGCCTGGCTGACCCAGCCGACCACAGAGCAGCAGCGAGGGGTCATGCCACCCTCAGTGCAGCCCGAGCCCGGCGTGTCGGAGCGGCTCACCAGCCCCACGTTGCGAGGCTGAGGCCGTCGAACCGTTCGACCCCGCCGCCGTCCGTCTCGCCGTCCTCGGGCTCCGTGACGCCTACACCCGGCACCACGCGCTCGCCATGACCGTCGGGCAGGACGAGGACGCGATGACGATCACCGCCGTCAACTTCCTCAACTGGGCCGTCGCACTCGACGACCTGCTGGCCGAGACCGACACGGACTACTGCGCCCGACGTGATCGCGACGAAGATGGCCAGGTGCTGCTGGCCGTGCGGCACGTCCGCGATCGGCACGTGCACAACACCCCGCCCGGACGGCTGGGCATCATCCCAAAGCCTGGCCGCGGCTGATGAAGCCTATGGTTGGCCCGCCGAATGGTCGGCCCACTGGCCCTCGCGTACGCGCGCCGACCCTGCGGCGGTCGGCTGGCAGCGCCCCGACGTCCTGGTGACCGTGCACCTGCTGATGGCCGGCCAGGCCGCCGACGGGTCGATGAACAGGAACCGGATGGTGCAGCCGGTGTGGGTGGCGTTGGGGATGACCCGGACCTTGCGGGAGCCGACCGCGACCCCGCAGCTGCTCCGCACGGCGCGGAACCGCGGAGGAGACCGGCCTCACCGTCGGAGTGACTGAGCCCGCCCGGTGGCGCGCACCAGCTGGCGGAGGACTGCCGCGTATCACGGCACGACAGCGATCGTCGCGGCTCTGGTCCGTCAGGTGATGCGCGACGGTTCTCCGCCGCCTGATGTATGGCATCTGGACTTGGCCTGAGGGGATCGTCCGCGACCCAGGGCCCGGGTTCCTCCTCCCTGGAACCAACCGCCCCACCGTCGCTGAGTTCGCACGTCCTGAGAGGCCGGCACCTCACACGGCGTGCTTAGTCGTTACTCGACGTCCTGCGACCAGGGATGGACGAGGGCGAGGACTACTGCGAGCGCTGGGTCCCTAGCCCCTTCCTGTTGGCCGGACACGACGAAGTAGACGGCGGCCGCGACTCCGGCGCGTGGATTGGGTTCCCGCTACGTGGATCCGCCCGGGGTGGACGCCGGGGCGCCGGCGATGTTGATCATCCACCCGACACCGAAGCGGTCCTCGCACTGGCCGAAATAGTCACCCCACATCTGCTTCTCCAGCGGCACGCTGACACTGCCGCCTTCGGAGAGCTGCTCCCAGTAGTCACGCAGCTCTTCGCCGTCGTCCCCACTGAGACTGATGGTGATCGCGCTCCCACGAGGGGGCTCAGTGCCTGGTGGCGAGTCGGCACCCATCAGCGTGAACCCGAGGTCGGTCTCGAGCTGGCCGTGCATAACCTGGTCGGCCTCGGGGGCATCCGGCGAGCCGTACTCGCCGTAGGTGCTGATCGTCAGCGTGCCCCCGAAGACCGAGCGGTAGAAGTCCATGGCCTCCCGCGCGTTGCCGGCGAAAGTCACGTAGGGGTTGAGGACGGACGTCATGATCCGCACTCTAGCGCCGGCGGCACCAGCGGGAGCCGCTCGCAGACCGTGACCGCGTGAGCCTCCCGCTCGGCGGTTCCGCTGAAGCCGATCGAGCCGACCGGATCGCATCCGCAGCGCCGTTCGCCAGGGCATGAGCGCCCGCGAGAACCGCCCGACCAGCTCCAGTCGTGCTCGACCACCGACAACGCAACCAGAGCCATTCCCCGGCCTCCCGCGGTTCCCGGCGTCCACGACACCGCCGTCAGGATCGGCCGATCACGGCCAGGTGGTAAGCAGCAGCTGACACGGACTGTCAAGCATCACCTGCGACAGGACACCCCCACCTGGCCCTGCGCCGTGTGAGGTTTCTGTAATCGTTCAGGCGGGCCCGACCGAGACCGAACCAGGCCCAGAGGCTGAGCGTCTCAGGCCCATTTGACGGGGCGCACGCCACTGGTCACGAACGCGTTGGGCTCAGGAGAGCTCAATCGCAGTTCGGCCAGCTCTCGATGAGCGGCCCACATCATCACCGACGACGACCGGCGTCTTCACGGATGGACGATTAGTTGGAATGGGCTCAGGCGGCGGCCTGACACCCAACAGGTACGCGACGAGCGGGCCGGTCAGCCCCATCGTTCGTGATGCTGCCCTGTCCTCGTCGCATTCAACACCGGCAGAGCGGACAGACCCGTCGGCCACGCGGCCAGAGGCCGGGGCGGGGCTCCGGGTCAGGTGGGTGTGGGCTGGCTTCCCGCGCAAGCCACTGTGGGGCCAACCATGAGTTCACGCGCGTCACGTCGGGCTTCGACTTGCCGGCGCCCAGGAGGTGGAGTCCACTGAACAGCGCTGAGGGTCGACGCGGGCGGCGTATGGTGCGGTCATGGGTGCCGCCGGGGGGGGTGGACGCACCTGGTGAGCCCGGTGCTCAGCGCGAAACCCCGGTGGATCCCGGCGTCGAGGCGCTTATTCCGCTCGTGCGGAGGATCATTTGGGCTCGGGTGCCGAATGCGACCACGGCCGAGGACCTTGTCCAGGAGACGCTGGTGAGGGTCTTGGCGAAGGCGAACCGGGTGGCGCCGTCGATGTTGGAGCCGTACGCGATCGTGACGGCCCAGAACCTTGTGCGGTCAATGTGGATTGAGCGGGACCGCCAGCGGCGGAACCAACACCGGTTGCTAGAGGTGGCCCCGGCCGAGGCACCTGATGAGCAGCTGCTGAGAGATGTCGACGCCGAAGCCGTTTCGGTGGCGCTGGGCAGGTTGACTGAGCGGGAGCGGGCTCCGTTGCTGGCCCATGAGCTTGTTGGGCGGGACACCAAGTCATTGGCCGCGGATCTGGGTTTGACGGCCGGCGCTGTGGCGGCTCAGATGAACCGGACGCGGGCCCGTCTGCGGGTCGAGTATCTCCTGGCCTTGCAGGGCGGGGAGCCACCGTCGAAGCAGTGCCGCCCGGTCTTGTTGTCCTCTCCAGTGCCGACCGTCGCCGCCAGGATGAGGTTGGGGCGGCCCGCCACCTGCTGGAGTGTGAGCTGTGCGCTGCTCTGAGCACCCCCCTGCTGGAGCGCGGTCGGCAGCGAGACAACGAGATCCGGATCAAGATCGGTTCCGACGCTGACATCGTGATTGCTCGCAAGGCTGCCCGCGAGCTTGCGAGTCGGATGGGGTTTTCTGCGACGGAGATGACTGTCATCGCAACGGCCGTTTCAGAGATCAGCCGCAACATTGTGCGATTTGCCGATCGCGGGGAGGTCTTCGTGGAGCTGGTGGACGAGCCCCGTCCTGGGCTGCGGGTCGTGGCCCGTGACACCGGGCCAGGTATCGCGGATATCAAGCAGGCGCTGTCAACCGGATTCAGCACCTACCGTGGCTTGGGGTTGGGGTTGCCCGGGGCGCGCCGGCTGATGGATGAGTTTGACCTGGCCAGCAAGGTTGGCCGGGGAACAACTGTGACGATGACCAAGTGGCGACGGGAAGGGTGACCATGACCGAGAACTCATCGATGGACCAACCACCAGGCGGTAGCGACCAAGCACGCGATCAGGACGATGAGGACCAGCTGCTGCCTCAACTGGTATCTCATCTCCGCGAGCACCGAACCCGGCTTCGACACGAGTGGGAGATCCGTATCCGCGATGCGCACCTGTTGCAGGCCATGACCCCGCAGGAGATGGCGGCCGAGACGACGTCGGTGTACGACAACTACGTCGAGGTGCTGGAGACGGGCAGTGTGGAGGCATTGCAGCGCTACGCACGTGATCTTTCGGAGCGCATCATCCCTCGCGGGGTCGAAACTCACGAGGTGGTCGGAATCGTCCTGCTGCTGCGCGACGTCTTGGCCCGATCCTTGTTCGAGAAGTACCAGGGCAGCTTCTCACTGCTGAACCGGGTGTTGGACGCCTACGAACCGGCCGCGAACCGAATCGCCAACACGGTCGCGGTGAGTTTCGTCGACGAGCGGGAGCGCGTCATCCGACAGCAGCAGGACTCGATCCGAGAGCTGTCCACCCCGGTGCTGCCGGTACGGCCACGACTGCTGATCTTGCCGATCATCGGCGTCCTCGACACGGACAGGGCTCGACAGCTCACCGAGCAGCTGCTGTCGGGGATCCGGACCCATCGCGCCAAGGTGGTGGTGATCGACATCACCGGAGCCCCCCAAGTCGATGAGGCCGTGGCCAATCACCTCGTCCGCACAGTCGATGCATCCCGCCTGATGGGTGCCAGCGTGATCATCACCGGCCTGTCGCCCGAGATCGCTCAGACCCTGGTCTCGATCGGACTTGATCTGAGCAAGATGAACACGATCGGCGACCTGCAGGGCGGGCTGGAGGAGGCCGAACGGCTGCTGGGCTACCAGGTAACCCGGCAGGATGAGCTGGCGGACTAGTGGATACCGGGCCGGCGCTGGTCTCAATCCTGCGACAGGGACCCTTCCTGGTCGCCTCGATCCACACCGCCTTGGACGACGCTCAACTGGTCAGGTTCCAACGGGATCTGATCGAGCGCATCGGCGAACACCGGTCCCGCGGTGTGATCATTGATGTTGCCGCCCTCGACGTCCTGGACTCCTTCGGGTCGCACACCCTCCGCGACATCGCCGAGATGGCTCGGCTGCGTGGCGCGGTCACCACCATCGTCGGAATCCAACCCACCATCGCCTTCAGCATGGTCGAACTCGGCCTGGGCACCGGGTCCGTGCACACCGCCCTCGATCTTGAGGAGGGCCTGGAGTACCTCACCGATCAGGACTCTCTCGAAACCGCTCGTCGAACTTCGAGCGCTACCACGGGACTGAATTGCCTCAGGCGAGGTGGGGATCGGATGCGGACCTGACATTGCCCTGTCAGCAGGGAGGGCGAGTCGCTCCCGGACCCGTCGCCAGCCGACCCACCATCTGTCGGGTAGGTCCCGAAGGGCCTTCCGGCTCTGTGTCGGGCTTCGACCTGCCGCGGCGGCCATCCAGTCGGTCGAGCGCACTGTATTCCGGGGTCGGGTCGTCTGCCACGAGCGAGCCTGCCAGCCGTCGCATCAGGCGACGCACATGCGCAAACACCATGCTCCCCCTCGGAGGCTATGCAAGCGCGATCACGTGCCCGCTGACCTCCCCCTATCGCTGGATCGTCTGACAACCGAAGCATTGCGGCTGCCAGATTCACTGCTACTGAACAGATTTCGCCGAGAGCTGCGCCGGCCCTGCCGGTCGGGCACTGCGGTCGCTCGCAGACGGTGATGCTCACCGTAGAGGACTCCCCTGGTGTCTGCGCATGACGCGGAGCCGCCCTGCTGAGGCTGCCGCAAGGCGTCCTTTGCTGCCACCGACCCCTATCTGCGAGGTTGCCGTGCAGCCAGGTGCTGGGCCGACCCGCGACACCTCGCTTCGTGCCGTGCCCGCGGAGGATCTCTCGTCGACGACTGCATCATCCAGCAGCTCACGGCCGTCGCGTACGGCGGGCCGCGTCATGGCGACCGAGGCGAGGGGTCGTCACCTATGAGAAGCCCAGAGCGGGCACACCCGAGGACCGGGCATCCGGTCCCAGAATTGAGGAGACCCGAATGTCGAGTTCGACTGCACGACCGGCCCTTCAGACGCGGCCGATGGCGAAAGGCGTTGCCCTCCTGCTCGTCATCGCCAGCATGTTGTTCTTCACGATCACCGCTACCGGGCCCGCCCAGGCCGCGCCCGCCGATCCACTGAGAGTGCCGGTCACGGGGACCAGCGCCACAGGACCCGTGAGCGGCACGGTCGACATCACCCGGGTCGTGAGGCGTGGGGGCGAAACGCTGGCCGTGGGTACCTTCACGGGCACCGTCGGCACGACCTCTGGTTCCCAGGACATTGCCCTGCCGGTCAATCTCGATGCGACCAGCGCAACCTGCGACATCCTCCACCTGGTCCTCGGCCCACTGGACCTCGACCTGCTTGGGCTGGTCGTACACCTTGACCAGGTCGTCCTCGACATCACAGCCGAACAGGGACCAGGGAACCTGTTGGGCAACCTGCTCTGCGCGGTCGCGGGTCTGCTCGACGGAAGCGGCGGCCTGAGCGGGCTGACCGGTCTCCTCAACCGGATTCTGGGCATCCTCAGCTGACCGGATGAGCCGGGGCGGGGGTGCTGCGCCACAAGCGCACCACCCCGCCCCGTTCGCGACGCCTGGCTCGCCAAGCGCCACCGCTGCAGCCGCATCCCAATTCATGCGCGCAGGACGATATCGCGGAAATAATGGGACCACCCACGGTTGCGCCCGTCATACCGCCAGCCCAGGTACTGCGTCAACAGGGCTGCCCAGTAATCGACCAGGACACTACTGAGGCGAACCGTTGACGCCCCAGGCAATTTCACAGGAACGCGTCCGAGTCCCCGTGGAGACGCTACGTTCTCACTACGACCCGGCGGCGGCCTCCATCGGGCCGCAGCCATATCCGCACAGGCCACGGGGAGGAAATCATGAACAGAGGCATCATTGGGCTCGTTGTCGGGGTGCTCTTGATCATCATTCTGGTGCTCGTCATCATGCGGCTGGCGTAGCAAACCACGCCTGCCGGACATGCGGGTTCGCACGATCCGGTGTCCGCACCGCATCCATGCCCGCCACTACCGCCAGGAGCCGGGCTGCGACGTTGTACGCCCCGGGCTCACCGTGCCAAAGGCACTGACCTGTTCTCAATGGAGCAAATCGCAGACGCCCGTGTGCTCAGCCAGTCCGGATACCTCCGCGGAAGATTGGTCGCCGGGCTCTGAAGGCCGCAGCGAACGGTGCATAACCGACGAATCCCAGGCGTTGAGGACCGGCAACCCCCCGGAGACTCGACCTCAACCCGAGCCACGCTGCACCGCCCACCGGCCACGGGCGAGAACCACGACGGCTCCCGGTCGGTGGATCAGCGTCCAGGCGGCAGGGCTGGGCGAGGGCTTAGCCGTGACGGTCGGATCCAGCGAGCAACCAGAGCGCTGGGCCCTGTTCTGCCGCACCCATGGACTGAGCGACGCGAAACAGAGATGGCCATCTGGCTCGCCGAGGGGGATGACAGCCACACCCTAACCGCCCGGCTCCATCTCTCTGCACACACCGTCCAGGACCACTTCACATCGGTCGTCGCCAAGCGCCCGCAACAGCGCCGGGACCTTCGCCCACGAGCCTGAGGAGCCTGAAGGCGATCAGGGCTGTCAGCATCTGGAGGAAGGTCTGAACGCGACCGGGTCGGTGGTCCTTCACGGCTCCGGACGAGACCTGCACAACGAGGAGGTCAGCGATTCGCACAGCGGTGGCCAAGCTGAGGTGTGATGACAGTACCGCCGCGCACGCCTGTACGGAGGGCGCTTCCGCGGGCACACTGACCCGGCGCTGAACCGGTGCGCCGAACCGCCCGGGCCCCGATGCATGGAAAGGGGTCGGCGATCTGAAGGCGAACATCAATTGCATGTCAGGCGCGCAAACTCCACTCGGTGCCGCAACAACGGCTAGCGATGGCGGCATACTTTCCCGGTCAGGACCTCGACAGAGGGAGCGAGGGATTCCATGGCCTTGGCGGCCTTGATCGTCGCGATCGTGTCCGCACTGACCGCTCTGCTGGCGCTGGCGGCGGCGTGGACCTGGCGTCAACAGCAGCAGCATGCCGCGCGGGCCGCGTACAGCTTGTTGGTCAGCCGCAAGTCCGTCGTTGGCGACAAGACTCTGCGGAGCTGGGCGGTCGCGAATGTGCACGACAGTGTGTTGGAACTGCGGAACGAGCTCAGCGCTGCCTTGCCCAGCCTGCCGGTCGGCTACCTCGAACTCGGCTCGACGATGATGATGGCTAGTCGGGACCATGCGATTGCGCTCCGTGAGTGGTCGCACAACCCAAGGACAGCGGACCTGGAGATCACCAGCATCGCGCGGGCCTATGAGCTACACATCGCGTGGGTCGACCTCATGGAGAAGTTCGCGGCGGAGATGATGCCGAGGCCGTCCAGAGTCCTCAGGAGGCTAGCGTCCATCAGGCGCCGGGGTAGCCCCGGGACTCGGGGATGACAGCCAGCCAATCTGGACGCTTCCACCGGGCTCTCGGCTGCACACCAGCGAGCCTCCTTCACCCTTGCAGCCACGTCCAGTGCCGGGCCCGCCCGCACACGGAAGCAATCTCTCCGTCGGGGACTAGCTTTTCGCGCCGGCAGTCAAGAGCGGGGCCCGGCGTGCGGCATCAGCTCACACGCTCG
Source organism: uncultured Actinomycetota bacterium (assembly GCA_963832435.1). Classification (GTDB taxonomy): domain Bacteria; phylum Actinomycetota; class Actinomycetes; order Propionibacteriales; family Propionibacteriaceae; genus Microlunatus. The sequence continues at coordinate 31,329 of CAWHTY010000007.1, forward strand.
CCAGCATGCTCCGCGAGCACCCTCTCCAGCGCCGCCATCCCCGACCGGGCAACCGGCAACGACACCGGCTCCTCGAACAAGCCGGCACCGTTGCTGACCCAGACCCGGTTCACCACCTTCCCCGGATCAACGGTGACGACCGCCGTCGCCGGATCCAGGGCAACCCCCAACACGCCAAAGATCTGCCTCCCCACTGAGCGGACCCGTCCAGAGTCCTCCCAGCTACAGTTCTCGGCCTATCAGCTAGGCGTGTAACCATCACGACCCGACGACGTTCGGCGGTGGACCGTCTTCTGTGTCGCGGTTGCGGCGGAGCAGCGATGTCAGTCAGAGCTGACTGTAGTCAAGGACGGTCGCACGTAACCGAGGTTTGTCGCGGCAGTCGGGGCGAGCAGGCAGGCCTACCCCGGGTGGTTGGGGAAGTGGGCCTTCCGGACGACCTACGGCATCCGGAAGCCCTTGAAGCTGTTGCCCTCGACCGAGTCGACTCGAACGCGGATGTGATCGCCAACGGCGGCACCGGCGCCGCGCGCCGTTCCCCAGTAGTCACCCGAGCGGACCTTCGACCCCCAGCTCAGGACCTGGGTGACGACGCACGGGAGGATGCTGCCGGGCTTGGGGGCTTCTGGCACCCTGACTCACGCTCCTGAGATGGAATCAGCGGACCGGTGTCGCCGGTTCTGCCAGGCAGCCTAGACCCGCCGCGTTCGGTGATCCAGCTGAGGACACATCACGCACGGATGGGCGGCGAACTCAGTCGGTCACCATGACGCGCTCGACGCCAGTCGATCCAGCCGAAGGCGGTGTCCCTGAACCGCTCCTTGTGCAACTCAACGAGCACGTCTCGGTTGTGCGTCCGGCCGATGGGTTCGGCTGGATCAGTGCCGGCCGCGCCACCACAGGGCCAGGGACCTCGGAGTGCCTGCTCAGCCTTGCAGGCGGGCACCGCGGCCGAGGTCGACAGTCTGGTCGGCCACGTTGAGGGCGGCCGGCGGTCGGGGTCAGACACGGGCCGACTCAGGTGTCATGCTGGCTTCGACACGGCCCCTCACCGGTCCCGGACCCAAGCTACTGAGACCCCGGACGGTCAGCGAGCCAGGAGACTGCCTCCGCTCAGATCGGTCAACGGCGCACCCGATAGCGCAAGTGAAGAACCCGGTTGCCCTGAATCACCGCGTCAGGATCCTCCAACAGGTGTTGCGCGTGGACCGACCCGAAGTAGCGCTTGCCGGACCCGAACACGACGGGTACGACGTCCATGCGCACCTCGTCGACCAGGCCCGCGGCGAGCACCTGGCCACCGACGTCGCCGGCGGCGACCTCGACCAGGCGGTCACCCGCAAGCTCCTGCGCCTTGGCCACGGCTGCCTCGACGCCGTCGACGAAGTGAAACGGCGCCTCGGGGTCCCAGCCCTCGGGCTTCGGTCGGTGCGTCACGACGACCACGTGGTCGATCCCACCCGGAGGCTTCCCGTCCCAGCCGTCCGTCAGGTCGAAGACGTGGCGCCCGACGATTGTCGCCCCGATCTGGTCCCAGTACGCGCGGGTGTAGTCGTAGGAGGTCTGCGACACCGTCAACGCGCCGTTCTCGTCCAACGGGACGTCACCGCTGGACAGCCAGTCGAACAGCGGTCCGGGCTGGTCGTTCTCGTCCGCGACGAATCCGTCCACGGACACCGAGCTGTACATGACCACCTTGCCCACGGGGCTCTCCTCTGCTGTGAGATGCCCAAATTAGCGTGTCGTGAGCTGTCGCTCTGGTAGGAGATCAATCGGCAGGCAGCGGCCGCCTGTCCAGCACGTGGCCAGGATGTTCGCGCAGGAACCGCCGCCGGACTTCGACATTGGGCGAGTTCACCGACGGGTCGGGGAATCGCAGCAGGGCGCAACCAGCTCGTGCAAACCATGATCATCGGGACAAACGCGCCGGTGGCCGAGCAGGCGATGCCCCAGCGGGCGGCCTACCAGTAATCCCACCACCCCCGGGGCCACAGCTGGTGGAGGTTGCGACCGATCGACGCATCCACGAGGGTGGGGGCGATCGACCTCAACATGATGGGTGTGCCCCCCGGGCATGCCTGGCCGCAGTGGACGTGGCCAGCTACCTGATGGTCGACGCTGCCTCCCGGCCGAGGGTCTGACCCACCGTGGCGGCAGGAGGGAGCTCAGCTGCGCCGCGCGACGTAGTAGCTGTTGACGAAGTCGCCTTCCACGTCGTGCACGGTGACGTCGGTGAAGCCGGCCTCGCGGAGCATGCGGACCGCGGTCTGCTGACCCCAGACAGCGCCGAGCCCGGCGCCGTCCAGGGCCAGCGACACGGTCATGCAGTGCAGGAGTGAGACGCCGTACAGGAACGCGGCGCCCGGAACGCCCACGTTCTCCTGGGGCTGGCTGGAGGCCCGAACGTCGACCATCAGGAAGGTGCCGTCCGGGGCGAGCGCGTCGGCGATCCCGCTCAGCACCGTGGCCGGGTGGGCCTGGTCGTGGATGGCGTCGAAGGCGGTCACCAGGTCGAACGGTTCCGTCCCCGACAGGTCCGAGACGTCCCGCAGCTCGAACCGGACGTTCGTCAGACGGCCGGACTCGGCGTGCGACCGGGCACGGGTGATCGCTTCTGCGGAGAAGTCGTACCCGACGAAGCGGCTCGCCGGATAGGTACGGGCGAGCAGATTGAGGTGGTGGCCGCTGCCGCAGCCGATGTCGGCGACCGAGATCCCGGCCTGCAGCCGGTCGGCGAGCCCCTCGACCAGGGGGACGACCTGGTCGATCAGCAGGGCCTCTGCCATGTCCTGGCTGTCCTCGGCCATCAGCGCGTGGAACTCGGTGTAGGCGCTGTACGGCACGCCGCCACCCTCGCGGAAGCAGGCGACGACCTGATGCTCGACGCTGGCCAGCAGGCCGACGAGCTGCGCCAGCTTGGCGAGGTTGTCCTTGCCCGCATGTCGCGTGAGCACTGCGCGGTGCTCCGGAGGGAGGAACCAGGTTCCCGCGGCCGGGTCGTGCTGCACGACACCACCGACCAGCATGCCCCCCAGCCATTCTCGGACGTACCGCTCGTGCAGGCCGGCGGCGCGGGCGATCTCCTCCGACGTCGACGGCGGCAGCCCGGCCATGGCGTCGAACAGCCCGGTGCGGTGGCCGACGCTGAGGGTTAATGCGGTCGCGGCGTGTGAGATCACGTCGAGCATCTGTCCGGCGAACAACTCCACCGCCTCGACGTCGAGCGCCGGTGCCGACTCGGGCGAGCCCTCCGTGGATCCCTGGACGCTGGCGTGGGTGCTGGCGGTCATGATGACTCCTCCGGTGCGTGGCGGGGCGGGTCCCTGCTGCCCCTGAGGCTAGGCAACCCGGGTGCGCGCGCGCTTCGGGCGAACTGTGCACCATACGAACCGCGACTGCACGGTTTCGTGCAGTGCCTCTCAGGCCGGCAAGCGCAGCCCCTCGCGTCGCGCCCAGGCGACAGCAGCGGTTCGGGTCGACACCCCGACCTTCAGGTAGACGTTCGCCAGATGGCGGGCCACGGTCTTCTCGCTGATCACCAGAGTCTCCGCCACCTGCCGGTTCGTGCTTCCGTCGGCGACCAGCATGAGGATCTCCGCCTCCCGCGGGGTCAGGCCGCCGGTAGGGCGGGGGGCGGCACCGCTCGTGGCGAGTCGCTCGAGGTCGAGGGTGGCTCCCAGATCATGCAAGGACCTCGCTGCGACCTCGAGCTCCAGCCGGGCAGCGGCGCCGTCACCCAGCCGCGACAGCGCCTCGGACAGCACGACCCGGGCCTTCGCGCACTCGTAGGGCACGTCGAGCGCCCGCCACCTGGCCACGGCCTCACGGAGGAGCGCAACCGCGTGCGCCGGCTCCTCGGACGCGAGCCCGACCAGGCCCTGGGCATGCACAGCCGCGGCGTGCAGTCCGTCGGACCGCCACCGCTGCGCGACCGCCGACAGCTGGTCGGCGGCGATGCGCGCAGCGGCCAGGTCCCCGGCGTCGATCGCGACCTCCACCAGCGCCCGGAGCAACGGAGCCCGCCCGTACCCGACGACGCCTCCAGTGAGGGAGGCGCGCAGCGACACCACAGCAGACGCTGCGCGGCCTGACTGCGCCATCACCAGGGCGAGACCGGGTTGGGGGTCGCGGCCGAGCTCCCGGGCACGCAGATACTCACCCTCGGCGTCGGCGACCCTCGCCCTCATACGCAGCAGGTCACCCAACAGGTAGTGCCCCTCGGCGACCACGGCGGTGTTCATGCCGACCAGTTCCGTGCAGACGACGCGGGCCTCCTCGGCCGCGAGATCCCAGTCGCCCGACATCTGGCGCAGCTGCACCCGGTGCATCCGACAGATCCCCGAGAACATCACCGCTGAGTCGAAGCCAGCGCACCAGCGCTCGGTGGCGACGGTCCACTCCCGAGCCCGGCGCAGGTCGGCCAGCTCCCAGCAGACCGCGATCATCTGGCAGTACAGGTTGCCCGCGACCTCCGGCGGCACCTGCCCGGCCTGCACCGGCAACATGGCCTCGTCGAGCAGCGCCATCGCCTCGGTCACCGCCGCCGCGCGTAGCCGGGCGATTCCCTCGGTCATCAGGGCGAGCGACAGCAGCGCCGGATCCGACGCACTCCTGGCCGCATCCTCGGCCTCTCGGGCCAGGTCGACGGCTCGCTCGATCTCGCCGCGTTCGAGCGCGTGTTGCGCATCGAGCTGCGCAACGTACCCGCGGCCAGCGCCGTCGGGGCGGCGCTCCAGCAGGGAGCGGCCCCGCTGGATCCACCCCGAACCAGACGCCAGCTCGCCCCGCATCATCAGCAGGAAGCCGAGGCTGATCGCCTCCTTGGCCGCCCGGATCATCGCGCCCTGCTCGACGAGCTCATGGTGACCCCGCTCGGCCAGCCGAAGCGCCTGATCGGTTCGGCCCAGCCACCATGCCGCATCCGACCACGCCAGCAGGTCGTCGGTCGACAGCTCGCCGAGCTGCTCCGCCCGCTCGAAGCCGTCGAAGGCTGGGCCGAACCGCTGCGCGGCCCGCGCCGCCCGAGCCCGCTCCAGCAGGTCGGTCCGAGCGCTCGGATCCGACCCCTCCATCCGGCACCGCCTGACTGTTCCCTCTCGCGTGAGCAGGTCCGACCGCCAGGATCCGACTCCCACGCGGCTGCGTGAGGCAGCCCGTCGTCGCCGGTCCGGGTGGCCCGAGCTCCCTTCCCTCCGAGTCTAGGTCCGGAACCACCGCGGTGCGCGCGCTGGAGAGGTCGGCGCCCGCAGAGGTCGGCGCTGGACAGGTCCGTGCTGGATAGGGTCAGTCGTGTGGAGGTGAGCCTGATGCCAGTGGCCGCGGGCCGGCGATGACGCGCGAGCGGGGCGACGAGCTACCCGACGGGGTGCGCCGGATGCTGGCTGCGGCGGCCGAACGAGGGCTGGCGGTGGAGGTCAGGGCCCGGCCGGCGGCCCGCAGTCTGGCCGAGGCGGCCCAGCTGATGGGGGTGACGCCGGCGGACATCGCCAAGACGATGGTGGTCCGGCTGCCGGCCGGCCGCTATCTGCTGGCCGTGGTCGGCGGCGATCGGCAGATCGCCTGGCCTCGGCTGCGCGCGCTGGCCGGAGTCAACAAGATGACGCTGCCCGACGCGGCCGAGGCGTTGGCGGCGACCGGATACGAACGCGGGACCATCACGCCGATCGGCAGCCACGGAGACTGGCCGGTCTTTGTGGACGCCGACCTGTCGGGCCGGCGCGTGGCGATGGGTTCCGGGGCGCACGGCTTCGGCGCGTTCCTGGACATCGACGCCCTGGTGCAGGCCTACGCCGCTCGTGTAGCGGACTTCGCGGGCTGAACGCGACCTACACTCTCTGCCATGTCACAGCCGGGATCGCTGAGCCGGTTTGTGCTCTCCCTGGTCTGGACGGCGGCCGGGGCGCTCCTGCTGGGCATCCCGATCTGGCTCGCCGTCACCCGGCTGGATGTGCTGCTGACCGGCCACCCGGCCATGCTGGTGGCCACGGTGGCCGTGGCCGCCCTCGGTGTGGTCGCCGTGGTCTGGGCCGTCGCCACGCTCGTCTCGGGCGGTCGGTACGACGCCGAGGGGGACCCTGAGCACCCGCGTCACCGGACTTCGGCCGAACAGCAGCTCCTCGCCCGGCGACGGATCCTGCTGGCCGTGCCGGCGCTGGTGGTCTGCGTCCTGCTGGCCTCGGCGCTGGTCTACGCCAAGCCGTTCGCGGCCACACCGGCGGCCCTGGCGGCGATGCGGTCCGACAGCCGCGTGACGGTATCGGACCGGCTGACCTGGTACGAGATGACGTCGGCCCGGCGCAACGCGAACGGGGACGTGCCGGCCCCCACCACCGGTCTGGTCTTCACGCCGGGGGCGCGGGTCGACCCGCGGGCGTACGCCACGCTGCTGCGCCCGCTGGCCGCCGCCGGGTACCTGGTGATCGTGCTCAAGGAGCCGTTCAACTTCGCCCTGCCCGGCACCGACCATGCGGCCACCGCGATGGAGATCCACCCGAAAGTCCGGTACTGGGCCGTCGGCGGGCACTCGTTGGGCGGCGTCGCCGCCGCCTCGTTCGCCGACCGGCACCCCGAGGTCATCGGGCTGCTGCTGTGGGCGTCCTACCCGGCCGGGCGCCTCGACCGGCAGAGCCTGAAGGTCACCTCGATCTCCGGCACCGCGGACCGCCTGGCCACTCCCGCCGAGATCGCCGAGTCGCGGACCGACCTGCCGAAGAGCACCCAGTTCGTCGTGGTCAAGGGCGGGGTGCACAGCTACTTCGGCGACTATGGGGACCAGCCGGGGGACGGCGTCCCGACCATCTCCCGGAAGGACGCGCAGGCTCAGATCGTCAGGAGCAGCGCCGCTCGGCTGGGCTCGATGGTGCCGCCCGCCCGGAAGAAGTGACCGTCAGCCCGGTCTCGCTCGCGTCCTGACCGGGTTCCGACGAGCGATGCACGTTCCCTAGGATCGGCCCATGACGACCACGTGGAAGCGCAGCGACCTCCGGCCCGTGCAGCGAGCACTGTGAGCGCCGGGGGGCTCGAGCTGGCCCGGGCGAAGATGACCGCCGCGGGCGTGCATCCGCAGGCCATCGACGTCTTCAGCCACTATTACCGGCAGCTGGAGGAGGGCGTCACCGGCTTCATCGCGGAGGACTCGATCGAGCCGCTGACCGACCCGGACCTGCTGTCCGACGTGGACGTTCCCGACACCGACGCCGGTGCGGCGTTGGCCCAGACCGTGATCATCAAGCTCAACGGCGGTCTCGGCACGTCGATGGGGATGGACAAGGCCAAGTCGCTGTTGCCGGTGCGGGACGGGAAGTCCTTCCTCGACCTGATCGTGGCTCAGGTGGTGAGCGCGAGGTCGTCGTACGGGGTGAAGCTGCCGTTGGTCTTCATGGACAGCTTCCGCACCCGCGATGACACCCTGGCCGCCCTGGCGCCATACGCCGACCTGGCCGTCGACGGGCTCGATCTCGACTTCCTGCAGAACTCCGAGCCCAAGCTGTTGGCCTCGGACCTGACGCCGGTGGAGTGGCCCGCGGATCCGACCCTGGAGTGGTGCCCGCCGGGGCACGGCGACCTCTACACCGCGCTGAACGCCTCCGGACTGCTCGACCGGCTGCTGGAGCTGGGCTACCGGTACGCCTCGGTGTCGAACTCCGACAACCTGGGCGCCGCCCCGGACGCGACCATCGCCGGCTGGTTCGCGGCCAGCGGGGCGCCCTACGCCGCCGAGATCTGCCAGCGGACCGCGGCCGACCGCAAGGGCGGTCACCTCGCCATCCGCAAGGCCGACCGGCAGCTGATCCTCCGCGACACGGCCCAGACGGCGGCGGAGGAGATGCACTACTTCACCGATGAGCACCGGCACCCGTACTTCCACACCAACAACCTGTGGTTCGACCTGGCGGTGCTGTCCCGCACGCTCAAAGAGCGCAAGTCGGTGCTCGGGCTGCCGTTGATCAAGAACGTGAAGACCGTCGACCCGGCCGACTCCTCCTCGCCGGAGGTGATCCAGATCGAGTCCGCGATGGGTGCCGCCGTCGAGGTGTTCGAGGGGGCGACCGCGATCGGGGTGGGGCGGGACCGTTTCCTGCCGGTCAAGACCACCAGCGACCTGCTGCTGCTCCGCTCCGACGTGTACGAGGTCGGCACCGACGGGCGGTTGACCAAGGTCGCTGACCCGGCGCCGCTGGTGGACCTGGACTCGGCGTACTACAAGACCATCGGAGCCTTCGAGCAGCGGTTCCGCGACGGCGCCCCGTCGCTCAGGAACGCCCGCAGCCTGGCCGTGAAGGGCGACTGGACGTTCGAGCCCGGGGTGAGCGTGGTGGGGGCCGGACAGCTCACCGACCAGGGGTCACCCCAGACGGTCACGTCCGGAACGGTGATCGGCGACTGAGCCGCTCCGGGGACTCAGACCACGGCGACGACGTCGTCGAAGCCGAGCCGCGGCTGCCGCGGTCGGTACGACTCGTCGGTGGGGTGCCCGATGTTGACCACGAGCAGGGCCCGGTGCCGCCCGTCGGGGAAGAACCGGCGGCTGACGGCCTCGGCGTCGAAGCCGGCCATCGGACCGGCGGCCAGACCGGCGGCGCGCAGCCCGACCAGGAAGTAGCCGATCTGCAGGGCCGAGTTCAACGTGGCCGTCGAGGAGCGGAGGTCGGCGTCGGTGGCGAACGCGTCCCGGGCGCCGGGGAACACCGGGAACACCCGGTGCAGCTCGTCGTGGAAGTCGTCGTCGGCGGCGAGCACGGCCACCACCGGAGCAGCCAGGGTCTTGGTCTTGTTGCCCTCGCTCATCAGGTCGACCAGGTCCTCGCGGGCTGCGCGGCTGCGCACCAGCACCGCCCGCAACGGCTGCGTGTTCATGGCGGTCGGACCCCACTTGACCAGGTCGTAGACCGCCGCCAGCTGCGTGTCCGTGACCGGCGCGTCGGAGAACGCGTTGGCGGTGTGCGCGTCCCGGAACAGCAGGTTCTGCGCGCTCGGGGACAGCTCGAGCGCCGCGGCCGGATCGTGGCCCTCAGCGGCGGTGGTGTCAATGAGATCGTGGGGGAGAGTGAATGACGTCACGATCGGTTGAAACGTCAATGAAAAAGATACATTCCCGATCTATGCGAAAACGCACGCGATGACACCGGGATCCCCCGGCGGGGGGCCGGCGGCCGAGCCGGACCCCGGGCCCACCCCGCTCACCCGCGCCCTGGCCCACGCCGCGCTGGGGCGGGTTCCCGAGGGACTGCCGGCGACCGCGAACCGTTCCGTCGAGCACCTGGTGGCCGAACTGGGCCGCCGGCACCCGGACGGCCCGGGAGGACTGCGGCGGGAGGTGCGACGGCTGCGGGCCGCCGGCAGGTGGCCGATCCCGGTGCCGGAGACCTTGGCCTCCGGCACTGGGTACGCCCAACTTGCGGCCGCCCTCCACCAGCTGCGGCTGTTGCTCGGTGCTGACGCACCGTCGTCGGTCACCGTGGATCGCCCGCTGTCAGCGGACGATCGGCGGCTGCAGGACGACGTACCCCCGCACCACGGTGCCTGACCCGGTCCGGGTCGTCAGGAGCCTTCGGTGCGCCCGGCGATCGAGGAGCCGCGCGCCTCGTTCTGCACCTTGAGGAGGTCGCGGATCTCGGCCAGCAGGTCCTCGGTCGACGCCGCGACCTCCGGCTCGCCCTTCTTGGTGATCTCGGAGAACCTGTTGTACGGCAGCACCACGAAGAAGTAGATGACAAAGGCCGTCAGCACGAACGTGAGCAGGGCCGACAGGAACGCCCCCACGCCGATCCCGAAGATCGAGGTGCTGCTGAAGTCGGGAACGCCGCCGAACTTGCCGATCACGTCCATCAGCATGTCCGTGAACGCCTTGACCACAGCGGCGAAGACGGTGCCCATGATGACGGCGACCGCCAGCTCCACCAGGTTGCCGCGCATCAAGAATTCTTTGAAGCCCTTCATTCCCCACCCTTCAGAACAGTCCGGCGGGCCGGACGCGTATGAGCGCCAGACTCTAACAGCATCGTGTTACCGCCAGACGACAGAAAGGCGCGCGGCGACCGCCGCGCTGGCCAGCCGCTGCGCCGTCGGCCGGTCCACCTCCACCAGCACCAGCGCGCCGCCCGCGTCGGTGCCGCCCGCGTCCTCGGTCGGTGGAGGCACGCCGAGAACCCGGACGCCCGATGCGACCGTCTCGGCGGCCCCGCTCTGGCTGTCCGCCGCCAGCACGTCGACGACGGTGCCCTCGGTCAGCAGCGCGGAGGTGGCCGGGTCGGCCAGCCGCAGCGGGGCGACGACGTGGCCGGACGGCAGGGCCCGTCGCGAGCCCACCAGATCGGCCTCGGCGAGCAGCTGGCCGTCCGCGGTCCGCGCGACCAGAACCCGGCCGACCACGCTCTGGGCGTCGGTGATCGCACCCTCCGGGAGAGCATCCGGGGGCAGCCGGTCGGTGCGGAGGTCGTGGGCGGCCAGTGCCCCGCCACCGGGCAGGCTGCCCCGGACGCGTACCACGTCGACGGTGCTGGGGGCGGGCGGGGCCAGGGCGGTCAGCGCGGTCAGCACGGCGGTGACGGCCGCCGTCACCGCGAGCTTGCGGCGGTGCCAGGACACGGCGCGACGGAAGCTGCGCAGCCACCCGCGCCACGGTGCAGAGGAGCCGGTTCGGCGTATCACACCGAGACGCTAAGGACGCGGCGCGGACCTGATTCAGCCCGTCCACAGTGACGGCGGCGCCCTAGGAGGCTGTGGAGGACCCGGATCCGCTGGCCGAGCCGGCCGGCTGCTTCGCCTTCGCGCCCGAGCTGTCGGCCGTGCTCTTTTCGCCCGAGCCGTTGGCGCCCGCGGTCGACCCGTCACCCGAC
>CAWHTY010000008.1:0-14730 GCA_963832435.1 uncultured Actinomycetota bacterium
CCACGGCACCGGTGGTCGCCGTGGTCGGTCGTCCCAACGTCGGCAAGTCCACCCTGGTGAACCGCATGATCGGTCGCCGCGAGGCCGTCGTCCAGGACGTGCCGGGCGTCACCCGGGACCGGGTCTCCTACGACGCGGTCTGGAACGGCCGTCGGTTCGTCCTCGTCGACACCGGCGGCTGGCTGTCCGACGCCCAGGGGATGGCCGCGCAGATCGCCGGGCAGGCCGAGCTGGCCATCGCCACCGCCGACGCCGTGGTGTTCGTGGTCGACGCCACCGTCGGCACGCTGGACGAGGACGAGGCTGTGGTCCAGGTGCTCCGCCGCAGCAACAAGCCCGTCGTGCTGGCGGCCAACAAGGTCGACGACCAGCGGACCGAGGCCGAGGCGGCCACCATGTGGAACCTGGGGCTCGGCGAGCCGTACGCGGTGTCCGCCCTGCACGGGCGGGGGAGCGGCGACCTGCTGGACGCCATCCTGGACGCCCTGCCGCCGACACCCCCCGAGCCGGAGGCCACGCCCCGCGGACCGCGGCGGGTGGCGATCGTCGGCAAGCCCAATGTGGGCAAGTCCAGCCTGCTGAACAAGCTCGCCGGCCAGCAGCGGGTCGTGGTCGACGACGCCGCCGGCACCACGGTCGACCCGGTCGACGAGCTGGTCGAGGTGGACGGCACCGTCTACCGCTTCATCGACACGGCCGGGATCCGTCGCCGGGTCAAGGAGGCCTCCGGGCACGAGTACTACGCCAGCCTGCGCACCCACGGCGCCATCGAGCGGGCCGAGGTGTGCGTGGTCGTGATCGACGCCAGCGAGCCGCTAACCGAGCAGGACCTCCGGATCCTCACCTCGGTGGAGGAGGCCGGCCGCGCGCTGCTCATCGCGTTCAACAAGTGGGACCTGACCGACGAGGAGCGGCGACGCTATCTGGACCGGGAGATGGAGCGGGACCTCGTGCAGTTCTCCTGGGCCTCCCACGTCAACCTCTCCGCGACCACCGGTCGGCACGTGGACCGGCTCGGCCGGGCCATCCAGGAGGCCCTGGGGGGGTGGGAGACCCGCATCTCCACCGGGCGGCTGAACGCCTTCCTCGGCCGGGTGGTCGCCGCCCACCCGCACCCGGTCCGCGGCGGCAAGCAGCCGCGGATCCTGTTCGGCACCCAGGCCCAGACCGGCCCGCCCACCTTCGTGCTGTTCACCTCCGGGCAGATCGAAGCGGGGTACCTGCGGTTCATCGAGCGCCGGCTCCGCGAGGAGTTCGGCTTCGTCGGCACCCCGGTCCACGTCCAGGTGCGGGCCCGAGAGAAGCGCGGCAAGCGCTGAGCCTGACCGCGTTCCCGCGGTTCGAGCCGACAGGCTTGCCGTAGTAGAGTTCCCCCTCGTGGCTCCACCTGCTGGAGCCTTCGGGCTGTGGCGCAGCTTGGTAGCGCACGTGACTGGGGGTCACGGGGTCGCAGGTTCAAATCCTGTCAGCCCGACCGACGAGTTCCGGTTCGACCGGGGACGATTCGAGGTCCCTGGTCGACCCGCCTCCAGGGTCGCCGTCGCTGCTGCTCGGTAGAATCCGAACCCCGTCGAGAGACCCCCACCATGACCAGTGCTGTCGAGCGCCCTGCAGCCGACGCCCCTCCGGACGCCGCCACTCTGCGCCGCTGGCGGCAGTACCTCGCTGACGAGCGGGCGGAGGCGGCCGTCTACCGGGAGCTGGGCCGCAGCCGCCGCGGTCGCGAGCGGGAGATCCTGCTGTCGCTGTCGGAGGCGGAGCGCCGGCACGAGGAGCACTGGCTGCGGCTGCTCGGCACCCAGGTGGGCCGGCCGCGGCCGACCAGCCTGCGCACCCGGCTGCTGATCTTCGGCTCCCGTCATTTCGGCAGCGTGTTCGTACTCGCCCTGATGCAGCGGGCCGAGAGCCGCTCACCGTACGAGACCGACGAGCACGCCACCAGCACGATGGCGGCCGACGAGCGGATCCACGGCGAGGTGCTCCGCGGGCTGAGCGCCCGCGGCCGCGAGCAGCTCTCCGGCACATTCCGAGCGGCCGTCTTCGGGGCCAACGACGGCCTGGTCAGCAACCTGGCGCTCGTGCTGGGGATCGGCGCCACCGGCGTCGACGCCCGGACCATCCTGTTCGCCGGCCTGGCCGGGCTGCTGGCCGGTGCGCTCTCGATGGGTGCGGGGGAGTACGTCTCGGTACGCTCCCAGCGCGAGCTCCTGCAGTCCACCTTGCCCGACCCGCAGTCCCAGTCAGCGCTCCCGCACCTGGACGTGGACGAGAACGAGCTGGCCCTGGTGTACCGCGCCCGGGGGATGGATCCGGGCGCGGCGGAGGCCAAGGCGCACGAGGTGCTCTCCTCCCTGCACCTGGACTCCGACGATCCGGAGTCGGCGGGGGTCGACCCGCACGAGGCCGTCGGCTCGGCCTGGCGGGCCGCCCTGTCGAGCTTCTGCTTCTTCGCCTCCGGGGCGCTGATCCCCGTGCTGCCCTACCTCTTAGGGGCCGCAGGTCTGACCGCGGTGGTCGTCGCCTCGATCCTGGTCGGCCTCGCGCTGCTCTGCACCGGGGCGGTGGTCGGCGTCCTCTCCGGAGCCTCGCCGGCCAAGCGGGCTCTGCGCCAGCTGGCTATCGGCTACGGCGCGGCCGCTGCCACCTACCTGCTGGGTCTGCTGTTCGGCGCCACCGGCATCTAACCGACCGCCGAGTCGACCGTTCGCCCTAGCGTCCGGGCCCGTCCGGGTGGCCGGTGACCGCCAGGATCCCGCCGAGGCCGATCATCATCACCCCGCCGCCGGCGCGGAGGTGGGCCACCCGGCGCGGCGTGCGGGCGAACCAGTCCCGGGCGGTGCCGGCGGCCAGGGCCCAACCCGAGTCGCAGCCCAAGGCGATGACCGCGAACACGCCGCCGAGCACCAGCAGCTGCAGGCCCACCGAGCCGCGGTCGTAGGCGACGAACTGCGGCAGCACCGCCACGAAGAACACGATGGTCTTCGGGTTGCTGACCCCCACGGTGAAGCCCTCGGCCAGCAGCCGCCGGCGGCTGAGGCCCGGGGCGGCGGCGTGGGGCACCACCACCTGATGGCGGTGCCGGACGGCCTGCCCGCCCAGGTAGACCAGGTACGCCGCCCCGACCAGCTTGACCACGGTGAACACCACCGCCGACCGGGCGACGATGCCGCCGACTCCGGCGGCGACGGCCAGCACGTGCGGGATCATGCCGAGCGTGTTGCCGGCGACGCTGAGCAGCCCCCCGCTCCGACCCAGGCTGAGGGACCGGCCGACGACGAACAGCACGCTCGGCCCTGGGACCAGCACCAGCACCAGCGACGTCAGGCCGAAGGCCACCACGGTCGTCCAGGACACGGGCACGGTCGGGTCCTCTCACGGTGAGGTGGGGCGCTCCGCAGGCTACCGGTGGAGATCGTGGCGTCCGAGGTATTTATCGCCCCCGCGCCACCTCCAACTCTCGGATCCGGACCCTCGGCGGGGCCGACGCCACCGGCGAAACAGCACGCGGCGCGACCGGTCGCCGAAAATCCCTGCCGAGCGGCCAGGAATCCGCCATATTTGAGATCTGTCCGACGGGGGTCGGCACGAACCGAAAGGAACCGGGGGAATGAAGCAGGTCTATCGGGTGCTGGCGTACCTGATCGCAGCACTCGTCGCGCTCCAGGGCGCAGCCATCGCCTACGCGATCTTCGGCTTGTTCGCCTGGGTACAGCAGGGCGGAACGGTCGACAAGGCCCTCTTCGAGAGCGAGGGTCCACCCGCGGGGATCGGCGGGCTCACCGGGTTCGTCCTGCACGGCCAGGTCGGCATGATGGTGATCCCGATCGCCGTCCTGCTGTTCCTGATCAGCTCGTTCTTCGCCAAGGTGCCGGGTGGCATCAAGTGGGCGCTGATCACCCTCGGGGTGGTGGTGGTGCAGGTCGGCCTGGGCCTGTTCGCGCACGAGCTGGCCGGCCTGGGCTGGCTGCACGGGGCCAACGCGCTGGTCCTGTTCGGGGTGGCCGTGATGGCGGGGATGCGCGTGACGCGCGCCGTCGCCGGCCGCGGGCCGGTGGACGCCAAGACCGGCGTCGACGCTCCGGCCAGCGCACCGGTCGCCTCCTGAGCCGATGACGCCGATCCGCAGGCGGCGGGTCCTGCGGATCGGGCTCCCGGTCCTGGCCACGCTCCTCGTGCTGCTCCCGCTGGCCTGGCTGTGGGCGCAGAGCCGGGTGCCGAGCGTCTACTCCGTGACCGACATGGGTTCCGTCGACTACGGGGGCGGCCCCGGCAGCGAGCTCGGCGCGGAGGGCCACGTCGGTCACCAGCAGCACGGCGAGGGTCCCGCCCGGTCCGTCGCCGACCTGGTCGCCGACCCGAAGCGTCGAGCTGACGTACGGGTGGATCTCGTCGCGCGCCGGCAGGACCTGACGGTCGGTGGGCAGACCATCCCCGGTTACACGCTGAACGGCACGTCGCCGGGTCCGCAGATCACCGCCCGCCAGGGCCAGCTGGTCGAGGTCAGCCTTCGCAACGCGTCGGTGTCGGGGGGGACCACGCTGCACTGGCACGGGCTCGACGTGCCGAACGCCATGGACGGGGTCGCTGGGGTGACGCAGGACAGCGTCCCGGTCGGTGGGACCTTCACCTACCGGTTCGTGGCCGAGCAGGTGGGCACGTTCTGGTACCACGCGCACCAGCTCTCCAACGGCCAGGTCGCCGGGGGCCTGCTCGCCGCGCTGGTCGTGCTGCCGAGCCGGGGCCAGGTCGCCGGTGTGGACACGGTCGCCGTCTCGCACACCTACGGCGGGGTCCGCACCGTCAACGGCCGCCCCGGGGACACCCGGGTCGAGGCCGACCCCGGCCAGCGCGTCCGGGTCCGCGTGATCAACACCGACAACGGTCCGATCAAGACCTGGGCCAGCGCCCCGTACCGGGTGGTGGCGGTCGATGGCACGGAGCTGCGCGGTCCCACCCCGGTGGACGGGCAGGCGGTGACCGTGACCGCCGGTGGACGGGCCGACCTGGAGGTCACCATGCCGGGCGACGGGTCCGCGGTCCGGGTCCAGGTCTCCAAGTCGGCGGCCGTTCTGCTCGGCGCGGGCCAGGGCGACGTCCCGGCACCGCCCCAGCCGGTCGAGGACCTCGACCTGCTGCGCTACGGCACCGCCGCGAAGCTGCCGTTCGATCCGGCGACGGCGACCCGGCGGTTCGACTACGTGGTCGACCGCCGGCCGGGGTTCGTCCGTGGGCGACCGGGCCTGTGGTGGTCGATCAACGGGCACCTGTACCCGGACGTGCCGATGATGATGGTGCGTGAGGGTGACGTGGTCAGGATGCGGGTGGAGAACGCCAGCGGAGAGGTGCACCCGATGCACCTGCACGGCCACCACGCGGTGGTGTTGTCCCGGAACGGGGTGCCGAGCACCGGCAGCCCGTGGTGGGTTGACTCCCTGAACGTGTTGGACGGCGAGAGCTACGAGCTGGCGTTCGTGGCCGACAACCCGGGGGTCTGGATGGACCACTGCCACAACCTGAAGCATGCGGCGGACGGCATGGTCGCCCACCTGATGTACGCAGGGGTCGACACCCCGTACCGGGCCGGGAGCGGCACGGGCAACCAGCCGGAATGATCCCGAGACCGATTTTTCCGTATCGGGGGTGAAATATCGGGATTCCCGTGACGCAAGTCGACACACCAGTCACATCAGTCACAATTTGGACACGGGCGGATCTCGCACGTTATGGTCAGCACGCACTAACGGCATGGTCGTGACCAGACCGTTGTGCAGGGGGGCACTCATCGTTGTCAAAGCGAGGGAGCTGTCAATGCTGCACCACCGTCTGGTGGCTCTGGCCACCGCTGGACTGCTCGGATTCGGTCTCGTTCCGGTCTCGACCCTGAGTCTGCCGGGGGCGGCCCCGGCCACGGCCGAGGCCGCCAAGAAGGTCACCTCGATCCGGGTGGCGACCTTCAACGTCCGCACCGCCCGGGCCAAGGACAAGCGCCGCTGGCTGACGCGAGCACCCGATGTGGCCCGGGACATCATGGAGGCCCGCCCCGGCGTGGTCGCCCTCCAGGAGCTCGGGCCCGGACGGGCCGACGGGGTCAAAGGCAAGATCGGCAAGCGGATGCGGCAGACCGAGAGCCTGGTCGCCGCGCTGGCCCGGCTGGGAGGCAGCCAGTACCGGCTGGTCCGGGCCTACGCCTTCGTCAAGCCCGGATCGGTGAACGGCACCCAGGGCTCGAGGATCCTGTACGACGAGTCGCGCTACGAGCTGGTGAGCTACTGCCCGGAGACCACGGGCAAGTCGAAGTGGAACCCCTCCTGCCGGATCTCGCTGCCCATCGCGGCCGGAGACGGGGAGAAGCGTCGCCGGACCGCGACCTACGCCAAGCTCGCCGACCGGAGCACGGGGCAGCAGTTCTGGGTCGCCTCCGCCCACCTGGACGAGCGGCACGGCAGCAAGGCCAAGGACGCCAAGTACAGCGCCCTCCGCGCCCGGCAGGCGGCCCACATCGCCGACGTGGTGGCCGACGCCAACCCCACCGGGCTCCCGGTGATCTTCGGAGGCGACATCAACTCCTGGCGGACCGACCGCAGCGGCTACGCGCCACACCGGGCTCTGGAGAGCCGCGGCTTCCGGGACACCGTGGAAGCCCCTGTCAGGGTCAATGACAACTACACCACTGTCAACCACTTCAGGCGCACCCTCAAGAAGACGTGGAACGTGAAGCTGGACGTGGTGATGGCCCAGGGTGCCGCCAGCTTCTCGCGCTGGGAGAACAAGGCCCGGATCCTCGACAGCGCCCGGCCCTCCGACCACAACATGGTGGTGGCGGACCTGATGTTGTAGGTGGGACGTCGAGGTCCACCTGAGGTCGAGACCGGGGTCAGCCCGTCCGTCGGCGGAGCGCCCTGCGAACTCGCCGGGCCACCCGCCGTACCACGCTCCCCGCGCGCGGTGGCGGCGTGATCGCCACCCGCTCCTCGAGCGCGACCGACCCGCGCAGGCCGCGGAACCGGACGGATGCCGGGTAGGTGCCGCGCGGAACCGAGGCCAGCGCGTCGCGGGCGGTGGCCCAGTGGTCGCCCAGCCGCGTCACGCCGAGCACCCAGGGCTTCGGCTCGACGGTCAACGCCACCTGCCGCGGGGCGCCACTCCACCCGTCGGTGGTGTCGACCCGGAGCCGGTCACGGTCCTGCCGGACCCGGGTCACGGTCGCCAGCTGCTGGCGCAGCTGCTTCTCCGACAGCCCGCTCCGCAGGCTGAGCGAGCCTCGCTTGTTGACGTAGAGCGCGTGGGCGGTCACCACCGACCCCACTAGGCCCTGCATGTGCTCCGGCGCGCCGATCCGCACGGTCCGGTTGATGCCGAAGGCGTCGACGCGGAGGAACAGGTCGTGCAGACCCGGCCGCAGGGGAGCGCCGCCGGCCAGGGTCTCGGGGTCGAGCACCGCGGTGCCCCGCCAGACCAGCCGCCCGCCGTCCTGCACCGGCTCCACCACCGCGCTCAGGGTCGGCGGCACAAACCACTCGTCCAGGGTGTCGCGATGGCGGATGACGACGTCGCCCATGGTCTCCGGCAGCGGCTCCAGCCGGCGGACGTCTGCGGACACCTCCGAACCGGCCAGCCGGGTCGGCAGCAGCCACCCCTGGTCCTCGGCCGGCTCGAGGACGAGACGGGACCCGTCGACGCCCAGCTCGGCCTCGACGGCGAGCTCGATGGTCTGCCGTTCGGTGGTGCGCCAGCCCCGGAGCCGCACGATCGGCTGGAGTGGCCGCATCCGGGCGTCCAGCGCGACCAGGTCCGCCACCGTCCCGCCGCGCGTCACCGCCGCGCGAACCCGGGTGCCGACGGCGAGGCCGGCGTCCACCGACGGCGGGAACCGCTCCTCCATCAGGGTGCGGATCTCGATGAGCAGGGCCTCTCGCTGCGCCTCCGGCGCCGTCCGCAGCTTGCGACCCCCGAGCCGACCGAGCATCTCGGTCTTGAGGAACCGGCGGTAGAAGCCGTCCCGAACCTCGCCCGGCTCGGTGTACCGGTCGATCACGTCGAGCACCTCGCGCAGGTTGGCGTAGTAGCTGGCCGGGTCGATCCGGGTCGACCCGGCGTTCCGGCCGTCCTCGCGCTTGAGGTAGCGGTAGCAGACGTAGTCGGCCACGATCGAGGCCGCCGACGCCGCGAAGTAGGCCTTGGTGATGAACAGCTGGTCCTCGAGCCGCCGCTTGCCTTCGGGGTAGCGGATGCCGGCGTCGATCAGGAACCGTCTCCGCAGCATCTTGTGCGGCGTCTGGCTGCCCATCATCCGCGAGTCGTACACCGTGCAGCGGGGGCGCTGCTCCCGGTACAGGTAGTGGTGGACGCCGCGGAAGTTGCTGATCACCTTGCCGAGCACGACGTCGGAGCCGTTGGCCGAGCCGAGATCGTACATCCGCTGGATCGCCTCGGGGTCCAGCACGTCGTCCTGGTCGACGTACATCACGTACTCGCCGACGGCGGCGTCCGTGCCGACGTTGCGCGGTTTGCCGGGCCAGCCCGAGTTGGGGATCGAGATCACCCGCACGTGGTGGTGGGCGGCCTCGACCCGCCGCAGCCGGGCCAGCGAGTCGTCGGAGGAGCCGTCGTCGACGAAGATGATCTCGAGGTCACCGGGCCGCATGGTCTGGGCGAGCAGGGACTCGGCGCTGGCCTCCACCAGGTCGCCCGCGTTCCACACCGGGACCACGATGCTGACCTTGGTCATCAGTGCACGACCGGCAGGACAGGGGTACGCATCCCGGGAAGCATACGGGGACCACGGGGCTCTACGGCCACACCCACACCCCGGGCGGACGTCCGGGCTGGGTACGTACCGCCTGCGCCGGCGCGTGTGGCGCACACCCGGTCAGGGCTCGATTCCCGCTAGATTCGGGCTCATGGCGGTCCTGGTCGAGAGCGTGTCGGCAGAGCCGGACAGCGCGGGACGGGCAGCGCCGGGTGCCAGGCTGCTGGGTCCGGGGTTGGCAGTGGGACTTCCGATCGTGGTGTGGCTGGTGCACTCAGCTCGGTACGGACAGTGGCTCGTCGACGACGCGCTGATCACGGTCGCCTACGTGCGGACGCTGACCGAGGGCGGCGGCTACGCCCAGCAGTCGGGGGCGGCACCGGTGGAGGGGATCTCCAACCCGCTGTGGGCCGTGGTCCTCGCCGCCCTGCGACTGGTCGGCCTGTTTGACCGCGGCCGGGTGTGGTGGGGGATGGACGACGTCGTCGTCGTGTTCCGGGTGCTGGCCCTGATCGGCTTCGCGGCCACTCTCGCCTGCTGGGGAAGGCTGACCGGGTTCCTGGTTCCCCGCAGTGGCCGGTGGGTTGTCGTCGGGCTGGCCGGCACGGTGCTGGCACTCTCGCCCAGCTATGTGGTCTGGGCAATCAGCGGCCTGGAGAACCCGCTCTACGGTTTGCTCGTGGCGCTGCTCGCGCTGGTGCTGGCCACCGGGTTGTCACGGCGAACGCTGCTGCGACCGGGGCCTGCGCTGATCAGCGGCCTGGTGACGGTGCTGCTCGCCGCCACCCGCCCGGACGGGCTGATCTATCTGGCCGCCTACCCCTGCGTGTCGCTGGTGGTGCTCCTCGATCGAGAGCGCGTCCTCCGGCTCCCGAGACTCGCAGCGGCGTCCGCGGTCTACGGAGTGGCGGCTGGGGTCCCGATTGCCGTGCTGCTGTTGCTCCGGTGGCGGACCTTCGCCCTCTGGGTGCCGAACACCGCGGTCGCGAAGGCGCAGCCCGGTCTCAGCCTAGACAGCCTGCACCGTGCCGCCCAGCTCGCTCCGGCGGCCGGCGCAGGTCTCGTGGCCCTAGCCGCGGTGGCCGCCGGTTGG
This sequence comes from uncultured Actinomycetota bacterium, assembly GCA_963832435.1. Classification (GTDB taxonomy): domain Bacteria; phylum Actinomycetota; class Actinomycetes; order Propionibacteriales; family Propionibacteriaceae; genus Microlunatus. The sequence continues at coordinate 9,843 of CAWHTY010000008.1, forward strand.
GTCGGTGCGCGGGTCATCCGCGGCCGGGGGACCGAGGTCATCAGCCGCGGCGCGCCGCTTCTCGGGGTCCTGGTGCCGTTCGGCCTCGCCGTGACCGCCTACGGGGTGCTCAAGCAGGACTGGATGACGGAGTACCGGTTCGCCACCCCAGCGGCCGTGCTGGGCAGCTTGCTGCTCGCCACCGTGGTGGTCTGGGCCGTCGAGCCCCTCCTGGTCGGCGGCGGCGCGGCGCGCAGGATCGCCATCGCCGTGCTCGCGCTGGTCCCGGTGATCGCCCTGGTCGGCGCCGTCCCCCGCATCACCCGGTTTGCGGCCGAGGCCACGGTGCCCGGGTGCTTCGTCGCCGACCGGTACGGGCGGACGTTCAACCTCTACGCCGACGTGCTGGGGGTCGAGCAGGGAACACTGCTGCTGCCCGATATCGGGGGCACCCTGCTGACCACCCGCCTGGAGGTCGTCGACCTCGCCGGACTGACCGAACCCACGATCGCCGAGCTTCGACGGGCGCGGGACTGGTCCGGCCTGCGGCGGTACGTACTGGAGGACGTGCAACCGACCTTCGTGCACCTGCACCGGCCCTGGGACGCGGGTCTCAGCGCCAACCAGCGGTTCCGGCGGGACTACGTCCAGTTGGCACCTGGCGACTTCGTCCGCCGCGACCAGGTCAGGATGTCCGCGGTGCGCACGGCTCGCAGCGCAGGCACCCGCTATGCGCGGGAACTCGGCCGCCAGCGGTCCACCGACCCGTTGGTGGCGTGCGGCCCGATGATCTCCGGGCAGACGCCGTAGGGGTTCGCCTCCGTGACTCCCCGCCCGTCAGCCGTTGCCGAGCGCGGCGGGGCCGCTCTCCCGGCGGATGTCGATGACGTGCCCGGTCTGGCCTGAGAGCAACACGTCCAGCGACTGCGAGGCGACCTCCCGGGAGTCCAGCAGGGTGCCGGGCGGCTCGTCGCCGAAGGCCTTGGTCCGCATCGGGGTGCCGGTGCGCTCGGGGTTGACGCAGTTCACCCGCACCCCCGAGGCCGCCCACTCGTCGGCCAGGGCCTGGGTCAGGTTGACCACGGCCGCCTTCGCGGAGGAGTACAGCGAGTAGCCGGACCGGCCGCGGGTGTAGGAGGAGGAGGTGAACAGCAACAGCGAACCGCCGGTCGCGGCCAGGTGCGGGAAGAACTCCTGGGCGATGAATACCGGCGCCAGGTAGTTCACATCGGTGGCGGCGTAGATGGTCTCCTCCGTCGAGTCGGCCAGCTCGCCGCGGGGCAGCACGCCGGCGGTGTTGACCACCAGGTCCACCCGGCCGGTCTTCTCCAGCGCCTCCCGCGCGGCGGCGGCCACGTCCGCGCGCCGTTGCACGTGCGTGTTGGTCGAGGAGCGGGAGAAGGTCAGCACCGTGGCGCCGTAGCGGCGCGCCAGGTCGGCGATGTCACCCCCGATCCCGTACGAGCCGCCGAACACGACCATCGTCTTGCCGGTCAGCCGGCGTCGGTACTCCTCGTCGCCGAGCGGCTGCGGATGGTCGGCGGAGTGCAGCTGGAAGAGCTTGTCGGCGATGTAGACGTCGATCGGCTCGGTCACCTTCATGTTGCGCTCGTGGCCGGGGACGACCGCGATGGGCACCTCCGGCAGGTACCGCAGTACCACGGTGCAGTCGTCGGTGGCGGTGAAGTTCGGGTCCTCGGCAGCCTTCGCGTACGCGGCCCGGATGGTGGACAGCCGGAACGACTGCGGGGTCTGCCCGCGGCGCAGCAGGTGCCGGGGCAGCACGTCGGTCATCATCTCCGAGTCAGCACCGACCTGGATCACCGTGTCGGCGGAGGGGATGGCGGTGTCCACGGCCCGGTGGGTCTGCAGCGCCGCCACGTTGGCGTTGATGATGGTCTGCGAGACCAGCGGCCGCACCGCGTCGTGCAGCAGCACGTTGCAGTCCTCCTCGCCCAACGCGGCCAGGGCGGCCGCGGTGGTGTCGTTCCGGGTGCCGGCGCCCTCCAGGATCTGGGTGACCTTCGGGTAGCGGCCCGAGCGGACGATGGCCCGGATGTCGTCCAGGAACCCGGGCGCCATCATCACCAGGATCTCGTCGATCACCGGGGACTCCTGGAAGACCGCGATGGTGTGCTCGATGATGGGCTTGCCGGCGATCTTGATGAGCTGCTTGGGGATGTTCAGTCCGACGCGGGTTCCGGTGCCGCCGGCCAGCACCACGGCAACGTTGCGGGGGGTGGGCACTCGTCGACTCTAGCGGGGGTCGGCGGTCGGAGGTGGCACCTGAGGCCCGGGGCGCGGGCTCACCGCGCACCCCAGATGCGCTCCACGACCCGGGCGCTGGCCTTGCCGTCGTCCTGGGGGGCGTAGGTGCGACGGAACGTCTCGTAGGCGTCGCGGTAGCGCGTTTCGAGACCGGCCAGGTCTGCCAGCTCCGCTACGACCTCGGCCGTCGTCATGCAGATCGGGCCGGGCACCTGGGCCGTGAAGTCGAAGTAGAAGCCGCGGGTCTTGTCCCGGTACTGAGCCAAGTCGGGGGTCAGGAAGATCATCGGCTTCCCGGTCACACAGAAGTCGAACATCACCGAGGAGTAGTCGGTGACCAAGACGTCGGCGGCCAGGAACAGCTCGTCGATCTCGGGGTAGCTGGTCACGTCGACTACACCGTCGGTCACCCGGGCGTGGTCGTTGATCGTGTTCGCGTGACCCCGCAGGAGGATCGCCGCTCGGGGTCCGAAGGCGGCCCGCACCGCCTTGGGCTCGAGGTAGCGGACAAAGGCGTACCCCCGGGTGATGGCCGCCGTGTCGCGCCAGGTGGGGGCGTACAGCACGGCCAGGGTGTTGGAGGCCAGGCCGAGACGTTCCCGCACCCGCTGCCGCAGCTCCGGGGGGCACTCGAGGAGCAGATCGTTCCGCGGGTACCCAAGGTTGAGCACCTCGCCGGTGTAGCCGAACGCCCGCGGCAGCACCGAGGCGGCGAAGTCGTTCTGGGCGAGCAGCAGGTCCCAGTACGTCGGCTCCCGCGTCATCAGCGCGCGGTACGGCAGGGACAGGCTGGTACCCGGGACGTCGTTGCCGATTCGCTTCAACGGTGTGCCGTGCCAGGTCTGGATGTAGACCTGGTCAGGCTGCTTGCGGAAGTAGTGCGGGAAGTTGGCGTTGTTGACCAGGTACCGCGAGGTGTGCAGGATCTCCATCCACCGGCGGGAGTACAGCAGCAGCGGCGTCGTGCCCTCCGGGACCGGGCGCAGCAGGTCGTCGACGGTCCAGAACAGCTCGCGATCCGAACCCTGGCGTACCAGCTCCTCGCACAGCGCCCGAGGGCTGTCAGTGACCGACTTCCCGGTGAAGCTCTCGAACAGCACGGAGTCCCGCAGCGCGGCGGGCCCGGCGAAGACCTGCTGGAGCAGGTGCTGGGCCCTGCGCCCCCGTTCGTCAGGCGCGTAGGGCTGCCGGAACCGCACGCGCAACGCACCATCCCGGCTTCGGCTGCAGGAGAGCGCGTTGACCTCGGTCTCGTGCTCGACTGGGAGGGTCTGCAGGAGGCCCGCACCCGGTTGCGCCCAGCGACGTACCGCCACTCCGTGGATGTCGGTCACCAGCCGGAGGTCGTAGGCAGCGCGCTTGTCCAGCGGTCCGCCTGCGGCGAGGTCGAACTCGATCCGGACATGTTCCGCGCCCTGCCGCGTTACCTGAGCATCGCGGAGCACAGCCCGTTCGCTCACCAGCTCGGCCTGCATCGGGGGGCCGACGGGCGCACTGGTTCTTCCGGTCAGGGTCAGGGTGCCCGTCGTGAGTTCGACCGCGTCGATGACGGTGGCCCAGGACTGCTGACGGAGATCGACGATCCCGTTGGGGCCCGCGTGCACCGTCAGCGGTCGGTGCTCCCCTTCGGGGGCTGGTGCATGCGGGAGAGCCAGCGGCCGCGGTGTCGGATCTGTCGTCCGCAGCTGCCACGAGCTCCGCCGTTTGGGCAGCTCACCCGGTGCGGGCAGCTCGATTCGGAACCTGTGGGGTTCACCCGGCTGATCGGGCATCCGGGTAGCCAGGGCGATCCGTCGCGGCGCCTCGGCCGTGGCCTGCAGACCCGTGACGTCGTGCTCGTGGTCGAAGGCAATGACCACCTGCTCGCCATCGACGGCGACCTCGGCCGCGATCACCTCGGAACCGCGGGGGCGGTAGCGCAGCCGCAGCCCACCAGCCTTGTCGAACCGTACGATCCAACGGCCAGCCCCGTCATCGGGTGCCGCCGGAGCGAGCGCGGCCGGGCCACGGATGTCGTTGGTGAGGAAGGTGCCGGAGCGGCGCACCGGCCCGGAGCGGACCATGATCTCGATGTCCCAGGCTGCAGGCTGCTGATGGTCGGCTGCACGTAACGCATCGAGGTCGAGCACCGCGGCGAAGCCCGCGTCGGCGTGCGAGTGCCAGGCGTCGTTGGCGACGATGTCGATGCCGTCGTCGCGGATCTTTCGCACCGCCAGCGGGACACGGAGCGCCCCGGCCACGGCCGTGAGTCCGATCTCCCAGTCGTCGTTGCTCAGGTTGCTCACGTACGCATACCCGCCCACCTCGAGCACCGAGGCGGCGAACCTCCAGGACGTGAGCTTGCTGACCAGCCGTAGGTCCTCGTCCGCCAGCTCGAGGTCGCGGTCCGGCGGCTGGTAGGACATCTCGGCCAGGTAGCTGCGGTCGAGCACCACCCGCCCACCTTCGAGGCGTGATGGGTAGCACCATCCCAGGGCGTCGCGCTTCGTCAGGAACGTGCCCAGGTCATCTCGATGATCGTCCCGCACGCAGAGAGCCGGATAGCGATCATAGATGGGGATTCGCCGCCAGACGGCTTCGTCAGCGAGATCGACGAACCCGAGAAGGCCTCGGCGCAGCTGTGACCAGAACTCGGCATCCG
>CAWHTY010000009.1:0-862698 GCA_963832435.1 uncultured Actinomycetota bacterium
CGGTCGAACCGGCCGGCGTCGCGGCGCTGCATCTTCACGCCGCAGCACAAGAGATCGCCGCTGCGACTGGGCGGCGCCGGCTCCGGCGAGGACGGTGCGGCGACGAACCTGGTTGGTCAACGTGGAGACCTTTCGTACAGGACGTCCGGCCGCTCAAGAGGTCCGGTCGGGTCAGGAGGTCCGGTCGGGTCAGGAGGTGAGGCCGGTACCGAAGGGGTAGCGGAGGGTCCCCGGGTCGTCGGCGCTGGGGATGTCGACCGGCAGCCGCCCGCGTGGCTGCCGGCTGCCGGCCAGGATCCGGACCACCGACTCGATCGACACCCACGTCGAGGAGTAGGTGGCCAGGTAGCTGGTCACTCCGGGCAGGTGGGCGATGTCGTACGGGTCGCGCAGCGCCACCACCAGGACCGGCGTGCCGGTGTCGCGCAGGGCGGCGACCAGCGCCTTCTGCGCGTCGCTCTTCCAGGCCGCTGAGGTGGTGACCACCACCAGGTCGTGGCGCCGGGCCTGCCGGACGGCCTCGTCGATGGCCGCCTGCGTCGGCGCAGCGCCGGTGACGGAGGAATGGGCGGTCCGACCGGTCCGGCGGAGTCCGCTCGCCAGCTGCGGAACCGCGGCGTCTCCGAACCCGGTGACCAGGACGCTTCCGGCCGGCAGCGGCACCAGGTCGGCGTCGTCGGTGACCAGGGTCGGCGTCTGGTCGGTGATGCGCTGGGCGGCCTCGAGGTGGGACCGGATCCCGACGGTGTCGTCGATCCGGGCGTCCTCGACGTAGGGCCCCTCGATGACGCCGCGGTCCCACTTCATCGCCAGCACCCGGCGGACGCTGGCGTCGATCCGCTGCTCGGTGAGCCGCCCGGTCCTGACCGCCTCGATCACCGCAGGGATCTGCACGGTCGGCTGCTGCGGGTCGAGCAGCACGTCGGCTCCGGCCTCGAGGGCGCGGACGGCGATCTCGGCGTCGCTGTACATCGTGCGGACGCCCTCCATCCGCAGCGAGTCGGTGGCGATCACGCCCCGGAAGCCCAGTTCCTCGCGCAGCAACCCGGTCAGCACCCTCGTGCTCAACGTCGACGGGTCGCCGTTGGGCTCGAACACGGGGAACGAGATGTGGGCGGTCATGATCGCGTCCACGCCGGCGCGAACCGCTGCCCGGAACGGTGGGGCGTCGATCTCGCTCCCACTGTTCCCGGGTGTGGTTGATCACCGGCAGCCCGAAGTGGGAGTCGGTGCCGGTGTCGCCGTGGCCGGGGAAGTGCTTGGCCGACGAGCTGACCCGGTGGTCCTGCAGGCCGCGGACCGCGGCGGTGACGTTCGACGCCACGAGCTGGGGGCGGGAGGAGAACGACCGGACCCCGATCACCGGGTTGGCCGGGTTGACGTTGACGTCGCTGTCGGGGGCGTAGTCGGTGGTGATGCCGATGGCCCGCAGCTCCTGCGCAGTGATCGCGTACGTCTCGTACGTCGCCCGCGGGTTCCGCGCGGCGCCGAGGGCCATCGCCCCGGGGAACACGGTGGCCGGCGGGCCGACCCGGGCGACCAGGCCGGTCTCCTGGTCGGTGGCGATGCTGAGCGGCACCCGGCCGTCCTCCGGCCCCGCGCGCAACGCGGACTGATCCATCCGTGGTCCGAGGGCCGCCTGCTGCAGGCCGTTGCTCAGCCCGGCGATCTGGTGCGGGTCGACGGTGTTGCGCGACCAGGCGAAGTAGATGACGCCGCCCAGGTGGTACCTCCGCACGGCCTCGGCCGCCGTCGCGACGCCGAAGCGGGCGGTGTTGTCGGGGTCCGCCTCGTCGGCGCGCGACCCGGTCACGTACGGGACGAACAGCTGGCCGACCTTCTGCTCCAGGGTCATCGCCCGGACGGTGCTGCGGATCCAGCCGGCTCGCGTCCGGGGCCGCGGGAGCGGCGGCGGCCGGGAGCGCAGACGCAGCGACCACGGCCAGGCCCACGGCGAGCGTGGTGGCGCGACGGAAGGGCACAGTCGAACCTAGGTCCGCCGGGCCGAGAGCGTCAAGGAGTTACCCGGCGTGAGGGTCGTTGGTAATTATGCTCCGACGTTACGAGCCGAGCTGCCGCTTCTGCTCGGCCTCCCGGAGCTGCGCCTGCTCGCTCTGCCGCTTGCCGGCGAGGCCGGAGATCATGATCGGGATGAACACCAGCCACCACAGCGAGCCCCAGGCGTTGCAAGGCGAACATCGCCATGAGCCAGGCCGGCCAGGCGAGGGCGGCGGCGATCGACAGTGCCCTGGCCCCGTGGTCGCCGGCGGGGCGGGCCGGGGGAGGGGTGGGCGCCGCGGGCGCCACCCCGGTGCCGGCGGTCGGCTGGTACACCGGCCACGGCGCGGCGGCGGGACCGGTCGGAACGCCGGGCCGGGGGGCGGGCAGATCGGTGAACAGCGGGGTGAGGTCGGCGGCGGTCCGCGCCCGCAGGGCAGCGTCGACCCGCTCGTCGAACTCGTCCTGGGTCAGTCGGCCTTGGGCGAGGTGCTCACGGAGGTACTCCGAGGCCCGGTCCCGTTCCGCATCGCCGATCCGCTGCGGTGGGGGTTCGCTCACCCGAGAAGTATCCCACCGGGACGGTTCGCCCCCGGGTCCCACCGCCCGGGTCGGGAGACCTCCGGCCTGCGGACGGGGACCGCGGGTCGACCGGCAGACACTAGAGTTGCGTCGATGTGCGGAACAGAGGCGGCGTGGGTCGCGTGATGCCGGAGACGTCGTCGGGCGCGAAAGCGCCGGCCCGGCGCGGCCGGGTGGTGCAGAAGTACGGCGGCTCGTCGGTGGCCGACGCCGAGAGCATCAAGCGGGTCGCCAAGCGCATCGTGGCCACGAAGCAGCAGGGTCACGACGTGGTCGTGGTCATCTCCGCGATGGGGGACACCACCGACGAGCTGATGGAGCTGGCCCTCAAGGTGTCACCACTACCGCCGCCGCGTGAGCTGGACATGCTGCTGACCGCCGGGGAGCGGATGAGCGCGGCCCTGCTGGCCATGGCCATCGCCGACCAGGGGCTGCACGCCCGCTCGCTGACCGGGTCGCAGGCGGGCATCATCACCACCGGCACGCACGGCAACGCCCGCATCATCGACATCACGCCGGGGCGGATCACCAGCGCGCTCGACCAGGGCGACATCGTCATCGTGGCCGGCTTCCAGGGGGTGGCGCAGGACACCAAGGACGTCACCACGCTGGGCCGGGGGGCCTCCGACACCACGGCGGTGGCGCTGGCCGCATCGCTCGGCGCCGACCACTGCGAGATCTACACCGACGTCGACGGTGTGTTCACCGCCGACCCGCGGATCGTGCCCAGCGCGCGGCGGATCCCGCGGATCAGCTACGAGGAGATGCTGGAGATGGCGGCCTGCGGGGCCAAGATCCTGCATCTGCGCTGTGTCGAGTACGCCCGGCGCGAGAACGTCAAGGTGCACGTCCGGTCGTCCTTCTCCGACAGGGACGGCACCTGGGTCGACGAATGGGAAGGAACCACCGTGGAGCAGGCCATCATCTCCGGCGTCGCGCACGACCGCAGCGAGGCCAAGATCACGATCGTCAGCGTGCCGGACCAGGTCGGCGTCGCCGCGCGGATCTTCCGGACCATCGCCGGCGCCGAGATCAACATCGACATGATCGTGCAGAACGTGTCGGCGGTGGACACGGCCCGCACCGACATCTCGTTCACGCTGCCCAAGACCGATGGCGCGGCCGCCATCGGCGCCCTGGACTCCATCAAGAGCGACGTGGGCTTCGCCGACGTCCTCTACGACGACCAGATCGGCAAGGTGTCGGTGGTCGGGGTCGGCATGCGGTCCCATCCCGGAGTGACGGCCAAGTTCTTCTCGGCGCTGGCCGAGGCGGGCGTCAACATCGAGATGATCTCCACCTCCGAGATCCGGATCTCCGTGGTGGTGGACGAGGGTGACGTGGACCGGGCCGTGGTCGCCGCTCACACCGCCTTCGGCCTGGACGCGGCCGAGGAGGCCGTGGTCTACGCCGGCACCGGTCGCTGATCCAGCGCCGCCCGCCGTCGGCGGCCGCTCAGAGCAGCGGCGGCTGGGTCTTCGCCCGGATCTCGTCCTCGGAGACGTCCGGGGCCAGCTCGACGAGCACCAGGCCCCGCCCGGTGACGTCGAGCACTCCCAGGTCGGAGATGATCCGCTGCACCACGCCGCGCCCGGTCAGCGGCAGCGAGCACTGGTCCACGACCTTGTACGAGCCGTCCTTGGCCACGTGCTCCATCAGCACGATGACGCGCTGGGCGCCGTGCACCAAATCCATCGCCCCGCCCATGCCCTTGATCATCTTGCCGGGGATCGTCCAGTTGGCGATGTCGCCGCCGGCCGAGACCTGCATGGCGCCGAGGATGGCCGCGTCGATCTTCCCGCCGCGGATCATCCCGAAGGAGGTGGCCGAGTCGAACACCGACGCCCCAGGGCGCAGGGTCACGGTCTCCTTGCCGGCGTTGATCAGATCCGGGTCCTCCTCGCCCTCGTACGGGTACGGGCCGACCCCCAGCAACCCGTTCTCCGACTGCAGCACCAGCTCGACACCGTCGGCCACGTAGTTCGGCACCAGGGTGGGCAGCCCGATCCCCAGGTTCACGTAGCTGCCATCGGCCAGTTCGGCAGCGGCCCGGGCCGCCATCTCCTCCCGTGTCCAGCTCATCGCGTGGCCTCACCGTGGTCGGTGGCGGGCGTCGGACGTGGCCGTACGGTGCGCCGCTCGATCCGCTTCTCGGCGGCCTGGTCCGGGGTCAGCGGCAGCACCCGGTGCACATACACCCCGGGGGTGTGGACCGCGTCCGGGTCGAGCTCCCCGGGCTCGACGAGCTCCTCCACCTCGGCGATCGTCAGCCGACCGGACATCGCCGCCAGCGGGTTGAAGTTGCGCGCCGAGGTCCGGTAGACGAGGTTGCCGTGGCGGTCGCCCCGCCAGGCCCGGACGAGGCCGACGTCGGTGACGATGGCCCGCTCCAGGACGAACGGCTTGTCCCCCGCGGCGGTGGCGAAGACGCGGGTCTCCTTGGCCGGGGACGCCACCGCCACGCTGCCGTCCGGCGCGTACCGCCAGGGCAGCCCGCCGTCGGCGACCTGGGTCCCGACTCCGGTGGCGGTGAAGAAGGCCGGGATGCCCGATCCGCCGGCCCGCAGCCGTTCCGCGAGCGTGCCCTGCGGGGTCAGCTCCACCTCCAGCTCGCCCTCCAGGTACTGGCGCGCGAACTCCTTGTTCTCCCCGACGTAGGACGACACCATCCGCCGGATCCGCCCGGCGGCCAGCAGCAGCCCGAGACCGGCCCCGTCGACCCCACAGTTGTTGGACACCACCTCCAGGTCGCGGACCCCCGCGTCGAGCAACGCGGCGATCAGCACGCTCGGCACCCCGCAGAGCCCGAATCCCCCCACGGCCAGCGAGGCCCCCGAGGCGATCCCCGCCACCGCGTCGTCCGCGGTCAGGACGACCTTGTCCACTGGACTTCCTCCTTCGGGCTAGCCGGACACCAGCGTCGCCGCGTGGTCCGGCACGTAGTGGTAGAGCTCGCGGGGTGGACGCTCGTAGGTCCCGCTCGGCTCCAGGTGCTTCGGCAGGTGCACCTTCTCCGCACCCACGTCGTGGTAGCGGATGCTGGACAGCAGGTGGGCCATCATGTTCAGCCGGGCGTGCTTCTTGACGTCGGACTCGACCACGTACCACGGGCAGACCGGGGTGTCGGTGTGCACCATCATCACGTCCTTGGCGCGGGAGTAGTCCTCCCAGCGGTTGATGGACTCCAGGTCCATCGGCGACAGCTTCCATCGGCGGACCGGGTCCTTCATCCGGGACCGGAAACGCCGCAGCTGTTCGGCGTCGGACACCGAGAACCAGTACTTGCGGAGCAGGATCCCCTCGTCGACCAGCATCTGCTCGAAGATGGGCGCCTGCCGAAGGAACAGGGCCCGCTGCTCCGGGGTGCAGAACCCCATCACCGTCTCCACCCCGGCCCGGTTGTACCAGGAGCGGTCGAACAGCACGATCTCCCCGGCGGCGGGCAGGTGAGCGATGTAGCGCTGGAAGTACCACTGGCTGCGTTCCCGCTCAGTGGGCATCGGCAGCGCGGTGATCCGGGCGACCCGCGGGCTGAGGTACTCGGTGATCCGTTTGATGGTCCCGCCCTTGCCGGCGGCGTCGCGACCCTCGAAGACCACCACGATCCGCGCCCCGGTGGTGCGGGTCCACTCCTGCAGCTTCACCAGCTCCGTCTGCAGCCGGAAGATCTCCGCCTCGTACGCCTTGGTGGAGATGCGGGGGCCGCCCGCGCCGCTTCGGGGGGTTGCAGGTGCCATGGGCTGACGCTAGCCCCTGTCCAGCCCCAGCCGGCGCTCGCCCGAGACAGACCTGTCAGGGCGACAGGCGCGGGCGGAAACGAACCGTCCGCGAACGTTCGCATCTTGGTCGATGATATGGCACGCTTAGCCCACCTCTGTGGCTGTGCAGCGACCACGGAGGATTGACACGGCTCGGCTCCCGAGGTCGCCGGACTGGGGAGGACGATCGGACGTCCCCGGCCCTCTGGTCCCTGGTGCGGAGCGCGTGGTCCAACTTCACACCGCGATCGACGTCCCGCCCCGGCGGGTCCGGTCCGCACCCGTCCGACAGAAGTGAGTGGAGCAGCAGCGTGGTCAGAAGAGTCATAGCCGTCATCGTGAGCCTCGGGTTCGCGGCCGCCTTCCTGGTGGTGCCCGCGCAGACTGCCAGCGCCTGGACGCCGACCAACAGCGTGGTGTTCAACCACCCGCGGTCCTCGCACGCCAATGAGTTCCGCCACATCGCGCCGCTGGACCGTGCGATCGACGCGACGCCGGCAGGCGCAACCATCAAGTTCGCGCAGTACCTGTTCAACGTCGACCCCACGTCCAAGCGGCTGATCCGGGCGGCCAAGCGGGGCGTGCACGTCCAGGTCATCATGGACGACGGCACGAACACGAAGCAGACCCGGGCCCTGCGTAAGGCGTTGAACCACGACAGGGACCGGTTGAGCTGGTACCGGGTCTGCAAGCGCAGCTGCAGCTCCAACGTGCCGGCGTCGACGATGCACGCCAAGATCTACCTGTTCTCCAAGACCGGCGGCCAGAACTGGGTGTCGATGATCTCCTCGGCGAACCCGCACCGGGTGAATACGATCGCCAGCTGGAACAACACGCACACCTACGTGAACATGCCGAAGCTGTACACCGGTCTCGCCAACTACTTCAACGCCATGGCACTCGACAGGAACACGTTGAACTACCGTCCGGCCTCGGTGACCGAGCGCAACGTGACCGTCTTCTTCTACCCGCAGCAGCAGCGCACGATCCAGGTGCTGAAGGAGCTGAACACGGTCAGCTGTCGCACCGGTCGCGGGTACGGGTACAACGGTCGCACCGTCGTGCGGGTGGAGAACTGGGGCTGGACGGGCGGCCGCAACGACGTCGCCCAGCGCCTCCGGGCTCTCAAGAACGCCGGCTGCGAGGTCCAGGTCATCATCAACCGGGCTCGGATCAGCCGCACCGTGATGAACACCCTCCTGACCAAGACCCGGTACGGCAAGATCAAGGTCTGGGACGCCTGGAAGGACAAGAACAAGAACGACTCCGGCGAGTGGTACCTCCACCACAAGGCGATGTTCATCAGCGGACGCATGAAGCAGGAGTCGACGGGCCGAGTGCGTGACATCAAGTCGGTGTGGACCGGCTCGCAGAACTTCACCGTCAACGGCACCATCGCCAACAACGATCTCCTGTTGCGGGTCGAGGACAGCCCGGTGGTGTACAACGCGTACGCCAACAACATGGACCACATCAAGAAGCACTCCAAGTTCTACACGAAGGTCCCGAAGATCCTCCGCGACACCCGCGGGAGCGGGCCGCAGCGCGTCAAGGGCAGCGGCGACAACACGACCGGCCTGACCGAGGCCGATCTGGAGACCCTGACCGACCGCTGAGCTCGGCCGGCGCACGCACGGCAGGAGGCCGTGGTCCCGAAGGGACCACGGCCTTCGGCGTTCTCGGCCCTCGGTGACGGGCCGGCTCCCACCAGGCGAACTCTGGGTGAACACCGCCGCCGGAGGGGTCTCTCGGTTCGACGCAGAGATCGTCCGGGCGGAACGATTCAGAGTGTGACCGAAGCCCTGTTCATCCTCGTGATCGTGGTCGTCACCGCGTTGGCGTTCGACTTCACCAACGGGTTCCACGACACGGGGAACGCGATGGCGACCTCGATCGCCACCGGCGCCCTCCAGCCGCGCACCGCCGTCACCCTGGCCGCGATCCTCAATCTGGTCGGAGCCTTCCTCTCCATCGAGGTGGCCCTCACCGTGAGCAACAAGGTGGTGGCCATCCAAGGGGCCGACGGGGCCCCCGTCGCCGCCCTGATGGGCACCCCGATCCTCACCATCGTGTTCGCCGGGCTGGTCGGCGGCATCCTGTGGAACCTGGCCACCTGGCTGTTCGGACTCCCGTCGAGCTCCTCGCACGCACTGTTCGGCGGTCTGATCGGCTCGGCCATCGCGGCCCTGGGCCTCGGCGGGGTCAAGTGGGACGGTGTGCTGTCCTCGGTGGTCATCCCCGCCGTGGCTGCGCCGGTGATCGCGGCCCTGGTCGCCGCGGTGGGCACCAGGATGATCTTCGCCATCACCGCCCGGGTGTCGGAGGTGCACCGCGACACGGGCTTCCGGTGGGGTCAGATCGGGTCCGCCTCGCTGGTCGCCCTCGCCCACGGCACCAACGACGCGCAGAAGACCATGGGCGTCATCACGCTGGCCCTGATCGCGTACGGCAGCTGGACCTCCACCGACTCCATCCCGCTGTGGGTGAAGGTCGCCTGCGCGGTGGCCATCGCGGCCGGCACCTACATCGGCGGATGGCGGGTGATCCGCACGCTGGGCAAGGGCCTGGTCGAGATCTCCTCCCCCCAGGGCATGGCCGCCGAGGCCGCCAGCGCCGCCGCAATCCTGTCCTCCTCACACCTGGGCATGGCGCTGTCCACCACCCACGTGGCCACCGGGTCGATCCTCGGCTCCGGACTCGGCAGGAAGGGGGCCACCGTCCGCTGGGGCGTGGCCGGCCGGATGGCCGTAGCCTGGGTGATCACCCTGCCGGCGGCCGGCCTGGTCGGTGCCGCCTGCTGGGGCCTGGCCCATCTCAACGGGTACCTGGGGGTCGGCGTCACGTTCCTGATCCTCGTGGCGGCCTCGGCGGCCATGTTCCTCCGGTCGCGCCGGACCACCATCAACCCCGACAACGTCAACGCCGAGTGGGACGGCGGCCTCGTGCCGGCCGACCAGGCGGCGAGGCCGTCGACCGACCGCGTCGGCGTCTGAGAGAGGAGCACAGCATGGACATCCTCGCCAAGTCCTTCACCTCGATCTGGCAGGTCGCTCTCGGGGCACTGGTCCTGGGCGCCGGACTGCCGGCCCTGTTCGCCCTGGGCCTGCGCTCCCTGTACGGCAGCGAGACACTCGTCGCCACGCCCGAGGGCGGCACCCGGCTGACCCGGACCGGCACCCTCGGCCGGGTCGGCGCGGCGGTCTGCTTCGGCATCGTGATCGCCGCGGTGATGTTCGGGATCGTGACGATCGTGTTCGGCAAGCAGATCTTCGGAAAGTAGCCGCCATGACCACCACGACGCAGCGCGAATCCGTCCTCAACCGGGTGCTGAACTGGCTCACCGCCGGCTACCCCCAGGGCATCCCGCCGACCGATCGGTTCGCGGTGGTCGCCCTGCTCAAGCGACGGCTGACCGACGCGGAGGTGCACCAGATCGTGCTGGGGCTGACCAGCCAGGAGGCGCTCGCCGCCTCGGACGGGGTGGTCACCGACAGCGAGATCGAGCAGCTGACCCGACGCGTCATGTCCGAGCAGCCCAGTCCGGAGGATCTGACCCGGGTCTCGGCGCGACTCGCCGCCGCCGGGTGGCCGTTGGAGGGCACCTCCGTCTGACCGACGGGACGGGCACCGACCGTTGAGGTGCCGGCCTGGCCGTACGGGCGCGCGATGTCGCCACCCGGCGAGGGTGAGACGATGCTCGCGTGACGCGACGACGTGAGCCTGGGATGGCGGTCCGGTGAGCCGCTCGTGAGCGGCGCGGCGCGGCGCCTGCGGCTGGGGTGGAAGGCCTCCGCCGAGCAGTTCGGGGCCCGCGAGCTGGTGGAGCTCGCGGTGCTGGCCGAGGCCAGCGGGTTCGACACCGCCAGCATCTCCGACCACTTCCAGCCGTGGCGGCACATCGGCGGCCACGCTCCGTTCTCGCTGGCCTGGCTGGCCGCGGCGGGGGAGCGGACCTCGAGGCTGACCTTGGGGACGTCGGTGATGACGCCGCACTACCGCTACAACCCGGCCGTCATCGCGCAGGCCTTCGGCACGCTGGGCGTGCTGTACCCGGGCCGGATCTTCCTCGGGGTGGGCACCGGTGAGGCGTTGAACGAGATCGCGACCGGCTACCGCGGGGCCGGCGAGCAGACCTGGCCGGGATTCCCGGAACGGTTCGCCCGGCTGCAGGAGGCCGTCGAGCTGATCCGAGCCCTCTGGCGGGGGGACCGGGTCAGCTTCGCCGGCGCGTTCTACGCCACGACCGACGCCTCGATCTACGACAAGCCGGCGAAGGAGATCCCGGTCTATATCGCCGCCGGCGGACCCAAGGTGGCCCGCTACGCAGGGTCGGCCGGGGACGGGTTCATCTGCACCTCCGGAAAGGGGATGGAGCTGTACACCGACAAGCTGCTTCCGGCGGTGGCCGCGGGTGCGGGGGCGGCGGGGCGGGATCCGGCCGCCCTCGACCGGATGATCGAGATCAAGCTCTCCTACGACACCGACCCCGCGGCCGCACTGGAGAACACCCGGTTCTGGGCGCCGCTGTCACTGTCAGCGGAGCAGAAGAGCTCACTGCACGACCCGGTGCAGCTGGAGGAGGCGGCGGACGCGCTGCCGATCACCGACGTCGCGAAACGCTGGATCGTGGGCTCCGACCCGGACGAGGTGGTGGCCGAGATCGCCGGCTACGTAGACGCCGGCTTCGATCATCTCGTCTTCCACGCCCCCGGGCACGACCAGGCGCGCTTCCTGGCCGCCTTCGCCGCCGACCTGGCGCCGAGGTTGCGCGAGCTCACCCCGGGTGCGCGCCCGGCGCAGGACCGACCGTGACCTCGGGGCGGCCCGGTGTCGCGGGCCGGGTGGTCGTGGTCAGCTCGGCGAACCACGACATCGTCGTCACCGCTGACCGGATCCCGCTGCCGGGAGAGACGGTGGCCGGGTCGGGGGTGCGTCACCTGAACGGCGGGAAGGGCGCCAACCAGGCGGTGGCGGCGGCCCGGGCGGGGGCCGCGGTGGTCTTCGTGGGCGCCGTCGGGGACGACGAGGCCGGTCGGTCGGCTCTCGACGACCTGGCCTCCGCCGGCGTCGATGTCTCCGCGGTGCAGGTGGTCGCGGGCGAGGTCACCGGCACCGCCCTGGTCACCGTCGGAGCGGATGCGGAGAACAGCATCGTGGTAATCCCGGGCGCGAACGGACGGCTGGGCGTCGACGACGTACGGGCCGCCCTGGCCCGGCTGGAGCTGACCGACCGTGACATCTGCGTGCTGGGTTTCGAGGTGGGCGACGCCATCGTGCTGGCCGCCGGTGAGGCGGCCTTCGGCGCCGGCGCTCGGGTGGCGGTCAACCCGTCGCCCGTCCGGGAGGTCCCGGCGACCCTATGGGCGCTGCGGCCGATCGTCATCGCCAACGCGTCGGAGGCCCTGGAGCTGACCGGCTGCACGACGGTCGACGAGGCGGCCACGGCCCTGCGCGACCGAACCGGTGCGCCGCTGGTGATCACGCTGGGCGCAGAGGGTGCGCTGTGGCTCGACGCCACCGGCCCCGCCGGCCGGGTCCCGGCCAACCGGGTCACTCCGGTCGACACCACCGGAGCCGGGGACACCTTCGCCGGCGTCTACGTCGCCGCGCTGGCCACCGAGGCCGACCTCGAGCGGGCGACCCGTCGGGCCGTGGTCGCGGCCGGGCTGTCGGTCACCGTGGCCGGGGCCCGCGCGTCCAGTCCGACCGCCGAGGCCATCGACGCGGCGGAGTGACCCCGGCCGTGGACGACCGCAGGGGCCGAACAGACTCAGAAGTCGACCTGCTGGGCCGTCCCGTGCAGCTGGTGCGTCCGGTACGTCTGCAGCACTCCGGCCGGCCCCGGCGCGGGGACGAACGCCCCCGATCGATCGACGGTCTCGATGCCGATCGCGTCGAACTCTGCGCTCCCCCCCGGGGTGACCCGGACGCGGGGCAGCACCAGGGTGAAGGTGCGGACGAAGGCGTCCACCACGTCCTCGAGCGTGACGGTGACGAGGTCGCCGAACGAGGCCTGGATGCAGGTGATCTCCTCGCCCTGGAAGCTGAGGTCCAGCTCGGCGTCGTGGTAGGACAGCAGCGGAACCCCGGCGATGCTGCTGCGCGAGTAGTTCACGTGGATGGGTCCGAGGATGTCGAAGAGGTTCGCGTCGACGAGAACGCCGGTGCTCCGCTGGGCTTGGGTGGTCATGGCCTGGCTCCTGTTCGGAAGTCGGTGAGATCGGGTCGGCGGGCCGGGATGGCCGCCCCCGGGAACCAGGCGCGTCCGGGTGCGGGCGGCGACGCAGGTTCCGGACGCTCTGATCGTCTGGTCCCAGGAGAAATACACGCGGCCTGGGCTCTGGGCTGTTCCCCGTTGTCGTGACTCCGCCATGCGGAGAGTCGTGCCACCGTGAGGCCGTCGCTGTAGGTCCGGTCTCACAAGGCACGAAAGCCGGCGGATTGACGCTAAAACATCGCGGGTGGAAGGCTGCAACCAGGTCAGAGTCATCAAAGGGGGACGCATGCGTAAGGTGGTGCACTTCGAGATCCCGGCGGAAGACCTGGATCGGGCAAAGGAGTTCTACAGCTCGGTGTTCGGCTGGAAGCTGGACACGATGGCGATGCCTGGGGGCGGTGAGTACACGTCCGCTGTCACGACGCCGGTCGACGAGCAGAGTCAGATGCCGATCGAGGCCGGGGCGATCAACGGCGGGATGTTCCTACGCAACGAGCCCATGACGTCACCGGTGATCACGATCGACGTCGATGCGATCGACGAGGCGCTGAGCCAGGTCGAGGCCAGCGGCGGCACGACGGTCACACCCAGAACCGCTATTCCGAACATGGGTGCATTCGCGTACTTCAAGGATCCCGAGGGGAACATCCTGGGCTTGTGGGAGACCACGCCCTAGCCTGGTCGGACTTCGCCCCGGCAACCCCGCGCTACCCACCCGGCCCGCTGGGCAGGAGACCTCGCCTCAAGCGCTGCTCCGACCCCCACCGGTCTCGGCAAGCCCCGGGAGGCGCGCATCCGATCGGGACGGCCTTGCCGAACTGACCACCCCGATGGGAGACCCCCACGGTTATTGCGCAGGCGACCAGTTCGACGATCCCGCGTCGGCTCGAGCGCAGCGTCCTGGTGCTGGACCTCGACGGTGGGGTTGGTCACCCGGCGTTGCGCGCCGGACCAGCAGGGCTGTCTCCCCGTCGACCGCTATCGGCTGCACGTCGTCGGTGCACCCGTGAGCCTGACCTTGTTCACGACGCCCGAGCACTCAGGGGCTACGTGATGCCGGTCCTCCAGCCCATCCTCGCCTGGGAAGGCGCTTTCTCGTCACCAGACGAGAAAGTCTCGGGTTGACCTCATGTCGCCCCCTCGAACGTCGGCGAACTGGCGGGCGGTGAGCTCTCCGAGACTGAGCACGGGTGGGTAGCGCCCGTCGGTTTGCTGATCACGGTTCTTCACGTGGCGGCGTCGGCCGGCTGGACACTCCGTCACTGCCCACCGAACCTGCAGCCCCGCCAGTCCACGGTCGACCGGCCGTGGCCCTCTGCATCTAGGTCAGCGCGCTGGGCAACCGGGTCTCGAAGTCAAGGATGTTGACCCATTCAGGAACAACGCGGATGCGTCCCATCCGCTGCCCACGGAGCTGTGCGCACCACGCTCTGCCTTGTTCCTCGCCCATGTAGCGCTCGGCCGCCGACGCGTATTCGGGGGCCACGTCGTCGACCATGTCGACCTCCGCGCGACCACGGATGGACAGCACCCGGTAGGGAAACTCGGTGGTGTCGATGGTCACGGCGACCTGTGGCCGGCTCTCCAGCACCCTCAGCTTGGGCGCCTTGGGGGACTCGCGAGGACGATCGCGCCACCGTCCCAATGGAACCAGATGGGCACGACCCGGGGCGTCCCGTCAGACCACGTGTAGGCGAGTCTGGCCGGGGCGGTCGAGTTGAGGAGTTGCTGGGCCACAGGATCCTGCAACTGTGAGAGGTCGTGGGTTGTCGTGCTCATTGCCGCTCCTTCACTGCCGATGCTTCGACGTTATCGCTCCGGCCGCCGGTGGGGAACACGAGTGATCGCGCCGAGTCGGTGTGCCTGCTGGCGGATTCGGTTGGCACCCGACGAACCTGATTCCGACACGTGCACTGCCGCGTCCGCTGGCACCTACGGTCACCGCCGGGTTCATGCCGAGGCGGTGCTGGGTCTGGGCGTGGCGTTGAGTCACGGCAAGGGTCGAATGGTTGCTCCGCGCGCCACGGGCACGGAGCCTTCACGCCTCAGGCCCCGGACCGGCTCTCCATCACCGACATCACCGAGCACCTGACCGGTAAGGCCTGGCGCTGCTGCGCGGTCGTGATCAACTGCTTCAGCCCCGGCGCCATCCACCCAACCTGGCAACCCACGGCTCCACCTATGCCGCCGACACTCCACCCTCGGTCACCTCAGCCCCGCCGACTACGAGACCCAGCACCGTGCGTGACAACCCCACGACCGCAGCATGATCACACCACCCAAGCCGAACCGTCCGGGAAGCTGGGGCCACGTCAACCGTCACCCTGCGCACAACGGCAGACTCCACCACATCGGCGTCGGCCGAACCCACGCCCGGACCTACGTCAAACTCAGGGTCAGGACCTCGACATCACCAGCATCGACACCGCCACCGGCCAGTCCTCCGCGAAGTCCTACTCGACCCCCAAACCGCGACCAACAACCACCCACAGCCCACGAACACAGCAGCGGACCTACAAACCGTAGGTCCGCTGTCGAGGAGAAATCGCATTGGTCGGGGTGACAGGATTTGAACCTGCGACCTCTTCGTCCCGAACGAAGCGCGCTACCAAGCTGCGCCACACCCCGCGGCCCGTTGAGCCTCCGAGAGTCTAGCCGATCAGGCGCCCAGCTCGCGCATCGGTCAGGACGGCCTGGAGACCAAGGTCATCAGGGTGGCCTCGGGGGGGCAGGCGAACCGGAACCGGGCGTACGGCGAGGTGCCCAGGCCGCCGGAGACGTGCAAGAACGCCATGCGCCCCCCCGCCGTGATGGTCGAGAGTCCCTTGACCCGCCGCGCGTCCAGATCGCAGTTGGTCACCAGGGCACCGTAGTAGGGCACGCAGACCTGGCCGCCGTGGGTGTGCCCGGCCACCACCAGATCCACGCCGTCGTAGGCCATGGCGTCGATCACCCGGTGGTACGGCGCGTGGGTCACGCCGAGCTCGACGTCCACCGCGTCTCGGTCTGGCGGCCCGGCGACCGTGACGTACTGGTCGCGGTTCAGGTGGGCGTCGTCGGTGCCGCGGAAGCCGATCCGGACCCCGTTGACCTCCAGCGTCGTCCGCGTGTGGGTGAGGTCGGCCCAGCCCGCCGCGGTGAACCGGGCCCCCAGGTCGCGCCAGGGCAGCTCGTCCGGCTGCTCACGGCCCTGCCGGCTCGGCCGGGTCAGGTAGGTGACGGGGTTCTTGAACTTGGGGGCGTAGTAGTCGTTGGAACCCCACACGAACACGCCGGGCCGCTCCAGCAGCCCCGACAGCGCCTGGCTGACGACCGGGACGGCGTCCACGTGGGACAGGTTGTCGCCGGTGTTGATCACCAGGTCCGGCGCCAGCTCCGCGAGCCCGGCCACCCACGTCCGGCGGGCCCGGTCGCGCGGGGTCAGGTGCAGGTCCGAGATGTGGAGGACGCGGATCGGGCCGGCCCCCGGCGGCAGCACCGGCACGCGCACCTCGCGGAGCCGGTAGGCGTCCACCTCGTACAGCGCGGCGTAGGCGAGACAGCCGGCCCCGACGGCCGCGAGGGCGAGCGACCCGGACGCAGCGGCACGGAGGGCTCGACCGGCAACAGACACGAGGAGCAGGCTACAAGCCCGGGCCTGGCTGCCAGACTGGTGCCATGTCCGAGAGCGTCCCGATGAAACAGCGCCTGCGCAACGACCTGACGGCTGCGATCAAGCAGCGGGACAAGCTCCGATCGGGCACCCTGCGGATGGTGCTCGCCGCCGTCACCGAGGCCGAGGTGGCCGGACCTTCGGCAGTGGAGCTGACCGAGGACCAGGTCCGCGACGTCCTCGTCCGCGAGGCCAAGAAGCGCCGCGAGGCGCACGAGGCCTACGCCGCGGCCGGCCGGCAGGAGCTGGCCGCCCAGGAGCAGGCCGAGGGTGAGGTGCTCGCCGGCTACCTTCCGGAGCCGCTGACCGCCGAGCAGATCACCATGATCGTCCAGGACGCCATCGCCGCGACCGGCGCAGGCGGCCTGGGCGCCAAGGGGATGGGGAAGGTGATGTTTGTCGTCCAGCCCCAGACCAAGGGTCGCGCCGACGGCGCTGCCGTGGCGGCCGAGGTGCGCCGCCAGCTCGGCTGACCGACCCTCAGTTCTTCTTCTTCTTCCCGGCCTTCTTCTTCTTGTCCGCCTTCTTCTTGGCGGCCTTCTTCGCCTTCTCGACCGCGGGATCCTTGCCCTTGGAGTAGTTGGCGTACACCGTCCCGAACTGCTGCGTCCGGCTCCCCGGCCGCGGTGACCAGCCCAGGAACGTTCCCGCCGGGGCGTTGCTGAACACGTACTGGGTCTCCACGTCGAAGCCGGCCTTGCGCAGCTTCCTCTTGGCCTCGGCCAACCCGATCCCGAAGACACTCGGGACCGTGACCATCTTGCCCTTCTCGATCCGGGTCGGTGGAGCGTGGAAGTTGGTCCTGGGCACGCCCTTGAGGTACTTCTCCATCGTGGGCTTCCAGATCTTCATCCCGGCGTCGCCGCTGCCCGAGCCCTCGAGGACGAAGCCGGTGGACGGAATCCGGTAGCCCTTCACGCCGCTGCGCCGGAACGCTCCGGAGCGCTTGGCCTTCGCGCTCTTCACGAAGGGCTTCTTCGTCACATCGATGGAGATCATCGCCACGCCCGCGACCTCGGGGGTGTACCCGGCGAACCACACGGCCTCGTTGCTGTTGATCGTGCCGGTCTTGCCGGCCACCGGCCGACCGTCGGAAGGCAGCGCCCGCTTGCCGGTGCCGTTGGTCATCACGCCGCGGAGCAGCTTGTTCATGCCGTCCGCGACACCCTCGGACAGCACCCGCTTGCAGTTGCCGTCCGGCACGTCCAGGGTCTTGCCGGTCCGGGTGGTGATCTTCTTGATGATGATCGGGTCGCAGTGGATGCCGCGGGCCGCGAAGGTCGCGTAGGCCTCGGCCATCGACAGCGGGCTCACCTCGGCGGTGCCCAGGGTGAACGACGGGGTGTGCTGGTAGTAGTCGACCAGGTCCAGACCCCGGGTGCCGAGCTTTACGCCCAGCCGCTCGGCCATCTTCGTCACCCGGCACATCCCGGTTTGCAGCTCGAGCTGCACGAAGTAGGTGTTCACCGACATGGCGGCACCCTTGTACATGTTCATCTTGCCGTTGGTGCCGGTGGAGTTGCTGACCTTCCACCTGCCGTTGACCTGCTCGCGGCCCTCGCAGGAGCTGAACGACTTGCCGGAGAAGTCCATCGTGCGCTTCGCGTCGAACTTCTTGGTCATCGGGATGCCCTTCTCCAGGGCCGCCGCCGCGGTGAACGCCTTGAAGGTCGACCCCGCCTGGTACCCCTGGATGCCGCCCATGGCCGGGTCGACCGACAGGTTCCAGTAGGTCTGGCCCTTCTTCCGCTCCGCGCCCATCACCGGGCGGCTCTGCGCCATGGCCACGACCAGCCCGGTGCCCGGCTGGATCATGTTCATGGTGGAGATGATCGGGTCCTTGGCCCCGACCACGTTGCTGACGGCCCGCTGGGCCTGGTTCTGCGTCTTCGGGTCGATCATGGTCTGGATGGTCAGACCCCCCCGTTTGACGGTGTTGGCCCGGTCCTGCGGCGTCCTGCCCAGGCTCGGCATGGTCAACATCGTGCGGTAGACGTAGTCGCACAGGAACGGGTACCTCGTGCCCACGCAGCCGTTCCGCGTCCGACCCTTCACCTTGGACACGGCGAAGCCGTAGCCCTTGGTCTTCGCGAGCTGAGCGGGAGTGATCATCTTGAGCTCGGCCATCCGGTTCGCGACCACGTCGCGCCGTTCCAGCGCAGCACTCTTGTTGTTCACCGGGTTGTTGGCGTCCGGGTTCTGCACCAGGCCGGCCAGCATGGTGGCCTCGGGCAGGTTCAGCTCGGCAGCCTTCTTGTTGTAGTAGTGCCGGGCCGCGGCCTCCACCCCGTACGCCCCGTCGCCGTAGTAGGCGATGTTGAGGTACCGCTCCAGGATCTGGTCCTTGCTCAGCCGCTTCTCCAGGGCGATCGCGTAGCGGAGCTCGCGGATCTTGCGCTGGTAGCCCTCGGCGCCGTTGGCTGTGGTGGCGGCGATGATGCAGTCCTGATCACCCTGACAGGCCTCGACCTGCACCATCTTCACGTACTGCTGGGTGATCGACGAGCCGCCCTGGGTGTTGCCGTCCCCGGCGTTGTTGCGGACCAGGGCCCGCAGGGTGCCCCGGACGTCCAGCGCGCCGTGCTCGTAGAACCGGTGGTCCTCGATCGCGAGCTGCGCCTGCCGCATCACCGGGGCGATCTTGCTCAGCGGGACGTAGATCCGGTTCTCGGCGTAGAAGTAGGCGAGGGTCTTGCCGTTGGCCATCAGCACCCGGGAGCGGGTCGGCGGCACCGGCGTCTCCAGGGACGCCGGGAGGTTGTCCAGCTCCGTCACCGCCGCCTTGCTGGTCACCCCGGCCACCCCGGCCAGCGGGACGAACAGGCCGGCGATCAGCACACCCGACAGCACGCTGACGACGACGAACATCACCAGCGAGTAGGCGACACTTCCTACTCGTTTGGGGCTAGGCGGCATGGCCAACAGGGTACGTGAGTCGTGCGAGCATACCGAATTCTCGCGGTCGGCCGACCGGCCGCCGCGACCACACGCACCGCCCCCAGGTCACGAACGTGCATACTTTCGGGCCGCAAGACTAGCCAGCGGCGCGGACCATTCGTACCATACGATGCGTCGCGTCCGCTATGGCCTGGGGAGGTCTAGGCGCGACAGGTCAGAGACAAGGGGATCATCGTGACCGCAGTACACGGGGAAGACTGGGTTGCGCGCGCCAAGTGCAAGGGCTCGGCAGACGCGCTTTTTCCGGAAGCAGCAGACCAGAAGCGGGCGCGCGTCATGTGCGGCGGCTGCCCGGTCCGGTTGGAGTGCCTCGCCGAGGCCCTGGACAACCGCATCGAGTGGGGTGTGTGGGGTGGCCTCACCGAGCGGGAACGCCGACAGCTGCTCCGGCAGCGGACCGACATCCGGTCCTGGCGCTCAGTCCTGGTCGGCCAGCAGAGCGCCTACGCGACGAAGTGACTCCAGGTCACTGACATCGTTCGGCAGCGCCTGGACCGCGGTCTGGGCGACGGCCGGCCGGGCCGCTGAGAAGCGGTTCACCAGCAGTTGCTCGTTGGCGATCACGCGCTGCAGGGCGGCGTGCCGCAGCAGTGCCTGGACCTCGACCGGGTTCGCCGTGGGGTCGAGGTCCTCGGCCAGCGCCAGCGAACGCTCGGCGGATACGTCGAGCAGGCTGCGGTGCACCCGGTTGACCACCAGCCCGGACAGTGGCATGCCTTCCTCGGTCAGCCGGTCGACGAAGTAGGACGCCTCCCGGAGTGCGTCCCGCTGCGCGGTGGCGACCACCAGGAACGTGCTGTGCTCAGACGCCAGCAGGTCGAACGTCGCTGTCGCGCGCTCCCGGAAACCACCGAACAGCGCCTCGAACGCGGTCACGAAGGTCTGCAGGTCGGAGATGATCTGACTGCCCAGGATCTTGTTCAGCGCCGTGCTGACCAGATGGAACCCCACGCTCATCAGGCGGAACGGGCCGCGCGCCCCGGCCAGCAGCAGGCGCAGGAACCGGCCGTCCAGCAGCGAGCTGAGGTGCTCCGGTGCATCCAGGAAGTCCAGCGCGGACCGGGCCGGCGGCGTGTCGACCACGATCAGGTCCCAGCGCCCGTCGGCCTGGGCCTGGGTGTGCAGCTGGCCGAGCCGCTCCATGGCCATGTACTCCTGGGTGCCGGCGAAGGAGGAGGAGAGGGCCACGTAGAACGGGTTCTGGAGGATCGAGTCGGCCGCCTCCGGAGTCGAGTGGGCGATGACCACCTCGTCGAAGGTTCGCTTCATGTCGAGCATCATCGCGTCGAGGCTGCCACCGGTGCCGTTGCCCAGACCCTGCACCGGACGGGGGGTGTTGTCGAGCTCGCCGACGCCCAGCGACTGGGCGAGGCGGCGGGCCGGGTCGATGGTGAGGACCACGACCTTGCGTCCGGCCTCGGCGGCGCGCAGGGCGAGCGCCGCCGAGGTGGTCGTCTTGCCCACCCCGCCGGACCCGCAGCAGATGACGATCCGCGTACCCCGGTCGGCCACGATGGCGTCGACGTCCAGGAACGGCGCCCGCTTGGCGGGCTGCTTCGTGGCCGGGCTCACGCGGCGTCCAGCGCCATCTGGGCCCGCAGCTGGCCGGCGATGCCGAACAGCGCCGGCTCGTCGATGCCGGCCGCGTCGAAAGCCACCTCCGCAATCGGCACCCCGAAGCCGTCCAGCGTCTCCCGCCGCCGCCGCTGGTCCAGGGTCTGGGTCGCCTCCACCGCAAACTCCTCGGCCAGCGCCTTGTTCTGCACGTCGCTGAAGGCCGGCACGGCCAGCTCCAGCTTGCCCGCGACGGCCCGCTTGAGCTGGGCGTCGCTCATCGGCGAGGAGGTGACCATGTTGGCGATCACCGCCCCGATCCGGACTCGGGTGGGCTTCAGGTGGGCCAGCGCCTCCTCGGTCTCGGTGACCGGCATGTCCTCCAGCAGGGTGACCAGGTGGACCACGGTGGTCGCGGACCGGAAGAGCCGCATCAGCGAGTCGGCCTGGCCGCGGATCGGTCCGACCTTGGCCAGTCCGGCGACCGCCTCGTGCACGTTGAGGAAGTTCGCGATCCGTCCGGTGGGCGGGGCGTCGAGCACCACGGCGTCGTAGGAGTTGGGCCGGTTCCGCTGACGCCGGCGGACGGCCTCGTACACCTTGCCGGTGAGGACCACGTCGCGCAGCCCGGGCGCGATGGAGGTGACGAAGTCGATCGCGCCGAACTTCTCCAGCGCCTTGGCCGCGAAGCCGAGCCGGTAGAAGGTGTCCAGGTACTCCAGCAGAGCGTCCTCGGCGTCGACCGCCAGGGCGTGCACGCTGCCGCCCTCCGGGGTCCGGCAGATCCGCGGCTCCTCGGCCCCGACCAGGGGCGGGCGGTGCAGCAGGTCGGTGATGCCGTGCCGACCCTCCACCTCGCAGACCAGCACCCGGCGGCCCTCGGTGGCCAGCGCGCAGGCGAGTGCGGTGGCGATCGTGGTCTTGCCCGTGCCGCCCTTGCCGCTGACGATGTGCAGGGTGTGGCGGGGGCCGGTCATGGTCTCGATCGTATCGGCGCGGGCCAGGTGCCCCGGCGGGCTTGTCGGTGGGGCCCGCCAGGATGAGGCCGTGGAGGCGGACGACGACCAGGGCGGAGCGCCCCCGGCGCGGCTGCGGGCGGTGGTGCTGGACACCGACGAACCGGCGCGGCTGGCCGCGTTCTACGCCGAGCTGCTGGGCTGGCCGGTGACCTACGCCGACGAGGCCTGGGTCAGCATCGGCGGCCCGGGCGGGGTGACGCTGTCCTTCCAGCTGACCATCAGCCACCGGCCGCCGACCTGGCCGGCCAACGACATCCCGCAGCAGTTCCACCTCGACCTGACGGTCGACGACCTGCCGGCGGCGTCGGCGGCGGCGGAGCGCCTGGGGGCGCGCCGGGTGCCGGGCGCGGGCAGCCGTACCGTCGTGGTCTTCACCGACCCCAGCGGTCACCCCTTCTGCCTGGTCGCTGCGCCGGCGTGATCGGTGCCGCGGCCTCGGCGTCGTTAGGGTGTCCCCATGACCAAGTGGGAGTACGTCACCGTGCCGTTGCTGGTCCACGTGACCAAGCAGATCCTGGACAACTGGGGCGCCGACGGCTGGGAGCTCGTGCAGGTCGTGCCCGGGCCCAGCCCGGAGAACCTGGTGGCGTACCTGAAGCGGCCGCTGCCCGGTGGCGACGCGACGTGAGCACACCCACCGAGCGGCTGACCGGCCTGGGGCTGGCCCTGCCGGCGGTGCCGGAGCCGGTCGCGGCGTACGTCCCGGCGGTGCGGGCCGGCGGGCTGATCTACTCCTCGGGGCAGCTGCCCACCGTCGACGGCGCGCTGCTCGCCACCGGCACGGTGGGCGAGGGCGTCGACCTGGCGACGGCCGTGGCCTGCGCCCGGGCCGCTGCGCTGAACGCGATCGCGGCCATCGCTTCCGTCGCCGGCGGGTTGGACGCCGTCCAGCGCGTGGTGCGCGTGGTGGTCTACGTCGCGGCCGGTCCCGGCTTCACCGGGCACCCGCAGGTCGGCAACGGTGCGAGCGAGCTGATCGGCTCGCTCTTCGGGCCGGCCGGGGCGCACGCCCGCAGCGCGGTCGGCGTCGCCTCGCTCCCGATGGGGTCCCCGGTGGAGGTCGAGGTGGTGGCCGAGGGCGCCGCCCGCCCGACCGTCGTGCCGGTCTGACCCGGCCCCGCCCGTGCCCGTCAGCTCCCGCGACGTGCTCCGCCGGATCACCCCGGCGGTGCCGGAGGCGCTGGCCGCCCGAGCCGAACGGTGGTCCCCGCAGTCCCCGGCCGCCCCGCCGCAGCTCTCGGCGTCGGTGATCCTGGTCCGCGGCCCGGCGGTGGAGACCTTCCTGCTGCACCGGCACGCCCGGATGTCCTTCGCGGCGTCGATGGCGGTCTTCCCCGGCGGCCGTCTCGAGCCGGCGGTGGACCAGGGACCGGATCCGGTGCGCAGCTGTGCCGTCCGCGAGGCGGCCGAGGAGACAGGGGTCTTGCTGCAGGCCGCGGAGCTGCTGCCCTGGGCCCACTGGACGACGCCCGAGCCGGAGCCGCGTCGGTTCGAGACCGCCTTCTTCCTGGCCGCGCTGCCGGCGGGTCAGGTGGCGCGCGACCTGTCCACCGAGACCGACCGGGCGGACTGGACGACCCCGCGGGCCGCGCTGGAATCGGCCGCCCGGGGCGAGCTCGGGCTGATGCCCCCCACCCTGTCGATCCTGACCGAGCTGGCCGACGCGGCCGATGTCGCCGACCTCATCCGCGCCGCCGGGGAGCGGGTGGTCGAGCCGGTGCTGCCCCGGTTGCGCCGCGCGGCCCGCGGCTGGGTCTTCGACTACGGCCTCGACCCGTGAGCGCGGGCCTGTCGACGTCGGCGGACGCCGGCGTACCTGCATCGGGTGCTGGCGCCCAACCCCGGCCCGATGACGTTGCAGGGCACGAACACCTGGGTGGTCGGGGATCCGGCCGGCGGTCCGCCGGTCGTGGTCGACCCCGGCCCGCGGGACGCCGAGCACCTGCAGCGGGTGCTGGCCGCGTGCGGCGGGCGGATCGCTGCCGTCGTGCTCACCCACCGCCACCTCGACCACAGCGAAGGCGCCGCCCGGTTGGCCGAGCTGGGCCGGTGCCGCGTCCGGGCCGTCGACCCGGCCTGGGCCACCGACCCGACCGGCCTCGGCGCGGGCGAGGTGATCGCGTCGCCCGGCGCCACCCTCGAGGTGGTGGCCACGCCCGGGGCACACCAGCGACTCGGTCTCGCTGCTGCTGACCGGCGCCGACGGCGTCGCCCGGCTGCTCACCGGTGACACCGTGTTGGGCCAGGGCACCACCGTGATCGCCGAGCCCGACGGCGACCTGGGTGCCTACCTGGAGTCCCTGGCCCGGCTGCGCCGGGTGGCCGACGCGAGCGGCGTGACGCAGATCCTGCCCGGCCACGGACCGGTGGTCGACGACCCGGCCGCCGTGCTGGACACCTATGTGACGCACCGCCTGGCCCGGCTCGACCAGGTCCGCGCCGCCCTGGACCAGGGCGCCGTCACCCCGGCCGACGTGGTGGCCACCGTCTACGCCGAGGTGGACCGGTCGCTGTGGCCGGCCGCGGAGCAGTCGGTACGGGCCCAGCTGGCCTACCTCCGGGCCCGGGCCTGACGGCGTCATTCGCAGCAACCTCACCCTGTGGGGCACAGGAAACGCACAGCCGGGCGAGTCAGCGTCGAAGCATGACGACACCGCACGATCCGGTGGGACCTTCGGGCCTCGACACGCCGCCTTTCCCGGGCTTCCGCCCGTCACCAGCGGGCCCGCCGTACCCGCACTACACCGCCGACGGCCGGCTCGCCGGCTACGGCGCTCAGGACTTCCCCGCCCCACCAGGCGTCCAGCCACTGCCCGCCCCGGCGAGCTCCCCGCCGCACGGCGCTCCGGCGGGCGTGGTGACGACCGCTCCGCGCTCGCGGCTGGCCGCGGTCGTCGTCGCGGCCACCGTGGCCGCAGTGGTGGGCGCCGGGGCCGGTGTCGGTTCGTTCGCGCTGGCCACCCAGACTCTCGGGTCCACCGGCTCCCCGGTCCGGGTGAGCAGCAGCCAGGCTCAGGACAGTCCGACGCTGGACGGGACCGTGACCGCTGCCGCCGCCAAGATCGACCGGTCCGTGGTCACCATCACCGTCCGTTCCGGCCAGAGCGGCGACATCGGCACGGGGGTCGTGCTCGACGAGCAGGGTCACATCCTCACCAACAACCACGTGGTGGCCGCGGCCGCCCAGCGGGGCTCGATCTCGGTGACCTTCCCCGACGGCCGGTCCGCCGACGCGAGCGTCGTCGGCACCTCGGAGTCCACCGACCTGGCGGTGATCGAGGTCGCCGCGTCGTCCGGCCTGGTGCCGGCCACCTTCGCGAAATCGGCCACTCTCCAGGTCGGGCAGGCGGTGGTCGCGGTCGGGGCGCCGCTGGGGTTGTCGGAGACGGTGACCAGCGGCATCGTCTCGAACGGGGCCCGGCCGGTGCGCAGCGGCGAGGACAACGACGCCGTCTACCTTGCCGTGCAGACCGATGCGCCGATCAACCCCGGGAACTCGGGCGGACCTCTGGTCGACCTGAACGGCAACGTGGTGGGCATCAACTCCTCGATCGCCAGCACCGGCTCCACCGACGGCAGCCAGTCCGGCAACATCGGTATCGGCTTCGCCATCCCGTCCGACGTCGCGGCCCGGGTCGCCGCCGACCTGATCGAGAAGGGCAGCTCGCCCAACGCGGCGATGGGCGTCACCGTCGGCGGCAGCGACTCCGAGCTGAGCACCGCCTCAGGGGTCACGCTGCAGAGCGTGGCCTCGGGCGGGGCGGCCGCGAAGGCGGGGCTGCAGGCCGGTGACGTGGTCACCACGGTGAACAACTTCACCACCACCACCGCCGACGGGCTGATCGCGGCGACCCGCTACTACGCGCCGGGGACCACGATCACCGTGACGTACGAGCGGGACGGGCGGGCCAGCACCGCCGAGGTGACGCTGGGCACGAGCTGAGGTTCGTGCGCCGCGGGCAGCGTCCATCTCGGGCTGACGGACGCGCGGCCGGCGAGACGCTGCCCGTCGTCAGCCATCCGGGCCGGACGGCGCAGCGGCGACCGCCGGGCCGGAGACGGCCGGCCGGACGGTGAGCCAGGGTTCAGCGGGCGCGGCGCTCCACCCGCTCGACGTCCAGGATGGTGACCGAGCGGGGTTCGAGGCGGATCCAGCCCCGGGCCGCGAAGTCGGCCAGCGCCTTGTTGACGGTCTCCCGGGACGCCCCGACGAGCTGGGCGAGCTCCTCCTGGGTCAGGTCGTGGTGGACGTGGATGCCGTCCTCGCGTCGGTCGCCGAACCGGCGCGCGAGCTCCAGCAGCTGCTTGGCCACCCGCCCCGGCACGTCGGAGAAGACGAGGTCGGCGACGACGTCGTTGGCCCTTCGCAGCCGGGCGGCCAGCTGACCGAGCAGCCCCCGGGCGACCTCCGGGCGGCCGGTCAGCCAGTCCATCAGCTCGTCGTGCTCGAGGGTACGGATCTCGCACGCCGTCACCGCGGTCGCGGTGGTGGATCGGGGCCCGGGGTCGAACAGGGACAGCTCGCCGAACATCTGGCCCGGTCCGAGGATGGCGAGCAGGTTCTCGCGGCCGGCCGACCCGCTCCGGCCGAGCTTGATCTTCCCGCTGACCACGACGTACAGCCGGTCCTCGGCGTCACCCTCGTGGAAGAGCACCTCGCCGCGGTTGAGCCGGATGGTGCCCATCGCCGCGCTCAGGGCGGTGGCCGCCTCGTCCTCGAGCCCGGCGAAGAGAGGTGCCTTCTTCAAGACCTCCGGATCCACGCATCCCTCCCCAACCAGAACTGGCTCGTGATCTGCCGACGTCCGTAACGCTACCGTCAAACAACAGCCAGCGGCAGGAGTCACCCCGCGGGCCGGGCGGCGGCGTCGGCGGTGAGCCGTAGGCTGCGGACATGGCCGCCCGCAGGACGTCAGCCCAGCGGCTGCCGGTGATCCCCACCGAGCCACCCACCGGGTACGACGTCAGCCGGACCGCGCTGGTCCGCCGGGCCCGGACCATGAACCGCACCCTGGCCGTGACCTATCCGCAGGCGCGCACCGAGCTGGACTTCGGCACGCCACTGGAGCTCCTGGTGGCGACCATCCTGTCGGCGCAGACCACCGACAAGCGTGTCAACGCCGTCACCGTCACGCTGTTCGCCCGCTACCGGGACGCCGCCGCCTATGCCGCCGCCGACCGGGCCGAGCTGGAGGCGCTGATCCAGCCGACCGGGTTCTTCCGGGCCAAGAGCGACACGCTGATCAAGCTCGGGGCAGCCCTGGTCGAGCGGTTCGGCGGGGTCGTGCCGGGGAACCTGCCCGACCTGGTGAGCCTGCCGGGGGTGGGGCGCAAGACCGCCAACGTGGTGCTGGGCAACGCGTTCGACGTGCCGGGGATCACCGTCGACACCCATTTCGGCCGACTGGTCCGGCGGTTCGGCTGGACCACAGCCACCGATCCCGACCAGGTCGAGGCCGAGGTCGGGAGCCTGTTCCCCGCGCGCGACTGGACGCTGCTGAGCCACCACGTGATCTGGCACGGGCGCCGCCGATGCCATGCCCGCAACCCGGCCTGCGGCGCGTGTCCGGTGGCGCGGTGGTGCCCCGGTTACGGCGAGGGGGAGACCGACCCGACGAAGGCGGCCACGCTGGTCCGGGAGCCGCGCGGATGAGCCGACCTCCCTCCGGGCGAGTCGTGCCGGGCTGGCTCGAGGAGCTGACCGGCTCGCTGGCCGAGCCGGGGCGGTTGCACCGGGCGGTGGCGCTGAGGCCCGGCGTGGGCGGCCGCCCCGCGGCCGTGCTGGTGCTGATCGGGGCCGGCCCCCGCGGTCCGGAGATCCTGTTCGTGGAGCGGGCGACAACCCTGCGGACCCACGCGGGACAGATCGCGTTTCCCGGTGGCGCCGCCGACCCGGAGGACGACGGACTGGCCGGCACAGCGCTGCGCGAGGCGTACGAGGAGACCGGCGTCGACCGGGCCGGGATCGAGGTGCTCGGCTGCCTTCCGCCCGCACACGTCGCGGTCAGCGGCTTCGACGTCACCGCGGTGGTCGGGTGGTGGCACACCCCGGGCCCGGTCACCGCGGCCGATCCGCGCGAGGTGGCCTCGGTGGCTCTGATCAGCGTGGCGGACCTGACGGACCCGACGCTGCGGGCGACGGTGCGACACCCCTCCGGCTACAGCGGGCCCGCGTTCGAGGTCGGCGGCCATCTGATCTGGGGTCTGACCGCGCATCTCGTCGACGGCGTGCTGGATCTCGCCGGCTGGCAGCGACCGTGGGACCGTACCCGGGTGATCGCTATCCCCGCGCGCTACCTCACCGACCGATCCGATCGCGGAGGCCCTGATGCCCACTGACGACCCCCAGCAGCAGCTGCAGCAGATCTGGGACGACTGTCTGCCCGACCAGGCCGAGATGGGCCGCCGGGTCATCGCCCGCTACGCCGAGCCGCACCGCCGCTACCACGACACCGCGCACCTGGCGGCCGTGCTGGCGTCGATCGACGAGCTGGCCGGCGACCAGGACCTGTTCCTGGTCCGGTTGGCGGCGTTCTTCCACGACGCCGTCTACGCCATCCCGCCGGGCCAGGTGACCAACGAGGAGGCGTCGGCCCGGTTGTCCCGGCGTGAGCTCAGCCGGGCCGGGCTGGAGCAGGAGGACCTGAACGAGGTGGCGCGCCTGGTGCGCCTGACCGCCACCCATGTGCCGGGCAACCGTGACCCGGAGGGGGAGCTGCTCTGCGACGCGGACCTGGCTGTGCTGGCCGGCCCGCCCGAGGAGTACGCCGCGTACGTGGCGGCGGTGACGGCCGAGTACGCCGAAGTCTCGCGCCCCG
This sequence comes from uncultured Actinomycetota bacterium, assembly GCA_963832435.1. Classification (GTDB taxonomy): domain Bacteria; phylum Actinomycetota; class Actinomycetes; order Propionibacteriales; family Propionibacteriaceae; genus Microlunatus. The sequence goes on from CAWHTY010000009.1 coordinate 28,557, forward strand.
AGTTCGCCGCCGGCCGGCTGGAGATCCTGACCGACCTGCTGAGTCGCGACATCTTCCGCACCGGCAAGGGCCGGCTGCTGGCCGGCCGGGCGCGGGCCAACGTCGAGGCCGAGTGCACGGCCCTGGCCGCCGAACTGGGTCTGGAGGACTGGACCCCGCCCCGCGTGGAAGGATCGACGGGTGACCGCTGACGCTCCGCCCGTGACCGCCGCGCGCCCGGAGGGGTGGTGGAGATCCGCGGTGGTCTACCAGGTCTACCCGCGCTCGTTCGCCGACAGCAACGGGGACGGGATGGGCGACCTCCCCGGGATCACCAGTCGCGTCGACTACCTGGCCCGGCTCGGGGTCGACGTGGTCTGGCTGTCCCCGGTCTACCGTTCGCCGCAGGACGACAACGGCTACGACATCAGCGACTACACCGACGTGGACCCGGCCTTCGGCACCCTGGAGGAGCTGGACGCGCTGATCGCTGCCCTGCACGAACGCGGCATCAAGCTGGTGATGGACCTGGTGGTGAACCACACCTCCGACGAGCACCCCTGGTTCGTGGAGTCCAGGGACCCCGGTTCGGCCAAGCGCGACTGGTACGTGTGGCGACCGGCCCGGGCCGGCACCGCGCCGGGCGCCCCGGGGGCCGAGCCGAACAACTGGGGCTCGGCGTTCAGCGGCCCCGCCTGGGACCTGGACCCCGAGAGCGGCGAGTACTACCTGCACATCTTCTCGCCGAAGCAGCCGGACCTGAACTGGGAGAACCCGGAGGTCCGGCAGGCCGTCTACGCGATGATGGCGTGGTGGGTGGCCCGCGGGGTCGACGGGTTCCGGATGGACGTGATCAACCTGATCAGCAAGCCGGACGGTCTCCCGGACGCTGAGCCGGTGCCCGGCCGGACCCACCCGTCAGCGATCGGCGCCGTGGCCAACGGGGCACGGCTGGACGAGTTCCTGGCCGAGATGAACCGCGAGGTGGGGCTGGACCGGGCTCGGCTGCTGACCGTCGGGGAGATGCCCGGGTCCTCGATCGAGACCGCCGCCCGCGTCACCGACCCGGCGCGGCACGAGCTCAACATGGTGTTCACCTTCGAGCACGTCAACCTCGACCAGATGGCCGGCGGCCAGAAGTGGGATCTGCTCCGGCTGGAGCTGCCCGTGCTGAAGAAGAACCTCGCAACCTGGCAGGCGGGGCTCGCCGGCCGCGGCTGGAACTCGCTGTACCTGGACAACCACGACCAGCCGCGGGCCGTCTCCCGGTTCGGCGACGACAGCCCGGCGCACCGGGAGGCGTCGGCCAAGACCCTCGGCACGGTGCTGCACCTGCACCAGGGCACGCCGTACGTGTACCAGGGCGAGGAGCTCGGGATGACGAACACGTACTTCAGCGAGATCGGGCAGTACGCGGACCTCGAGTCGATCAACTACCACAGCGAGGCTCTGAGCCTCGGGCTCGAAGCCGAGGCGGTGCTGGAGTCCCTGGCGGTGAAGAGCCGCGACAACGCCCGCACCCCGATGCAGTGGGACGACACCACGCACGCCGGGTTCAGCTCCGGCATCCCGTGGCTGCCGGTGAACCCCAACTACGTGACCATCAACGCCGCGGCAGCGGAGGCGGACCCGTCGTCGGTCTTCCATCACTTCCGGCAGCTGATCACCCTCCGGCACGAGAACCCGGTGGTGGTGGACGGGGCGTTCGAGCTGCTGCTGCCCGATCATGACCAGCTCTGGGTGTTCACCCGGACGCTGGGCCCGCGGACCCTGCTCGTGCTGGCCAACTGCTCCTCCGTCCCGGCCCGGCTGCCGGTCGATGAGCTGCCGGTCCTGGACGGCGCTGCGGTCATCCTCGCCACCCACTCCGATCCCAGCGGCGCGGAGCTGCGGCCGTGGGAGTCCCGCATTCTCCGGCTCGCCTGACCAACCGTCGCCCGCCCCGACCCGACCCGACGGGGCTCAGGGTGAGGTCGTCAGCCAGCGCAGCAGCAGGTCGGTCACCTGGGCGGGGGCTTCCTCGTGGGGCAGATGACCCACGCCCGGCAGGCTGACCAGCTCGTGTCGGGCCCGGACGTACACCTCGGCCTCGGCCGCGGCCGCGGCCGGCAGCAGCGGGTCGAGCTGGCCGTGCACGGTGAGCAGCGGGACGTCGACCCCCCGCCGCAGCGCCGCCCGATATCCGCGCCCGGCGCGGCGGACCTGGTCCCGGACGAACATCCGCTGGTACTCCAACGCGCAGTGCGGGCTCGGCCACAGCATCAGGGCGTCGCGGTAGTGCCGGGCCGCCTCCGCCGGCAGGAAGTCCGAGCCGGGCGCCGCCCAGCGCCGGAGCAGCCGCTCCACGTACGCGCCGTCGTCGGCCATGATCCGCCGTTCCGGCATGATCGGCACCTGGAAGAAGCCGAGGTGGCGTCGGTAGCGCCGCCACGGCAGGGCCAGCGGGTGCGGGGCGGCCACGCTGACCAGGGCCCGGACCTGGTCCGGGTGGTAGGCCGCGGTCGACCAGGCGGCGACCCCGCCCCAGTCGTGTCCGACCACCACGGCCGAGGTGTGGCCCAGGCTGCGGATCACGCCGGCCACGTCGGCAGCGACGGTGACCGGGTCGTAGCCGCGGGGCGTCTTGTCGCTCGCACCGTAGCCGCGCAGGTCGAGGGCCGCCACGTTCCAGCCTGCGGCGTCCAGCGGCGGCAGCTGATGCCGCCAGGCCCACCAGAACTGCGGGAACCCGTGCAGGAGCAGCACCAGTGGCCGCCCAGGGCGGAACTGCTCACCGAGCGCGAGGTGGAAGCGGATGCCGTTGGCGGCGATGTGGCGGTGCGTCCACGGGCCCTCGAGCAGGGTGTCCCGGACTCCGGCGCCCGTCACGTCGCTCGCCACGCTCAGCCGGTCAGCGCAGGGCCTTCGGCTCGACGACCGTGCCCTCGATCTGCGGAGCCTTGGCGGCGGCGTTGGCCCGCTTCACCGCTCCCGAGAGCTCCGCGACCGCGTCCTGGGCCTGGGCGATGGCTCGCTCGGGAGCCTTGACCTTCTTCACCTGGGTGTAGCCGACGAAGCCGAGGATGCCGGCCAGCAGCAGCAGCGCGACCGCCACGATCAGGAACGACAGCCAGGGCGCCAGCCCCAGGGCCCACAGGCCGAGGGCGAGGGTGATGAACAGCAGGATGGAGGCGACCAGCGCGAGATAGGCGGCGGCGCCGAACATGCCACCGGCCACGCCCGCCTTCTTCGCCGACGGGACGAGCTCGGCCTTGGCCAGCTCCACCTCGTCCTTGACGAGCAGCTTGACGTCGTCGGTGATGCTCTTGATGATGTCGCCGACGGGGCTGTCTGCCATCTGGAACTCCTCTCGTCGGTGGTGAGCCTAGTGGGTCTGCTGGGCGGGCGGTGGCTCACCCGGGTCGGCGGCGTCGGCGCGCCGCCGGACCGCCGTCCGCCGGCGGAGCGACACGGCGGCCAGCACGGCGGCCAGTAGCGACGCGACCAGGACGGCGGCCTTGGCCTGCTGCTGCAGGCCGGGCTCACCCTCGAAGGCCAGGTCGGAGATCAGCAGCGCGACCGTGAAGCCCACCCCGGCCAGCAGGGACACCGAGGCGACCTCGCTCCACCGCAGGTCGGGGGCCAACTGGGCGCGGGTGAACCGCGCGGTCAGGTACGAGCCGCCGAACACCCCGAGGAACTTGCCGATCACCAGGCCGGCACCGATCCCCACCGCCACCGGCTCGGTGATCAGCTGCCCCAGGACGCCGCGGGACAGCGGCACCCCCGCGGCCAGCAGGGCGAACACGGGGACGGCCAGGCCTGCCGAGACCGGGTGCCAGCGGTGCTCCCAGCGTTCGAGCGGGGCCGTGGGGTCGGTGGCCGAGGAGCGGGTCAGCAAGCCGAGGGCGACCCCGGCGATGGTCGGATGCACGCCGCTCTGCAGGACACACGCCCAGCACAGCACCGCCAGCGGGAGGTAGAGGTACCAGCCCCGGATCCGCCGGCGCTGGAGGGCGGACCAGAGCGCCGCCGTCGCGACCCCGGCCATCAGCCAGCGCAGCGAGACGTCCTGGGTGAACACGGCCGCGATCACGATGATGGCTCCGAGGTCGTCGACGATGGCCAGGGTCAACAGGAAGGCCCGCAGACTGGGCGGCAGCCGGGACCCGACGACCGCCAGGATGGCCAGCGCGAAGGCGATGTCGGTGGCCATCGGGACGGCCCAGCCCTCCGGACGACCGCCGGGGGCGGACAGGTTGACGGCCAGGAAGACCACCGCCGGGACCGCCATCCCGCAGCCGGCCGCGACGATCGGCACCAGCGCCTCGGCCGGGCGAGCCAGGGAGCCGGTGGTCAGCTCGCGCTTCAGCTCCAGGCCGGCCACGAAGAAGAAGATGGTGAGCACGCCCTCGGCCGCCCAGTGCTCGAGGTCCATCGGGCCCAACCTGACCTCGCGCACCGCCTGGTACCCGTCGCCGCCCACGTTGGCCCAGACCACGGCGACCAGGGCGGCGGCCAGCATCAGGGCGCCGCCGACCGTCTCCTGGCGCAGGATGTCGGCGACCGTGGTGGTCTCGCGGTCGTCGGCCCGGCCGAACAGCACCAGGCGCCGTCGGGGGGCGGGCGGGGCGGGCGTCATCAGCGGCTCTCGGGGTCGACGGCACGGATGCCGACCAGACTTCCCGGCTCACCGGGCCCGAGCCTACCCACCTCGCCCCGGGCCCGGCACCCTCCTCCGACCCAGCGGGCGGCTCAGACCTCCGCGGCGGTCGACGTGCTCAGGTTGTCCTTGATCAGGTCCATCACCGACGAGTCCGTCAACGTGGTCACGTCGCCGAGCTCCCGGTTCTCGGCGATGTCCTTGAGCAGTCGCCGCATGATCTTGCCGGACCGGGTCTTGGGCAGCTCCTCCACCACCATGATCTGGCGCGGGCGGGCGATGGCGCCGATCTCGTGGGCCACATGGCGGCGCAGCTCCTGCACCACGTCCGGCCCGCCGTCGCCGGCCTCGGACCGCAGGATGACGAAGGCCACGATGGCCTGGCCGGTGGTCTCGTCGGTGGCACCCACCACGGCCGCCTCGGCCACCTTCTCGTGCGACACCAGGGCCGACTCGATCTCGGCGGTCGACATCCGGTGGCCCGACACGTTCATCACATCGTCCACCCGGCCGAGCAGCCACAGGTCGCCGTCCTCGTCCTTCTTGGCCCCGTCGCCGGCGAAGTACATGCTCTCGAAGCGCGACCAGTAGGTGTCGATGAACCGCTGGTCGTCGCCCCAGATGGTGCGCAGCATCGCCGGCCACGGCTTGGTGATCACCAGGTAGCCGCCGGAGCCGTTGGGTACGGGCTGCGCCTCGTCGTTGACCACCTCCACGGTGACCCCCGGGACGGCCCGCATGGCGGCGCCCGGCTTGCCCTCGGTGACACCCGGCATGGGGGAGATCATGTGCATGCCGGTCTCGGTCTGCCACCAGGTGTCGACCACCGGCGTGCGGTCACCGCCGATGTAGTGGCGGTACCAGACGTAGGCCTCCGGGTTGATCGGCTCGCCGACGGAGCCGAGGATGCGCAACGAGGAGAGGTCGAACTCGGCCGGGATCTCCGAACCCCACTTCATGAACGTGCGGATCGCCGTCGGTGCGCAGTAGAGGATCGTCACGCCGTACTTGGCGATGATCTCCCACCAGCGGCCCTTGTGGGGGGTGTCCGGCGTGCCCTCGTACATGACGCTGGTGGCGCCGTTGACCAGCGGGCCGTAGACCAGGTAGGAGTGTCCGGTCACCCAACCGATGTCGGCGGCGGTCCAGAACACGTCGGTCTCGGGCTTGAGGTCGAAGGTCGCCCAGTGGGTGTAGGCGGTGCCGACCAGATAGCCGCCGGTGGTGTGCAGGATGCCCTTGGGCTTACCGGTGCTGCCCGAGGTGTACATGATGTAGAGCGGGTGCTCGGCCGGGAAGCTCTCGGCCTGGTGCTCCGAGGACTGGCGCTCGACCAGGTCGTGCCACCACACGTCCCGGGGCTCCTGCATGGACACGTCCTGACCGGTGCGCTTGATCACCACCACCGACCGGACCTCCGGACAGCGGGTGAGGGCCTCGTCCACGGACGGCTTGAGGCCCGACGGGTTGCCCTTCCGGTAGCCGCCGTCGGCGGTGATGACCACCTCGACCCCGCAGTCGGCGATCCGCGAGGCCAGCGCGTCGGCGGAGAAGCCGCCGAACACCACGGTGTGCGGGGCGCCGAGGCGGGCACAGGCGAGCATGGCCACCACCGCCTCGGGGATCATCGGCAGGTAGATGGCGACCCGGTCACCGGCCCGGACGCCCAGCTCGGTGAGCCCGTTGGCGGCCTTCTTCACCTGGGTCGTCAGCTCGGCGTAGGTGAACGTCCGGGTGTCGCCCGGCTCGCCCTCGAAGTGGAACGCCACCCGGTCGCCGTGACCGGCTTCGACGTGCCGGTCGCAGCAGTTCACGGCCGCGTTCACGGTGCCGTCGGCGAACCACTTCGCGAACGGCGGGTTCGACCAGTCGACCACCTCGGTGGGCTCGGTGTCCCAGGTCACCCGCTTGGCCTGCTCGGCCCAGAACGCGTCCACGTCGGCGGCCGCGTCGTCGTAGGTCTGCTGGGTGACGTTGGCCTGCGCGGCCAGGTCCTCCGGCGGCGGGAACCGCCGGTTCTCGTGCAGCAGATTGGACAGGGCCTCTTCACTCACGGGACGAACCTCCTCGTTGGGTACCCGGACCACGACGTCGCCAGCAGCCTACCGAGGCCGGGGCGGCGCGCCGAGGCTCGGTGGGGAGCCGGTGCCCGTGGCCGGTCAGCGAATCGTGTAGCCGCCGTCGACCAGGAGATCGGCGCCGTTGATCATGGCTGCCGCGTCGGAGGCCAGGAACACCGCCACGGCGGCGATCTCCTGCGGGTCGGCGAACCGTCCGGTCGGGATCTGGTCCTTGAGCCGGTCGCCCTTCTCGCCCGCCCAGGCGCTCCGCCCCAGGTCGGTCAGCACCACGGTCGGACTGATGGTGTTGGCGGTGACCCCCCGCCCCGCCCACTCCGAGGCCAGCACCTTGGTGAGGCCGACCAGGCCGAACTTCGAGGCGCAGTAGGCGGCGTGCTCCGGCAGGGCCACCGTGGCGGCCTGGGAGGCCAGGCTGATCACCGTGCCGCGGCCCTGCGCCAGCATGACCCGGCCGACCGCCTGGGACATCTGGAACGCGCCGGTCAGGTTGACCGCGAGGGTGCTGCTCCAGGCCTCGGCGGTGAGGTCCTCCGCCGGGGCGAGGATCGCCACGCCGGCCGAGTTGACCAGGACATCGATCCGACCGTACCGCTGGTGCACCGCCGCCACCACCGCCGCCACCGTGGCAGGGTCGGTGACGTCGCAGCCGTACGCCGCGCTGGGCGGCCCGAGGCGGTCGGCCACCCCCTCCGCCGCGGGCCGCACGCGGTCGAGCACGGCCACCGCGGCACCCTTGGCGGCGTACGCGGACGCGATGGCGGCGCCGATCCCGGACCCGCCGCCGGTGACGACGGCGACCTTGTCGGCGAGCGAGAAGGTCAGATCCACCGGGTCCACGGGCGGCATCGGCTCAGTGACCGCTGGCCTTCTCCGCCCCGGCCCCGGTCAGCGACCGCACCGAGAGCTCCTCGTAGCGGCGTTCGCTCTGCTCGTCCTTGCTCAGCAGGGTGCCGACGATCCCGCAGGCGAAGCCGATCGGGATGGAGATCAGGCCGGGGTTGCGGAACGGGAACCAGGCGAAGTCCATCCCGGGGATCAGGGACGTCGCCGTGCCCGACACCACCGGGGAGAAGATCACCAGGCCGACCGCGGCGATCAGCCCGCCGTAGATGCTGGCGGTCGCCCCGACCGTGTTGAAGCGGCGCCAGAACAGGTTGAACAGCAGCGCCGGCAGGTTCGCGGAGGCGGCGACCGCGAAGGCCAGCGCCACCAGGAAGGCGATGTTCAGTCGCTGCGCGGGGATGGCCAGCGCAATCGCCACCGCCCCGATGATCAGCGCCGCGATGCGCACCACGACCAGCTCGCTCCGCTCGCTCGCCTTGCCCTTCTGCCACACGCTGGCGTACAGGTCGTGCGCGACCGAGGAGGCCGAGGTCAGGGTGAGCCCGGCGACCACGGCCAGGATGGTGGCGAAGGCCACCGCCGAGATCAGGGCCAGCAGGACGGACCCGCCCAGGGAGTCGGGGCCACCACCGACGGCCTGGGCCAGCAGCGGGGACGCCGCGTTGCCGGCCGAGGTCTGGATCTGGCTGCCCTGCCCGGTGTCGACCAGGGCTGCGGCGCCGAAGCCCAGCACCAGCGTCATCAGGTAGAAGGAGCCGATCAGCCCGATGGCCCAGAGCACGGACTTCCGGGCCGCCGCGGCGGTCGGGGTGGTGTAGAAGCGGATCAGGATGTGCGGCAGGCCCGCCGTGCCCAGCACCAGGGCCAGGCCCAGGGACAGGAAGTCGAACTTGCCCACCAGGTCCTTGCCGTACAGCTGGCCGGGCTGCAGGAAGGCGGCGCCCTTCCCGGAGTTCTCGGCCGCCGCGCCGAGCAGCGCCGACAGGTTGAAGCCGAACTTGGCCAGCACCAGCACGGTGATCAACAAGGTGCCCGCCATCAGCAGCACGGCCTTGACGATCTGCACCCAGGTGGTGCCCTTCATCCCGCCGAGGGTGACGTAGATGATCATGAGCACCCCGACGGCCACGATCACCAGGTTCTTCAGCAGTGCCGAGTTCACCCCGAGCAGCAGCCCGACCAGGCTGCCCGCGCCGACCATCTGGGCGAGCAGGTAGAAGATCGACACCACGATGGTCGAGGTGGCGGCGGCGCTGCGCACCGGCGTCTGCCGCATCCGGTAGGCCAGCTGGTCCGCCATGGTGTAGCGGCCCGAGTTCCGCAGCAGCTCGGCCACCAGCAGCAGCGCCACCAGCCAGGCGACCAGGAATCCGATGGAGTACAGGAACCCGTCGTAGCCGTAGAGGGCGATGGAACCGGAGATGCCCAGGAACGACGCCGCGGACATGTAGTCGCCACCGATGGCCAGCCCGTTCTGGAAGCCGGAGAACGATCGCCCGCCGGCGTAGTAGTCGGCGGCCGTCCGGTTCTGCCGCGAGGCCCAGAAGGTGATGTAGAGCGTGAGGGCCACCACCAGCAGGAACAGCCCGATGGTCAGCGCCTGGTTGCCGCCGGTGGCCAGCGGCAGCAGCAGCGGGGCGCTCAGAGGCGTGCTCATCGGCCGGTCCGGTCGAAGAACTGCTCGCGCAGCTTGGTGGCCAGGGGGTCGAGGGACTTGTCGGCGTGTCGCGCGTACAGGAAGGCGATGGCGAAGGTCGACAGGAACTGGAGGAGACCGAAGACCAGCGCGACGTTGATGTTGCCGATCACCCTGGTGTCCATGAAGTCCCGGGCCCAGTTGTTGCAGATCACGTAGGTGACGTACCAGACCATGAACGCCGCCGTCGCGGGGAAGGCGAAGCGGATGTAGTGCCGCTTGAGCTCGGCAAACTCCGGCTGCCGCGCGATCTCGGCGTACGCGGCGTGATCATCCCCCGGCTCCGGGTGGTGGGCGAGCGCCTCTGGTGGTTGCTTGTCCGTCATCGTCGACCTCCCCAATCCACGGCGAATCTGTGCCGCCGAACCTAACCCTGATGGCTACCGCGCGCCAGAGGGCGCGACGTCAGAAGCTGATCCGGACCGCTTCGAGATCGTCGTCGCCGAGCACCAGCCCGGAATGGTCGACGACCGCCCGCCAGCAGGACGCCTGGTAGGGGAGTAGCAGCGGCTCGGGCCGACGGGCCGAGGAGTCGTACACCTCCCCGACCGCCGCCAGCAGCTCGGTCCGCCGGCCGGGCTCGAGCTGCTTCGCGGCCGGGTGGCGTTCGACCATGCCGATCAGCTGGGGCCGGGTGATCGGCACCCAGTTGCGGAAGTTCTTGCGCTCCGGCGCACCGAAGTACGGGCTCTCCGCGACGTGCTGGACAGCCTCCAGACCGTACGCGCCGCTCATCGCGGCGGGGTCGACCTCGTGCATGATCGCCGCGAGGCGTCGGACCCACGGCACCGTGTCGTCACGGGTGTTGTACGCGACGGCCAGGCTGCCCCCGGGCACCAGCACCCGGGCGATCTCAGACAGGGCAAGGCCGGGGGCGAAGTGGTGCAGGTTCTGGGAGGACGTGACCACGTCGAAGTGGCAGGAGAGGTAGGGCAGGGACTCGACCCGACCGGCGACGTGCAGCCGGGTTCCGAGCCGGTCGGTGAGCCGGCGGACCGCGTCCACGTCGCGGTCCAGGCAGAACACCTCGTGTCCCCCGTGCCGCAGGAGAGCGGCGAAACCGCCTGTGCCTGAGCCCAGGTCGAGCACCCGGGCCTTCCGCTCGCCGACCATCCAGGCGGGGGCAGCCGGCGGGTAGAGGGATCGCCGCGGCTGGTTCATGGGGCAAACTCTAGTGGTGCCCGACCCGCTCGCCGATCTGGCGCGGCTCGAGGGTGTGCCCTCCGCGGTGGCCTCGACCCGCGCGGCCATCAACGTCCTGCTCCGGGACCGGGGGATGCGCCCGGTGCCCCCCGAGACCTCCGCGGCAGCGCTGCTGGCGGCAGCCCGGGCCTCGGCCCGGCTGAGCGAGGACCCCGGGCGATGGCTGCCGGGCTCGGTCCGGTTGGCCACCGACCTGCTGGGTCTCAGCGGGCTGCTGCGCGTGGCGCCGGCCCAGGCGGTGGCCCGGGCCCACACGCTGCTCGCCCACGGCTGTGTACCCCAGGAGCGGCTGGGGCGGCTGCGGGACGATCCCGCGGTGGCCGAGCGGATGTCGGGTGTGAGCCGGCTGCTGACCACGCGGACCGAGGCGCCGGCGCCGGTGCTGGCCGCGGTGGTGCACGGTGAGGTGGCCTCGGTCCGGCCCTTCGGAGCCGGCGACGACGTCCTGGCGCGCGCACTGGAGCAGATGGTGCTGGTGTCCGCCGGGGTGGACCCGTCCGGCGTGGTCGTCACCCCCGCCGGTCATCTGCGGCGTTCCGACGCGTACGGCCCGGCGCTGGCCGGCTACGCCGACGGCGGGCTCAACGGCGTCCGGGGCTGGCTGCTGCACTGCCTGGCGGCGATGGCCGACGGAGCCGAGGAGTCCACTGCGGGCCGGACGTGACACGGCGCCCGCAGTGCGGGCGCCGAGTCGGGCACCGGAAGCCAGGCGACCATGCGTGCACTTCTGATGTGTTGGCCCAGGCAAGCCTGGATCGCAACGACCCAATTAGGATGGGTGATCGCCGCGTGGGTACCGGGTTCCGTGCCGAGTCGAGGGCTCGATCGCGATGACTGCACGACGACGGTATGACACCGGGGTCGTCCACTCGTTGCCACCGAGTCCCGAACTCTTGGGGTCCTTTCTACCCCCGGGGGAGGCGCTTGGAAACCCCTTGGCCATAAGAAGATTCTCAGCCGTGCCCGCTGTCGGGGCCGGCCCGCCTCTTCGTACGGCGTACGCCCAGGACGACCCCCAGGGCCACGCCGGCGAGACCGGCGGCCAGCAGTGTGCCGGCCAAGATCAACTTCGTCCGCGCCCGGCGGCGCAGCACCGGGGCGTCGCGGAAGTCGAGCACCGGCCAGCCGCGGTCGGTGGCCACCCGGCGCAGCTCCCGGTCCGGGTTCACCGCCGTCGGCCGGCCGACCGCCTCGAGCAGCGGCAAGTCGGTGACCGAGTCCGAGTAGGCGTGGCTCAGCCGGAGGTCGATGCCCTCCCGCCGGGCGAGCTCGGCGATCGCCACCGCTTTGCGCGGCCCGTACATGAAGTCGGCGATCCGCCCCGTGTAGCGCCCGCCGGCGTGCTCCATCCGGGTGGCCAGCACGTGCTCGGCGCCGAACAGCAGACCCACCGGATGGGCGACCTCGGTCCCGGTGGAGGTCACCAGCACGATCACGTCGCCGGCCGACCGGTGCCGTTCGACGAGCTCGGCGGCCTCGGCGTACACGAACGGCCTGAGGATGGTCTCCAGGTGGGCGTCGATCACCTCGCGGAGCGTGTCGGTGCTCCACCCGGCGATCACCGTGGACAGCCGCACTCGGATCTGCTCCATCAGGGCGTGATCGGCGCGGCTGGACACGAAGCTGCGCTGGGCCCGGAGGCTGCGGGTCACGTCGCGCCGGGTGAGTAGCTGCGCGCGATGCAGGGGCACGGCGAAGGCGAGTACCGGTGATCGGGCGATCAGGGTCTTGTCCAGGTCGAAGAACGCCGCGGAGCGCACGCCCCGAGCCTACGGTCCACCCGGCGGGCCGGGGTGCTGTCCACAGACCCGGCCACCGGGGGGAGGGCTGTCCACAGGTCACGCCGCGCGCCGGCACGGCGGGCGGCCACCTCCCGAGACTGTCGGCATGGAGACCTCGACGACGGCGGCGGTCCTGACGGCCGACTTCGAGCTTCTCGACCAGGTCCTGTCGTGTGCGGCGGCCGCCGGGGTGCGTCCGGAGGTGGTGGCGGACGCCTCGGGCGCGCGGGCACTGTGGGGCTCCGCTGCGGTGGTCGTGGTCGGTGTCGACCAGGCGGAGAGCCTGGCCCGGTTAGGGCTGGGTCCTCGGTCCCACGTCTACGTGGTGGGGACGGCGGGGGACCGCGAGCTGCTGCTCCGCTGGTCGGTTCCGCTGGGGGCTGCGGTCGTGGTCGTGCCGGTCGCTGCGGGCAGCCTCACCGCGAGCCTGGCCGACGCGGTCACCCGTGGCCAGGCCGCCGGGCGGGTGGTCACCGTGGTCGGTGGCTCGGGCGGGGTGGGGACCTCAACGTTCGCGGGGGCGCTGGCGGTGGCCGCCGTCCGGCGGCGGTGGTCCTGCGTGCTGGTGGACGCCGACCCGCTGGGTGGGGGCCTCGACCTCCTGATGGGTGCCGAGCGGCTCGCGGGATGGCGGTGGCCGAAGCTCGCGGGGGCCCGCGGCGAGCTGGGGGACCTGTCCACTCAGCTCCCGCAGGTCGACGGGGTGCACCTGCTGTCGGGGAGCCGCGAGACGGCCGCGGCCGCCCCGGCGACGACCGCAACACCCGCGCTGGTTCCCGCCGCCGAGCAGCTGACCGCCGTGGTCTCGTCCACCCGGCGCACGCACCAGCTCACCGTGGTGGACCTTCCCCGGTCGGCTGACGCCGCGGTATGGACCGCGCTGCGGGGCTGTGAGGTGGTCGTGCTCGTGGTCCGCGCCGACGTCCGGGGCCTCGCGGCCGCCCGCCGACTGCTGGACCGGACCGGAGACCTCAAGGGGGTGGGGGTCGTGGTCCGCGGGCGCCTGCCGGGGGTGTCCAGCGCGGAGGTGTGCGCCGACGGGCTGGGACTGCCGCTGTACGGGGTGGTGCCCGACGACTCGGTCGTCCGGTTGGCCGCCGAGCGAGGTGATCCCCCGGGGCGGTCCGGACGTACGGTGCTGGCCCGGGGCGCGTCGGCGGTGCTGGCCCGCCTCGACGACGATCGGCGGTCGGCGTGACCGGGAGCCTGGCCGAGCTCGACCCGATCCGGTCGCGGCTGGCGGCCCTGGGCCACTCCCACACCCCGGCCGATGTGGCGGACGCGATGCGGGCCGAGGGGCGGGTGGTGACCGACGCCGGCCTGCTCGAGACCGTCGACGCGCTGCGCCGGACCAGCGTCGGCGCCGGACCGCTGGAGTCGCTGCTCCGGCTGCCAGAGGTCACCGACGTCCTCGTCAACGGCCCCGACCAGGTCTTCGTCGACCGGGGTGCCGGCCTGGAGCGGGTGCCGGTCGCGTTCGCCGACGACGCCGAGGTGCGCCGGCTGGCCCAGCGGCTCGCCGCGGCGGTCGGACGGCGACTGGACGACTCCTCGCCGTTCGTCGACGCCCGACTCCCGGACGGAACCCGGGTGCACGCGGCGCTGGCCCCGTTGGCCGCCCCGGGCACGTGCCTGTCGCTGCGGGTGCCGGCCCGGCGCAGCTTCACTCTCGACGACTGCGTGTCGGGGGGATCGGTGACCCGCGCCGGGGCCGAGGTGCTCCGGCGGATCGTCAGCGGCCGGCTGGCCTTCCTGGTCTCCGGCGGCACCGGGTCGGGCAAGACGACACTGCTGGCCGCGCTGCTGGGTCTGGTCGATCCGCGGGAACGGATCGTCGTGGTGGAGGACTCCCGCGAGCTCAACCCCGCCCACCCCCACGTCGTCCGGATGGAGGGGCGTCCCGCCAACGCCGAGCAGCGTGGCGCGGTGACCCTCACCGACCTGGTGCGGCAGTCGCTGCGGATGAGGCCGGACCGGCTGGTGGTCGGCGAGGTCCGGGGACCGGAGATCTGTGACCTGTTGACCGCGATGAACACCGGGCACGAGGGTGGCTGCGGCACGGTGCACGCCAACTCCGCGGCGGACGTGCCAGCGCGTCTGGAGGCCCTCGCGGCGCTGGGGGGCCTCGGTCGGGCGGCGCTGCACGCCCAGCTGGCCTCGGCGCTGGACGCGGTGGTGCACGTCAGCCGCGGCAGCTCGGGTCAGCGCCGGGTCGCGGAGGTCCAGGTGCTGGCCTGCAACCGTTCGTCCGGTCTGGTGCACACGGAGGCTGCCTTGACGTTCAGCGAGGGCCGGACGGTGCTCGGGCCGGGGGCGCGGGCCCTCGATCGGCTGCTGGACCGGTGACCATCCTGACGGCGCTGCTCGCCGGCGCGGTTGTGGCGCTGTTGCTCGGCCCACCGGTGTCGACGCGGATCCGCCGGCTCGACCCGGTCGCCGAGGGCCCCCGCGACGCTCGACGTCCCGTGGCGGTGACCGTGTGCGGGGTGGTCGCCGCCGGAGTGCTGGTGACGTGGGCGCTGGCGGGTGCGCTGCCCGGTGTGCTCGCCCTGGTGGTGGCCGAGGCCGCCGGCACCGCCGCGTACCTGCTCGGCTGCCGCCGGGCGCGGCAGGCGGCTCAGCAGGCGCGGACCGAGGTGGCTCGGGCCTGCGCGGCGATCGCCGGCCAGGTGCGGGTGGGGCGGGTGGCCACCGACGCTCTGGCGGTGACCGCCCGGGACTTCCCGGTGCTGGCCCTGGCCAACCGGACGCAGCAGCTCGGCGGTGACCTGGTGGCGGTGCTGCGCACTGGGGCGCGCCGTCCGGGGCACGCCGGTCTCGCGGACCTGGCCAGCGCATGGCAGCTCGCGCAGGCAACCGGCGCACCGCTCGCAGCCGTGCTCGAGCATGTCGCCGACGCGCTCCGGGCCGACCAGGGCGTCCAGCGCACGGTCGGCGCCGAGCTGGCCGGGCCTCGAGCGACCGGGTCGATCATGGCCGTGCTGCCGTTCGGCGGGATCGGCATGGGTTACCTGCTGGGTGGCGATCCGGTGGGGTTCCTGCTGGCGGGGCCGATCGGCTGGCTGTGCCTGGCCGGCGGGGTCACGCTGGCCTGCTGCGGTGTGGTGTGGATCGACCGCCTGGCCCGGGTGGCTGAGCTCGGCTGGGACACGTCGTGATCGTCCCCGGTCCGTTCGCGGTCGCGGCCGCGGTCCTGGCGGGCCTTACGGTGTCCCTGGTGGTCCCCCGGCGGGCCGGAACCCCCGGGGCCCCGGAGGAACAGTCGCCGTCTCCCCTGCGGCGGCTGCTCCGGGGGCGGCAGGACGCCGGCCTGCCGGTCGGACACCGGGTGCTCGCCGGCGTCCTGCTCGCCGCGGGGGTGGCCGCCGCGGCCTGGGGCCCGGCCGGGCCGGCGGGTCTGCTGCTCGGAACCGTGGCGGGGTCCGGGGCAGCCGTAGGGCTGGGCTGGCTGGAGCCGGCGGCCGCCCGTCGCCGCCGGTGGTCGCTGCTGCTCGGCACCCCGCAGGCGCTGGACCTGCTGGCGGCGGGGCTGCTGGCCGGGTTGCCGCTGCGGCGGTCCGCCGCGGCAGTGGTGGCGGCCGCGCCGGGTCCAGTGGCCGACGAGCTGCGGACGGTCCTCGACCAGATCGAGGTCGGGGTCGGTGACGTGGGGGCCTGGCGCAGCCTGGCGGACCATCCCCAGCTGGGGCGGGTGTCGGCTGACCTCGCCCGGTCGGTGGAGTCCGGGACGATGGTCGCCGACACCCTGGAGCTGCACGCCCGGGACGCGCGCGCCGAGCGTCAGGCCGCGCTCGAGGTGCGGGCCCGGCAGGTGGGGGTGCGCAGCGTGCTGCCGCTGATGGTCTGCTTCATCCCGGCGTTCCTGCTGCTCGGGATCGTGCCGACCCTGGTGTCGGCCGTGCTCAACGCGGTGCGGGGATGACCAGCCGTCCACAGGCCGTCGGCCTCTGGCAGCCCTCTCCCCAGCCGGTCCGTCACGCCGAACCGACAGCGCCCGACGTCGCCAGGGTGGCAGTGCATCCACCGCGGATGCAGCACCCCCTGGGTGGGACGAGAGGAGTACACCATGATCGACGCGCAGCTGGAGCTGGGCTCCGAGGTGCAGCCGGCCGGAGCGACGGCGCTGGCGGTTCGGGACGAACGGGGGATGGTCAGCGCCGAGTGGGCGGTGGGCATCCTGGCGGCCATCGCGATCGCCGGAGTTCTGCTGGCGGTGGTCACCAACGGGGCCGTCCAGGACGCCCTGCTGAAGTTCATCCTGCACGTGATCCACAGCTTCTCCGGCATGGTGAAGTGACGGGTTCTCCCGACCGCCGCAGGGACAGCCGGGGGATGGTGACGGCCGAGCTGGCCGTTGCCACCCTGGCGGCCCTGGCCTTCCTGCTGACCCTCTGCTCCGGCATCCAGCTGGTCGTGCTTCAGCTGCGGTGCGTCGATGTGGCCAGCGAGGTGGCCCGACAGGCTGCCCGGGACGACGACCGCGCGGTGGCCGCAGCTCGCCGGGATGCCCCGAGCGGGGCCCGGATCTCGGTGCGTCGGGACCGGGCGCTGGTGTCGGTCACGGTCCGGCTCGAGGCCCATCCGATCGGTGTCCGGGCGGTCCGGGTGCCGCTGGCGGCTCGTGCCGACGTCGTGCCCGAGCCCCGGAGGGAGCGATGAAGCGCCGGCGGTGCCGAGGCGAGCGGGGCAGCGGCACCGTGCTGACCGCCGGTCTGATGGGGCTGGTGCTCGCCCTGGCCGGAGCGGCCACGGTGATCGCCGGGTACCTGGTCGCGGCCCACCGGGCCAAGGCGGCGGCCGACCTCGGTGCGCTCAGCGGGGCCGCCGCGGTGCGGTCGGGTCTCGACCCGTGCCTGGCTGCCATCCGGGCGGCGGACCGTCAGCGTGCCGAGGTGCGCGACTGCCGACGGGTCGGGGACCAGATCGACTTCGTGGTCATCGTGACCGCGCAGGTGAGCGTCGGAGTCCGGGTGCCGGGCCTGCCAAGGACGCTGGCCGCGGTCGGACACGCCGGCCCGACCCGGTCGGGTCCCTAGCCGTGCCGCCGCTCGGGCTCAGTGTCCGCACAGGCGTCACCCTCGCGAACTGCAGCCGCAGGTGCGGGTTCGACAAGGGAGACTGCAGGCGCGGGCTCCGGTGGTCCGGCAGGCGCGGGGACGGGCGGGGCAGCGGGCGCGGGGAGGACGATCTTGGCCGTGCCCGCATCGAGGTCGATGCCCAGCGGCGCGCCGCCGCCGTGGGTCGGACGGACCACCATGCTGCGGCGCCGGTCGCGCTCCTCGCGCAGGTGCCGCAACCCGGGCTGGAACACCTCGAAGAAGCTCATGGTGGCTGCCAGTCTGCTCCAGCCACCCCAGGCCGGTCACTCCACCAGCAGCCCCAGCAGGTGCGCGGCGCCCGCCCGGTCCAGGGCCCGCGGGCCGGCGCAGCTCGGTGAGATCACGCAGGCTGGGCACCCGGTGGCGCAACGGCAGCTGCGGACGCGATCGGCGGCCATCCGTAGCCAGTCCGCCGCGACGCCGTACGCGTGCTCGGCGAAACCGGCTCCGCCCGGCTGTCGGTCGTGGACGACCACCACGCAGCCGTCGGGCCGGTCCGAGGCGGAGAACGACCCCAGATCCCACGGGTCACAGGGGGCGAGCACCGGGAGCAGGGCCACCGCCACGTGCTCCGCGGCGTGTACGGAGGCGTCGACCCGGGCCCGCCCGAGGGCAGCCGCCGCGGTCTCGGTCGGCAGGCTCCACCAGACGGCGGCGGTGCGCACGGTCCGGACCGGCAGGTCCAGCGGGGCCTCGTCCCAGATCTGGCCGGTGACCTCGTCGCGGCGCAGGAACCCGGTCACCTGCTCGTCGATCTCCACCTCGCCGAGCGAGACCGTCGCCGCGCCCAACCGGCGGGAGGCGGCTACCGAGACCACCCGGGTGTCCTCGTGCACCCGCGGCTGGGTCAGGTAGCCCGGCCGGGCGGGGTGCACCAGCGCCTCACCGCGGTCGGCGTCCAGGGCGTCGCACAGGTAGGTCTCGCCGCGGTGGAGGTAGACCGCCCCGGCGTGCACGGTCCGTTCGGCGGCCGAGCGGTCGACCGTGCCCAGCACGCGACCGGTCGCCTCCTCGACGATCTCCACCCCCGGCCCGCCGCCGGAGCGCAGGTCGACTCCGTCGACCGCCCAGTCGCTGCGGGTCCAGTACCACCCGTCCGGGCGCCGCCGCAGCAACCCCTGCCCCGCCAGCCGGTCGACCAGGCCGGCCATCGACGACCCGAAGTACGCCAGGTCGCCGTCGGTCAGCGGCAGCTCCTGCGCGGCCACCAGCAGCTGTGGTCCCAGCACGTACGGGTTGCCCGGGTGGATGACCGTCGCCTCGACCGGTGCCTCGAACAGCGTCTCCGGGTGGTCGAAGACCCAGCTGTCCACCGGGTGGCGGCGGCCGACCAGGGTGACGGTCGCCGTACCGCCCCGCCGCCCGGCCCGCCCCGCCTGCTGCCAGAAGGCGGCCCGGCTGCCGGGGTAGCCGCACTGCAGCACAGCATCGACCCCAGCGACGTCGATGCCGAGCTCCAGGGCGTTCGTGGTGGCCACCCCGCGCAGCGTGCCGTCCCGGAGCCTCTCCTCGAGCTGGCGTCGCTCGGCCGCCAGGTACCCGGCCCGGTAGGCCGCGACCGCCCCCGCGGTGCGGTCCCCGGCCCGCACCGCCACCAGCTCGGCCAGCCGCCGGGAGCGGACGAAGGCCAGCGTCTGACGGCCGGCCCGAACGTGCTCGGCCAGCAGGTCGGCGGTCTCGTCCTCCGGCGAGCGCTCCGGCTCCCAGAGCACGACCTCGACCGCACCGTGAGCTGAGGTGTCGTCGGTCACGGCCACCAGGTCGGCCGGGGCCAGGCCGGTCAGGGCCGCCGAGGCCTCCCGGGCGTTGCTGACGGTGGCGCTCGCCACCACGAAGGCCGGATCGGCCCCGTAGTGGGCCGCCAGCCGCCGCAACCGGCGCAGCACGGCCGACACCTGGGCGCCGAACACCCCTGTATAGCGGTGCGCCTCGTCGACCACGACGTAGCGCAGCCCGCGCAGGAACCCGGCCCAACGCCGGTGCTGCGGCAGCACGGAGTGGTGCAGCAGGTCCGGGTTGGTCAGCACGAGCGCGGCGTGCTCGCGGGCCCAGTCGCGCTCGCCGGTGTCGGAGTCACCGTCCACGGCGGCCACGGGCCAGTCCGGGCCACCCAGCGACCGGGCGACCCGTAGCTGATCGTGGGCGAGCGCCTTGGTCGGCGCCAGGTACAGCGCCGTGTGCGGGCGGCGGCGCCAGGCCTGCGGCGACCAGGCCGCCCCGTCGGCCCGGTCGGTCCCGTCGGCCCGGTCGGTCCCGTCGGCCCGGGCGGCGTCCCCCACGGCCACGAAGGGCGGGGGCACCCCGGCCGCGGTGGCGGCCAGGATGGGCAGCAGGTAGGCCAGAGACTTCCCGGACGCGGTGCCGGTGGTCAGCACCACCGAACGGCCCGCCCACAGATGGTCGGCGGCCACCGCCTGGTGCTGCCAGGGCCGCTCGATCCGCAACCGATTGCAGGATCCGATGACCTCCGCCGGTACCCAGGTCGGCCACGGCGCGGTGACACCCGGACGCGCCGGAACCCGTCTGCGGTAACGGATCCGGTGGTCGGGCGGGCCGTCGGAGGCGGCGTCTCGGACCGGCTCGCGCGGATGCCGGTTCCCTGCCACGCTGCTAGCCTGGCACGCGTCATCGACTCGGCCCGAGGCGTCACGACGATCTGGGCCGATTGGGTAAACCAGTGCTCCGACTGGTTTAGACTTCGCGCGGTCACCGCGGAGATCTCGCGCCCCGAATTAAATGTCTCAGGAGGACACTGCATGTCCGGACTTCCGGTCCTGATGGAAGTAACACCCCTCGCCGTCGACCTGTCAGGTCTCAATCTCACATTCGTCGCCGTCGTCGGTGTGATCGCGGTCGTCGCCTTGGTGATGGCCGTGGTGTTCCGCCGGGAGGTACTCGCGGCGAGCGAGGGCACCGAGAACATGCAGCGGATCGCGCTGGCCGTCCAGGAAGGGGCAAGCGCCTACCTGGCCCGGCAGTTCCGGACACTCGCGGTCTTCGCGGTCATCGCCTTCATCGCCCTGCTGCTCCTGCCGGTCCACGGCGACGGTGGCTTCGGGGACTGGGCGCTGAAGATCTCGCGGTCGATCGCCTTCCTGGTCGGCGCGGTGTTCTCCGCCCTGATCGGCTACATGGGCATGTGGCTGGCGGTCCGGGCGAACCTGCGCGTCGCGTCGGCTGCCCGCAGCGAGGGTCGCAACCCGGCCATGCGGATCGCGTTCCGCACCGGCGCGCACGTCGGCATGGCCACCGTCGGCCTGGGCCTGCTGGGGGCCTCGGTGGTGGTGCTGGTGTTCCGCAGTGACGCCCCGACCATCCTCGAGGGCTTCGGCTTCGGCGCCGCGATGCTGGCCATGTTCATGCGGGTCGGCGGCGGCATCTTCACCAAGGCCGCCGACGTCGGCGCCGACCTGGTCGGCAAGGTCGAGCAGAACATCCCCGAGGACGATCCCCGCAACGCCGCCACCATCGCCGACAACGTGGGCGACAACGTCGGCGACTGCGCCGGCATGGCCGCCGACCTGTTCGAGTCCTACGCGGTGACCCTGGTCGCCTCGCTGATCCTGGGCAAGGCCGCCTTCGGCGCGTACGGGCTGGTCTTCCCGCTGATCGTGCCGGCCATCGGCGTCATCACCGCCATCATCGGCATCTACCTGACTAAGCCGCGCGAGGGCGAGAACGGCCTGCGGACCATCAACCGCTCCTTCTACCTCTCGGCGGTCATCTCCGCGGTGCTCTGCGCGATCGCCGCGTTCGCGTACCTGCCGTCCAGCTTCGACGAGCTGGGCGTCGACGGCGTGACGGCCGGCCCGGTCGGCGACCCGCGGCTGGTCGCCCTCGGCTCGGTGGTCATCGGCATCGTGCTGGCCGCGATCATCCTCTCGCTGACCGGGTACTACACCGGCACCGAGCACCGCCCCGTCAAGGACGTCGGCAAGACGTCGCTGACCGGCGCGGCGACCGTGGTCCTCTCCGGCATCGCGGTCGGCTTCGAGTCCTCGGTCTACACCGCCGTGGTCATCGCGGCCGCCGTGTTCGGCGCGTTCCTGCTCGGCGGCTCCGGGGTGGTCGGCCTGTTCGCCATCGCCCTGGCCGGCTGCGGCCTGCTGACCACCGTCGGCGTGATCGTGGCCATGGACACCTTCGGCCCGGTCTCCGACAACGCCCAGGGCATCGCGGAGATGTCCGGTGACGTCGACGGCGAAGGCGCGAAGATCCTGACCGAGCTGGACGCCGTCGGCAACACCACCAAGGCCATCACCAAGGGCATCGCCATCTCGACGGCCGTGCTGGCGGCGACCGCGCTGTTCGGGTCCTACACCGACTCCATCCGCACGGTCCTCGGCGAGAACTACGCAGCGGTTCGCCGCCGAGGCGGTCGTGTTCTCCCCGGCCACCCTGGTCGGCATCATCCTCGGTGCCGCGGTGGTGTTCCTGTTCTCCGGTCTGGCCGTCCAGGCGGTCGGGCGGGCCGCCGGTGCCGTCGTGTACGAGGTGCGGCGCCAGTTCCGGGAGATCCCGGGGATCATGGAGGGCACCGGCAAGCCCGAGTACGGCAAGGTCGTCGACATCTGCACGCGCGACTCGCTGCGGGAGCTGGCCACGCCCGGTCTGCTCGCGCTGTCGGCCCCGATCGCCGTGGGCTTCGGGCTCGGCGCCCCGGCCCTGGCCGGCTACCTGGCCGGGGCCATCGGTGCCGGCACCCTGATGGCGGTCTTCCTGGCCAACTCCGGTGGCGCCTGGGACAACGCCAAGAAGCTGGTCGAGGACGGCAACCACGGCGGCAAGGGATCGCCGGCCCACGAGGCCACCGTCATCGGCGACACCGTCGGCGACCCGTTCAAGGACACCGCCGGCCCGGCCATCAACCCGCTGATCAAGGTGATGAACCTGGTGGCGGTGCTGATCGCCCCGGCGGTGGTGACGATGTCCCCGCTGAGCGAGACCCCGTCCGCGCTTCGCTACGTGATCGCGCTGGGAGCCTTGGCGGTGATCGTGGTCGCGGTGGCCATCACCTCGCGGCGCGAGGTCGGGATCGCCGACGACCAGGCGCCGAACGTGCCGCCGACCCCCCGACTGCACCCGCGGCGGTGCAGAACGGCTCGCACCAGCAGCAGGCCCAGCAGCAGTTCGAGCGCGAGACGACCTGACCGCCGCCGGCTGACCAGCCACGGCTGGCCAGCCACCACGACCGGCCGGAGGCCGGCGGCTGATCCACTCAGCCGCCGGCCTCTGCCGTGCCGGCACCGGTGCCCGTCTCGACCGCTGTACGCCGGGGGCGGACTCCTCCGCGGTCAGGTTAGGCTGCCCTTATGAGCACTCTGGCTGCGGAGCGGCCCGCCGGCGCGGGCGCCCCCGCGGCCCGGTCCGGTCGGCTCACCCGCCGGGCGCTGGGGCTGCTCGCCGGCGCCGCGGTGATCCTGGTGCTGTGCGGCCTGAGTCTGGCCGTCGGTACCCGGACCATCCCGCCGGCCGAGGTGTGGTCGGCGGTGACGGCCTACGACCCGGCCGACACCGACCATCTGGTGGTCATCGAGCTGCGCCTGCCGCGGACCCTGCTCGGTCTGCTCGTCGGCGCGGCCCTCGGGCTGTCGGGGGCGGTGATGCAGGGCGTCACCCGCAACCCGCTCGCCGACCCCGGCATCCTGGGCGTGAACGCCGGGGCCGCCCTGTTCGTGGTCGTCGGCCATCTCCGTCTTCGGCGTCGCCTCGATCCTCGGCTACGTCTGGTTCGCCTTCGCCGGCGCCGCCGTGGCCGCCGTCCTGGTCTACGGCGTCGGCGGCGCTCGGCCGGGAGGGCGCGACCCCGGTCAAGCTCGCCCTCGCCGGGGCCGCCGTCAGTGCCGCGCTCGCCGCCGTCACCACCGCGTTCCTGCTGCTGGACCAGGCCGACCTTCGACGCAGTTCCGGTTCTGGCAGGTCGGCGCGCTGGCCGGCCGCGACCTGGGCATCGCCGGCCGGATCGCTGCCCTTCCTGCTCGTCGGCTGCGCGCTCGTCGCTGCTGCTCGGCCGCAGCCTGAACACGCTGGCGCTCGGCGACGACGTCGCCCGCGGGCTCGGCGCCACGTGCGTGCTGGCGCGCGGCGCGTCGCGGCGCGTCGCCGTGGTGCTGCTGTGCGGGGCGGCGACCGCGGCCTGCGGCCCGATCGGCTTCGTCGGTCTGACCGTCCCGCACGTCGCCCGGCTGATCACCGGCCCCGACTACCGCTGGATCCTCCCGTACGCGATGCTGCTCGGCGCCGATCCTGCTGCTGGCCGCCGACGTGATCGGCCGGGTGATCGCCCGGCCCGGGCGAGGTCCAGGTCGCGCGTCGTCACCGCCTTGCTCGGCGCCCCGGTGTTCATCGCCCTGGTCCGCCGCCAGAAGCTGGCCGAGCTGTGACCGCCACGCTGACCCGGCCCACCCCGCGCGGACCGCCGCCGGGGACGGTCGTCTCCCGGGTCCGCGGGGCCCGTCCGTCGCCGCACGCCGCCTGGTGGCCGCCGGGCTCGTGGTCGCGCTGCTCTGGCGGTCGTCGTGGCCGCCTGGTGGTCGGCGACTTCCCGCTCTCGGTGCGCGAGGTCGTCGCCTCGCTGACCGGCCAGGGCACCCGCGCCTCCGACTTCATCGTCTACGAGCTGCGGCTGCCGCGGGTCCTCACCGGGCTCGCTCGTCGGCGCCTGCTTCGGGCTGTCCGGTGCGATCTTCCAGTCCATGATCCGCAACCCGCTGGCCAGCCCGGACATCATCGGCATCACCGCCGGGGCCAGCGCGACCGCGGTGGTGGCCATCCTGATCCTCGGTCTGTCCGGCTTCGCGGTCTCGGCCGCTCGCCTTCGCCGGGGCCCTGACGGTCGCCGCTGCTGATCTACGTGCTGGCCTGGCGGACGGCGTCAGCGGCTACCGGCTGGTGCTGGTCGGGATCGGCATGGCCGCGATGTCACTGTCGCGTCGATCGACTACCTGATGACCCGGGCCGAGGTCTGCGACGCCCAGGTGGCCCTGGTCTGGCTGACCGGCAGCCTGAACGGCGCCTCCGATGCCAGCTGCGACCGCTGGCGGTCCTGTTCCTGGTGCTCGTCGCCGCTCACGCTGCTGGGCCGGCCGCGCCCTGCCGGCCTCCAGCTCGGCGACGACACGGCCCGCGGGCTCGGCATCCGGGTCGAGCCGCGCCCGGCTGCTGCTGATCGTCTTCGGCGTGGCCCTGGCCGCGGTCGCCACCGCCGCGGCCGGGCCGGTCGGCTTCGTGGCCTTCGTGGCCGGCCCGATCGCCCGCCGGCTGACCCACGGCACCGGCACGCCCTGGTGCCGGCGGCCCTGGTCGGGGCCCTGGTGGTGGTCGCCGCCGACTTCGCCGGCCAGCACCTGCTGCCCGTCCAGCTCCCGGTCGGGGTGCTCACCGCCGCGGTCGGCGCCCCGTACCTGCTCTATCTGCTCGTCGTCTCCAACCGCATCGGCCACGGAGGGTGACCATGGTCCTCAGCGAAACGCCCGTCGTCGCAGCACACCCTGGCGGCAGCCGACCTCGACCTGGCGTACGGGGACCGGACCGATCGTGTCGACGACCTGACGCTGCGAGATCCCGACCGGGCGGATCAGCGTCATCATCGGCGCCAACGGCTGCGGCAAGTCGACCCTGCTGCGCGGCCTGGCGCGGCTGCTGCCCGCCCGCCGCGGCGCGGTGCTGCTGGACGGCCGGAACATCTCCGCCGTGCCGAGCAAGGAGGTGGCCAAGGTGCTGGGGCTGCTGCCGCAGGCCCCGATCGCGCCGGAGGGGATCACCGTCGCCGACCTGGTCGGTCGCGGCCGGTACCCGCACCAGGGCTGGTTCCGGCAGTGGTCGGCCGCCGACGACGCGCGCGGTCGACCGAGGCCCTGGCCGCCACCGACACCCTCGAGCTGGCCGACCGGCCGATCGACGAGATGAGCGGCGGCCAGCGCCAGCGGGTGTGGATCGCCATGGCCCTCGCCCAGGAGACGGACCTGCTGCTGCTGGACGAGCCGACCACCTACCTGGACCTCTCCCACCAGGTCGAGGTGCTGGACCTGCTGACCGACCTCAACCGCCGCCGCGGGCACGACCATCGTGATCGTCATGCACGACCTGAACCTGGCCTGCCGCTACGCCGACCACCTGGTCGCGATGGGCGACGGCCGGATCGTCTGCGAGGGGTCGCCGGCCGAGGTCATCACCCCGGACATGATCCGCACCGTGTTCGGCATGGCGGCCTCGGTAATCGACGACCCGGTCTCGAACACGCCGACCGTCATCCCGATCGGTCGGCACCACTGCGGCGCCGCGGCCACCCCGCCGACGGGGTGATCGGAGCGCCGGTCGAGGCCGCGGCCGTCGTCTGGCTGGCCTCGCCGGACGCCTCGTACGTGACGGGGGCGACGCTGGACGTCAGCGGCGGGCGCTGAGCGGGTCTAGAGCACGCTGGCGGTGGTGAGCGCGGTGGCGAAGTCGGCGAAGACCGGGACGTTCGCGGTCCACGAGTAGGGGGCGGCGGGTTGCCACGCGTACACCTGCCCGGCCTGGGCGGCGGGCAGGGCCTTCCAGGTCGCCTGGCCCTGACCAGCCTCGGCCAGGTCGGGATCGCGGGAGTCCACGAGGATGACGTCGGCCGAGTAGTCGTCCAGCTTCTCGTAGCTGACCTCGGTGAAGTAGTCGGTGGCCTTGCCCCGGTGGTCGACGAAGGTCACCCCGAGCGACTTCAGGTAGGCGAAGTCGGGGTGCTGCGCGGCGTTGGCGATGTAGACCGTGTTCGGGCTCGGCGCCACCCCTAGCACCCTCAGCCCGGGCTTGGCGGCGACGGCGGCCTTGACCTTGGCCACCTCGGCCTCGAAGGCCGCCTTGGCGTCGGTCACCGCCGGGGCGCCCACGTCGGCCCCGAGCAGGCCGGCCAGGGCCGAGAACCGGTCGATGATCTGCAGCAGGTTCAGGTTCAGCATCTCCATGCCGATGGTGGGCGCCACCGCCTCGATCTGGGCGACCTGCTTCTCGGGCAGATACCAGAGCTGGCCGGGCACGAACATCAGATCGACCAGCAGCTGGGGTGACATGGCCGCGTACTTCTCCACGTCGAAGGCGCCGTAGCTGTCCCCGACCACCGTGACCTGGGACAGGTCGAGCCGCCCCGCCTGGTAGTTGAGCTTCCCGCCGGTCGGCTTCAGCTCCCCGTACGCCCCCTTGACCTGGAACCCGAAGTCCCACAGCGACGCCGCGGCACTGCTCTGCGCGACCACCACCTCCGGCCGGGCGGGGAGCTCGATCTGCCGGCCGCGGGCGTCGGTGTAGCGGAAGGCGGCGGCGCCCGACGGCGCGCCGTCGGCGGACCGGCCGGCGCTGGCGTTGCAGCCGGTCAGGGCCAGACCGGCCGCGGCGGCGGCACCGAGAACGAGCGACCGCCGGGTGACTCTCGATTCCATGAGGGAAGCCTAACCTAACCGGACCGCCGCTTTCGAGGGGTGGCACCATGACCGGATGCTCCCCGTGGACCGGTTGACCGCCCTGCGCCACCGGTTCCTCGACCTGGACTACACGGTGGCCGGCGTGGTCGACGCGGTGGGCGAGGCGGCCCACGCCGGCGCTCGGTCGCAACAGCACGCTGCCCGCGGTCCGGGCGCTGGCGGGCCGCGACGACCCGCTGGCCACGCTCACCCGGCTGTGGCCGCTGCAGGCGGCGGTGGCCCGGGACGACGGTGGACCGCGCGCTGCCCGGGGCTGGTCGAACCGCTGCTCGCCGCCGGGGTCCTGACCGCCGGCGGCGACGAGGTGCGGGCGGCCGTCGACATCCGCCCCTACGAGGCCGACGAGGAGCCGATCTGGATCGTCTCCGACCTGACGCCCGGTCTGGACACCGTGCTGCGGCCGATCCGACCGGACTTCGTGCTGGGTGTCTCCTCGGCGTCCTCCACGCTGGCCCAGCTGGTCCCGCGCCGGCGGGTGGACCGGGCCCTCGACCTCGGCACGGGCTGCGGGGTGCAGTCGGTGCACTTGGCCCGGCACGCCGCCGCGGTGGTCTGCACCGACGTCAACCCACGCGCCCTCGCGCTGGCCGCGGCTCACCCTCGACCTGAACGGGGTGGCCGCCGACCTGCGTGCGGGCAGCCTGTACGCGCCGGTGGCGGGGGAGCGGTACGACTTGGTGGTCTCCAACCCGCCGTACGTGATGGCCCCGCCGCGCGAGCGACGACACCCGGCTGACCTACCGCGAGGGCGGCTACCCGGCCGACGGGCTGGTGGAGCATCTGGTGCGTCACGCGGGTGAGGTGCTCGCCGACGGCGGGACCTGCGTGCTGCTGGCCAACTGGGCCCACCTCCGTGGTGCGGACTGGGCGGACCGGGTGGCCGGCTGGATCCCGGCCGGGTGTGACGCCCACGTCGTCCAGCGCGAGGTCCTCGACCCGTACGCGTACGTCGAGCTGTGGCTGGCGGACGCGGGCCTGACCGGCGCGCCCGGACTACCTCCCGCGGTACACCGAGTGGCTCGACTACCTGGACGCGCTGGGGGTCGAGGCGGTCGGGATGGGGTGGCTGGTCCTGCACCGGACCGGCCGGACGGATCCGTGGCTGCGGGTCGAGGACTGGCCCCACCCGGTCGAGCAGCCGATCGCCCCGGCGCTGGAGGCGGAGCGCGCGGCCGTGGCCCGGCTGCATGCGCTGTCCGACGCGGAGCTGCTGGGCACCCGCTGGGCCCTGGCCACCGACGTCGTGGAGGAGCGCACCGGCCGTCCCGGGGCCGCCGACCCCGAGCACATCGTGCTGCGCGCCCAGCGCGGCTTCCGGCGCGCGGTCGCCGTCGACACGCCGCTGGCCGGGGTGGTCGGGGCCTGCGACGGCGATCTGCCGCTGGGTCTGCTGATCGACACGGTGGCTGGTTTGCTGGGCGTCGAACCCGCCGCGCTGACCACCGACCTGGTGCCGCGGATCCGGCAGCTCGTCGTCGACGGCATGCTGCG
Organism: uncultured Actinomycetota bacterium; assembly: GCA_963832435.1. Lineage (GTDB taxonomy): Bacteria > Actinomycetota > Actinomycetes > Propionibacteriales > Propionibacteriaceae > Microlunatus. The sequence goes on from CAWHTY010000009.1 coordinate 56,824, forward strand.
CTGAGGCCGAAGCCGCGGCGTTTCCGTCGCTCGGGTACATTCCGACACGTGGCGCCGGGGAGCCACGGTTGACACCGGCCCTAGAGTTGGCGGTCCTGGCCTGGGGCGGGTGGCGACGGCGCGTCGCGAGTCAGATCCGAAGGGGACCAGAGACACCGGCAGAAGGACAGATGGCCAGCAGAACGAACGGGACGACCGGCAGACGGCTGGTGATCGTGGAGTCGCCGACCAAGGCGACCAAGATCGCCAGCTTCCTCGGCGACGGGTACATCGTCGAGTCCAGCCGCGGCCACGTGCGCGACCTGCCGGCCGGTGCCTCCGAGGTGCCCGCCAAGTACAAGGGTGAGAAGTGGGCCCGGACCGGCATCGACGTAGACAACGGCTTCGAGCCGCTGTACGTGGTCAACCCCGACAAGCGGGCCACCATCCGCTCCCTCAAGGACGCGCTGGCCGGGGCCGACGAGCTGCTGCTGGCCACCGACGACGACCGCGAGGGCGAGGCCATCGCCTGGCACCTGCTGCAGGAGCTGAAGCCGAAGGTGCCGGCCCGGCGGATGGTCTTCCACGAGATCACCCCGCAGGCCATCGCCGACGCCGTGGCCAACCCCCGCGACCTCGACGACGACCTGGTCGACGCCCAGGAGACCCGCCGGATCCTGGACCGGCTGTACGGCTACGAGGTCTCCCCGGTGCTGTGGAAGAAGGTCATGCCGCGGCTGTCCGCGGGTCGGGTGCAGTCGGTCGCCACCCGCCTGGTGGTGGACCGGGAGCGGGAGCGGATCGCCTTCCGCAGCGCCTCCTACGCCGACGTCGACGCCACCCTGGACGCGGGCGAGGGCGCCGAGCCGCCGCTGTTCCCGGCCCGGCTGACCCACGTCGGTGATCGGCGGATCGCCCAGGGTCGGGACTTCGACGCCCGCGGATCCCTGCAGCAGAAGGGATCTGAGCCCCTGCTGCATCTCGACTCTGGGTCAGGCCGAGCAGCTGGCCGGGTCGCTGCGCACCGCCGCCTACGCGGTCCGCAGCATCGAGGCCAAGCCGTACACCCGCCGCCCGTACGCGCCGTTCAAGACCTCGACGCTGCAGCAGGAGGCCGGTCGCAAGCTGGGGTTCACCGCCCAGCGGGCGATGTCGGTGGCCCAGGACCTGTACGAGAGCGGCTTCATCACCTACATGCGAACCGACTCCACCACGCTGTCCCCGCAGGCCGTAGGCGCCGCCCGGTCCCAGGTGCGGCAGCTGTTCGGCGCCCAGTACGTGCCGGACAAGCCGCGGGTCTACCCGAACAAGTCGAAGAACGCCCAGGAGGCCCACGAGGCGATCAGGCCCGCGGGCGAGGAGTTCCGGACGCCGGCGCAGACTCGGCTGTCCGGCGACCAGTTCCGGCTCTACGAGCTGATCTGGATGCGGACCATCGCCTCGCAGATGAAGGACGCCGAGGGCCAGACGATCACGGTGCGGATCGACGCCCAGCTGACCGACTCCGGCCGGCCTCTTCCCGACGGCGAGGCGGGGGAGGTGGTCCGTCTGGCGCAGGAGGCGGGGTGCAGGTTCGTCGCCTCGGGCCGGACGATCACCTTCTACGGGTTCCTGAAGGCCTACGTGGAGGCGGTCGACGACTCCGACGGGCAGACCGACGACGCGCAGACCCGGCTCCCGCGCCTGACCGAGGGCCAGGCGCTGCGCCCGGAGGAGGTGCTCGCCGCCGGCCACGAGACCCGACCGCCGGCGCGGTACACCGAGCCGTCCCTGGTCGCCAAGCTCGAGGACCTGGAGATCGGCCGCCCCTCCACGTACGCCTCGATCATCCGGACCATCACGGCCCGCGACTACGTGTTCAAGAAGGGGTCTGCGCTGGTCCCGACCTGGCTCGCGTTCGCGGTCACCCGGCTGCTGGAGGAGCACTTCCCCCGGCTGGTCGACTACGCCTTCACCGCACAGATGGAGGAGGTGCTCGACCAGATCGCCGAGGGCAACGCCCAGCGGCTGGCCGTGCTCACCGGGTTCTACTTCGGCAACGACGACCGCGAGGGCCTGCAGCGACTGGTCAGCGAGCTGGGCGAGATCGATGCGCGGAAGCTGTCGACGTTCCCGGTCAGCGACCTCGACGACAGCGGTCCGGGGGCCCCGATCGTGGTCCGGGTCGGCCGCTACGGCACCTACGTGGAGGACGCCGACGAACGCCGGGCCAACGTCGCCGAGGATCTGCCGCCCGACGAGCTGACCGTCGACCTGGCCCGGGAGCTGCTGAGCAAGCCGATGGGTGAGGAACGCGAGCTCGGCATCGACCCCGAGACCGGGCAGACCGTGGTGGCCCGCAACGGCCGCTTCGGCCCGTACGTGACCGAGACCCTGCCTGAGGACGCACCGAAGAGCGCCAAGCCGCGGACCGGCTCGCTGTTCCGGTCGATGACCATCGAGGACGTGGACCTGGAGACCGCGCTGCGGCTGATGAGCCTGCCGCGCGTCGTGGGGCTGGACGCCGACGGTGTGGAGATCACCGCGCAGAACGGACGCTACGGCCCCTACCTGAAGAAGGGGACCGACTCGCGGTCGCTGGAGACCGAGGACCAGATCTTCGCCATCACGCTGCCGGAGGCCGAGGCGATCTACGCCCAGCCCAAGCAGCGGGGTCGGGCGGCGGCCAAGCCGCCGCTGAAGGAGCTGGGGGCCGACCCGAGCACGGGCCGACCCATGATCATCAAGGACGGTCGCTTCGGTGCCTACGTCACCGACGGCGAGGTGAACGCCACGCTGCGCCGCGACGATGACGTGGAGACGATCACCAGCGAGCGGGCCGCCGAGCTGCTGGCCGACAAGCGGGCCAAGGGGCCGGCACCCCGGAAGCAGACCGCCAAGAAGGCGCCGGCGCGGAAGGCGACCGGGAACGGCTCGGCCGCCAAGACCGTGGGGGCCAAGGCGACCGCCACGAAGTCACCCGCCAAGAACGCGACCGCCAAGAAGGCGACGGCCAAGAAGGCGACCGCTCAGCCGCGGGCCACGAAGGCGACCTCGGCCAGCCGGTGACGTTCCCACCCGAGCACCGGGCGCGGGAGGATGAGCCGGTGAGGCGAGACAAACGGGGCGCGAAGAGCAAGAGCGGCAAGCGCCGCCGGCCGCCGCCGACGGACCCACCGGCCGCGCCCCCGACCGCGCCGACGGCGCCCCCGAACCCGCCGGCCGATCCGGCCCGTCCCACCCGGGCCTCTGGCCAGCGGCTCTACGACATGCCCTACAGCGCCGTGGCGCCGCGGCTGGTCAACCCCGAGCTCGGCCTGCACAACCTGGTCGCCCGGGCCGGTCACAACGCGGGCTACGACATCGACCTGACCCTGCTCGACGCGTCGGACCACCGGCTGATCCGATCCGGGGTGCTGCTGGCTCACCGCGTGCTGGACGGGCGCGGCGAGTGGTACCTAGCGGCCCCGGACTGGGTGCCGCTGCTGCCCAAGGAGCTGATCGAGCAGATGGGTGCGGGCGAGCTGCCGGATGCGCTCGCCGACCTGATCCGGCCGTTCCGACGGCGGGCCCCGCTGGGACCGGTGGCGGCTCTGCGGTGTGAGCGGCGGGAGTTCGCCCTGCGGGATGACCAGGGCACGACCGTGGCGCTGCTCCGCGACGACAAGGTCACCGTCCGCCGCGGCGGCCTGACCACCGCCCGGTACCGCGAGGTGATGCTGACCCCGGTGGGTCCGGGACTGCACCCGCCGCAGGCCGAGTGGCTGGACGAGTGCCTGACCTCATCGGGGGCCACCCCGGTGGCGAAGTTTCCGCGGCTGGTCCGCCGGCTGGGGGCGCCCGCCACCGGCCTGACCGACTTCCCGGAGCCGCACCCCTTCGACCCGGAGGTGTCCTTCGGTCAGTTCGTCTCCCAGCTCGTCGCCCGCCGGCTGCGGGAGATCCTGGTCCTGGACCTCCGGCTCCGGCGGGGTGATGCGGCCGCCCCTCGGCTGACCGAGCAGCTGGACCGTACCGCCGTCGAGCTCGGCGCGCTGGCACCGGTGCTGGACGCCGAGTGGACCGGAGACCTCGTCGATGAGCTCCGCTGGGTCGGAGAGACCATCGGGGCCGAGGCGGGCCGGCCGGAGGCCGGCATCGAGCGCCTGGCGTCGCGGCTGCGCACGGAGCGGTACCTCACCCTGCTGGACCGGCTGGTCAGCGCGGCCCGGTCGCCGCGGGTCACCGCCTCGGGTGAGGCCACCGCGCGGCAGGTGCTCACCGGCCTGTCCGACCAGGTGCTGCGCCGGATCCGACGGGCCTGCGACCGGCTCTCGGTCGACGCCCCCCGCCGGCTGTGGACCGATGCCGAGGACGCGGCCGCCCGGTACGCCCCGGTGGCGCAGGTCGTCGCGCTGGTGCTGCCGGAGGAGACACCGGGGTCCGCTGAGCGGATCGTGGCCTGTGGCCGGATGCTGACCGAGGTCCGGTGCCACGACGAGCGCGCCGAGGCGGTGCTCGACCAGATCGAGGCGATGGCGCCCGCGGACGCGTTCGAGGCCGGGCGTCGGTTCGAGCGGGAGCACGAGCAGGGTGACGTGCTGCGGGCTGCGGTCGTCACGTACTGGGCCAAGACGCGCCGGAAGCTCGACCGGTGAGGTCGGCGACCGGCCTGTTCGTGGTCTTCGAGGGGGGCGACGCGGTCGGCAAGAGCACCCAGGTGGACCTGCTGGTGGCCAGGCTGCGCGCACAGGCCGTCGAGGTGGTCCGCACCGTCGAGCCGGGCGACAGCCGGGTGGGCCAACAGATCCGTCGCCTGGTGCTGGACCCGGCCACCGGTGACCTGGCGCCGCGCGCGGAGGCCCTGCTGTACGCCGCCGACAAGGCCCAGCACGTGGCCGAACTGGTCGGGCCGGCGCTGGGGCGGGGTGCCGTGGTGGTCTGCGACCGATACGTGGACTCGATGATCGCCTATCAGGGCGCGGGGCGGGTGCTCGACCCCGACGCGGTGGAGTGGGTTGCCCGCTGGGCCACCGGGGACCTCCGGCCGCACCTGACCGTCGTGCTCGACACCGACCCGCGCGAGGCGGTGGGGACGTTGAGCGAGCTGGACCGGGTGGAGGCGGCGGGCGCCGTCTTCCACGCCCGGGTGCGGGAGTTCTTCCTCGGGCTGGCCGCGCGGGAGCCGGACCACTACCTGGTCCTGGACGCCCGGGACGACCGGCAGGCGATCGCCGCCCGGGTGGCCGAACGGGTGGCGGGACTGCTGTCGGCACGGTCCGGCACACTGTCGGGATGAGTTCGCCCAGCTCCGCCCCGGGCCAGGAGCCCGGAGCCGAGGGGGTGTGGGCCGAGCTGGTCGGCCAGGAGCGCACCATCGCCACCCTGCGGCGCGCGGTGGACGCCGAGGCGCACGCGATGAGCCACGCCTGGCTGATGACCGGGCCGCCCGGGTCGGGTCGATCCAACGCCGCCCGTGCCTTCGCCGCCGCGTTGCAGTGCCCGCGCGGCGGGTGCGGGCAGTGCACCGAGTGCCGGACCGCGCTGAGCGGCGCGCACCCCGACGTGACGCTGGTCCGCACCGAGCAGCTGTCGATCGGGGTCGAGGAGGTCCGCGAGCTGGTCCGGCGGGCGGCGATGAGTCCCACCCTGGGTCGCCACCAGGTGCTGGTGGTCGAGGACGCCGACCGGGTCACCGAGCGCGGCGCCGACGCGCTGCTGAAGAGCATCGAGGAGCCGGCACCCCGGACCGTGTGGATCCTCTGCGCGCCGACTGTGGACGACGTCGTGGCGACGATCCGTTCCCGCTGCCGGCTGCTCACGTTGCAGACCCCCTCGGTGGCGGCGGTGGCCACCCTGCTCGAGCGTCGGGACGGCATCGACCCCCCGCTGGCGGCGTACGCGGCGCGGGTCGCCCAGGGCCACATCGGCCGGGCGCGGGCGCTCGCCCGGGACGAGGCCGCCCGGAACCGCCGCCACGAGGTGCTGCAGATCCCGTTGCGGCTCAATGGACTCGGCGCCTGCCTGACCGCCGCCGCCGACCTGGTGGCGGCGTGCGCCGAGGAGTCGATCGCGGCCACCGGGGCGCTCGACGCGCGGGAACGGGCGTCGCTGGAGGAGGCGCTCGGCTTCGGCACCAAGGGCGCCCGGCCGCGCCAGGCCGCGGCGGCCATGAAGGAGCTGGAGGACCAGCAGAAGGCGCGGGCCAAGCGCCTGCAGCGCGACGCCATCGACCGGGCGCTGACCGAGCTGACCGGCTTCTACCGCGACCTGCTGAGCGTGCAGACCGGCTCGGGGGCGGACTTGATCAACGCCGACCTGGCCCCGCAGATCGTGGACCTGGCCCCGCGGTCCACCCCGGAGGCCACCTTGGGCAAGATCGACGCGCTGCTGGACTGCCGCACCGCGCTCGAGGGGAACGTGGCACCCCTGCTGGCGGTCGAGTCGACCATGATCAGCCTGGCGCGCTGACCACTGGCCCCGCGGCCTACCTCACATCACGGTGCGGTCTCGGCGGTGCCCGCGGCGTTCGTCCGAGACCCGGCCTTAACACAAGGTTGCGCGTTCATCGACGCAGACCGTACGGTGTGTCCACGTTTGTATCCGTTTCGTTACCGACGGGGCCGTGTCGAGACGTCGGGTAACGAACCGAGCGCACCTGGGGGTGTCGACGGTGGACGAGTACCCGGCTCGCCGGAGACCACCGGCGGGCGTCTCCGAGACAACCTCGGGGGGCAGCAGGAAGGAGCCGATGTCGTGATCTCCATTGTCGCCCAACGCCTCGTCGGCGTGCTGGCCGTGCTCGCGCTGGCCCTGGGCGTCACCGCCGGGCTGGCTCAGCCCGCCGCCGCCGGCGTCTGGGACCGGGTCGCCACGTGCGAGAGCGGCGGCAACTGGAGGATCAACACCGGCAACGGCCACTACGGCGGACTGCAGTTCTCCCGCAGCACCTGGAACCGTCACGGCGGCCGGATGTACGCGAAGACCGCCGACAAGGCCTCGAAGCGGGAGCAGATCGCGATCGCCCGCCGGGTGCTGGCCACCCAGGGCCCGCGCGCCTGGGCCTGCGCCGGCCGAGCCCACCTGACCCGGTCCAACGGCAGGGCGAACCGGCACGCCACCGCCGGTTCGTCGTCCGGCGCCGATAAGGCCAGCCAGGGCACGCACGCGAAGAAGCTCAAGAAGATCAAGGCGACGAAGGGCACCACGCTGGCCGCGATCGCCCACCGCCACCACGTGAAGGGTGGGTGGACGAAGGTCCACCGGCTCAACAAGGCGAAGCTGACCAGGGCCGGGGTCGGCAAGCACGCGCACCGCGCGTTCCCGCACGGCATGAAACTGCGCATCCGTCGCTAGACGTCCCCCTGTACAGGGTGGGTTCTGCCCCCCAGACGACCCACCCGAGGAGGCTCGGCGGACCCGCATCCGCCGGGCCTCCGCCTTTTCCGGCCCTTAGGGATCCGCCCCCGGGCTCCGGGGCGATGGTCAGCAGCCGGTGAGGCTTTACCCTGACGGGATGGGCCGGGTGATGGCGGTGTCGTTCGAGCGGTATGGCCGGCTGTACTACCTGGACCCGGGCGAGGCGACGTACCAGGTGGGCGAGAAGGTGCTGGTGCCGACCGACGGTGGGCCCGAGGTCGCCGAGTGCGTCTGGGCCCCGGAGTACGTCTCCGACGACGAGGCCACCGCCGGTTATGTCGACCTGCCGGTCTGCGCCGGCCCGGCCGGGCCGGCCGAGCTCGCCCGGGACGCCGCCAACAAGCGCCGTCGGGCCGAGGCCCGGCTGGTCGCCAAACAGCTGATCCGCCGCCACGAGCTGCCGATGAAGGTGGTCGGGGTCGACTTCCTCGACTCCGGTGACGACTTCGACCAGCAGGTCGTCATCTACTTCACCGCCCCGCACCGGGTGGACTTCCGCGCGCTGGTGGGGGACCTCGCGCGCGCGTTGCGCGCTCGGATCGACCTGCGCCAGATCGGCTCGCGGGACGCCGCCCGGATCACGGGCGGCCTGGGCAGCTGTGGTCGGGAGCTGTGCTGCGCGACCTTCCTGTCCGACTTCGAGCCGGTCACCCTGCGGATGGCCCGGGTGCAGGACCTGCCGCCCAACCCGCTGAAGATCTCCGGGGCCTGCGGCCGTCTGATGTGCTGCCTGAAGTACGAGCACCCGCTGTACGTGGAGTTCGCCCGGGAGGCGCCGGCGGTCGGGGCCACGGTGCAGACCGAGGAGGGGACCGGGACGGTGATCGGGCACTCCGTGCCAGCCGACGAGGTCGTCGTCCGCCTCTCCGGCGGCACGGTGAGCCGGTGCAGCAAGGCCAGCGTCTGCGGGTCCCGGGCGGCGTACCGGGAGCGCGAGCCGGCCGCGGCCGAGCCGCCCGCTCAGCCTGTCGCCGTGCCGCCCGCTCAGCCGGTCGCTGAGGGGCCCGCCGATCCGCCCGCCGACCTTGGGTCCGCGGCCGTTACCCAGACGCCCGCCGACGCGGGGCCCGCGGCCGGTCCGGAGACGCCCGCCGAGCAGGCGGGTGCGGCCGATCGGAGGCACCGGCACCGCTGGCGCCGGCACCGCTGAGCCCGAGCGGGACACGTACCCTCGGCTGCATGCGCGGCCGGGCACCAAGACGGGCGACCGCGGCCGCCGTCGTCCTGCTGCTGGCCGGATGTGTCCTGGCTCCGAACCGCCCGGCCCCGCCGGTGCGCTCCCCGTCGCCGTCGGGGTCCCCGTCGACGGCGTCGACCGAGCCGCCGCCCAGTCTGGACCGCCGCCCGATCGAGGACGTGCCCGCCGTGCAGCCGCCCGGGTTCGTGGTCCCGCCGCCCGGTCAGGGGCGGCAGCGGTACCTCCGGCAGCCGGTCAGCTGGCTGCCGTGCGGGCCGGCGTTCGAGTGCACGACGGTGGCCGCCCCGCTGGACTACGCCCGGCCGGACGGCCAGGCGATCACGCTGGCGCTGCGGCGGCGGCCGTCCAGCCGGGAGCCCAGGCTCGGGTCGCTGTTCATCAACCCGGGCGGGCCGGGCGGTTCCGGGGTGGAGTACGTCAGCGGGTTCCCGGCGCGGGGTCTGGAGCAGTACGACATCGTCGGCTGGGACCCGCGCGGTGTCGGGTCATCGACCCCGGTGCAGTGCTTCAACGGGCCGGAGCTGGACGAGTACCTGGCCGCCGACGGGACGCCCGACGACGCCCAGGAGCGGCTGGCCCTGCTCAACGGCCGGCGCGACTTCGGCCGCTCCTGCCTGCAGCGCTCCGGGGCCCTGCTCACCCACATCTCGACGCAGGAGACGGTCCGCGACCTCGACCTGCTGCGGTCCCTGGTGGGGGACGTGCAGCTGAGCTACTTCGGGTCCTCGTACGGGACCAAGATCGGCGCCCTGTACGCGCAGCTGTTCCCGAAGACGGTCGGGCGGATGGTGCTCGACGGCGCGGTGAACATCACCGCCGACGACACGGTCAGCCAGACCCAGGGCTTCGAGCGCGCGCTGGGACACTTCGCCACCTGGTGTGCCCGGCAGCGGTGCCGGCTGGGCGGGACCCAGGCCGAGGTGCTGGGCGCCGTGACCGACCTGTGGCGACGGCTCGATCAGCAGCCGCTGCCCGGGGGACGGCGGGAACTGACCCAGCAGCTGGGCATCGACGGGGTGCTCGCGGCCCTGTACGGGGACGAGCGCACCTGGCCAGTGCTGCGCCAGGCCCTGGAAGCGGCGGTGGTCGACGGGAACGGGGCCGGCCTGGTCGGCCTGGCCGACGTGTTGAACGAGCGGCGGCGGGACGGCACGTTCGGGCAGCTGAACTTCGGCTTCCCCGCGGTGCGCTGCCTGGACACCGCCGAGGTGAGCGTGCGGAAGGCGGAGGCGCGGGCGGCGGCGGTGGCCAGGGCCGCGCCGGTCCTGGGCCCGTTCAACGGCGCGGACCTGACCTGCCCGACCTGGCCGGTGCCGCCGGCGCCGCGCGAGCCCCGGATCACCGCGGCGGGAGCGCCGCCGATCGTGGTGATCGGGACCACGGGCGACCCGGCCACCCCGTACGAGTACGCCGAGGGCATGGCGCGCCAGCTCGAGTCGGGCCTGCTGGTGAGCCTGCAGGGAGAGGGCCACCTCGCGTACGGGAAGAGCGCCTGCGTCCGGGAGAAGGTGATCCCCTACCTGACCCGGGGTCAGGCGCCGGCCGACGGGACCCGGTGCTGAGGCGCGGGTTCGGGTTGGAGTGAACCGAGAGCCCGGGGAAGGCGACACCCGGGCCCTCGGTTCTCGAGGGTGCATCCGCCACGTCGCCAGTGCAGTGACACCGAGGCGTTCTTTCGCGATGGCCACACTCTGTCCGAGGTTGCTGTGACGTTGCTGAGGACGAGGGGTGAAATCGGTAAGACTCGCGCGGCGGCGGTATCAGGGAGGTCGACGTGAGCGGGGTCGGAACCCGGCCGTGCGCCGCCGGCAGACGTCGCGATGCTCACGTTGAGACGGTCACCCGGGCCGGCTGAAGGGCGGTTGGCAGGGTCGGGTCGCGAGTCGTGCTCTGGTATCGTCGGCCGGGCTGAAACCCCGGTGACCGCGCCGGATCCGGCACCGGCCGCCTTAGCTCAGTGGTAGAGCAACGCACTCGTAATGCGTAGGTCTGGGGTTCAAATCCCCAAGGCGGCTCCGCTATCGGCCCTAGTCACCGGCTGATTCGCATGGCTGCTCATCACCCTTGGGTCCCTCCACGGGCATGTTTGCCGCCACACCACCGAACGCACCCTCAAGCAGCGCCTGCACCCGGTCGGCAACCTCACGCGACGGACCGTGAGCATGGAACGTGAGTATTAGAATGTGTTCACGAATATGAGGCTCCGATGCGAGGTAGTCCGGAGCGACGTTTTGGCCGGCAAGCAGGACCACCCGATGGGGCAAGCGATGGGGAGGCCCGCTTCTCAATGCAGGTCGTTGACGAATGCCGTCAGGTCGGAAGCTATCCGCGCAGGCTGTTCCCACAGCACCAGATGACCGGTATCGGGGTAGACGACCAGCCGCGAGCCCGGGATCGCGCTGGCGAGGGCACTTCCGTCGCTTCGCGGCAGCAGCTCATCCCGTCCACCCCAGATGATCAGCGTGGGCGTCCGGATTGTCCCTGTCTCCGTCGGAGGGGTCGCCTCGCTCAGGCCGGTCAGCGCCTGCCGCCAGACCCGCGCTGGCATACGCACGCCGTCGTCGACGCGGGCCTCGATGTACCACTCGGGAACATCATGGAATCGAGGGAACCACGTCAGCGAATCCTTCACCCAGGTGCGGTCGATCGGATCGGTCAGCTGGTCGACCTCGTCGGCGAAGGGCGGCCGACCGTACAGGCTGCGTGGTGCACCGACGAGGACGAGTCCGCGTACCCGTTTCGGTTTGGTGATCGCCACCTGCTGTGCGACATACCCCCCGCTCGACGATCCCACCAGTACCGCGGAGCGCAGGCCCAACGTATCCAGGAAGGCCGTGACGTCGCCGGCGAAGTCGGTAAGGGCGTACGCATCTGCGGGTTTGTCGCTGTCTCCGTGGCCACGCTGATCCATCGCCAGAACGTGAAGCGCCGTGGGCAGCAAGGGAAGGAGGCGGTCGAAGCAGCCCAAGGACTCACCCCAGGCGTGCAGGAGCAGGACCGACACGCCCGAAGCATCACCCTGGGCGACATAGCTGACGTCTACCCCGGTGTTGAGGTGAATCGCCTGACCAGATCGGCTGACCCCCATCCACGCATCGTAGGACGGTCCGGACGTGGCGACGCGGACCCACCGCACGCTGACAGCGCCCCGAGAAACCGCTCGCCGAGGATCATCACAGCTAGCCACCCGCTCGATTGCCCGGGTTGTGACCACGCCGCGGACGTCCAAGAGCTACTGCCCGCCCTGCGGCCCACATCAACCGGTAAAGGACTGTCACACATCAGCGACGGAGGACAAAGCCCCGAGTCCTGCACTTCTGAATTCGGCTCTATTGGGCCGCCAGCCTGCAGATTTGCGCGTTGAGGCGCACCACCAAGATCGGCGGCGGATCGCTGTCGATACTGCCTCCGTGCAGCGCAGCGAGCGCAGCGAGCCGCCTTGATCTAGGTTCAGCGACCACGTTCGTCGAAGGTGAACCGAACGCACTGAGGAGACGCCACAACCCTGGCCGGTTCAGGACCGGCCTCGAAGATCTTGTCCCCAACCTTGTAGGTGACGACCACGGCGATAATGTAGGACGCCTCGTCCTCACGGGTATGCACGTAGAGACCAGGTCCCTGGGTGTGTGGCGGGATCCGGGCGTCTCCGAAGCCAACGCCACCCCCGTCAGTTCCGCTCCCGCCAGCACCCGCCATGCGGGAGACCCCGCGGACCGAGGGCCGCCTGCAACAAGAGTTACGTCATCGCCTCACATCCGCACCTGGCAGGATGTCGACGCATTCGGCTCTGGCCGGGAGCTCCGCCAAAGCAGGACTATCGCCAGTCGTGTCTAGAGATCCAGTCACCTAGCGACCTCGGCGCGACAGAAAGCTCCGATCTCGGTGACGTCATGTCCACCTCGCCGCTGCCCAAGTCAATGATGCATCGGACCTGTGCGGCCACTTCACGGGCCACGGTAGGACCGAAGATCGGTGCGAGGGACTGCTCGTAGTCGTCGGGGCTGATTGAGACAAACCGGACCGGCCGACTCAGTGCCGTCGCGAAGCAGGCTGCAAGATCGTCACCGGTGAGAGCGTCTGGGCCGCCGATGTCGAACTCCCGGCCAGCGAGGTCAGGTCGAGCAAGCGCTGCGACGGCGTAACCGGCGGTCTCGAACGCGCTGATCCACGACATCGGGAAGTCAGCAGGGAGCGGGAACGCCACCACAGCGTCATTGACGATGGCGGGTCGAATCCACGGACCCAAGAGAATCTCCATGTAGAACGTGGGCCGAAACACCACACTGGGTACGCCACTTCCGTGCAGGTAGTCGATCACGACCCGCCGCGCGTGGTAGGCGTGGACCTCGGTGTTCTCGATCACCTGAGCGCTGGTATTGAACACCACCAGATCGACATTGGCGGCCCGTGCGGCATCGACCGCGTTGCGGCCGTAGGTCTCGTGCAGGTCGAAGTCATACTGCAGCGGCAACTGCAACACGACCTGGGACACGCCGTCGTTAGCCGCCGCCAACGACTCGGGATCTCCCAAGTCAGCCACCGCGATCTCGGCACCACGGGATCGCCAATGCTCAGCTCGAGCCGCCTCGCGGGTCAGCACTCGCACATTCCGGCCCGCGGCGAGCAGGTGCTCGACGACGGGCGTCCCCTGCGTGCCAGTCGCCCCGTACACCAGCACGACTTGATCGTCCATGTGCGCCCCCCGCGTCAGGCCGCTCGGCACCGCAGCCGAGAGATGGTTCCCATGGTGCACCACCAGCGCCTCAAACGGAGGTCGCAATCATCGGACTGGACCATGTTGACGTCACAACGGCATCGCGGTGCCATGGAGGCCCATGACGTCGATGGTCAGCGTCGACGTCTCTTTACAGCCAGCCGGGATGTCACGTCGGGCCAGATTGTCGCTGTCGTAGCTGACCTGCCAGGAGTAGCTTCCCTACGCTGTCACCTCCACCTCGGTGTTCGAGGTCGAGACCGTCTCTGGGGAGGCGCCCGCCACCTCGGCCTGCGTGCAACTGCCGTCAGGGGCGCTGACGGTGACCGAGTCGTTCGACAGCCATGTCTGGGCGCTATCAACCTGGACGTCACGGTGATGACCACGACGTCCTCGTTCGCCTCAGTGCAGTCAGCGTTGTGGGTGTTGGTGTTCGGTGAGCTTCCGCTGTACACCGCAACCCAGTGGTGGGTGCCGGCCGCGGTCGGCGTGAACTGCGGGTTCGGTGTGGCGCAGACACGACCTTGAGGCCGAGCTGGGCAGCCCGAATACCGACCTCCTCGAGTAGGTCTTCGATCTGGTCGCGATGCTCGGCGCGGGCCTTCGACCGCCAGCGAGTGGGGTCGTCACGGTGGGACATCGCCATCTGCCAGTCGTTCGGAGTCCGACGAAGGGCCGACTCGCTGGTCTGAAGCTCCGTTGGCTCGTCTGGTCTTCCCGGCTCTGGACAGGCCGACGATGAGGTCGACGGTCACTCGCTGACGCTAGTCCCGGCCCTTGACGAGCCACACCGACCAGCGGACAGTGGTGGACACCAGACTGGACGTCACTCCCGCTGGCCTATCCCAGGAGGATTGTGATGTCCGTCGAGAAGCACAGTGCCGTCGTCAACGAGTGGATCGAGGCCTGGAACAGCCAGGATCTGGCGGCCGCGCGCGACCTGTTGATGCCCGACTACCAGCGGCATGACGCCAACCTGCCGGATCTTGACGGAGCCCAGGCCGGCGTCGACTTCATCACCTCGATCGCGAACGGTTTCCCGGATGTCCATCTGCAGATCGAGCAGCTCGTCGTGCAGGACGGACTCGTGGCCGCGCGGCTCACCGCACGAGGCACGCACCAGGGCGCCTTCATGGGGATACCACCGACGGGTCGCGAGGTCACGATTGAAGTCATGGACATCTACCGCCTGGCCGGCGACAAGATCGCGGAAGAATGGGCAGTGATGAATACGATGGGACTTCTCCAGCAGATCGGAGCTATTCCGAGTTCGTGAGGACACTCGCCTGACCTGGCCGTGCGCCGAGCCAAGGGCCGGCCAGCCGGCACTGCACGTGGCAGAGAATCCGTCGTCATGATCGTGAGCGTCGTGAGCCCCGCTCGTCGGGGTTCACAGGTTGGTCTGAGCCTCGAGGAAGTCGGGGTAGCGTCCGCCGTCGATGTCGATCGCCGCGGACGCCGAGGTGAGCTGCTGGACCTCGGCCTCGGTCAGCACCACGTCGGCGGCGGCGGAGTTCTCCTCCATCCGGTGCGCCTTGGTGGTGCCGGGGATGGGGACGATCCACGGTTGCTGAGCCAGCAACCACGCCAACGCGACCTGCCCGGGGGTGATGCCCTGGCCGGCAGCGACCTCGCGGACCAGGTCGACCATGGCCTGGTTGTGCCGGCGCGCCTCGGCGGAGAAGCGCGGGATGCTGGCGCGAAGGTCGTTGCCGTCCTCGAACGTGGTGGAGGTGTCGATCGTGCCGGTGAGGAAACCCTTGCCGAGGGGGCTGAACGGCACGAACCCGATCCCCAGTTCCGCGCAGGTGGGCAGCACATCCTCCTCGGGCCGACGCCACCACAGGGAGTATTCGCTCTGGACCGCGGTCACCGGCTGCACGGCGTGGGCTCGGCGGATGGTGCCCGCCGCGGCTTCGGACAGTCCGTACCGGCGGACCTTGCCGGCGGTGATCAGCTCAGCGACAGCGCCGGCGTACTCCTCGATCGCGATGTCGGGGTTGACCCGGTGTTGGTAGTACAGGTCGATCGTGTCGACGCCGAGGCGCCGCAGGGAACCGTCGACGGCGTCGGGAAGCTGGTCGGGGGTGAGCATCCGGCCCCGGGGGGCTCGGCTGTCCGGGTCGATGTCCTGGGCGAACTTGGTGGCGATCACCACCTGGTCGCGGAACGGCGCCAGCGCCTCACCGACCAGCTCCTCGTTGGCGTGCGGCCCGTAGATCTCGGCGGTGTCGAAGAGCGTGACCCCGCGGTCGACGGCGGCATGCAGCAGGTTGATCATCTCTGGGCGGTCGGGTCGGCCGCTGTAGCCGCCGGTCATGGTCATGCAACCGAGGCCGATCGCCGAGACCTGGAGCTCGGAGCCGAGAGTGCGCTGATGCATGGGAACTCCTGGGGGTAGGGGTGGTTGGGCGGAAGGGTGAGGCCCGGCGTTCAGGCCGCGATGTCGCTCCGAGGCTGGATGCGGAGGCTGCTGAGGGCGGCGAGGAGGAGCAGGGTGCCGGCGATGCCGAGGCTGAGGCGCAGGCCGGTGACGACCTGCTCCGGGTCGGCGATCAGCGCCCCGAAGACGGCGATGGCCACCGCACCCCCGACCTGTCGGAACGTGTTGAAGACGGCGGAGGCCGTGCCCGCCTGCCGGCCGGGTACGCCTTCGAGGACGACCCCGGTGACCGACGGCATGGCCAAGGCGCCACCGGCCCCGACCGGGATGACACCCAGCGCGATCAAGGCCGGCTGGCCGAGCGGGGCGATGATCAGCAGGACCAGCAGCCCGACCGCCATCGACGACAACCCGGCAACGACCGGGAGACGAGCGCCGTAACGGTTGGTGATCGGTCCCGAGGCCAGGTTGGCGGCGATCGCGAAGAACGCCGACGGCAGGAACACCAGACCCGCGTGCAGCGGTGACAGTCGCAGCTCCTGCTGCAGGAAGAGGCTGATCACGAACACGTTTCCGTAGTTGCCGACCATGAACGCGAACCCGACCGGTAGCGCCAGTCGGAACCCGCGGGCGTGGAACAGGTCGAGCGGCATCATCGGGTGTCGGACTCGGGACTGCACCAGGACGAAGCCGACCAGGGCGAGCACTGCCGCCGTCAACGCCGCTACGACGGACAGGGGAGCCGAACCCGGCGTGACCGCCGTCGATCAGCCCGTCGACCAGCGCGGCCAAGCCGATGACGGCGAGGACCTGGCCGGCCCAGTCGAACCTGGCCGGCCGGGTCGGGGACATGGCGACCACGGTGAGGAAGATCAGCATGCCGGCGCACACCGGCAGGTTGATGCTGAACACCCGACGCCAGCGAACCTGGTCAGCAAGCCGCCCAAGGGCTGGCCGACTAGACCGGCCACCGCGCCCCCGACCGCCCACACCCCGAGGGCCCTGGCCCGGCGGGCCGGATGGTAGAAGGCCTCCCGGACCAGGGACATGGAGGCCGGGAGCATGATCGCCGCCCCGGCGCCCTGCGCGCAGCGGGCGGCGATCCGCAGCGCTGTGCTCGGGGCGAACGCGCAGGCCGCCGACGTGAGGCCGAAGACAGCGATGCCCAGCGCTAGCGCCCGCTTGGCGCCGATCCGGTCGGCGAGGTTTCCGGCGAACAGCAACAGAGCGGCGAACAGGAGTGTGTAGCCGTCGATCACCCACTGCTGGCCAACGGTGCCGCCGCCCAGCTCGGCCCTGATCTGCGCCAGGGCGACGTTCACGATCGAGATGCCCAACGTGATCAAGAAGAAGCCCAGCGAGGCGATGGTGATCACGATCCGCGCGTGCGGCCCGTCGGGAGGACCACCGGCGCCTGGTCGACCGGTCGGGGCTCCCGTCCCGGGGCGGCGTCGGGGGAGTCGGGACACGGCGCGGTGGAGTAGCGGTGCAGGGCTCACGGGTCAGGCGGTCCGTTCCCGGGCCGACGCGTCCTCGGAGTGGGGGTTCTCGTTGAGCGGGTCGTGGCTGGCGGCCCAGCTGGCCAGCAGGACGAGCGCGTCAGCCGACGGGGAAGCGGGTTCTGCGGCGTAGATCAGCAGCTTCCAGCCCGGATCGGTGGCCAGGTCGGCGCTCTCGAAGACCAGATCGAGCCGACCGACGATCGGATGGTTGAAGTGCTTCTCTCCCGAGGCGTGGCGACGCACATCGTGCTGGCCCCACTTCGTGCGGAAGTCCGCGCTGAGGGTCGACAGCTCTCCGATCAGGTCCTGGAGGCCCCGGTCGTAGGGATCGCGGCCCGCCTCGGCCCGCAGGATCGCGACGATCGTGTCGGCAGCCTGGTCCCAGTCCGGGTAGAACCGCTCCGCGCTGTCGCGGTCCAGGAAGCAGTGCCGGGCCAGGTTCACCGGGCGACCGGGGTTGGCGTACGCCGCCGCGTGCAGGGCCCGACCGAGTGCGTTGGCGGCGATGATGTCCAGCCGGCCGTTGCGGACCAGGGCGGGACCGCCGGTGACCGCGTCGAGGGCGTACTGCAACCCGGGCCTAACCGCGGCGCTTCGACGGCTTCGGCCTCGTCCACCAGCGGGCGACGTGCTGGCCGCCCGCGCCAGGTCGAACAGGTGGTCCCGTTCGGCCTCATCCAGCTGCAGGGCCCGGGCCACGGCATCGAGCACCGACTCAGAGACTCCGGCCAGGTTCCCCCGTTCCATCCGGGTGTAGTACTCGACGCTGACCCCGGCGAGCAAGGCGACCTCGGACCGCCGCAGGCCGGGGACGCGGCGGTTGCCGCCGGCCGCCATCTCGACCTGATCAGGGGTGACCCTCGCCCGGCGGGTGGTGAGGAAGTCACGGACCTCCTCGCGGTTCGGCGCGGCCATGCAGCCACCCTAAGAGGGTCACACCACTCGTGGGGTGCCCTGCTGTTACCCCTCACCGTCAGTACCGCCGGCAGCGGACGCGATCCTTCGGAAGCGTTGGGGCGCGGTCGGCACCTTCCAGCGGCACGTGCAGGCACCACAGCTGAGATGTCGCCTGCCGAACAGCAGACCTTCTCCGAACAGGCCGTGAGCCAACTCCGATCCGTGAGACACAACCCGGACTCGTCCGCGCCCCGCCTGCTGACCTGCTAGACCCTGGCCCGAGGGTTCCGGGTACACGGTGTCCTAGGGCCCGCTCCCGGAACCGCCAGCTCGGCGCGGACGTGACACTCGGTCAGGCCCCATGCCTCGCGCACCGAGCAAGTATGTCGTCAACGACGCGGGTCACGGACGCCGTCGCGTCGATCACGGTGCCGCCCCGAGGAAGGTCCTCCTTGGTGCGATGCAACCGCACAACGAGCTCCCGTTCCGCCTCGGTGTGGCCCCACTCGTCTGCGGCTCGCTCGTCGAGCCGTCGAGTCAACGTGGCGAGGTCCACGTCGAGGACGAAGACGCCGTCAAACAGGTCGATGAACTGGTGATGGTTGCGGGACCCTCCGCAGAAGAAGGTCAGTGCCTCGTCCTGGTCGGCGATCAGCGCCGTGACCTTGTCCACCCGCCAGATGTGGTGCTCGTGCCTCACGCCCGCGGTCGGCTGACCGGTTTCCGGAACGCCTTGGTACGCCAACTCCCGATCACCGTTGATGGCCTGGTAGCCGCGGCGCAGCAGTTCCCGGCAGACCGTCGTCTTTCCCGTACCCGAGACACCCTCGATCAGGAAGTTCTTGACCCCCACGGCTGGAGGGTAGCCTGCGTCACGCGCGTTCCGGGGCGCCTCTGCGGCCGGCGGTGCTGAGCGCCGCGTCATCGCTCTCGCGAACGGCCGGGACGCGCAGCCACCGATTGCGGCTGAGCACGATGGCGACGGCCGCGATCAGCGCGCAGAGCGCGAACAGGATCCAGTACATCCGCACGCGATCAGCTCCGGTGAACAGCCCGACGAAGAACTCGCCCCCGCCGTTGAGTGAGGCGTGCAGGAGGAAGGCGATCAGCACACTGCCCCCCGTCCGCAGGTAGAGCGCCGTGAACACGAAGCTCAGGGCGAAGACCACCGCAGCATCCGGCCAGAGGACGAGCCCGGTCACGAACAGCGGAAGGTGCCAGAGCGTCCAGATCACGCCCAGTACGGCGCTGCCCACCAGCGCCGAGTGCCGGCGCAGCAACAGGGGTAGGGCATACCCGCGCCAACCGGGCTCCTCCCAGGCGCCGCCAAGGGGATTGATCACGAAGGCCAGGGTGGCGGTGAGGATCAGGGGCCAGCCGCCCAGCTGGTCCGGCCCGGGGGCAGCCGCCCCGAGCAGGACGTTCAGGTACGTGACGATCACCCAACCGGCGACCGGGGCCAGCAAGGCAACGACGTACCAGCCCACACGCACCCGCCACCGGATCAGGCCGCGGAAGTAGTCGCCCAACCCCTGCTTTCCGCCGACCATCGCCGCGGTGATGATCGCCGCCAGGAAGGGTCCGCAGGCCAGCAGCGGCCCCGGGAACAGGCCTAACGCATAGGGGATGACCGGCAGCCAGGAGATGACCAGGGTGAGGACGGTGAAGATCAGCAGCGGGTGCCGGGGGAGGCCCGGTTCTGCCCGCGGTGCTGCGGCTCCGTCCGGGGCCGTGGTGGCGGCCGGGTGTCGCTTGATGAAAGCCATGACGCGCTCCCTCGATGGATTGGCCGTTGCCTTCAGCCTGGCGGCCGGCGGGCGGCTGCGCACGGTGGCTGACCCGTGAACCGGCAGGCCGGTTTTCTCCCATCGGCACCCCACCTTGCGGAATCCTCGGCAGCGGTGTCGGATCGGGCGGGATGCGTTCGTAGCACGGGTGAGAGGCGGGCCGGAGGCCCCACGAGACGCGAGGAGACAGAGATGACGCGGTACCTGATGTCGGTGTTCGGGCCGGCGGAGTACACCGAGTACGGCAGCTACCCCACCGAGGAGGCGATGAAGCAGGCGCTGGCCGACACGGGCGCGTTCAACGAGCGGCTGCAGGAGGAGGGCTACTGGGTCTTCGCCGACGGCCTGGCGCCGGCCACGACGGCGACCGTCGTGGACGGACAAGGTGGCGAGCCGGTGGTCACCGACGGCCCGTACCTGGAGGCGAAGGAGTACCTGGGCGGGTTCTGGATCATCGAGGCTCCCGACCTCGACGTGGCCCTGAGACTGGCCGCCGAGGGGTCGAAGGCCTGCCGGGGCAAGGTCGAGGTGCGCCCCTTCGCGGGCGCGTGAGCCTGGCCGCCGAGGCGATCACCCGGGTCCACCGCGAGGAGTGGGCCCGGGTGGTGGCTGGCCTGGCGCGCCGCTTCGGCGACCTGGACCTCGCCGAGGAGATGGCGGCGGAGGCGTTCGCGGTCGCCGTCGAACGCTGGCGGACCGACGGCGTACCGCCCAATCCCGGCGGCTGGATCACCACCACCGCAACCCGGCGCGCGCTCGACCGGCTGCGCCGGGAGGCCCGCCGAGATGACAAGCAGAAGCAGGCGCAGATGCTGTACGAGCAGACTCCACCGGAGCCGGCGAACGCCTTCGAGGAGAGGGCGATCGAGGACGACCGGCTCCGGCTGATCCTGATCTGCTGCCACCCGGCCCTGGCGATGGAGGCCCGGGTCGCGCTGACCCTGCGCCTGGTCGGCGGCCTGACCGTCGCCGAGATCGCCCACGCCTTCTTGGTGCAGGAGTCGACCATGGGTCAGCGGATCACCCGCGCGAAGGCCAAGATCACGTCGGCCAGGATCCCGTACCGGGTGCCCTCCGCCGAAGATCTCCCGGCCCGCGTCGCCGGGGTCCTGGCCGTCCTGTTCCTGATCTTCAACGAGGGCTACCTCGCTTCCGGTCCCGGGCCGGAGCCCGTTCGCGGCGACCTCACCCGGGAGGCCATCCGGCTGACCCGGCTGCTCCGGGGGCTGGTGCCGGCCGACGGCGAGGCGGCGGGCCTGCTGGCGCTGATGCTGCTTACCGAGGCCCGCCGGCCGGCGCGGGTCTCGGCATCCGGTGAGCTGGTCACCCTCGACGAGCAGGACCGCGGCGCCTGGGATGCTGCGCTGATCGCCGAAGGGCACGCGCTGGTGCGGGCCCGGCTCGCCGCCGTCTCCGCCGGGACGGGACGCCCGGGCCGCTACCAGATCCTGGCCGCCATCACCGCGGTGCACACCTCCGCCCGGGACGTGCGGGACACCGACTGGTCCCAGGTCGTCGCGCTCTACGACCAGCTCGCCGCCATCGACCCCTCACCGGTCGTCGCGCTCAACCGGGCCGTCGCCCTCGCCGAGCTCGACGGCCCCGAGGTGGCGCTGGCGCTGGTCGACCGGCTTGACCTGGGTGGCTACCACGCCTACCACGCCGCCCGGGCCGACCTGCTCCGCCGCCTCGGCCGCTCAGCGGAGGCCCGCGCCGCGTACGGCCGGGCTATCGCGCTGGCTGGCAACACCGCCGAGGCCGCGTACCTCACGCGCCGACGCGACCAGCTCGGGTCCGACTGACGCTGCGGTCGAACCGGCTGGTCAGACCTCTCGACCCGATGCGTGCCACCTCTGCGCGAGGCGCGGGTCGTGGTTAGTGGTCCCCGCGCCCGCGTTCCACCAGGGCCTTGAGGCGTGCCAGCTCCTTGCGTGCCTCCGCGGGTCTGAGGATGGCCGCCTCGATGAGCCTGCCGAGCAGGGCACGGCGGGGTGGCCACCCCGTTACGGCGTGCAGCTCGAGCAGTGTGCCGGCACCGTCGGGCGTGAGCACCGAGGTGAGGTCGAGCTGCAACCCCCAGGACGCCTGGGTCCGGGTGACCAAGCGCCGCGGAGGGGTGGCCGTCAGCACCGTTGTTCGGGCGACCCCCGGACCCCGTCGGGACGCGTACGTCGTACCCGGCTCGTCACCGGGACCGGTGAGGTCCTGGATCACGGGGGATCCGGTCTGTCAGTCAGGGATCCGGGTCGGATCGACGTAGACCCGCCACACGTCCTCCGGTCGCGCCTGGATCCACACAGAATGGTCGGCTGCACCCATGCATGCCCTCCTGGTCGCGTGACGTGGCGCGCTGGCCCAGCATCGCAGGCCATGTCAGCGCGGATGGTGTTCGATTGTCGTCCGGGAAGCCGGCGTGGCTGTGCAGAGTAAGGGGCGGCGGACCCCGGGGCTTCCCCCCGCCAGCGCAACGCATCCGGGCCGACCCGGGCCAGGTCGCGTTGGTGTCGACGCCCCACCACCGCCGAAGTCGTCAGAGCACCCGATTTCGGATCGGCCATCAACGCGCCCAAACGTGGTCGTGTGGGCCGGTCGACTGCGGCGTCGTGGTCACGAGGCGGTCCGCATGGTGTCGTAGACGGCGGTGAGGTGCCGTACCCGGCGGGTGATGTCGGCGTAGGCGTCCTCGAAGGCCGCGTCGGTGTTGACCCGCACCGGATCGCGGACGGCCCAGTGCACGCGGGGCAGGTCGGCGTCGAGCTCCTCGTGGGCGTTGTCGCACACCGCGACGACAAGGTCCCCGGCCCGCAGCTGGTCCTCGATCGCGACGGGCCGGTCGGCGGTGAGCCGAAGTCCGTGCCGCCGGGCCACCGCGACGGCGCCGGGGTGGATGCGGGTCCCGGGGTGGGTGCCGGCGGAGGCGGCGGGCACGGTGCTGAGCTGGTTCCAGCTGGCGGCGGCGAGCTGGGAGCGGGCCGAGTTAGCGGTGCAGACGAAGACCACGCGCGGTGCTGGCCGAAGGCCGGCCGGGAGGGTGGCGGCCACCAGCACCAGGGGATGGTCCGTGCGCAGCTGGACGTAGCTGCGGCGGCGGTCGCCTTCGGAGCGGGCGCGGCGGACGATCCCGGCGTCCTCGAGGACCCGCAGGTGATGGGCGAGCAGGTTGCTGCTGAGACCGACCTGGGCGCCGAGCTCACCGGAAGACGCGTCACCCAGGAGCAGGTGGTCGACCATGGCCATCCGCGCCGGCTCGGCGAGGGCGGAGAGGATCTGCGCTCGCCGGCCCACCAGGGGCTGCCTCAATTCGCCTCCATCACGGTTGAGTCAAGTATGGTTGATCTATGGCGGATGGCAAGGCGGCACGTGCCCCCCTGTCCCGGCGGCTGGTCGCCGAAGCCCTGGGTGTGGCGCTGCTGGTCGCCGTGGTGATCGGGTCCGGGATCGCGGCCGCGAGGCTGTCGCCGACCGACGTCGGGCTGCAGCTGCTGGAGAACAGCACCGCGACCGCATTCGGGCTGGCGGTGCTGATCCTGGTGTTCGGCCCGGTGTCCGGAGCTCACCTCAACCCGGTCGTGTCCGTGGTGGACTGGCTGCTGAACCGCCGGTCGGGCCAGGGCCTGGGGGCGCGGGTGATGCTCTGCTACGCGGCGGCGCAGACCGTGGGCGGCATCCTCGGCGCGGTGCTGGCCAACGTCATGTTCGACCTCCCGCCCGGACAGGTCTCGGGTACGGACCGGCTGTCGGTGGGCCGGGGGATCGGCGAGGTCGTGGCCACCGCGGGGCTGGTGCTGGTGATCTTCGCTCTGGCCCGGACCGGGCGGGCGGCGTGGTCCGCGGCTGTGGTCGGTGCCTACATCGGTTCGGCGTACTGGTTCACCAGCTCCACCTCCTTCGCCAACCCGGCCGTGACGATCGGCCGGATCTTCTCCGACACCTTCGCCGGGATCGCCCCGGGGTCCGCCCTGGTGTTCGTTGTCGCCCAGCTGCTCGGCGGACTGATCGGCCTGGCCGCGGTCCGCTACCTGTTCCCCGACGCCGAGACGACGAGCGGAACCGTCCTCGCCCCCCGCCCCACGGCTGCCCCGGAGAGAGGTTGATCTCGATGCCGAAACCCAGTGTCCTGTTCGTCTGCGTCCACAACGCGGGGCGGTCCCAGATGGCCGCCGCGTTCCTCACCCACCTGTCCCGGGGTCGGGTGGAGGTCCGCTCTGCGGGGTCGGAGCCCGCCGAGCAGGTGAACCCCGCGGCGGTGCAGGCCATGACCGAGGTGGGGATCGACATCGCCGCGGAGAGGCCGAAGGTGCTCACCGACTCCGCGGTCCGTGAGTCCGATGTGGTGATCACCATGGGCTGCGGTGACACCTGCCCGTTCTACCCGGGCAAGCGGTACGAGGACTGGGTGCTGGAGGACCCCGCCGGCAAGGGGGTCGAGTCCGTTCGGCCCATCCGCGACGAGATCCGCGGTCGGGTGGAGACGCTGATCGGCGAACTGCTGCCCGCCGCAGGCAGCTGAGCGGGACGACCGGACCCGAAGTGGTCACCGAGGGCGGACCTCAGGACCCGTCGTGCACCACGGCGCACCGACTGCCGGGGCCGGGCACGGACGCCAGACCCAGAAGGGCAGCCGCACCGGCGATCCCGGCCATCGCCCAGAACATGGCGGCGTAGCCGCCGAGGGCGTCCGCGACCACCGCGCCGCCCCACGGCGCGAGAGCCGCGGCCATGGTCACCGGGGCGGCCAACAGGCCGCTGATCCGGCCGTACTGCGCGGCACTCCATCGGTCGGTCACGGCGGTGGCCTGAACCAGGGTCACCATCCCGCGCACCATCCCGGCAAGCACGGCCAGCACCACCATCGCGGCCAGGCCGGTGAACGCCGCCAGCAAGGCGGTGGTGACGGCCACACCCGCCAGCGTCAGTGCAGTCCGGGCGCGGACGGTGGTCCGCGCCGAGAACCGGGGGTAACCAAGGCGGCCGACGACCTGGCCCGCACCGCCCAGGCCGAGCGCGACGGCGGCGAGACCGAGCGGGACGTGACGCTCGATGAGTAGCGGTACCAGGTTCACCACCACCGCGGAGGAGACGCAGGCGGTCAAGGTCAGCGCCCCCATCAGCGCCAGGAACGACGAGCTGCGAACCACCCGGGCCGGGGCCTGACCGGCGTGAGTCGCCCGGGGTGCCGGCGGCCAGTGCCGACTCAGTCCCAGCAGGTGGCCCGGCACGGTGACGACGAACAGAATGCCCGCGAGCACAAGATACGTGCCGCGCCAGCCGAGCTGGCCGGCCAGAGCGGCGGTGACCGGGGCGAAGATCGTGCTCGCCAGTCCGCCGGCCAGGGTGAGAACGGTCAGCGCGCCGACCGCGTCGGCCCCGTACCAGCGGGTGAGAGCGGCGAACGCGGGCGGGTACAGCACTGCGCTCATCGCGACGCCCGCCACCAGCCAGCCGGCCACGAACCACCCGGCCGTGGGCGCCGCAGCGACCGCTGCCACGGCCGCCACCGCGACCAGCGAGCCGGCCGTCATCAGCCATCGGGGGCCCCGCCGGTCCAGCCACCGGCCCACGGCGACACCCAGCACTGCAGAGATCACCAGACCGGCCGAGAACGCCGCCGCCAGCGTGGACGGCGGCCAGCCGGTGTCGGCACTGATCCGCCCCGACAACACCGGGAACGCGTAGTACAGGACGCCCCAGCTGGTCACCTGCGTGAGGCACAACGCGGCCAGCACCGAACGCAGCCCATTCTCGGTCGAGGGTGCGGACCGCACCCCGAGCGCCGAGGTCACGGCCGGGACAGCAACCCGCTGAGGGACACCAGCTGCGGACCTGGGGACGGGGCGCCGCAGCAGCCGGCCCCGGCGGCCCTTTGCGGCTCGTCGAACAGGCCGGCGCCCCCACACACCCCGGTGTCCGGCAGCTTCAGCTCGACCCGGGCGGCCGCCTCGTGGTCACCGGCGAGCTCGGCGGCCACACTGCGGACCTGCTCGTAGCCCGTCATGGCCAGGAACGTCGGCGCCCGGCCGTAGGACTTCATGCCGATGACGTACAGGCCAGACTCCGGGTGGGCCAGCTCGGCCGCACCGTGGGGGGAGACGCTGCCGCACGAGTGCACGTTGGGGTCGATCTCGGGGGCCAGCCGTACCGGCGCCTCCAGGACGGGGTCCAGCTCCAGGCGCAGCTCGGAGAGAAGCGACAGGTCTGGACGGAACCCGGTCAGCACGACCACCCGGTCGGCCGGCGCCAGCCGCCGGCCGTCCGCTGCCACCAGCACCACCCGGCTGGATTCCGGGTCCTCCGGCTCGATCCGCTCGACCCGGAATCCGGTCACGAGCTCGACCAGCCCCGCGTCCACGGCCTGCCGCGCCCGCTGCCCCAAGGCGCCCCGCTGGGGCAGCTCGTCGGCCGGTCCGCCGCCGAAGGTGTCGCCGACCGTGCCGCGCCGCAGCACCCAGCTGACCCGGGTTCCCGGCCGGCGCTGCGCCACCGCCGCGAGCTCGATCACTGCCGTCATCGCCGAGTGGCCGCTGCCGACCAGCACCGTGTGACGGCCGGCCAGCCCCGCGGCCTGCTCCGGGGTCGGTGGCCGATAGCTGACCGCCCCGCTCGCTGCGGCCGCTCGTTCCCCCAGCGCCGGGTAGCCGTCGGCGCCGGCCGGGTTCGGCTGCGTCCAGGTCCCCGAGGCGTCGATCACCGCACGTGCATCCACCCGGGCCTCCGCACCGTCAGCCACCACGTGCACCGTGAACGGCTGATCCTCGCGGCCCGCCGAGACCAGCCGGTCCCGGCCGCGACGCGCCACCCCGACCACCCGGGTCCCGTACCGGATCCGGTCCCCGAGCGCGGCCGCCAGCGGAGCGAGGTAGGCGTCGACCCACTCCCGGCCGGTCGGATAGCCGTCCGACGGCGGTGACCAGCCGGTCGGCTGCAGCAGCCGCGCCGCCGCGGGGTCGACGAGCTCGGGCCAGGCCGAGAAGAGCCGGACATGGCCCCACTGCCCCACCGCCGCCCCGGGGCCGTCCCCGGACTCGAGCACCAGCACACGTTCCCCACGCTCCACCAAGTGCGCAGCCGCGGCCAGCCCCAGCGGTCCCGCTCCGATCACCACCACCGGCAGTGCCGGTGCCACCACGTCGCTCACAGCTTCATCCTCTCGCGCATCATATCGAATAGCATCGATGGGTCGATGATGCCTCTCAGATAGATAAATGTCAATGCGTCTGGCATCCTGGTGGCATGGGAGCCGCCGCGCAGTCGACCGTCGCCACCGCACCAGCTGGGGCCGGCTGCTGCGCCCCCCTCACCGGGGGGGCTCTCGACCCCGAGGAGGCTGCGGCGCTGGCCACGCTGTTCAAGGCCCTCGGCGACCCTGCCCGGGTGCGACTGCTGTCCCTCATCGCCGCAAGCGAGCAAGGCGAAGCCTGCATCTGCGATCTCACCGGGCCCGTCGGTCTGTCGCAACCGACCGTCTCGCACCACATGCGGCTGCTCGTCGAGGCCGGCCTCGTGAGTCGCGAACAACGCGGCAAGTGGGCCTACTACCGCGTGGTCGATGGCACTTTGGCCACCATCAGCGAATCGCTGAAGCCCAGGTGACACAGGCGCTGACAACGAATTCCCCCGTGTGACCTGCGGAACTTGCCATATTTGCCCGTAGCGATACGGGCCGAGGTAAATTCGCTGCATCGGCGTGGCCGCGTGAAGCTGCGCTGACGTGATCTCGGGGGAGATGACAGTGAAGTCGTGGTCTTGGCGTTCCGTCATGTCGGGCGGCCTCGCGGCGCTGGCGATGACCGTGCTGGTCGGGGTGGAGCCTGCTGTGGCGCATCCTGGTGAACCGCATGACTCTGGGGAGGAGCACGCCACCCAGGACCTGGCCGGTGTGCCGGTCGGCACGGTCGAGGAGACCACCCGTGCCAACGCACGCAAGATCAAGGAGGAGACGGGTGTCACGCCCGGTCGTCGCAGTTCCGAGCAGCCGGGTGCCGATGATCGTGTCTCCGTCGCGGCGACCGTGGACCCGGGCCGGGGCGGTCAGTGGAGTGCGGTGCGGCCGACCCCCGTGGTGCCCGTGTTCCAGGCGGTTCTGCCGAACGGCAAGGTCTTGATGTGGGACTCGATCGGCGACCAGGCGCCGGAGGGTAAGGCCGTCCAGACGTTCACGCGGGCGGCCGTCTGGGACCCGGTGCGCGACACCTACCGGCAGGTGAACGTCTCTGGTTACAACATCTTCTGTGCTGGCTTCGCCCAACTGGCCGATGGGCGTGTTCTGGTCGCCGGTGGCAACAAGAACCCGGCGTACGAGGGCATCGTCCAGACCCACCTGTTCGACTGGCGCACGGAGGCCTGGTCGAGGGGACCGGACATGAACGCCGCCCGCTGGTATCCCTCGGTGGCAGCGCTCGGCAACGGGGAGGCGCTCGTCGTCGGTGGCGGACCCGCGACGGCGGAGGCATACCAGACGAACGGCGCACTGCGCCGTCTCACCGGCTTTCCGAGCTTCGCCCAACGCGTCTACCCGTTCCTGGTACCCCGCCCCGACGGCAAGGTCGAGCTCGTCGGTCCCTACAAGCGGATGGACACGATGAGCACGAGAGGCGCAGGCGCTCTGGTGGCCACCCGGGACCGGGACGGCATCGATCGCACCTACGGCAGCTTCGCGACCTACGACATTGGCAAGGTGCTCGTCGCCGGGGGCGGAGACCTGACCGAGGGTGGACAGACGACGGTGCCCACCCGAACCGCCTCGGTCGTGGACGTCACGGGACCGAGCACGAAGGTGCGCTCCACAGGCTCCATGTCCGTAGGCCGGCGGCTGTTCGACCTCACCATCCTGGCGGACGGGAGCGTCTTGGCCACCGGTGGCCAGAGCCAGACCGAGAACGGGCCGGTCGACCTCGACAACCCGGTCTTCGCCGCGGAGCGCTGGGACCCGGTTTCGGAGACCTGGACCGTTCTCTCCAGCGCCAGCCGGACCCGGCAGTACCACTCCGCCGCCGCCCTGCTGCCGGACGGCCGGGTGATGACGGGCGGGGGCGGCATCTGCGCGCTCTGCACCACCCGCGGTTATCTGGAGAAGAACGTCGAGTACTTCAGCCCGCCGTACCTGTTCGAGAAGGACGGCAGCGGAAACGCGGCGAGCCGCCCGAAGATCGAGGACGCCCCGTCGGCGATTGACTATGCGAAACCGTTCGAGATCCACAGCGACGCGAGCGGAGCCATCGAGAAGGTCGGTCTCGTCCGCCTCGGAGCGCCGACCCACGGTGATGACCAGGGCCAGCGCTATGTCCCGCTGGAGTTCTCCGCCTCGGGCTCGGCGCTCCGGGCCACGGCACCGGCCACGGTCGACATCGCCCCACCCGGCTACTACATGCTCTTCATCATCGACGGCGAGGGCGTACCGTCAGTGGCCAGGATCCTCCGACTCGACCCGCCCTTGAGTCCCGGCCCGACGCGGAGCGACTACGACGGCGACGGGGATGCCGACATGGCCGTCTGGCGCCCGTCGACCGGCACCTGGTACGTCCGCGGCCGGAGTGGCGTCGCGTACGGTGTGTCAACAGACAAGCCGGTGCCGGCCGACTACGACGGCAACGACACCACCGACATCGCGGTGTGGCGGCCGTCGACCGGCACCTGGCACATCCGCGGTAAGACATCTGTGCGTTGGGGTGTTGCTGGGGATGTTCCCGTCCCGGCCGACTACGACGGCGATGGGGATGCCGACGTCGCGGTGTGGCGGCCGTCGACCGGCACCTGGTACATCCGCGGTCAGACATCTCCGCGCTGGGGTGTTGCGGGAGATGTGCCCGTACCGGCTGACTACGACGGCGACGGGGATGCCGACGTCGCGGTGTGGCGCCCCTCAACCGGCAGGTGGTATGTGCCGGCGACGACGAGCATCACCTACGGCGTCAAGGGGGATGTCCCCGTTCCGGCCGACTACGACGGTAGCGGCACCAGTGACATCGCGGTCTGGCGCCCGTCGACCGGCACCTGGTACATCCGCGGCCGGAGCGGGACGGCTCTTGGCGTTTCCTCCGACAAACCGGTCCCGGCCGACTACGACCGAAACGGCATCACCGACATCGCTGTCTGGCGTCCGTCGAGCGGCACCTGGTACGTCCGTGGCTCGGCGCCGGTCGTCTACGGGCAGAACCGTGATGTTCCGTTGACGGGACGGTGAGCCGCCGGACGCGGCGGCGGTTCGCCCCGGCGGGGACAGGGTGCCTCGCCGGGTCGCAGATGGCCTACAGGCGCGACGACTCGCTCTGAGCCTCGACACCTGCCGGGCCGTCGACCGGAACCGGTTGGCGGGTCCAGAAGCGGCGGTCGACAAGCAGCAGGGCCAGGGCGACCGAGCACCAGACCAGGCTGTAGACCCAGGTCATCCTGGCCGTGTCGGCGTCGGCCGGCCACAGCGTGCTGGTCTCGACAACTCCTTCGCTGGCGTGGGCGATCAGGGTGAGCAGCGAGCTGCCCGACGCGTGGTTGAACAGCCAGGCGTACCAGAACGTGACCGCGATGGTGGCCAGTGCCTCGATCGGGCTGGACCCGAACTGGGGCATCACGAAGACGGGGATGTGCCAGATGGTCACGCCGACCGCCATCAGGGTCGCGGCGGCCAGCGGGGTGCGGCCGACCTGCAGCTTGGGCTGGGCCCAGCCCCGGAAGCTGGACTCCTCGGGGAGCTGCGCGTTCAGCGGGTTGACGATGTTGATGGCGATCGCCATCGGCAGGCTGTACCAGAGCGTGAGCTCGGCGATCTGCGCGGCCGGGGCGCCCAAGGTGCTGTTCAGGCCGATGGACGCGAACTTGACCGCCAGCGGCACGCCGAGCGCCAGCGCGTACCAGACCCAGCTCACGCGCCAGCGGATCAGCCGCGAGCCCATCGTCTTGAGCCCGGCGACGCCCTCGGTGAGACCGACCACGATCATCGCCGCGACCAGCACACCGGGAGCGAAGAAGCTCTGCCAGGGGATGGCGCCCCAGCTGAGGGCGCACGCCAGCAGGAAGAAGGTGACGACGGGATGTCGACGGATGGCGGACATGGCAGCCTTTCGGTCCTGGGCCGACTGTCGACCGGTACTCACGATCGCCGGTTGGGCGGCGGCGCCCCAGGGGGTGGACCCGCCGACCGAGGGACGGGTTTCTCCCCATTCCGGAGCCCTGTCGCCCCTGGGGTGCGCTCGACAGAAACCCGGCCGGTGGATCGGCAAGCGCACCCCCTGTCCGAGCGGTCGGCGGCGCGCGAGCCTGGTGATCATGACTCCCTCAGACCCCCGCACAACGGACCCCTCGCCCGGGAGCACCCACCGGGGGACGGCCCCGGGGCACCGCGGTGGCGGCGGCCACGACGTCACCCGCACGGATCCGTCGGCGCTCGCCCGGCCGAGTTTGTCCTCGCTGGCCGGCCCGATGCTCCTCGGCGCCGGCCTGCTGATCGCGGGCAGCCAGCTCGTGCTGTGGCCGTTGCGGAGCCAGCCGATAACCGCGGTGCTGACCGGCCCGACCTACGCCATCGCGATGACGGCGTACGTGATCGGCTACTGGGTGTTGATCATCGGCGTGTTCGCCCTGCATCACCGCCAGGCGCGCGCGGCCGGCAGGTTCGGGCTGGTGGCGCTGGTCGCGGCGGCGGCGGGAACGGCCAACATGGCAGGTAACGCCTGGTTCGACACCTTCGTCGCGCCGTGGCTGGCGCACCAGATCCCGGCCGCGCTCGAGGTCCCCCGGGACGGCACGTTGGTCACCGGTGCGCTCTCCAGCTACGTCATGATGGCGCTGGGCTGGGTGCTGCTGGGTGTCGCCTGCTTCCGCGCCCGGGTCATCCCCCGGGCGCTGGCTCTGGCGCTCATCCCGGCCGGGCTGCTGGCCTACGTCCCGTTGCCCCCGTACTCGGTGATCTTCGGAGCGACCGTCGTCGGACTGGGCTTGTGGCTCACCCGGCACCCTGCGCGGACGACGGCGGGCTTCGGCGGCTGAGTGGGCGCAGCGCCCGCAGGCGCAGCACGGCGCAGCCCACCGCCGCCCAGGCCACGATCACGTATCCCGCCTGGGCCGCGACGAACCCCGCGCCCAGGTCGGGTCGGGCCAGCTGCCCGTCGAAGAAACCGGAGACCCCGCTGACCGCTGCGCTGAGGCCGAGCAGGACCGACCCGATCGCGGCCGACCGGTGCTGGACTCGGGCCGCGAGGATCGTGGCGCCGGCCTGGACCAGGAGCATCGGCCACGGCGCGGCCAGCGTCGCTCGACTCGTCCAGGCGGTCGACCAGTCGTTCACGCCGACCGCGACCGACACCGCCCCACCGACCAGGCTGGCGGCCAGCAGGCCCGCCCCCGCCACCGCAACGGCCCGCGCGCTTGCGATCGCCATGGATGGAAGTATGCCGACGATACGGCCGGCCGCGGGCAGGAAAAGAGAGGTGAGGAACTGCTCGGGGGTTCAGTTCCTCACCTCTCGACACCAACGGTAATGCTTCGGGCCCGGTCATAACCTACGAAATGGTGTCCGGTAGCGGACATGTCCGGTATCGGACAGCCGGGCGAGCCCTGTGAATCGTTTCGTCGGCGCCCGGCCGATGGCGACGATCGGGGCCCTGGAAACTGAGCGGATCCTGAGCCAGACCAGCGTCAACGCGCAGATCCCGCGGAGGTCGACGGCCTACTTTTGGTTCATCGGGGAAGGAAGCTCCGGGGATGACGTCAGGATCCCGGGGGCTCCACCGGGGGACAGCTCCGCGAGGCCGTAGTTCGGGGGAACGACGCTCGTGGATCCGCTGACCGAGACGGCCAGGACACGATGGGGGATCGTGTCCTGGCCGCCTGGCGTCCCCGGTCTGTCTCGCAGACTCGGCAGATCCTTCGTCTCGCTGCACCCGAGGTGGTTGTACCCGACGCACGACCGCCAGCGGCGCCCCGACGTTCACCACCGTGTCACTCGGGGAGCCGTTTCGCGCGCTCGACGCAGCCTCCCAGCCCCGGGCATGACAAGAGGCGCCGGCCACTGGCCGGCGCCTCTCAAGTCGTTGTGGGTTCAGACCCTCAGATCGGGCGGACCTTGTCGGCCTGCGGACCCTTCGGACCCTGCGTGGTGTCGAACTCCACACGCTGGCCCTCATCGAGCGAGCGGTACCCGGTCGACTCGATCGCGCTGTAGTGGACGAACACGTCCGCGCCGCCGCCATCGACCGCGATGAAGCCGAAGCCCTTTTCGCCGTTGAACCACTTGACGGTTCCCTGTGCCATGAAATCTCCTCGCATGCCGAGGTCGCACCTCGCGACTCTCGATGCTGTCGGACGCCAGATTGGTCGAACGCCCACGCAAACCCCGGGGGCGTAGCACTGACCACGGCTCAAGAATTGCAACAGCAAGACCAAGTCTCTCACGGATTCGCCGCGAGCACGACCTCCCCGCTCTCATCCCAAACGCACTCCACGCCAGCCACCCCATCCAGCTCAGCGGTCGATGCCGCCGCGGACCCGGCCGGGCAGATCGCGCTGCCTTCTCGGGCCTTGCTTCATCGTCCGCACGAACCCTGCGCAGCGACCTCGCCGACCAGTCATACTTGGGGTCTGCCGCGGGTGGACGACGTGGCAGGCAGGCGATCAAAGGCGGGCCCGGTGACCAAGCACGCGCGCACGTGGGTGCTGTCGCTGACGCTCGCCTTGAGTGTCCTGGCCGGCCTCAGCGTCGCCATCTGGCCGCCCGGAGCGACCACCACGACCGAGGTCATCCCAGAGAGCAGTGCGCCCCCCACCCCGGGGCCCTCGACCGCACTCCCGAGCCCCACGCCCGCACCGGTCCCGTCCGAGTCCACGCCGGTCTCCGTCCCGACCCCGGCCTCCACCGAGCCCGTGCCCAGCGGCCCGGCGCCGACCGCCCCGACCGTCCGGCCGGCCCCGACCCTCCGGCCGGCCCCGACCGCCCGGCCGGGCCCGACCGCCGGGCCGGCGCCGACCACGGCGGCACCGGCCCCAACCAGCGGGCAAGCCGCGCCCGCGCCGGTCCCGGTACCCGTGCCGGTTCCGCCGACCACGACCCCCACGCCGACCGTCCCGCCCGACACCTCCCGCCACATCGCTGCTCGTTACCTCCGGCACTACAAGGCGAAGACGGTCAGCTGGGACCACCTCCTCGAGCGCGGCAAGAAGCTGCCCGCCGTCAGCAAGTCCTGCGGGTCCAGTTGGCGCTCGTCGGGCAAGGACTCCCGGCTGGACTGGGGGGCGTCGGACTACATGTGCCTCGACGGGCTCTCGGGCAACGGCTACAAGCCGCAGGGGGTCGCCGGGTCGGCCACCACCCAGAACTACTTCATCGGCAAACGCCCGGCGGCGGAGCGGAACCTGGTGTTGACCAGCTGGTACTCGCGGGGCAACGAGTCCGGCCTGATGGCGGCCAACAAGCCCGGCCAGAGTGTCACCCGGCTGGTCGTGATGGATCTCGACCAGCGCCGCTACAACACGGTCGAGCTGGTCCGCCCCAACGGGTCCCGCACGTTCACCAACCTGAACTCCCATGGCAGTGGGCTGGTCTGGGCCGGGCACTACATCTACTCCTCGAGCCACGGCACCCTGTGGATGTACAACGCCGACGACATCATCAAGATCGGCAGCCGGTACGTGCTGCCGGCCATCGCCCGCTGGAACGTCTCCGGTCAGGGTGGCCTGTCGAGCATCTCCATCGACCGCACCGCGAGCCCGAACCGGCTGACCGGCATCAACTACACCCCCAGCGGCCAGGCCTACGTACAGAGCTTCGCGCTCGACCCCGACGGGGGGCTGGCCGACTCGTCCACCCGGGCCGAGCACACGCTCGTCCTGAAGAACAGCTTTGGTGACCGGGGCCGCTCCATTAACAGCTTCAGCTCGCTGACCATTCCGGGGACGAACTTCCAGGGTGTGGCGATGGTCGGCGAGTATGGGCTCGCCAACTCCTCGGCCCTGACCCTGAGCAGCGCGAAGCGCTCCGTTGACGCGATGGTGGTGTTCAAGAACGGGAAGGTGCTGCAACGCTTCCAGATGCCGCGCGGCAACGTGGAGTCGATCTACATCGACTACCAGCGTGACGTGCTGGTCAGCGTCACCGAGGCGGGCAGCCAGTTCCTGTTCCAGCTGCCGCTCGGTCACCTGCTGGAGACCGCCGAGCGCTGACCGTGCTGTTCGGCTGCGGGCCGGCCTCGCCGCTGCCAGGATGAACCATGCGTGTCGTCTTCGCCTCGCTCGGCGCCTACGGTCACCTCTACCCCCTGCTCCCGCTGGCCCTGGCCTGCCGCGACGCCGGCCACCAGGTGACGGTGGCCACCGGCGCGCCGTTCCTGGACCGGCTGCCGCTGCCTACGGTGCCGTCGTACCCGGCGGATCTGACGCTGCAGTGGGCCGAGCAGGAGACCCAGCGGCGGCATCCGGAGCTGCAGGGCGTCGAATTCGCCGCGGCGATGTTCGGCGACGCGGCGGCCGGGGCCGTACTGCCCGAGATGCTCGCCCGGCTGACCGAGCTGGAGGCCGACCTGGTGGTCTACGAGCCGACCGACGTGGGCGCGGCGGCCGCCGCGGACCTGCTCGGGATTCCGGCACTCGCCTTCGCCACCGGCCTGATCCCCTCCCTGCTGTCCATCCTGCACCCGGCGGCCATCGGCTACCAGGCCGAGCAGTGGACCGCGCGCGGCCGCACCCCACCCGACCGCCGGCTGCTGGGCGAAGCGCTGCTCGACATCTGCCCGGTCTCGTTGCAGACCGAGTACACCGACGCCCCGCGGGTCCCCGTCCGCTCGGTGGCCTACAGCCCGGCCGAGGCCGAGATCCCCGGATGGCTCACCGAGGACCCCGGTCGCCCCCGGGTCTACGTCACCCTCGGGACGGTCTCCTTCGGGGCGGTCGAGGTGCTGCAGCGGACGGTCGCCGAGATCGCGACCCTCGGCGTGGACGTGCTGGTCACCGTGGGGCCCGACGGTGACCCGGCCGCCCTCGGGCCGCAGCCCGAGAACGTGCACGTCGAACGGTTCGTCGCCCAGTCCGCGGTCCTCCCGCGGGTCGACCTGATCGCCCACCACGGGGGTACGGGTACGGTGCTCGCCGCCCTGGAGAACGGCCTGCCCCAGCTGATCCTGCCCCAGGGGGCCGACCAGCCGTTCAACGCCGACCTGCTCGTCCGGCGCGGCGCGGCGGCCTCCCAGCCCAACGACGCCTACCGTCCGGGGTCGATCGCGGCGCTGGTCGAACCGTTGCTGGGGCCTTGCGCCGAGCGGGACGTCGCCCAGCGGATCCGGGCCGAGATCGCCGCCATGCCGGCGCCGGCCGAGGTGGTCGGGCGGGTCGAGGCCTTCGCCACCGGGTGAGGCCGGCGGGATCAGGCCGGTGCGACGGGCACGGGGGATCCGGTCGGCGTGGCCAGCACGAGGGCGAAGTCGTGGACGGAGTCCGACCACCGTGCCACGACCTGGAGCCCGGCCGTACCCAGCTCGGCGGCCAGGCCCTCGGGCCGGAACTTGGCCGAGATCTCGGTCCGGATCTCCTCGCCCGCGGCCAGCCGGATCTGCAGCCGGGCCGGCGGGACGGTGACCACCTGCGAGCGCCGGGACCGCAGCCACATCTCGATCCACTCCTCCTCGGCGTTCCAGCGGGCGACGTGGGAGTACGCGTCCGGCGCGAAGTCGGCGCCGAGCTCGGCGTTGATCACCCGGAGGATGTTGCGGTTGAAGTCCGCCGTGACTCCGGCCGCGTCGTCGTACGCCGCGACCAGGCGGTCCTCCGCCTTGACCAGGTCGGCGCCGAGCAGCAGGTGATCACCGGCCCGGAGATGGCGGGCGAGGTCGGCGTAGAAGCGGGCCCGGCCGGCGGGCGGCAGGTTCCCGACGGTCGAGCCCAGGAAGGCGACCAGGACGGGGCCACCGCCCGGCAGCGGGGGCAGCGGGTGCTCGAAGTCCCCGACCAGGGGCTGCACGGCCAGCCCGGGATACCGCTGCTGCAGCAGGCTCGACGCCTCGCCCAGCACGGCGGGGTCCACGTCCAGGGGCGCGAAGCGCTGCAGCGTCCCGCGCCCACGCAGCGCGTCGATCAGGATCCGGGTCTTCTCCGACGTGCCGCTGCCCAGCTCGACCAGGGTGGTGGCCGCCGTGGCGGCGGCGATGGCGTCGGCGTGCCTGAGCAGGATGGCCCGCTCGGTCCGCGTGGGGTAGTACTCCGGCAGCCGGGTGATCTGGTCGAACAGGGCGCTGCCCCGGGCGTCGTAGAAGTACTTCGACGGCAGGGTCCGGGGCTGTGCCGTCAGCCCGGCGCGCACGTCGGAGATCAGCTGACGCCGGCGGAGCTCCGCGTCGTGCTGCAGGTCGAGTGTCATCGGGTGTCCTCCAGGGCGTGCGTCGTGGTGCCGGCGTCGGTGACCTCCACCAGGTGTCGGTCCGGCACCGGCTCCCAGCCGCCGCGCCCGTCGGGCTCGCTGGCGGCGAGCACACCGTCGGTGTCGGATCGGACGAACAGGGTGTCGCCCCAGGCGACGGCCAGCAGTCGGTCGGCGGACAGCAGCAGCAGGTTGAGCCGGGCCCCCGGATCCGCCGCCGCGATCCGGCGTACCGTCCCTCCGAGCCGGTCGACGCCGTCGGCGACCACCCGGGCGGCGAGCAGCGCCGAGTCGCAGGTCGACTCCGCGTCCAGCTGCGACCCGACGACGGTGCGGTCGACCACGCCGTTGTGGGACACCAGCCAGTCGCCGGCCAGGAAGGGTGCCGCGGCGCTCGCGTCCAGCGGCATCCCCGCAGTGGCTGAGCGCACGGCGGCGATGATCCGGCCGGCGCTCAGGTGCGGGGCCATCGACGCGAAGGACGTGTCACCCCACAAGGGCTTGTCCGAGCGCCACCGCGCCGGCGGTGACCCCGGGGGGTCGGGGTGGAAGCCGACCCCCCAGCCGTCGGCGTTCACGGTGCCGTGCCGCTGCCGGCGCGGCTGCCAGGACTGCCGCAGCAGGCCGTGCTCGGGTTCGAGCACCACCTCCGCCACCGTCCGCGGTGCCCCGAACCAGGCCAGGTGCCGGCACATCAGACGTCCCAGGCCAGCCGCACGCCGGTGAAGATCTGACGCCGGTACGGATGGTCCCAGTTGCGGAACGACGGGCGGATGGCCGACGGCGCGACCGCCCAGGAGCCACCCCGCAGCACCCGGTAGTCCCCGCCGAAGAACGGCGCGCTGTACTGCGCGTACAGCATCGGCCGGAAGCCCGGCCAGGGCTCGAAGCCAGAGGCCGTCCACTCCCAGACGTCGCCGATCAGCTGCTCCACGCCGTACGCCGACGCTCCTGCCGGGTAGGCGCCGACCGGGGCCGGCCGCAGGGCACCGCCGCCGAGGTTGGCCAGGGCCGAGGTCGGCGGCTGCGCCCCCCACGGCCACCGCCGCCGTCGCCCGACCGCCGGGTCCCAGGCGCAGGCCTTCTCCCACTCGATCTCGGTAGGCAGGCGGCCGCCGGCCCACGCCGCGTAGGCCTCGGCCTCGAAACAGGTGATGTGCTGCACGGGTTCGTCGGCGGGCAGCTCCTCGCGGTGCCCGAACCGGATCCGGGTGCCGTCCGCCAGCCAGCTCATCGGCCGGTCCCAGCCGTGCTCACGGTGATGCTGCCAGCCCCGCTCGGACCACCAGCGGCGGTCGGCGTACCCACCGTCGGCCCGGAACTGGACCCACTCGGCGTTGGTCACGGGGAACCGGGCGATGGCGAAGGTGGCGACGTCCACCAGATGGGCGGGTTGCTCGTTGTCCAGCGCGGTCGGCTCCACCAGCGGGGAGACCCCCAGCTCGAACACCCCGCCCGGGACGGCCACGGCGTCGTGGGGTGCCGAGCGCGCCGGGGGCAGCACCCGGGTCGGCTCGAGCACCGGGTCGCCGCTGCGCAGATGCAGGGTCGCCAGCATCGTCTCGTCATGCTGCTCCTCGTGCTGGACCACCATCGCGTACGGGAACAGGTCCTCGGCCCGTTCCAGCCGGTCCAGCACCCGGCCGCGCACCTCCCGGCCGTAGCGCCGGGCCTCCACCGGGGGGAGCAAGGGCAGCGACGAACGGGTCGCGCGCGGATGCTCGAACGCGTCGTACAGGCGGTCGACCTCGGTGGGCAGTAGGCCGGGGCAGGTCGACACGCCGTCGCGGAGCAGCCAGAGCTCTTCCTGCTGGGCGACGTGCGCCAGGTCCCAGACCAGCGGGCTCATGATCGGGCTGTGCACGGCCCGGAGCTCGGCCTCGTCCAGGTCGGTGAGCCAGCTGGTGCGGTCCCGGGCCCGGGCCAGATCGGCGGCCAGCGCATCGGCGGTCAGCAGGCCCGACCGCCCCCCCGAGATCGGGTCGGTCGGCTCAGGCGCCGGCTCAGGCGCTGGCTCACGCACCGGCTCAGTCACTTTCTCAGTCATCGGCGAGCTCCTTCGCGACGGCATGCGGACCGCGGCGCCGCATCTGGGTGGCGATCAGCGATCCAGGGGTCTGGCCGCACCGGGCCAGGTCGAGCAGCGCCCCGATCGCCTCCTGCTGGGGGGAGGGGACGGCCCTCGCCAGCTCCAGCAGGGTGACGGCGGTGGCCCGCAGCCGCGGGTCGGTCAGGCCGACGCGGGCGGCCTCCGACAGTCCCACCGCCGACTGGCCGAGGGCGGCGTCGACCTCGGCGGCTGAGGCCGGGTCGTCCAACCAGCCGACCACGGCGGTGACCACCGCGGGCCACCATGATCCGGGCAGGCTGTCGCAGTACCGGAGCTCCAACCACCCTCGCAGCCGAACCGGCGGGAACAGGGTGGTCAGGTGCCGCCGGAGGTCCGCCGCGGTCGCGGGTGGCCAGCCCTGCGGGTCGGCGATCCAGTCGCGCAGGCTCCGCCGGCGATCCGCGGGGCCGAGGTCGCCGTCGCGGTCCACCAGCATCACCGGTGCGGCGAGGGCCCGGTCCACCCAGGCCTGCACCGGCGCGTCGGTGTCGGGCAGTGGCCCGGCGGTCAGCGGGTCCAGGCCGCTCCAGGCCAGCTGTCGGGCCGAGGCGGCGGCGGTGTCCACGCCGGCCAGGAAGGCGGAGCTGCCGGTGAGGGCGGTGAGCACCGGGGCCAGCCGACCCGCCCGCCGCACCCGGTCGGCCCACTGACCCGGCGGTCCGGCCTCCAGGTTGACCTGCAGCGCGGCCGTCGACCGCATCATGGTGTGCCCACTCCGCCCGTGGTCGTGAGCGAGGAACCAGGCGTCCATGGCCCGGTAGCGAAGGGTCGGATTGGCCAACCGGGGCGTGCGCAGCGGGTCGGTGCCGAGCAGCAGCCAGCCCAGCCCTTCGGCCCGCAGCCGGGCCCGCAGCACGGCGGAGTCGGCCTGCAACGCGTCGACGGCGGAGCTCACCCCGGGCAGGCAGCAGGTCGAGATCTCCAGCTGACCGCCGGGTTCGACGCTCAGCCGGCCGCCGTGGGGGAGGGTGGGGAGGTCGGCCACGACCCGCTGAACGGCCGCGTCGACGACGGCCCGCTCGGGATGGCGCCGGTCGACCACATGGCCCTCGAGCTCGAGGCCCACCGGACCGACCGGCCGGTCGTGCAGGGCGGCGTCCCGGATCAGCTGCTGGGCCTCGGCCAGGTCGACCGGGCGCCCTCCGGGCTCGCAGACCTCGAGCCGGTCGGCAGTACGGGAGATGGTCACGGTTACCCCTCGCGGTCCGGGCCGGGCCTGCCAGGCAGGCCCGCGGGTCATCGGGGCGACCGGGTGTGCCGAACCTGGCCGCGCTCACATCCTGTTTACCACCGGCCCCTGACGGATATGCCCAGAGGCCTGACCAGACGACCCCCCGAGGTGGCGGCCCGCCGCCGGCCGAGGGCACTTCGCTACCCGTCGGCGACCGCGCGGGTCCGTACCGCGGTGAGGTGGGCGGCCATCGCGGAGGCCGCGGCGTCCGGATCTCCGGACCGGACCGCCGCCAGGACGGCAGAGTGCTCGGCAACCGCCTGCTCCACGTCAATCGCTCCGAAGTGCATCGACTGCCGGAGCCGGTGCACGTGGGGCGCGAGCCGTTCCGCGGTGGCCAGCAGGTAGCTGTTGTGACAGCTCCGCAGGATCAGCAGGTGGAACGCCCAGTCCTTGGTGTAGTAGTCGCGCAGGGTGGCCCAGTCCAGCCGGCCCGGCTCCCGGTCGGCCATGGCGCGTACCCGGGACGCCGCCGCGCGGTGCTCGACGCTGGCCGCCTCGAGCTGGTCGACCACCCCGGCCGGCACCGGTACGGCCCGCCGGATCGCGGCGACCTCGATCACGGCCCGGGCGTCCATCAGCTCGGCCATCCGCTGGGAGCTCAACGGCGGCGTGGCCCGGTAGCCCTTGAGGGCGGTCCGGGCGACCAGGCCGGTGTGCTCCAGCTGGCCGAGCGCCTCCCGGATCGGGGTCGGCGAGACCCCGAGCTGGCGGGACAACCCGTCGATGGCCAGCGACGCCCCGGGGCGGACGGTGCCGTCGAGCAGCATCTCCAACACGGCGTCGTAGACCCCGTCGCGGAGCATCCGTCGCTCGAGCGGAGCAATCACTCGGACCGCGGAACCCGGCTCTCCTGGGGTGGCTGCTCCGGGGGTCATGGCACGGGCGAGTCTAGTTTCGGGGCGACAGGATCGTGACGACGCTGGAGTCGTCCTGGGCTCCGAGGCCGGCCGCCTCGGCGATCAGGAACAGCTGCTGGGCGGCAGCGGCCAGGGGCAGCGGTACGTGGGACCCGCGGCCCACCTCGGTGACGATCCCCATGTCCTTGACGAAGATGTCGACCCGTGACTTGACCTCCGCGCCGCCGGTGTAGGCCTGCAGCATCCGCGGTCCGCGGTCGGCGAACATGAACGATCCGGCCGCGCCCTGCGACAGCGCGCCGATCACCACCTCCGGGTCGAGCCCGACCCCGCGGGCCAGCGCGATGGCCTCGGCCGCGGCGGCGATGTGCACCCCGGCCAGGAGCTGGTTGATCGTCTTCAGCGCCTGGCCGTCGCCGGGGCGCGGCCCGACGACCGTCAGCGTCGAGGACAGCGCCTCGAGCACGCCTCGGGTGGCGGCCAGCGCGGGCTCGCTCGCGCCAACGACGATCAGCAGGTCTCCCTGGCCGGCGCGGACCGGGCCGCCGCTGATCGGTGCGTCGACCAGCGGGTGGCCCGCCGCCTCCAGGCGTTCGGCCAGGGCTCGCGCACCTGCCGGGCCGATGGTGCTGGTCAGGATCACGGGGGAACCGGCCACCAGGGTGGACAGCACGCCGTCGGTCCCGAACAGGGCTTCCTCGGCCTGGGCCTGGTCGCGGACGGCGAGCAGGGCGATGTCGGCGTCGGTGCTGGCCGCCCCCGGGGTGGCCGACGCGGTGATGCCGCCGGCGGCGGCCCGTTCCCGTTGTGGGGCGAACGGGTCGAAGCCGGTCACCGGGAAGGTCCGGGCCAGGTGGGTCGCCATCGGCAGGCCCATGGCGCCGAGTCCGATTACGGCGATGTGGGGGTGGGATTCGGTCACGAGACGCTCCTTCGGGGTGCTGCGCGGGCGCGGTGGGGCGGACGGGGTACGACGATCAGACGGCACGCAGCGCGGTGACCACGTCGGCGAGGGCATGGT
Organism: uncultured Actinomycetota bacterium; assembly: GCA_963832435.1. Lineage (GTDB taxonomy): Bacteria > Actinomycetota > Actinomycetes > Propionibacteriales > Propionibacteriaceae > Microlunatus. The sequence continues at coordinate 99,215 of CAWHTY010000009.1, forward strand.
CGTCGCCCACGTTGCCCGCGAAGACGATGTAGGGGATGCCCTGAGCCGGTCCGGCCACCGGCTCCCACAGCGAGACGATCCCCGGCAGCATGGTGCCGCGGGACCAGGCCCGCCGGATCTCGAGGCCATCGGTGGCGGTGTCGGAGGACGTGATCCCGCCCTTGGCCAGTACGAACGCCGGACGCACCTGGGAGATCAGCCGTCGGGTGGTGGCGACCAGGGAGCCGCTCACGGTGCGGGCGATGGCCAGGCTGTCGACCGCGTCGGCACCCTTGACCAGGGTCCGGCTGGTCCGGACGACGACGTCGCTACCGGTGGTCTCGTCGGCCAGCAGTTCGGCGGCGCGGGCGGCCACGGCGTCGATGTGACCCTCCCGCGCCGTCTCGTCCAGCAGGGTCGGAACGTCCAGCTCCAGCTCGACGATCCCGCCCCGGTCCCGGAGCCGGTCCAGCTGCCGGGTCGTCAGGCCGACGTGCGACCCTACGACCACGAGCCCGTGGGGGGTGCTCGGTCGCGGGTCGTCCGCCGCCCGCGGCTGGTCGGCCTCGATCCGGCGGAGCCGGTCCGCGTCGATGGGTGGCGTGGCGTGCTGGCCGCTGCGGGCGCGCACGAACGAGGGACCGGTGCGGTACAGGAAGCTCTGCCCGCCGGCCTCGGCCTGCAGCAGGCCGCCCACCACCACCCGCAGGTCGTCGTCCTCGACCGTGTCGACCACGACCGGCTGCCCGTCGTGCAGTCCCCGGAGGATCTCGGCGACCCGGTCCGGGCCGCCTCGGCGGATGTCGGTCAGCGTGATCGTGGCGACCTCGGTGGCGGGGACCCGGCCCTCGGTCTTCTCGGCCACCCAGTCGCGCAGGTCCGAGCTGGCGTAGCCGAAGCTGGCGTCCTTGGCGAACTCGCTGTGCGAGACCGGGATCATGCCGTCGCCGGTCCGCGCCCAGTGCACCGAGTCGACCGTCACCCGGCCGGGCTCGATGTAGGCGGGGCAGATGACCACCGCGTCGATCGTCGTGCCCCGGGCGGCGAGCTCACGACCCAGGACGTCGGTCTCCAGCGGGTAGTACCCGCGCAACGTCGAGTCGCTGCGGCTGGCGATCACGTACCGGAGCCCGCCCTCGGCCTCGGCGGCCTCGGCCAGTGCGCTCACGATCTCGACGTTCCGGGCGGCCGCGTCCTCGGCGGACAGGCTCCGGGTGTTGGTCAACACGAAGAACGCCGGGGTGGGCTGCTGCAGGGCCCACCGCAGGTCGTCCACCGACCAGCTGGTCAGCACCGGCAGGTCGGCGATGCTCTGGGTACCGGTGGGGTCGTCGTCCAGCACCACCAGCCGCGGCCCGGCCGCGACGGCGTCCGGATCGAGCTCCTTCGCCCGCACCGGCGGTTGGCCGGCCAGCAGCTGGGCGAGCGGTACCGGACCCTCGAAGGGCGGGGTGGACGCGGGGGAGACCGTCACGGGAAAACCCTTTCGCAGCGTTGCGGCGGATCGACCATCATCCCTTGCACCCTGCCAGAGGTTGTTGCAGAGTGGGCGGGCGGTGCCGAGCCGTGGAGACGAGACCTGGACAGTCCGTCTTCTCGGAGGGAGCCTTGCCAAACTTCCGAATATCGGGTCTTATACATCCTATACGATCTTTGATCCGTTCGCGAGAGTCGAAGGTCGGCTCAATCGAGGAGTGACGATGACGTCCCAGACAGCGCAGCAGCCGCAGGCCGCCGCCCCGACGATCGAGCGGGTCGCCGTGGTCGGGGCGGGCTACATGGGCGGCGGGATCGCCCAGGTCTTCGCCATGGCCGGGCTGGATGTCGTGATCAGCGACGCGACTCCCGAGCTCACCGAGCGCCACCGCGACCGGCTGTACGCCGAGGCCGAGGACTTCGAGAGCCGGGGTCTGTTCGATCCGGGGTCGGCCGAGTCGGTGCGCGCCCACCTCCGGGCCGCGGACACCCTCGAGGCGGCGGTGGCCGACGCCGACCTGGTCGAGGAGGCGGTGCTGGAGCAGCCCGAGATCAAGGGTCCGGTGCTGCACAGCATCGAGCGGGCCGCCAGACCGGACGCGGTGATCGCGACCAACACCTCGACCTTGCCCATCGGTGACCTGGCCGGGTCGCTCGATCGCCCGGAGCGCTTCCTCGGGGTGCATTTCTCGAACCCGGCCCCGTTCATCCCCGGGGTCGAGCTGATCACCCACGCCCGCACGTCCGAGGCCACCATCGTGGCCGCCGAGGCGGTGGTCGCCCGGACCGGCAAGCTGACCGCACGGGTCAACGACAAGGCGGGCTTCGTGCTCAACCGCCTGCAGTACGTGCTGCTCAAAGAGGCCGTGAACCTGATCGAGGACGGTGTGGCCTCCGCCGAGGACATCGACATCATCGTCCGGACCACGTTCGGGTACCGGTTGCCGTTCTTCGGCCCGTTCGCGATCGCGGACATGGCCGGACTCGACGTCTACCGCGCCGGGTTCCGCACCCTGGAGGAGCACTACGGTGAGCGGCTGGCGGCGCCTGCCCTGCTCACCGCGCTGGTGGAGGCCGGCAACTTCGGCGTCAAGCAGGGCGGCGGGTTCGTCATCCCGCCCGGCGACCAGACGAAGCTGATCGCGTACCGCAACACCGCGTACGCCCGCCTGGGTCAGCTGCTGCGCGAGCTGGGTCCGGCTCCGCAGGGTTGACCCCGTGGCCGCGGGGTCTGCGCTGCGGGCCCTGATGACCGACCCGATGACCAACCTCATTGACCAACCTGATGACCAACCTGATGATCAACCTGATGATCAACCTGATGATCAACCGTCGCACGACCAACTGGTGAAGGACATCGATGACCACCGAGCTGTCGACCACGACCGCCTACACCGCGGAGAGCTGGCCCATCGCCGCGGCCATGCTCTACTTCGGGAGCTCCGACTCGCACGGGGGCCCGATCCAGGACGCCGACCCGGAGGAGTGGGCCAGGCACCTCCGGATCGTCGCCACGCAGGGGTTCACCGAGGTCGACCCGACCGACACCTGGGTGCGGGTCGGTGACCTGTCGGCGGAACGGTTGGCCGACTTCAAGGGCGTGCTGAGCGACGTCGGGCTGACCGTGCCGGCCATCTCCACGTCGCGCCGCAGTGTCGTCGACCCCGAGCGCGGCGAGGAGTACCTGGCGTACAGCCACCGGCTGCTGGACCAGGCCGCGGAACTGGGGGTGCCGCTGGTCAGCTTCGGGTTCTTCCAGGGCCTGACGCCCGCCCAGCAGCAGGCGCTCTGGTTCTGGCTCGTCGACGGCTGGCACGACGACGAGTCCGCCGAGGCCCGCAGCCACGCGGCGTCGTTGATCCGCGAGCTGGCCGAGCACGCCCACAGCAACGGCCAGCAGATCACGCTGGAGATGTACGAGGACACCTACGTGGGGACCGCGGACGGGGCGATCAGCTTCCTGCAGGAGGTGGACCACGAGGCCTGCGGTCTGAACCCCGACATCGGCAACTTCGTCCGGCTGCACCGGCCGCTGGAGCCCGTACCGGAGATGTTGGACAAGCTGCTGCCGTACGCGAACTACTGGCACGTCAAGAACTACCTGCGTGACGAGGATCCCGAGACCGGTCAGGTGATGACCTTCCCGGTGCCGATGGAGTTCGGCCTGATCGACTACCGCGCGGCGATCACCAAGGCCGTGGCACTCGGCTTCCGCGGCCCGTTCCTGTGTGAGCACTACGGCAGCGACTCGATCTCGGTGATCGGCAAGAATCGCGCCTACATCCGCAACATCCTCGCCGACATCCTCGGCTGACCCAGGGCATTCCCGATCAACCCCGAGCACGACCCAAGGCAAGGAGTCACAGATGTCCACCACCCACGAAAGCATCGCTGCCGAAGAGCGGCAGCGTCGCCACGACCTGAGTGAAGTAGCGACCAAGACGGTCTTCAAACGACTGATCCCGTTCCTGCTCTTGATGTACGTGATCGCGTTCCTCGACCGCAGCAACGTCTCGTTCGCGCAGAAAGAGTTCGAGATCGACTTCGGCATCAGCGCCGCGTCGTACGCCTTTGGCGCCGGTCTGTTCTTCGTCGGCTACGCCATCTTCGAAGTCCCCAGCAACATCCTGCTGCACAAGGTCGGGGCCCGCTGGTGGCTGTCCCGGATCATGGTGAGCTGGGGCATCGTGGCCGCCTGCTTCATGTTCGTGCAGGGGGAGAAGAGCTTCTATCTGCTGCGCTTCCTGCTCGGCGTCACCGAGGCCGGCTTCTTCCCCGGCGTCATCCTCTTCCTCACCTACTGGATCCCCGCCCGGCACCTGAGCCGGGCCCGCGGCTACTTCTACATGGGTATCGCCCTCGCCGGCATCCTGGGCAACCCGTTGTCCGGCGGTCTGCTCGAACTGAACGGCGTCGCCGGGCTGCGCGGCATCCAGTGGATGTTCCTGGTCGAGGGCCTGCTGGCCGTCGCGGTCGGTATCTGGGCATTCTTCTACCTGATCGACCACCCGAAGGACGCCGCGAGGTGGTTGCCGGAGGATCAGCGGTTGGCGCTGGCGGAGACCATCGCGGCCGAGGACACCGCCAAGTCCGAAGGACACGGCCCCCAGAAGGTGCTGGCCACGCTCGGGAACTGGCGGGTCTGGTATTTCGCACTGATCTACTTCTGCCTGCAGATCGCGGTCTACGGCGTGACCTTCTTCCTGCCCACCCAGGTGACCGCCATCACCGGGCAGAAGCTCGGCTTCGCGGCGTCCCTGGTGACCGCCATTCCGTGGGTCTTCGGGCTGGCCGCGGTGGCCTACTTCCCGGGTCTGGCTGACCGTACCCGCAAGCACCGAACGATCGGCTGTGCGCTGTTGCTCGGCACCGGCTTCGGCATCATCATCTCGGGCGCGATGAGCGACTACCCGGTGGTGGCCATCGGAGGCCTGTGCTTGGCCGCCATGGGTTTCGTGGCCATGTCGCCGATCTTCTGGACCCTGCCCACTGAGTACATGACCGGCTTCGCGGCCGCCGCGGGCATCGGCCTGATCAACTCCCTGGGCAACCTGGGCGGGTTCCTGGCCCCCATCCTGCGCGACTCCTTCAAAGAGGCCTACGGCGGCAACGCCGGCCTGTACGTCCTCTCCGTGGGCGCGTTCGCCTGCGCGATCCTGTTCGCCCTCACGAGCTTCTTCAAGAAGGCGAACGAGATCGAGGCCGGCCACCTCGACGAGGTGGACTCCTTCGCCGTCAAGGTCTGAGGTCGGAGCCGCAGATGAAGGCATTGGTGCTGCGCGGTGACTACGACATCGCGGTCGAGGAACGCCCCGATCCCCGGCCGGGATCGAGCGAGGTAGTCGTCGAGGTCATCGCGACCGGGATCTGCGGGTCGGATTTCCACGGCTACTCCGGCGAGAACGGCCGCCGCCATCCCGGCCAGGTGATGGGGCACGAGACGGTCGGCCGGATCGACGAGCTGGGTTCGGGCGTGACCGGACTCACGCCCGGCCAGCTGGTCACCGTCAACCCGGTGATGGGCTGCAACGCCTGTGCCGCCTGCGCGAGCGGTCAGGCGCAGTGGTGCAGCCGCAAAGTGGTGCTCGGCGTGGCCCCGGAGGTTTCGGCGGCGTTCGCCGAACGGGTCGCGGTACCGGCGGCGAACATCGTGACACTGCCGGAGGAGATGCCGGCCGAGTTGGGGGCCCTGGTGGAGCCATTGGCCGTGGGTTACCACGCCGTACGCCGTGGCGCGGCGACCGCCGGGGACCGGGTGCTGGTCATCGGCGGCGGGCCGATCGGGCAGGCGTGCCTGCTCGCGGCCCGGCGGCTGGGGATCGACAACCTGGCCATCTCCGATGTGAGTCCGTCGCGCCGGGAGCTGTGCGCCGGACTCGGCGCCCAGGCGATCGACCCGACTGCGGGTGATTTGGCCAGTGCGGTCACCGCGACGTTGGGTGGTCCCGCCACCCTGGTGGTCGATGCAGTGGGCATCACCCGGACGGTCGCCGACGCCCTGGCCGCATCGGACCTCGGCGCCCGGATCGTGCTGGTCGGCATGGGCTCGCCGCAGCTGGACCTGGCGGCGTACGCGATCAGCACGGCGGAGCGGAGCCTGGTCGGGTCGTTCACCTACAGCCCGACCGAGTTCGCCGAGACCGCCGACTGGGTGGGCACCGTGCCGGACGGGATCGCCTCGCTGATCGACGGCCGGGTCGGCTGGGAGGGGGCGCCGCAGAGTTTCGACGACCTCGCCCGGGGCCGCAGTACGGCCAGCAAGATTCTGGTCTTCCCGCAGGGAGCACCCGCGTGAGCACGCCACGGATCGCCCACGTCCGCGCCTTCACCGTTGGCGCAGGCGGGGGAGCGGACTATCACGACCAGCAGGGCTACCACTGGATCGATGACCACATCTCCACCCCGATGTCGCGCTATCCGGGCTACGACCAGAGCCGCCGAAGCTTCGGCATCAACGTGCTCGGCACCCTGGTGGTCGAGGTGGAGGCCGACGACGGCACGATCGGGTTCGGCGTCACGACGGCGGGGGAGCCCGGCGCGTGGATCGTCGAGAAGCACCTGGCGCGCTTCCTCGAGGGCGCACCGGTCACCGACACCGAGCTCATCTGGGACCAGATGTGGCGGTCCACCCTCTTCTACGGCCGCAAGGGCCTGGTGCTCAACGTCATCAGCGCCGTCGACCTGGCGCTGTGGGACCTGCTGGGCCGGATCCGGAAGGAGCCCGTCTACCACTTGCTCGGCGGCGCGGTCCGCAAAGAGCTCACCTTCTACGCCACCGGCGCCCGACCCGATCTGGCGCAGCAGATGGGTTTCATCGGCGGGAAGATGGCCCTGCATCACGGTCCCCATGAGGGGGTGCCCGGCCTCAACGCCAACATCGCCGAACTGGCCGCGATGCGGGAGAAGGTCGGCGACGACTTCTGGCTGATGTGGGACTGCTGGATGTCCCTCGACCTCGACTACGCCACCCGGCTGGCCATTGCCGCCCACGAGCACGGGCTGAAGTGGATCGAAGAGGCGTTGATCCCCGACGACTACTGGGGCTACCGCGACCTGCGGAAGAACGTGCCGCGCGGCATGCTGGTCTCGACCGGCGAGCACGAGTCGACCCGGTACGGGTTCCGGATGCTGCTCGAGATGGGCTGCGCCGACATCCTGCAGCCCGACGTGGGCTGGTGCGGCGGGATCACCGAGCTGATCAAGATCTCGGCCATGGCCGACGCGTACGGTGCCCTGGTCGTGCCGCACGGCTCGAGCGTCTACTCGTACCACTTCGTCATCACCCGGACCAACAGCCCGTTCGCCGAGTTCTTGATGATGGCCCCGGAGGCCGATGAGGTGGTGCCCATGTTCCAGCCGCTGCTGCTGAACGAGCCCGTCCCGGTCGACGGTCGGCTGTCCCTGCCCGAGACCCCGGGGTTCGGGGTGGAGCTCAATCCGGACGTGCCGCTGAACCGGCCGTACCCGCACACTCCGACCGGCTGAGTCGCAGGCCCGCCGGACCGGATCGATCCGCCGGCGTTGATGCCGGGACCTAGATTGGCAGCCGTGACCACCCGGTGGCTGCTCGTGCTGGTGGTCGCGGCCGCACTGGTCGGCACGCCGATCGCCGTCTCCGCGTGGCCGGCGGCCGACAGCAGCGTGTCGGCGACCCAGCTGGCGGCCCGCATCGAAGCCTCCGACGGTCTGGCCTGGTCCGGGCTGGTGCAGAGCTCGGGCGCCCTGCAGCTGCCGAGCAGCGACTCCTTCGCCGGCCTGGCCGACCTGCTCGGCGCCGACCACGACCTGCGGGTCTGGTGGCGCGGGCCCGAGGACTGGCGGATCGACCGCATCCACAGCACCGGGGAGACCGACCTGTTCCGGCAGGCCGGCTACACGATCCGGTGGGAGTTCGAGACGCTGACCGCCACCGGCGCCCCGGTCTCGCGGATCCGGCTCCCCGACGTGTCCGACCTGGTCCCCGCCGTGCTGGCCCGCGCGGTGCTGACCGGCGCGCGAGCCGATGAGCTCGCTCGGCTGCCCGCTCGCAAGGTCGCCGGCGTCGACGCGGTCGGTCTGCGGCTCACCCCCGAGGAGCCGGCGACCACCCTCGGCACGGTGGACATCTGGGCCGACCCGGCGACCGGGCTGCCGCTCCGGGTCGAGCTGACCGGCCTGGACGGTGGTCGCCCCGCCCTGACCACGGCCGTCGCCGAGCTGCGGACCGGCTCGGTCGACCAGGCCGTGACGATCTTCGGCGCCCCACCCGGGTCGACGTTCCGCTTCGACCAGGCCGTCGACGTGGCCGCCGAGGCGAACGCCCTCACCCCGTACGACCTGCCGGAGATGCTGGCCGGGCTCGCCTCCCGGACCGGGGATCCGGGCTCGGCCGGGATCTACGGCCGCGGACCGACGTTCATGATCGCGCTGCGGCTCCGCGGCCAGGTCGCCGGGCCGCTGCGAGCCCGGCTGCGGGAGAGCACCGCGGCGCAGCGGACCCCGGTCGGGACGCTCGCCCCGGTGGGTCCGGTCGGGCTGCTGGTCACCCCCGGCCGGCTGGACCCGAACGGGCAGGGCGGTGGCTTCCTGCTGGCCGGAACCGTCACCCCCGAGACGCTGCAGCGCGCCGCAGCGCAGCTGTTGGGGCGTCGATGATCACCACCCGCGGGCTCACCAAGCGGTACGGCGCACTCTCCGCGGTCGACGCCGTGGACCTCGACGTCGCCGACGGCGACGTCTACGGCTTCCTGGGCGCCAACGGTTCCGGCAAGACCACCACCGTGCGGATGCTGCTCGGCCTGGTGCTGCCCACCTCCGGTGCGGCGGAGGTGCTGGGCCAGCCGATGCCGGCCCGCCGGCACTGCGTGCTGCCGCTCCTCGGCGCCCTGGTGGAGGGGCCCGGCGCGTACCCGCACCTGTCCGGCCGGGCCAACCTGACCCTCTTCGACGCCAGCGGCCGCAACCGGACGCCCCGCCGGCAGCGCCGGGTGAGGATCGGCGAGGTCCTCGAGCAGGTCGGGCTGGACCCGGCCGACCCCCGGCCGACAAGCGCCTACTCGCTGGGCATGCGGCAGCGGCTCGGACTGGCCGCGGCGGTGCTGCGGCGACCCCGGCTGCTGGTGCTCGACGAGCCGACCAACGGGCTCGACCCGCAGGGCATCCAGGAGATCCGCACCCTGCTGCTGGAGCTCAACCGGACCGGGACGACGATCTTCCTCTCCAGCCACCTGCTGAGCGAGGTCGAGCAGATGTGCACCCGAGTCGGGGTGCTGGACCGGGGTCGGCTGGTCCTGCAGGACCGGCTCGACCGGCTGCTGGGGCCGAGCGGCCTGGTCGAGGTCCGCACCCCCGACGCCCGGCGGTGTACCGAGCTGCTGGGCGCCACCGTGGTCCGGATGGAGCATGATCGTCTGCTGGTGCGGGCGGAGGACTCGGCCCGGCTCAACGCCTTCCTGGTCGGTCAGGGGGTCGGGGTCCGGGTGATCGCGCCGCACCGCCGGACGCTGGAGGAGATCGTGCTCGAGGCGGTCGCCGGGTGATCGCTGTCGAGCTCGTCAAACTGGTCTGCCGGCCCCGGACCTGGGTGATCATCGCCATGCTGGTGGCGCTGCCGACCCTCGTCGCCGTGTTGCTGGCCGTCACCGACCTCGCCCCCCGCCCGGGAACCGGTCCGCCGTTCTTGTCGGCGGTGCTGTCCGACGGCACGTTGTTCCCGCTGGCCGCGTTGGGGGTGGTGCTGCCACTGTTCCTGCCGATCGCGGTGGCGGTGCTCGGCGGGGACGCGATCGCGGGGGAGAGCCAGTCGGGGACCCTGCGCTACCTGCTGCTGCGGCCGGTGGGGCGCACGCGGCTGCTGGTGGCCAAGCTGGTCACCGTCGTGGCCTTCGTCCTGATCGCCGTGCTGGTCGTCGCGGCGGTCACCTACCTGGAGGGTCGACTGCTGCTCGGGAAGGCCCCCGCGGCCGGTGGCACGACGAGCCTGAGCGGCACCACCCTGACCTCGGAGCAGATCGCCGGCCGGACCGCGCTGGCGCTGGCCTACGTGGTGATCTGCATGCTCGGCGTGGCGGCGGTGGCGCTGTTCTTCTCCACGGTGACGAGCTCCTCGGTCGGCGCGGCCCTCGGTACCGTCGGCGTGCTGATCGCCTCCACCGTGCTGCTCGGGCTGGACGCCGCCCAGACCCTGCACCCGTACCTGCCGACCCGCTACTGGCTGGCCTTCGTCGACCTGTTCCGCGACCCGATCCTGTGGCGGGACCTGGTCAGGGGCCTGATCGTCCAGCTCGGCTACCTGGTGGTCTTCGCCCTCGCCGCCTGGGCCAACTTCACCACCAAGGACATCGATAGCTGACCTGTGCGGGATGCGGTGCTGAGCCCCGCCCATTTCCGGGTGCTTCCCGGGGTGTCCGGGTCGGCGTTGTTCATCTCCGGCTGGATGGCGCGGAGGCCTTGGGTCGGCCCGGGGAATCCGCGGCCCGGGGGATCCGCGACGTCAGCAGGCGAGGGGGGTCGGCGGGGTGGGCGGGTCCACCCCGAGGACGGAGACGAGGACCGCTGCCACCACGGGGTCCGCCGGCAGGTCACCGTGGTTCGCCGTCGATCCCGGGCAGACGTCCTGCACCAAGATGTTCAGCGCGCCGTCCAGGGTGGCTGAGTCCGTCGGTGTCACGACCACGTCCGCGGCGGATCGGACGGTGGCCCACACCGGGCCGGGCGGGGTTTCGTCGCCGGCGTTGAGGCGGCGCAGCAGGTCGCTGTCCGGGACCAGCTGCTCGCAGGCGGCCGGGCAGCCGCCCGCCAGCTCGCGACCTAGCGCGGCCTGGCTCGTCCCGTGCTGGGGGGAGCCGATGGTGAGCACGCGTCGGACCGGGGCGGCTCCACCGGAGTCGCGGACCCAGAGTCGCGCGACCACGCCGCCGGCGGAGTAGCCGATGACGTCCACCGACTCCGCTCCCGCCGCGGCCCGGGCCTGGTCCGCGACCACACCGAGGTGCTCGGCCTGGGTCTGCAGGTCGCCGGTCCCGTCGCCGAGCGGGGGCACCACGACCGCCTCGCGGCCGGCCGCGCGGACCTGGGCCGCCAGCGGGCCCAGCGCCGCCACCCCGCCGCCGTACCCGGGGACCAGCAGTACCGGACCGGGTCGCTCCTGGGGTGCCGACGACCCCCGAGACAGGGACCGCACGGCGATCGCCGTCCCCACCGCCAGCAGACCGGCCACCCCCAGGGCCACCAGCAGCACCACCAGCCGGCGGCGCTGCGGTGACAGGGCGTCGAGCACGGCAGCTCCTCGGCGCTGGGCGGTGGTCGGGCGGCGGTGGTCAGACGGCGGTCAGACGGTGGTCAGACGGTGGTCGACGGTGGTACGCATCGCAGCCTAGGAACCGCGGGCAACCGTGCCGACCGCGGGCACTAGGTTGGCAGCCATGGAGAACCGACGCCTGGGAGGCTCCGGCCTGAACGTGTCCGTGCTGTCACTGGGAACCATGGGGTTCGGCACCAGCGGCAGCTTCGAGCGAGTCGGCAGTGTGGACGTCGACGCCGCCAAGGACCAGGTTGCGATGTGCCTGGACGCCGGCGTCAACCTGTTCGACACCGCCGACATGTACTCCCGCGGCGGCTCCGAGGAGGTGCTGGGGCAGGCTCTCGGCGCACGCCGGGACGACATCCTGCTGGCCACCAAGGTGCGGTTCCCGATGGGGGACGGACCCAACGACGCGGGCCTGTCGCGGCACCACATCATCCGCAGCTGCGAGGCCAGCCTGCGGCGGCTGGGCACCGACTGGATCGACCTCTACCAGCTGCACGAGCGGGACGGGGTGACGCCGCCGGAGGAGACGCTGGAGGCCCTCGACCTGCTGGTCCGCCAGGGCAAGGTGCGCTACGTCGGGGTGTCCAACTTCGCCGCGTGGCAGGTGATGAAGTACCAGGGCGTGGCCGAACGCGACCATCTACCCCGGTTCGTCAGCCAACAGATCCACTACTCGCTGCTCTCCCGGGACGCCGAGTACGAGCTGATCCCGATGAGCGTCGACGAAGGGCTCGGCAACCTGATCTGGAGCCCGCTGGCCGGCGGGATGCTGACCGGGAAGTACCGCCGCGGCGGCACCGAGGGCACCGCCCGGTACGCGGAGCTGAACGAGCACACCGAGCCGCCGGTGCACGATCCGGAGGAGCTGTTCGACGTCGTCGAGGTGATCATGGGAGTGGCGGAGGCGCACGGCGTGTCCGCGGCGCAGGTCTCGATCGCCTATCTGCTGGGCAAGCCCGGGGTCACCAGCATCGTGATCGCCGGTCGCACCCGCGGGCAGCTGGCCGACAACCTCGCCGCACTGGACCTGCGGCTGACCGCCGACGACGTGGCCCGGCTCGACGCCGCCACCGAGCCCAGGTTGATCTACCCGTTCTGGCACCACCTGGCCTGTGCCGCCGACCGGTTGTCCGCCGGCGACCGGACCCTGCTGGGGCCTCGCCTGTAGCGCCCCGCCTCGAGCTCGCCGGCCGTCCGAGCCCGAGAGCGGTCGGACCGCGCGTACGCTCGCAGACGTGCACGACCCTGAGGAGATCCGCCGCCGCAAACGACGCTGCAACGTGTCGGTGCTGAGCGGGGTCGCCCTGATGCTGGCCGCGATGGTGGTCAGCGGGCCCGGGCGCGCCCTGTGGCCGACCACCGTGGCCGCGGTCCTCGGCTTCGCCCTGCTGATGTACGGCGTCCACGTGGGCTGGCTGGTCTTCTACGACCGCGAGTCCGACGGCCCGCCGAGCTGAACCCGCCGAGCTGAACCCGGCGAGGTGAACCGGGCGACCGGCGGCCGCAGGTGTCAGTCGGCGTGGACGTCCAGCGCGATCTCCTGCGCCCTGCCGAGGATCCGGCGCAGGGTCAGCAGCAGGTCTGGATCGGTCCGCTCCCGGTGGAGCCGGCGCAGCCAGGACTCCGAGATCAGCACCCGAGTCCCGGTCCGCACCACGCCGTCCCGGATCGGGGTCAGATGCCGGAGCTGGGCCGAGGTGACCACACCGACCGACACCCCGGTCCGGGAGTCGACCAGAGCCCGCGTCCGCCGCTCGGGGTCGAGGTCCATGGTCGGCATGCCCTGCTCGCCGGCGGACAGGATGGACTTCTGCGCGGTCCGGCTGATCCACAGCGGCGCCGGCGGCTCGGCCAGCGCCATGGTCGCGATCTGGGCCGCCGAGCCGGGGTAGCCGATCTGCCGGGCGCGGGCCGCCATCCGACGGATCCGGTCCGGGTCGCCCAGCAGCCGGTCGATCTTGAACCCGACGGTCGTCTCGTACGTACAGCGCACCGCGGCTCCTTCCTCGAGCAGGAAGTTGCTGTTGCGCTCCTCCTGCCCGGGAATGGGCTTGATCAACACCATCGGAAGGCCCGCGGCCATGCACTCCGACGACGACAGCCCGCCCGGCTTCCCGATGAACAAGGTGGCGGCGCGCATCAGGTCGGCCATGTCCGTGGTGTAGCCGAGGACCCGGTACTCCGGGCGGCCGGCCACCAGCGCCTTGACCTCGCGCTTCAGCCGGTCGTTGCGCCCACAGACGACGATGGCTTGGAAGCGGTTCTTCATCCGCAGGGTCTGCTGCACGATGGTCCTCGTGTACGCGCCGCCCGCCGCGCCGGCGGAGATCAACAGCGTCGGCACCCCGGCCACGAGCCGGTAGCGGTTGAGCACCGACTCGGCGTTCACCGGCTCGCCCAGCACCGCCTTCACCGGGATGCCGGACACGGTCAGTCGGTCGGCCGGCACGCCGATCCCGACCATGTGCGCCTTGGTCTCCTCGCGGGCCACGAAGAAGTGGTTGAACGGGCTGGACAGCCACAGCCCCTGGAAGTCGTAGTCGGTCGTGACGACGGCCAGAGTCGCCTCCAGCACGCCGCGGGTGATCATCAGGGTCACCATCCGGGTGGGCAGGAAGTGCGTGCAGATGACCACATCGGGCCGAAACCGTCGGATGGCCTTGGCCGCCGAGGTGGTGTTGATCCGGTCCCACAGGGAGGCCGAGTTCCCCAGCTTGAACGGCGAGTCGTTCGCGTCGTACCCCCAGCCGACCAGCCACGGCACCGAGTCGACCAACGTGAAGTACGCATCGTCGTAGAAGGTCCGGTACAGCTCGTTGGTGGTCTCGAGGATGTCGAGCTTCTTGATCGCGTCCACGTCCGGGTGGCGCTGCAGGTAGGACTCCAAGACGCTGGCCGCGATGTTGTGACCTGACCCGACACTCGCGGAAAGGATCATCAACCGTCGGCCCATGCTGCATGCTAATCGGTGGGACGCCCAGGTCCGGGTGCTCGAGGTGATGACCTGGGGGCGGGTCGGAAGCGGGGTGGGGCATGACCGCTGGTGGCAGCCGATGAGCCGGCGTCGCTCCTATCTCGCGGTGGCCGTCGTCGTGTTCGTCGCGCTGTTCGTCGGGGTGGTCCTGGTGCTGCCGCTCGGCGCTGATCAGCTGTACGCGGTCGCGCCGGCGGGGGCGCCGGCGCCGGCGCCTGCGCCGGCGGACCCGGAGCCGACCCCGACCGCCGTGACCCCCACCCCCTCGGTTCCTGTCCGGGCGTCCGCGCCCCCACCGACGCCGACCCCAACCCCGAAGCCGACCCCGACGCCGACGGCGCCGAAGCCGCCCCCGCCGAGGAGGACGCCGGCTCCGACCGTCCGGCCCCCGGCCGCACCGAAGCCGCCACCACGCTCGAGCAAGCCCTCGGCCAGACCCCCCACCAAGCCCTCCAGCAAGCCCCCCGGCAAGCCCTCCCGCAAGCCGTCGAGCACGCTGCCGCCGCTCCGTCTCCCGCGGCCCCCGTCCGCACCGCCGGGATCCAGGGGCGTGGTGTACCTGACCTTCGACGACGGGCCCGGCCCCTACACCCCGGCCGTGCTCGCCATCTTGACCCGGACGCGATCGACGGCCACGTTCTTCCAGCTGGGGAACAACCGGCTGCGGTACCCGCTGACCGCGCAGGCGGTCCTGGCCCAGGGCAGTGCGATCGGCAACCACACCTTCGACCACCGGGATCTGACCAAGCTGCGGCCCGGCCAGATCCGGGCCGAGCTGAGCGGCGGTCCGCGGGTGCACTGCGTCCGCCCGCCGTACGGGGCGACGAACGCGAAGGTGCAGCGGATCATCGCCGAGCGGGGCCGGCGACAGGTGCTGTGGACCGACGACTCGCTGGACTGGACCCGACCGGGTGCGGAGGCCATCTACCGACGGGTGGCCAACGCCCGCGTCCGCCACGGCACCATCGTGCTGCTGCACGACGGGGGCGGTCCGCGGGCCCAGACCGTGCAGGCGTTGCCGCGGATCATCGCCGAGCTGCAGCGCCAGGGCTACCTGCTGCGCAGGCTCCCCGGCTGCTGACCGGCTCCGGACCGGCCGAGGCCCGGCAGCCAGCCGAGCACCGCCGCAGCCAGGCCGAGGATGGCCAGCACCGGCAGGGCGTCCACCTCCGGCGCGCGGCCGCTGAGCCAGGCGCCGACCAGGGCCAGTGTCTGGGCGATCACCTGGATGATCAGGAACCGGGGTAGCGGCAGGGCCAGGACCCGAAGCTCGAACCGGGCGAACGGCCCGGCCCGGCCCGCCAGCACCCCCAGCTGCGCGACCGCGTGCAACCCCAGGATGGTCAGCGCGATGCGCAGCGTCGTCGTCAGCTCCGGGGCCACCAGCAGCTGAACCGCCACCACGGCGACCGCGGAGGCCGGCAGCACGCCGCCGGGCTGGGCCATCAGGGCCACCACATACCCCGACAGCACGACCGCCCAGAAGCCGCCGGGTCGCGGCGGCACCAGACAGGCCGCGGCCAGCGCGCCGAGCAGCAGCCGCAACACCCACCCGGGCACCCACCAGCCGGTGTCGATCCGCACCGCGGGGAGGCGCCCTGCCAGCCACGGGGCATAGGCCGCCAACCAGCCCCGCAGCCGGTCCCGGCCCGCCCGCCAGCGGCGCAGCAGCCAGGCCCTCATCGGGGGCCGGTTCGCGGTCGGCGCCGGAGCCGGGCGAGCCGGCCGAGCTCCAGCGCGGGATCGGCACCGGTGGCCGCCAGCGACCAGCTGATCGGCTCCACGCCCTGCCGCTGCAGCGCCCGCAGCCGGTCGACGCGTTCCATCGCGATCATCCGGTACGCGGTGTGCAACCGCGGGCTGACGCCGCCCAGCACCAGCCGCGGCAGGGTGTCGACGGCCAGCACCCGGTGCCCGGCCCGGTGCCAGGTCGTCGACATCCGGGCCGCCTCGTCGTCCAGGAAGGTGGAGAACACGATGATCAGCGAGCCGGACGGCAGCCGCGGCACCCGCTGACGCCGCAGCGGCTCTCCCTCCGGCTCGGACAGGGCGAGCCGTTGCAGCAGCCGCAGCTGCTGGTGCCGGCCACCCGCCGGTGGCACCGGCCGCCGCAGCCGACCCAGATCCTCCAGCCCGACACGGTCCCCGCCGGCGAGGTAGTGCCGCGCCAGTGACGCCGCGGCGGTCCGGGCGATGTCCAGGGAGGTCGCCTCGTCCTCCCGCAGAGCCGAGGCGTCTCCCCAGGTGGCGAGGCGTGGTCCGACCTCGTCCCGGGAGTCCACGACGAGCATCACCGTGGCGTCGGCGGTGGCGAACGTGCGCCGGACGTAGAGCTGGGTGACGGCAGCGCCGCCGACCGGGGGCCCGCTGTTCAGCCGGGCCGTGACCCGCCAGTCCACCCGACGGAGCCGGTCGCCGGGACGGAACGGGCCGACGTCGTGCAGGTCCCCGCCCTCTCCGGCGCGGCGTGAGGCGTGCGGCCCGGTCAGTCCCTGCAGACGGTCCGGCAGCGGCAGCTCGTCCAGCGGCCGGATCCCGGGCAGGACGGTGAGGGTGAGGGTCTGGGGTGTCCGCGCGGCCGTGGCGAGCAGCTGGTCCGGCCCCGCGTCTCGATGGTCGAGGACGAACAGCTCCCGGCGGCCGGTCCGCACCGACCGCATCGCGAGGCCGACCGTCCGGGGGGTCGAGTGGAGCACGGCCTCGGCCGGTCGATGGCCGGGGGCGGAGACCCGGATGACCGTGACCGCGGCGCCCGGGCCCGGGCCCGGCTCCAGCCGCGCGGTGGCGCGGAGCCCGGAGGCACCGGGGGGCTGGTCGGTGCCGGCCAGCCGCACGTCGGTGGCGCGCACCGCTGGGCCCGCGGTGCCCCAGGCCCCTCCGATCAGCAGCGGTACCCCCAGGGCCACGATCTCGGGTCGGCGGATGAGCACGCCCAGCAGCGCGACCCCGACCCCCACCACGATCCAGCCCAGGGCCGCCGGCGTCAGCCGCCAGGTCGGCGCCGCCGCGGTCACGGCCGGTCGGCCACGGTCGCCGGACCCGGCACCTGGCCCAGCAGGGTGCGGACGACGTCGGCGGCCTGCAGCCCGGTCGCCCAGGTCTGGGCGGTCAGCGTGATCCGGTGGGCCAAGGCGCTGACCGCGATCTCCTTGACGTCCTCGGGCAGGACGTAGTCCCGGCCGGCGAGCACAGCCAGGGACCGGGCCACCAGCAGCAGGGCCAGCGAGCCGCGCGGGGAGGCGCCCACCTCCACCGACGGGTGCCCGCGGGTCCCCGCCGCCAGGGCCACGCAGTACGCGACGACGTCCGGGTCGACGGCGACCGTCTCCACCCCGGCCTGCATCCGCCGGACGGTCGGCGCGGCCACCACCGGGGCCACCGTGGTCTCCTCGGTGCGCCGCGCGAGCCGCCGGCGCAGCACGTCGGCCTCCGCGTCGGCGGTCGGGTAGCCGACGGCGAGCCGCACCATGAAGCGGTCCAGCTGCGCCTCCGGCAGCGGGTAGGTGCCCTCGTACTCCACGGGGTTGGAGGTCGCCATCACGTGGAACGGCTGCGGCAGCACGAAGCTGTGGCCCTCCACGGTGACCTGGCGCTCGGCCATCGCCTCGAGCAGGGCTGACTGGGTCTTGGGTGCGGTGCGGTTGATCTCATCCGCCAGCAGCAGCCCGGTAAACACCGGCCCCGGCCGGAACACGAAGCCGGCCCGACCCGGGTCGAAGACGTACGAGCCGGTGATGTCGGCCGGCAGCAGGTCCGGCGTGCACTGCAGCCGGCCGAACTCCAACCCCAGGGCAGCGGCCAGGCTGCGAGCCGCGAGGGTCTTGCCGAGACCCGGCACGTCCTCGAACAGCACGTGTCCGCCCGCGAGGATCGCCGCGAGGGCGGTCCGCAGCGTGCTCTCCATCCCGACCACCACGGTGGCCACCTCGGCCAGCACCTGTCGGCCCAGTCGGGCGACCTCCGCCACCGGCAACGGGTCGACGCCCTCGGGGGGGCGCCGGTCACCTCGCCGGTCACCCCGCCGGTCACCCCGCCGGTCATCGTGACGACCTGAGGCCGTCGGTGACCAGCTGCTCGACGGCGGTCACCGCGGCCAGGAACTCGTCGTAGTAGGCCCGCTGGCCGGGTTGCGTCCTCAGCACCCGCAGTGCGGTGTCGCCGAGCAGCTCCCGGCAGGCGGCGGTGTCCTCGGGTGCGGCCAGCTGCAGACCCCGCTCGGCCAGCCGGGCACTCGCGATCTGCTGCAGCCGGCGCACCGACCCGCGCTCCACCCGGGACTCGTAGCCCTGCAGGGACCAGGAGAGCCGGCTGACCTCGCGCCGGGCGCCCTTGTCGGTGGCCGAGATGTGCTCGGGCCAGCCCTGGGCCGGGTCGACGTCGGGCAGGTGTCGCAGTCCGAAGCCGGTGACCACGGCCAGACCGACGGCGACCGCGTTGGGTCCCGACAGCCCCAGCACGAAGCCGGTCCCGGCGAGCAGCAGCACCGCGGCGGTCGCGCCGAGGAGCCGGGCGGTGGGCGCTGGTCGGGAGGTCATCGGTGCTCCGGCACGGTCCCGCGCAGGGCGTCCTCGTACGCGCGCCAGCTGCGGCTCAGGTCGGTCACGCAGGTCCGCGCCGCCCGTACCTCCTCGATCCCGACCGGGTGCGGGGAGAAGCGGGCCCGGTGGTAGAGGCCGAGCAGCCGCCGGACGGCCGGCGGGTCGGCCGAGGTCGCCGCCAGCACCGTCGCGGCGAACTCGCTCGGGCTGTCCGACGGCCGCCGGTCGGCCTTGGCCTGCAGCGCCGCTTGCTCCAGGGCCAGCCAGCACCGGACCACCGCGTCGGTCGGATCGGCGATCTCGTCGAGCACCTGGAGAGCCGTGCGCGCCCCCGCCCGCAGCTCGCCCAGGTCGGTCGCGCCCAGCACGGCGCCGCGGGGGGCTGCCTCCGGCGGAGTCTCCACCTGCACCCGGTAGCGCGGGATCCTTCGCCACAGCCAGCGCAGCACAAGCAGCAGGAGCAGCGCCCCGACGGCCAGCAGCAGGACCGTCCACCACAGCGGTGGGGCGGTGAGCCGGCTCGTCGGGTCGGTGCCGTCGGTCGTCGCGGCCGGCGGCGGGCGCGGGGTGTACCCGGGGCGCGGTCGGCCGTCGAGCCCGAGCCGCGGGCTCAGGGTCCAGGGCCCGCCGGCCGCGGCGCCCAGCACACCGCCAGGGTCGCGAGACCGACGGCCACCAGCGCCGCAACCGGCACCGCGTGGCGCGGTGTCGGGCCTCTGGGCTCCTCCGGCGCCGACATCAGCGCCAGCATAGGGGAGCGGCCGGCGTCCGTCCGGGCGGCGGCAGACGCCGGGTCAGACGTCACCTCCGTATCGGAGGATGGATCTGACCCGGCGCCGCCTCGGTCCGGGGTGGTCCCCCCTCAGGCCACCGCGCGGGTGAGCCGGAGGGGTTCCTCCAGGCACGCGTCCCGAGCGGCCAGCACGGCCCCCCGGACGGCGCGGGCGTCGCACAGCGGAAGCGTCACCACCTGCGTCCCCTCGTACGTCGCGTACGAGAGCCGCAGCCGGAGCTGCTCCATGACCGCCGGCATCAGATACTCCGACAGGTGCCCGATGAAGCCCCCGAACACCGCGGCATGCGGGTTCAGCGTGCCGAGCACGTCGTCGAGGGTCTGCCCGAGGGCGTCGCCGCCGTCGGCCAGTGCCTGCAGCACCTGAGGGTTGCCCGCCTCGGCTTCGGCCCGCAGTCGGGCCAGCGCCTCGTGCGGGTCAGCCCCGACCAGCTCCTCGGCCTCCTCGGCGGACAGCAGCCCACCCCGCGTGAGCAGGGCGACCGGGCTGAGCACCGTCTGCAGGCAGTTGGTCCGCCCGCACCAGCACGCACCGCCCTGCACGTCGACCCGGTGGTGCCCGATGTCGCCGGCGCCCCCCCGGGCACCGCCGAACGTCCGGCCGTCCACCAGGAGGCCACTGCTGACCAACCGGGTGCCGCCGACGTAGGCGATCACCGCGTCCGCAGGCAGCTCCAGCTCGTTGCGTCCCGCATGCAGGGCGGCCATCTGGCAGTCCGCGTTGATTCCGATGTGGACCTCCTGCTGGAGGCCCAGGCCGGCCAGGACCTCCTGGATCGACTCGGTCAGCGGCAGCCCGTGCCAGTTGAGCGTCCGCGACCAGATCACCATTCCCTGGTCGCGGATGACGTATCCGGGCAGTCCCACCTCGATCGCCACGAGCTCCATCTGCGCCGGGACCCGGCGGACCTGCTCACGCAGGACCTCCGCTACCGGAGCGAACGTGTTGCGGTCGCTGGTCGAGCGGAGCGGCACTGTGAGGGTGTCGCTCCAGAGTTCGCGACCGCCGATGGTGCTGGCGACCACCTCGACGACGTCGACGTCGATGTGTACCCCGAGAACACACCACGGTTCGCCGTCCAGGCTGATGGGACGTGTCGGCCGACCCGCTCCCGGTCTTCGGACCGGGTCGAGCTCGCGGACCAGTCGTCGCGAGCGGAGCTCGCTGATCAGGTCCGTCAAGGTGGAGACGCCGAGTCCGCACCCGGACGCGATGTCGTGACGGCTACATGGGCCGTTGTCTCTGACGTAGCTGAGGATGTGTGTGAGATTGCCATGCCGCAGATCCCCCGATCCCCCGCTGCGTCGGCCGTGTTCCACGGCGCGCGCAGTTGGCATGCCGATGATAGTAATCGCTGGGCTGAACCGGTTTCGTTCATTGCGTGCGAAATCCTTGCGCAATACTGCGTGAGAGCGCTCTCTTGACGGTGTTCGGCTCATCCGGACGACGAAAGATTTCGACGGCCGGCCGGGCCGGGTGACGTCGTCCGCGGGGTGTGCGAGGGGGACCTCGGCTCGACGGGCGTCCCGGTGCGCCCGCGGCCGCGGGGCGGGCCGGCCCGACACCGCCCCCGGGTGGCCGGAGCCGGGTCGGCGACACGGGATGATGGGTCTCCGTGCGTCCGCGACCTGCACGCCAGGCCCCGAGCTGGGGATCCGGCGCAGCCGGGCGGGCCCGTGCAGTGCACCGAGCGAGGAGTGTGATGAAGGTCACCACCAGGATCGCCACGGCCGAGGTGCCCGAGGCGTTCGACCACGCCGCCCCGCGCTACGACGTCATGGTCGCCCTCAACCCCGGCTACCACCGGCACCTCCGCTCGGCCGCCGAGGCGCTGGTCCAACGGGTCGGCCGACACCGTGCCGGAGACCGCCGGCGCCGCGTGGTCGATCTCGGCTGCGGTTCGGGTGCCTCCACCAAGGCGCTGGTCGACAGTCTGCGCCGCACCGGCCTGCCGTACGAGGTGACCGGGGTGGACGGGTCGGCCGGGATGCTGGAGCAGGCCCGAGGGAAGGCCTGGCCGGCCGGGGTGCGGTTCGAGCAGGGCCTGGCCGAGGACCTGGCTGCCGACCGCTCCGGCTGGGGGCTGGCCGACGTCGACGGGGTGCTGGCGGCGTACCTGTTCCGCAACGTCACCGACCGCGGCAAGGTGCTGGAGGCCAGCTACGAGATGCTCGCCCCCGGCGGGACGCTGGTGGTCCAGGAGTACTCGGTCGCCGGCTCGCTGGGGGCCCGGCTGGTCTGGTCCGCGGTCTGCTGGCTGGTGGTCATCCCGCTGAGCTTCCTGGTCAGCCGCCGGACGCGCCTGTACCGGTACCTGTGGCGCAGTGTCCTCGACTTCGACGCGGTGGAGGAGTTCACCGACCGGATGCTGCAGGCGGGCTTCGTCGACGTCGAGGTCCGGACGGTCCCGGGCTGGCAGCGCCGCATCCTGCACACCTTCCGGGGCCGCCGCCCGGGTGATCGCCCGTGACCGGTCGCCGCTGGGTGCCGGGCCGGGACCGACGGGCCGTCCGGCATCCCGGACCGGTCGGCGCGGCTCGCGTCGAGGGTCGCGCCCGCCGCGTCGTCGTGGTCGGTGGGGGCATCGCCGGTCTCGCCGCCGCCACCGGGCTGGCCGAGCGTGGGGTCACGGTCCGCTTGGTCGAGCGCGACCCGCAGCTGGGGGGCCGAGTGGCCGCCTGGCCGGTCCGCCACGGCAACGACCGGGTGACCATGAGCCGTGGGTTCCACGCCTTCTTCCGGCAGTACTACACGCTGCGGTCCTTGCTGCGCCGGGCCGACCCGGCCCTGCAGCGGCTGGTCCCGATCGAGGACTACCCGCTCGTCTCGGCCGCCGGCCAGCGGGACTCGTTCGCCCGCATCCCCCGCACCCCGCCGTTCAGCATCGCCGCGTTCGTGGCCCAGAGCCCGAGCTTCACCGCCGGCGACCTGTCCCGGGTCGACGTCCCGGCTGCCCTGGAGCTGCTCCGGGTCGACTTCCCCGACACGTTCTCCGCGTACGACGGGGAGAGCGCGGCCGCCTTCTTGGACCGGCTGCGGTTCCCGGCGGCGGCCCGGCACCTCGCGCTGGAGGTGTTCGCCCGCAGCTTCTTCGCCGACCCGACCGAGTTCGCCGCCGGTGAGCTGGTGGCGATGTTCCACACGTACTTCATGGGCTCGGCGGAGGGGCTGCTGTTCGACGTCCCCACCGACGACTACGACACCGCCCTGTGGGCGCCACTGGGGCGCTACCTGGCGGAGCTGGGCGCGCAGGTCACCACCGGCGACCCGGTGGCCCGGATCACGTCCGACCACGACGGAACCCGGGTCGAGCTGGCTTCGGGCGATCAGGTGACCGCGGACGCTCTGGTGCTGGCCACCGACATCGCCACCACCCGGCAGCTGGTCGCCGACGCGCCCGTCCTGGGCGATCCGACCTGGCGGCAGCGGGTGGCCGACACCCGGAACGCACCACCGTTCGGGGTGTTGCGGCTATGGCTCGACCGGCCGGTGGCGCCCGAGCGGCTGGCGTTCCTGGGCACCAGCGGGTTCGGCCCGCTGGACAACGTGACGGTGCTCGAGCGGTTCGAGGCGGGTGCGGCGGACTGGTCCGCCGAGCACGGCGGCTCCGTGGTGGAGCTGCACGCGTACGCGCTGCCCGAGCCCGTCGACCCCACCGCGGTACGGGACCGGCTGCGGACCGAGCTGGCCCGGGTGTACCCGGAGACTGCGGCGGCGACCGCGGTGGCACAGGAGTGGCTGCTGCAGGCCGACTGCCCGCTGGTCGGCACCGGCCCGTGGGCCTGGCGGCCGGAGGTGGTCACCCCCGACCCGCGGATCGTTCTGGCCGGCGACGGGATCCGCTGCGACTACCCGGTCGCGCTGATGGAGCGCGCCGCGACCACCGGCTTCCTGGCTGCCAACGCCCTGCTGGCGGGCTGGGGGCTGGCCGGCCACGACCTGTGGACCGTGCCGATGCGCGGCCGACACCGCCTGTTCCGCCGGGTCCCCGACTGAGCGGTGGCTCCGCAACCGTTTCCACCGGGCGAACGGTTGCGACGTCACCCCTCGCTGTCCACAGGGGGACTGGTGAGGGCGCCGCGGCTGCCGTGGGATGGAGGTGTGCCGGCCCGGTTGACGATCCTCCCTCCGGAGCTGGCCGCCCGGCCGTTCACCATGACGCAGGCCCGGGCGGCCGGGCTGACCCCGCGCGCCCTGCAGGGCCGTGCTGTCCGGCGCCTGCTCCGGGGTGTGTACGTGGCAGCGGACCTGGAGCCGTCGCTGGCGCTGGAGGTGGCGGCCGCGCGGCTGGTCCTGCCCGCCGGGTGCCACCCCAGTGGGGTCACCGCCCTGCAGCTGCTGGGCATCGACCTCGGGCCCCGTCGACCGCTGCGGTTCGTCGGGCCGGTGGACCGCAAGGTGGTCCGGGCCGGTCTGCTGCTGAGCCGCGTCGCGGACCCGGTGTGCCACGCCGGTCCCGGTTCGGCGGCGGCGGCGTTCTGCTCCGCCGCACTCACCCTCGACCTGGTCGACCTGGTCGCGGCCGGTGACCAGCTGGTGCGTCGCCGGCTGACCAGCCCGGGCCGGCTGGTCGCTGCGGCCGCAGCCCTGACCGGCCGCGGATCGGTCCGGGCTCGCCGGGCGGCGGCCCTGGTCTGCCGACGGGTCGACTCCGTGCGGGAGACCCGGCTCCGGCTGGCGCTGCGGCTGGCCGGTCTGCCCGCCCCCGAGGTCAATCTCCCGCTCGGCAGCGAGCACTGGTTCATCGGCACACCCGACCTCACCTACCAGGCGTACAAGGTCATCGGGGAGTACGAGGGTGACCAGCACCGCACCGACCGGCGCCAGTGGGAGCACGACATCGGCCGCTACGAGGAGTTCACCGCGGAGGGGTGGACCGTGATCCGGGTGACGAGCCAGCGGATGCGCCGACCCCGGGCGGTGGTCGGGCGGTTCCACGAGGCCCTGGTCGCCGGCGGGTACCGCGGACCGGGGCCGGTGTTCACCGCGGAGTGGAGTCGGCTGTTCGAGTGAGAGGTGCCTCGGCAACCGTTCGTCGGCGGCCAATCGGTTGACGGGCGACCAGTCAGCCGGGGTACTCCCCGCGCATCCGCAGGTCGTAGCGCCGCTCCGCGTAGGCCAGGTCGTCGGCCCAGAGCTGCCGGGCCGTGCGCACGATGGCCGGGCGCAGCAGGGCCCGGGCCCAGCGCGCGGCCCGGAACCCCGGCCGGTCGGAGTAGGCGATGGTGGCCTCGGTGACCATGGTGACCGGCTGGCCCTTCTCGTTCACCCCGGATGGCGTTGCGTGCGTCTCCACCACGCTGCCCGCGCCCTCACCGTCGACGATCTCCATCACGATGGTGCGGGTGTCGGGGCAGGTGAACTCGGCCCGGACGGGGACCCCCCAGGTCCGGTTCAGCCGGAAGGTCACGTCCAGCACGAGCCGGTCCACGGCACTGGCCTCGTCGTCCACGGTCAGGTGGCTGAACGCGTACGGGTGGAACCACGCGCCGTGCCAGGGGTCGAGCCGGTTGGCGATCACGTCCTGCGGCTCGCAGATCCCCGGCTCGACCATCACCGCGGCGACGGAGGCCGCCAGCGGGGGGCGGGTCATCACCGCGGGCCGATCGGTGGGCGGCTCGCCCGCGGTGGGCAGCCGGACCCAGATCAGGACGCCGTCGTCGTGGGCGCCGTACGGCTGCCAGGTCCGGTCACCCTGCTCGCTGAGGGCGAGTCCGTGCCACCGGCAGTACAGGGTGCCCTCCAGCACCGGGCAGCGGTCCAGCAGCGCACCCAGGTGCGGGCAGGCTCCCGGTCCGGCCACCAGGCGCGCGTCGGCGGTCCGCCAGAACACCACCTCGCGGCCGGCCACCGTACGGGTCACCGACGCCCCGGAGCCGACGTCGCCGGACCGGCCGGCCACGAACCAGCCGCCGGAGTTCTGCGCCTGCGAGACCGCCAGTGAGGCCGCGATCCGGCCGGGCTTGGCCATCCGCCAGGACGGGCTCATCCGGTTCTCCCGGGGCTGCGGGATCCGGACGATCGGGATCCGCTCCCGCACCTGCGGGG
The DNA here is from genome assembly GCA_963832435.1 of uncultured Actinomycetota bacterium. Classification (GTDB taxonomy): domain Bacteria; phylum Actinomycetota; class Actinomycetes; order Propionibacteriales; family Propionibacteriaceae; genus Microlunatus. The sequence goes on from CAWHTY010000009.1 coordinate 124,811, forward strand.
GCAGCGTCAAACGGCTCGGCGCAGCGTCGGGACGCGTCCTCAGGGCCATGCGGATCCTCTCAGCTGGTGCGGGCGGGTCCGGTGACCATGATCCGGCCTGCGGTCAGGGCCTTACGGGCGGTCGGCACCCGGGCGCGGCGGGCGAAGACGTCGTAGTCGGCCCGTTCGATCCGGTCCAGGATCTGCGCGTACAGCACCCGGGCCGCCCCGACGCAGCGGGCCGACCGCGGGGGCAGCAGCGCGATCCCGGTGTCGGCGTAGGCGTACAACGCGCGGTTCCGCTCGATCTCGTACGCCAGGAAGGCCTTCCACTCCGGCGTCGCGCGCCGCTGCGTGATGTCGACGCCGAAGGCCCGGAGGTCCTCCTGGGGGACGTAGACCCGGCCCCGGTCCAGGTCCTCGTCCACGTCGCGGAGGAAGTTGGTCAGCTGGAAGGCGAGCCCGAGCGAGCGGGCGGGTTCCCTGGCCGCCGGGTCGAGCGGCTCCAGCACCGGCAGCATCATCTCCCCGATGACGGCGGCCGAGCCCTCCATGTAGCCGCACAGGTCCGCCCACGTCTCGTACGTGGTGGTGGTCAGGTCCATCGCCATCGCGGCGAAGAACCGGTCGAAGCACTCCGGGTCGATCCGGCACTCCCGGGCGGTGGCCACCACCGCCGCCAGCACCGGGTCGTCGCTGCCACCGGCGGCCAGGCCGGACCGGAACCGGTCCGCGAACGCCTGCAGCCGCTCGCCGGCGTCGGTGCCCTGGACCTCCCGCAGCGACCCGTCGGGCAGGTCGACGATGTCGTCGGCCAGCCGGCACAACGCGTACACGGCGTAGACGTGTCGACGCCGCTCCCGGCGCAGCAGCAGGGCGCCCCAGAAGTAGGTGGTGCCGTGCCGCCAGGTCAGCCGGCGGCACTCCCGGTAGCCGGCCGTCAGCCGCGGGTCGTTCACGGCAGGTAGGCCTGGACGCGGTCGGCGGCCAGCTTGCCCGAGATCAGCACCATCGGCACCCCGACGCCGGGCACCGTGCCCGAGCCGGCGAACACCAGGCCGGGCACCCGCCGCTCGAGGTTGCCGGGACGGAACGGCCCGGTCTGGGCGAAGGTGTGGGCCAGCGCGAACGGGGTGCCGGCGGCCATCCCCTGCCGCTGCCAGTCCAGCGGTGTCACCAGCTCCTCGGTGACCACATCGGCGGGGTAGCCCTCGTGTTCGAGGAAGCGGTGCAGGCGCTCCCGCATCGGCCCGGCCTCCTTCCCCCAGTCCAGGCGCCCTGTCAGGTTGGGCACCGGCTCCAGCACGAACAGGCTCGAGCTGCCGGCCGGCGCCAGCGTCGCATCGTCCAGCGAGGGGATGGTGACCAGCCGGGACGGGTCGGGCATCAGCTGCCCCCGCTTCAGCAGCGCGTCGAACGCCTCCGACCACTGCTCGCCGAAGTGGATGTTGTGGTGCCCGGCCTCCGGCAGCGGAAGGCCGCGGGCCCCCACGTGCCAGACCACGGCCGAGGGGGAGTAGCGGCCGTGCCGGACGGCCCGGGGCGGCTTCAGGTCGGCAAGGAAGGTGTCGTAGGCCACCGGCAGGTCCAGGGTGCAGACCACCGCGTCGGCGGCCAGGGCCACCCCTGACTCGAGTCGGACCCCGGCGATGCCTCCGGTGTCGGAGCGGCGCAGCAGCTCGCTCACCCCGTCGCCGTAGCGGAACGTGGCCCCGGCCTTCTCGGCCGCGGTGGCCAGCGCCGCCGGCATGGCGTGCATCCCGCCCTCGGGGAACCAGACCCCCTCGATCGAGTCCATGTAGGTGATCACGGCGTAGATGGCCAGCGCGTCGTCGGGGGCCAGCCCGGCGTACATGGCCTGGAAGCTGAACAGCCGGTGCAGCCGCGGGTCGCGGAACCACCGACGCACCGCGGCGCCGAGGCGACCGAAGCCACCGAGGCGGAGCAGCCGGGCGGCGACCAGCGGGTTCCGCAGCAGCCCGAGGGGGGAGTCGAAGTTCCGGTCGATGAAGTGCGGCATCTCCAGCCGGTACAGCTCCCGCAGCCAGTCCACGAACCCGTCGAAGGCGGCGGCGTCCACCGACCCGCAGGTGGCGGCGATCTCCTCCCGCATCGCCTCCCGGCCGTACCGGACGTGGATCGTGCTGCCGTCGGAGAACCGGGCCCGGTACGCCGGGTCGAGCCGCCGCATCGGCAGCACGTCGGCCATCTCGGTGCCGGCGGCCCGCATCGCGTCCGCGACCAGGTCGCGCATGGTCAGCACGGTCGGGCCGGTGTCGAAGGTGAAGCCGTCCCGGTGCAGCTGGCCGGAGCGCCCGCCCGGGGTGTCGTCCCGCTCGACGACGGTCACCTGGTAGCCGCGGCCGACCAGGTGACAGGCCGCGGCGAGACCGGCGATGCCGGCCCCGACGACCACCACGCTCCTCATGCGTCCCGCCAGGCGATCTGGTGGGCCATCTGGGTCAGCTCGCGGACACCCTCCGGGTCGAGGGCGCGGTCGTCCAGGGCGTCCAGGGCCGCGCGGACGTGGCTGGAGATCATCGCCTCCACCTCGTGAACGACGCCGACCTCGATCATCAGCTGCTGCAGCCGGGTGACGTCCTCGGGTCGCAGCCCCGCGGTCCCGGCACTGGCCAGCAGCGTCCGGTCCGACGGCGCGAGCCGCTGCTGGGCGAGCGAGACGATCACCGTCGGCTTACCGGAGACCAGGTCGTCGCCGGCCGGCTTGCCGGTGCGGGCCGGGTCCCCCCAGATGCCCAGCAGGTCGTCCCGGAGCGCGAAGGCCGCGCCGACCTCCCGGCCGTAGACGGCCAGGCTCGCGGTGACCACCTCAGGGGCTCCGGCGGCGGCGGCACCCAGCTCCAGCGGGCGCTCCACGGTGTAGCCGCCGGACTTGAGCCGGGCGATGGCGCGGGCGTTGTCCAGGTCGCGGCGCCCGGCGGCGCTGCCCGTGAGGTCGCGGCGCTGCCCGTAGACCAGCTCCACGACCAGCAGCCGCCAGATCTGCCGCATGGGCTGCGGCAGGTCCGCGGCCAGGTGGTCGGCCTCGGCGTGCGCGAGGTCCCCGAGCAGGATGGCGATGCTGTCCCCGAACCGTGCCGGGCTCCCTCGGCCGGCGGCGGTGAGGTGATGCTGGGCGGCGAGGGTGTGCACCGTGGGCTGCCCGCGCCGCGAAGCCGACTCGTCCATCACGTCGTCGTGCACCAGGGCGAACAGGTGCAGCAGCTCCAGCGCGGCGCTGACCCGGACCACCTCCACGTGCCCCAAACCCCGGGCGCGCCCGCTGGCGCTCAGCCAGCCCAGGTAGGCCATCACCGGACGGATCCGCTTGCCGCCGCTGCTGACCAGCCGGTCGAGCAGCTGGGGGAGGTCGTCGCTGCCGAGCACGTCGGCCGAGGCGCCGCCGTCCAGCTTGGTGGCCCACAGGTGGCCCAGGTCGGCCATCACCTCGCTGAGCAGGCCATCGACCAGCCCCAGGTGGTCGGTGACGTCGGGGCTGATGGCGAACGGCGGCAGCGGCACTACGTTCGGCGGGGCCAGGGCCACGTCGGGGAGGCCGCGGCGGGCGCGGGTGCGGCCGGATCGGGCCGCGGGGCGGGCGGGGGACCAACCGGCGGCGGACTGGGGGGACGGGGGCGGCGGGGTGGGGGCGTTCACGGGATCGGTCTCCGTCCGGGAGGGTGGGACAGGGCCGTCAGGGACACGGGCTCGCCGGCAGCTGCCTGATCTGCTCAACCGCCCAGGGGCTGAACGCGAACGGGGTGGCGGCGACGGCCGTCACCAGCTGCTCCCACTCGGTCCAGGCCCAGTCCATGACTTCCGATCCATTCGGCCGCAGCGGCCGCGCCGGATGCAGCAGCCGGCCGGCGAACACCGGACAGACCTCGTTCTCCTGGATGCCGCCCGCATCGCGGGCCTCGTAGGCGAAGTCGGGCAGCACGCAGGTCAGCGCGCCGACGTGGAGGCCGAGCTCGTCCACCAGCCGGCGCCGGACCGCGTTCTCGAGGTCCTCGCCGACCCCGGGGTGCCCGCAGCAGCTGTTGGTCCAGACACCCGGCCAGGTCCGCTTGGTGAGGGCCCGGCGGGTCAGCAGGGTGCGGCCGGCAGCGTCGAACAGGTACAGCGAGAAGGCGAGGTGCAGCGGCGTCGCCGTGGTGTGCACCGAGTCCTTCGGGTGCTGGCCGATGGCCTCCCCGCGCCGGTTGACGAGGACGACGGTTTCGTCGATCAACGGGTTCTCCTCATGGCTGTAGCTCTCCCGGTCACGAGGTGACTCTACTGAGGTCGCGAACCCAGTCCGGAAATCTCGCCGGGTTCGACCGCGGTGGCGAGCCGGGGTCACGGCCCGGGGACCGCGGTCCGTGGGATCATCCTGCGGTCAGCGGTGGCATCCGCCGCGTCGCCCGTTCCACCGAGGAGAGGCCTGCTTGTGAAGATCATCTGCATCGGGGGTGGTCCGGCCGGTCTCTACGCGGGGGTGCTGCTGAAGCTGGCCGACCCCCGGCACGAGATCACCGTGTACGAGCGCGAGCCGGCCGGTGCCGGCCGGGGCTGGGGGGTGACGTTCTGGGACGACCTGCTCGACCTGATGCGCGCCCACGACGCGGAGTCGGCCGACGGCATCGCGCAGGTGGCCGCCCGCTGGGACGGACTCGAGGTCGACGTCCGTGGCCGGCCGCGGGTGGTGCAGCCGGAGTTCTGGGGCAACAGCATCGCGCGCGCGAGCCTGGTCCAGGTGATGACCGACCGGGCGCTGGGTCTGGGCGTCCGGATCAGCCGCGGCCGGGAGGTCTCGGCCGACGACGTGGCACCGGAGGCCGACCTGGTGCTGTCCGCGGACGGGGTCGGGAGCCGTTTCCGTCAGGCTCACGCCGCCGAGCTGGGAAACCGGATCGATGTCGGCCGGAACCGGTTCGTCTGGCTCTCCACGCCGAAGGTGTTCCCCGCCTTCCGGTTCGCCTTCGACGAGCACCGGGCCGGTTGGCTCTGCTGCTACGCCTACGCGTACAGCCCGACGGCCAGCACATTCGTGGTCGAGCTGCCGCCGGAGACCTACCAGCGGCTGGAGCTGGCGGGCCTCACCTCGGCTGCGGCCATGGCACGGCTCCAGGACGTCTTCGCCTGGCAGCTCGACGGCCACCCGCTCGAGGTCCAGCCCAAGGACGACGGTTCGGTGCCGTGGACCCGCTTTCCTACGGTGAGCAACCGGCGGTGGCACGTCGGCAACGTCGCCCTGCTGGGGGACGCGGCACACACGACCCACTACTCGATCGGCTTCGGTACCAAGCTCGCCCTGGAGGACGCGATCACGCTCTCCCGGGCGGTGGCCGAGGAGGCCGACGTGCCGGCCGCGCTGCGGCGGTACGAGACGGAGCGGCGGCGGGCGATCCGGGGGGCGCAACGCAACGCCCGGTACAGCGCTCGGTGGTTCGAGCGGGTCCCGCGCTACCTGCCCTTCGACAGCGACACCTTCGCCGCGCTGCTGAACCGGAGGCGGTCACCCGTCCTCGCCCACCTGCCACCCGGACTCGTCGCCGGCGCCCGGCGCGTGGTCAAGGGCAGCGGGCTCCTCCGGCGGACCCGCGCGATCGTCCGGCCGGGCGCTCACTGACGGCCGGAGGGCAATCCCCAGCCCTCGGGCGGGCGCCAACGGGGTTCCGGCGCCCGGACCAGGCGGTGCTGGGCCCCCTCCACCCAGGTGGCGACCCGGCTGTCGTGCTGAGCGATCACGAACGGCTGCAGGGCGCCGCCGAACTGGCGCTTGAAGCGCGCGATGCCCTCGTTGGGCACACCCACCATGTCCAGGCTCCGGGCCCCGATGCTGTGCGTCCAGCGGATCGCGTCCCAGTAGAGCAGGAACCCGGCGTGGGAAGACCGGTGCGCCGGGAACACACCCCCCATCCAGCCCAGGGCCAGGGACTCGCTGGCCAGGGTGACCAGCACCCCCAGCACCTCCTGGTCCCGCACGGCCGCCACCCGGCGGATCCGCAGGTCGGGGCCGTTCAGGGCGTCGAGGTGCGCGGAGAGCCGTCCCACGTACCCGGACCGGAGGCCGCGCTCGCCGAAGGTGGTGTCGTGGAACACGTCCAGCAGCTCCGGCGGCGGGCTGGGGTCCAGCTCGATCCCGTTCCGCTCCGCCACCTTCACCCGCCGCCGACACTCGCTGGTCAGGCCCGACCACAGGACCTCCTGCGACACCGAGGTGTCGAGCACGTAGGTCGCGTCGCGATCGATGGTGAAGCCGTGATCCCGTGGCACCCGCTCGTCGAGGTCGCAGCCCGGGGGGAACTGAACGACGGTGCGGATCACGCGGTGTCGGCGGGCCTGGCGGTGCAGCAAGTCGAGACAGGGAGACAGCAGTGAGGGCGGGACGAGCGGTCCGCAGTAGGGGAACGGGACGCAGTCGAGGGTCGCGAACAGGCCGCGGCGCCGGATCAGCACCGGAACCACGCCCAGGTCATGGCCGGCCTGGGTCAGCACCAGCGGGACGAACCGATGGGCCGTCATCGCCGCCGCCGCCCGGAGCCAGGTCCAGGTGTGGAAGGCCGTCACCGGCTGACCGGACGCGGCGCACGCCGCCGTCCACCGTGCCTCGGTCTGCGCCGCCTCGAGGGTCAGTGGTGAGGAGGCAGCCCTCCTGGTCAGGTGGTGACCGACTGTGGTCATGTGCTTCGGGTTCCTCATTCGATGCGATGGGGCACGGACGTTATATCGCACTCGTCTGCCCGGAGTGACCCGTTTGGGTCAGAATCCGCAGGCCCCCCGAAGAGCCATGACAGTCCTCAGGGTACGAGCCGGATGGACGGGACGCACCTCGGGTAGCGGTGTGGGTCACCGCGAGCCGACCAACACGGCGGGAGGTCAGCGGCCGGTGCCGTCCCCGCCGTCGCCCAGGCCGGCTTCGCCGGTGTCGGTCGCCCGGGCCGTTGCCGACCGCCGGCCCCGGAGGATGGCCACCGACAACGCGACCGAGATGAACAGCTCGGTACCCCCGGCGGCCACGGCCACCCCGATGGCTCCGAAGTTCCACGCGGCGTACGAGGCGGTGAGCAGGTGCCAGCCGAGCGCCATCACGGTCACGATCGAGCACGTACGGGACCGGCCGGCCGCGATCAGGTCCAGCATGAGGGTGGTGGCGACCCCCGCCACGGCGGTCGCCAGTCCCATCAGCTGGACGACCGGCACGGCCTCGCCGAACTCGTCGCCCAGGTACCACGGCACCAGCCACGGCGCGCTCACGGTCAGCAGCAGCCCGGACGCGGCGAACATGGTGATCGAGCCGCCGAGGATGAGGCGTCGGTGGTTCGGGACGTCCGGGTCGGTGTGCGCCGCGGAGACGCGCGGCAGCATCGCCTGCTGCACGGCGCCGAGCACCCCGTGGATGGCGTTGGCCATCCGGTCGGCGGGGCCGAACAGCCCGACCTGGCGGTAGCTGGCCAGCTGGCCGAGCAGGATCACCGAGCTGTTCACGATGAGCTGACCGCCGACCAGGTTCACGAACAGCGGCAGGCTCTCCGACAACGCGGAGCGCACCACACCAGGGCCGGCCAGCCGGAGCGAGGCATCCCCCCCGCGGGTGAGCACGATCCAGGAGGCGAGGGCCGACATCAGGAACGGCGCGTACTGCCAGAACACGGCGAGCTCGATCTGGTTCGCCGACCGTACCGTCAGGACCAACCCGGCGAGGGCGATCAGCCGCGAGCCGGCTGTCAGCAGGGTCAGCAGCTTCAACCGGCCCATGCCCTGGATGAACCACATCGGGTAGAACACGGCGCCGACCGAGGTCAGCAGCCCGACCAGGTAGAGGCCGAGGTGCATCCGCAGCGACGGCACGGCCAGCACGACGACCATCAGCGCCGCCGAGCCGGCGGCCCACAGGGCGAGCTTGGCGGCGATCGTGGCGGCGACCACCTGCTGGCGTTCCTGCGCGGTCTGCGCCAGGGCGATGCGGCGGAGCGCGCTGAGTCCGAACCCGAAGTCCGTCCAGATGATCAGCATCTGGATGACGGCCAGCGCGGCGATCAGCACCCCCAGCCCGTCGATCCCCAGAACCCGGCTCAGCAGGGGGATGGAGACCAGCGGGTAGGCGTAGGAGACCAGCTGGCCGAGCGCCACCAGACCGACGTCGCCGGTGAGGCGGCGCAGCCCGGGGAGTGCCACGTGGGGTTCCTCTCGTTCCGGAACTCGACGGATGTGCGTGGCCCCGATGAACCATCAGTGTGCCAACCCCGTCCCAGGTGGAGAATGCTGACCGTGGATTGGCCGGGTGCGGGAGCCCAGGAGCTGCTGGACCGCGCGCAGTCCCTGGCCGGTGAGCCGGGCCGCCGCCGGGTGCTGGGCATCGCCGGGGCGCCGGCCGGCGGGAAGTCGACGCTGGCCGAGTGGCTGGTGGCCGAGCTGGAGCGCCGAGCCCCCGGCAGGACCGCCCACGTCGGGATGGACGCCTTCCACCTCGGGCACGCCGTGTTGCAGGCGCGCGACCAGGTGGACGTCAAGGGTGCGCCGCAGACCTTCGACCCCCGCGGGTACGCCGCGCTGCTGCGCCGGATCCGGGACACCGACGACACCGTGTACGCCCCCCGGTTCCACCGCGAGATCGAGGATTCCATCGCCCACGAGGTGGAGGTCGGCCCGCAGGTCCGGCTGGTGGTCACGGAGGGCAACTACCTGCTGCTGTCGGAGCCGCCGTGGGACCAGATCCGCCCGCTGCTCGACGAGGCCTGGTTCGTGCACCTGGACGACGGCGAGCGGCGGCGGCGGCTGCTCGAGCGGCACCTGCGGTACGGGCATCCCCCGGAGGAGGCCCGGCGGCGGACCCACGGCACCGACGAGGACAACGCCCGGCTGGTGGCCGGCACGGCGCCCGCCGCCGACCTGGTGGTCGCGATGGCGTCGCCGGCGGGTGACCAGCCCGCGGGGTAACGAATTGGTCGGCGCCAGAGATATTTGTACAATCTCGCTGCCGGACCACGCGGGGATCTGCACAATGGGTCGGGGCGGGGAGGTCCTCGCTCGTCCTTCGACGGCGGGGGCCGGCCGCGGCACGGTGCTGGGGAGCGCCGAACGACCAAGGGGAGCAGTCATGACGACCATGACGAACGAGGGTGTCTTCGTGCACCCCCAGGGCCTCTGCGAGAGCCGGGCGGTCGGGGCGGGGACCCGGGTCTGGGCCTTCGCCCACGTGCTGGACGGTGCCCGGGTCGGTCGCGACTGCAACGTCTGCGACGGCGCCTACATCGAGGGCGGCGCCGAGATCGGTGACCGGGTGACGGTCAAGAACCAGGTGATGATCTTCGAGGGGGTCACCGTCGAGGATGACGTGTTCCTGGGTCCGGGGGTCACCTTCACCAACGACCTGAAGCCGCGCGCCCACATCAAGCGGCACGGCGACGCCCTGCTGCCCACCCACGTGCGTGCCGGGGCGACGCTCGGGGCGCGGGTCACCGTGGTCTGCGGGGTGACCGTCGGGGAGCACGCCTTCGTCGGGGCCGGCGCCGTGGTCGTCCGCGACGTACCCGCGTACGGCTACGTGGTCGGCACGCCGGGCCGGCAGATCGGCTGGGCCTGCCGGTGCGGGGAGCGGCTGAGTGCGGAGCTGCGGTGCCCGGCCGACGGGTCGGCGTACCGGCTCGAGGCCGGCGAGCTCCGGCCGCTCGCGGTCTGAGAGCGCGGCAGGATGTACGTCACGCTGCGGGGGACGCCGACCGGCGAGGGGCCCGCGGAACCCGGCAGTCGGGTCCGTCGGCGGGTGCCGTCGGCCGTGCTGGCCTTCGGGGCGGTGAGCCTGCTCACCGACATCTCCTCGGAGTCGGTGTCGGCGGTGCTGCCGCTGTACATCACCGCCGTGCTGGGCATGGGTCCGCTGGCCTACGGGTTCATCGACGGCATCTACCAGGGGGTGTCGGCCGCCGTCCGGATCCTCGGCGGCTGGTGGGCCGACACCACCCGCCGACCGAAGTGGGTGGCCTTCGTCGGCTACCTGACCAGCGCGCTGTCCCGCTTCGGGCTGCTGTTCGCGGGCGGGTTCGGCACGATCACCGCCGTGATCACCGCGGACCGGCTCGGCAAGGGCCTGCGCACCGGTCCGCGGGACGCGTTGATCGCGACCGCCTCCGACCCCGCCGACCTCGGCCGCAACTTCGGCGTGCACCGCGCGTTGGACACCTTCGGGGCGGTGGTCGGTCCGCTGATCGCCTTCGCCGTGCTCGCGGCCGTGCCGTTCGGTCTGGGTGGCTTCCACTCCGTGTTCGTGTTCAGCGCCGCGTTCGCCGTGCTCGGTCTGGTGGTGCTGGTGGTCGCCGTCCCGGACCTGCGGGGGGTGGCTCGGACCATCCCCGAGGCCGAGCCGGGGGCCGTCGAGGCGGCGCCGCGGGCCCGGCGGATCGCGTTCCGGCTCGCCGACCTGGGCCGCCCGGAGCTGCGCCGGGTGCTCGCGGTGGCCGGGCTGCTGGGGGTGGCCACGGTCGGCGACGGCTTCGTGTACCTGGCGCTGTCGGACCGCGGGTCGCTGGCCGCGACGTACTTCCCGCTGCTGTTCGTGGGGACCAACCTCGCCTACCTGGCGCTGGCCATCCCGATGGGCCGGCTGGCCGACCGGATCGGGCGGGGGATGGTGTTCCTGGCCGGGCACGCGGTGCTGCTCGGCGTGTACCTGCTCAGCGCCGTCGGGTTCGGCGGCACGCCGACCCTGGTCGTGGTGCTGCTGCTGCTCGGCACCTTCTATGCCGCCACCGACGGGGTGCTGGCGGCGCTGGCCACCCAGACCGTGCCGCCGGAGAGCCGGGCCAGCGGGATCGCCGCGGCGCAGACCGTGGTCGCCGTGGCCAGGTTCGTGTCCTCGGTTGGGTTCGGGCTGATGTGGCAGCTCGCGGGCCGCAGCGAGGCGCTGCTGGTGATGGGGGTCGCCCTCGTGGTCGCGCTGACCGTGGCGACCTGGCTGCTCCAGCCCTTGCTCCGCACCCGGGGGGCGGACGCGTGAGCCGGCTGAAAGTGATCATCGTCGTGGTCGCCGGCGTGGTGCTGCTGGGTCTGGCCGGCGGGTACTTCGTCTGGGTGCGCTCGAGCGCCGAAGCCACCCTGGCCCGGCCGGAGACAGTCGCGAGTGCCGACCCGGCCGCCGTCCTCGCCGGGCCGCATGTCGTCTTCCGCAACAGCGTGCTGGGGGCGGACTACGGCCGGCTGGCCGCCGTGGCGCTGTCCGACCCGGGGGGTCCCCGGGCCACGTTCGCCCTCGGCTGCGAGCGCGCGTACGCGGTGGCCGACGCCGGGGTGTGCGTCACGGCCAAACGCGGGGTGGTGCAGACGTACGGGATCTCGATGCTGGACGCCGCGCTGCAGCGGGTCAGCTCCAGCGAGCTGGTCGGGCTGCCCAGCCGGGTCCGGATGTCCCGCGACGGCTCGCTGGTCGCCACCACGACGTTCGTGACCGGCCATTCCTATGCACAGGCCACGTTCTCGACCGACACGATCATCCGCCGCGACGGCAAGAGCCTCGGCAACCTGGAGAAGTGGACCGCGCTGGTGGACGGTCGGCCGCTGACCGCCGTGAACCGCAACTTCTGGGGCGTCACCTTCGCCACCGACGACGACACCTTCTACGTCACCGGCTCGACCGGCGCGACGACCTGGCTGATGCGCGGATCGCTGGCCAAGCGCACCCTGACCGCGATCCGGACCGACGCCGAGTGTCCTTCGCTGTCGCCGGACGGCCGCAAGGTGGCGTACAAGAAGCGGCTGGGTAACGCGACTCCCGGCGTCTGGCGGCTGGCCGTGCTCGACCTCGCCACCGGGCGGGAGACGCTCAGCGCCGAGACGCGCAGCGTCGATGATCAGGTGGAGTGGCTGGACGACGAGCGGTTGCTGTACGCGCTGTCCCGGTCGGGCACCGACGCCACGGTGTCGGACGTCTGGGCGGTGGCGGCTGATGGCAGTGGTGATGCGCGGGTCTTGATCGCTGGGGCCTCTTCACCGGCCGTGGTCACGGAAGCCCAGCCCAAGTGACACCCGGAAGTAGATTTGGAGTGACTGTGGTCGACCTGACAACCGAGGCGACGAGCGGTTCCGGCAAGCCTTCGCCCGGACCGCCGACCTCCTGGCCGCGGGTCCGACTCGGCGGTTGCCCAACCGATCTGTTGAGTCGCGCGGACGCGCTCGCGTTGATCATGGACTCCGCGCGCGGCGACCACCCCGAGACTCTGGGCGTGGTGTCGATCAATCTCGACCACGTGCACCACTTTGGCAGTGCTCAGATCGAGGTGGGTCCCGAGCGCCGCAGGGCCATCGAGAGCTTGTCGGCGACAGGCGTCCGCTGGATAACTCTGCTCGACGGGGCTCCACTCGTGAAACGCGCTGCTCGACTGACCGGCCACCTCTGGCCTCGGCTCGCCGGCAGCGACCTCATCGAGCCGATACTCATTGCTGCCGAAGCCGATGGTCTACGTGTCGGATTCCTCGGCGGTGTGGAGTCAACCCACCGGGAGCTGGAAGCCACCGTCGCGCGACGCTGGCCGCGGCTGCGTCTCGCCGGTTGCTGGGCCCCGGAACGGGCAGATTTGGCCGATCCTGAGCGGGCCGCGGTGCTCGCCGGCGCGGTCCACCGGGCCGGGGTCGACATCCTGGTCGTCTGCCTCGGTAAGCCTCGACAGGAGCAGTGGATCGCACAGTACGGCCGAACCTCCGGGGCAAGGGTTTGTCTGGCGTTCGGCGCCGTCGTCGACTTCGTCGCCGGGCGGGTCAGCCGAGCGCCGCGCTTCGTTGCTGACCACGGTCTCGAATGGGCGTGGCGACTGGCGCTGGAGCCGCGCCGGTTGGCCCGGCGCTATCTCATCCAGGGGCCTCCCGCCTATCTGGCCCTCCGGCGGGCAAGCCACGTGATGGAGAGTGACACTCTGATCGACGAGCCAGCGTCAGCGGTCGGCGCTGCCATGGCACGTCCTGAGGCCGCCGCGGGAGTGTTCGCCGGTGCGGACGCCCGCGCCGACGTGGCCGTGATCATCGTGACGTACAACAACGAGGCAGACCTCGAGCCGCTGATCGCCTCGCTGCGTCTGCAGACTGCAGACCTGACGCTCAGGGTGGTGGTCGCCGACAACAGCTCGACCGACGGAACGGTCCACCGGCTGCGCGCGCATCCTGACGTCATCACGGTCGAAACCGGCGGCAACCTCGGCTACGCCGGGGGGATCAACGTCGCTCGCAGTCGGGTTGGTGACGTCGGAGCGGTGCTTGTGCTGAACCCCGACCTTCAGTTGCAACTCGGTGCGATTGCCGCCTTGCGGCAGCGTCTCGCGCAACCTGGTGTCGGCGTCGTGGTGCCGCGCATACTCGACGCGGACGGGCGCTTGTACACCTCGGTGCGCCGGGAGCCGTCGGTCGTCAGCGCGGTCGGAGACGCCCTGTTCGGTGCCAGGTTCACGAGCCGCCCAGCGAGGTTCAGCGAAATCGAGTATGACCAACGCAAGTATCGAGACCCGCATCAGGTCGACTGGGCAACGGGCGCCGCTCTGCTCATTGACGCTGGGCTCGAACGAAAAATGCACGACTGGGACGAGCGGTTCTTCCTGTACTCTGAGGAGATCGACTACCTGCGTCGGGTTCGCGAGTCCGGTGCGGAGGTCTGGTACGAGCCGGATGCCGTTCTGCAGCACCGCCGTGGCGGCTCGGGGGCATCCGAGGAGCTTGCAGCTTTGATGGCCGTCAACCGCGTCCGCTACGCAGAGAAGTGGCACAGCCGATCGTTTGCCAGCGCGCTTCGATTAGTAGTCATCGTCGGCTCGCTCCTCCGTGTGCGACAGCGGAACCACCGAACCTCGCTCCGCTACCTGGTACGAAGAGGTCGATGGGTAGACCTGCCTTCCGCACACGCAACGCGGGCCGGGGGGTACTGATGACGCAGGGGACAGTGATCGTTCCAGCACACAATGAAGGCAGCGTCATCGAGCGCACTCTGAGGCCACTCGCTCCACTCCTGGCCGCGGGTGTCGAGATCATCGTTGCTGCCAACGGGTGCTTCGATGACACGGCCGCTCGGGCACGCACTCTTGAGGGAGTGACCGTGCTGGAGATTCCGATTCCGTCCAAGTCTCGAGCGCTGAATGCAGCGGATGCTGTGGCCACCCGCTTTCCGCGATTGTACCTCGATGCGGACATCTCGATAACCGCTGCGACCGCCCTGCGTGTGCTTGATCGCCTTTCCAGCACCGACATTCTGGCGGCGAGACCGGCCTTCCGCTATGACACCTCCGGGGCCGACAGGTGGGTGCGAGCCTACTTCCGGGCGCGGGCGCGCATTCCAGTCATGTCCCGCCATCTTTGGGGAGCAGGCTGCTATGGGTTGAATGAAGCCGGTCACCATCGGCTCCGCGAGTTCCCAGAGGTGCTTGCCGATGATCTCTACGTCGACGAGCTCTTCCAGCGGTCGGAAATCGATATCATCTCGACTGCGGAACCGGTGAGGGTCAGGTGCCCGAAGAGCTGGCGGGTCCTCCTATCGACACTTCGTCGCGTCCAGGGGGGTAGGAGCGAACTCGCCGAGCGGCAGGCAATCGTGCGGATTGGTGGCGTCCGACCGCTTCTGAAGGGAGTGCGGGGGCCGGCCGGTTTACTGGACGCTGGAGTGTATGCGGGCTTGTCACTGGCCGCACGAGTGCTCCCTCGATCGAGTCAAGATGTCTGGCAGCGAGACGAGACGACTCGTACATCGGATTCGGACCCGCTGCGCGAAGCAGCAAAACAGACTCGGGACAAGGCTGATGCAGAATAGTAATGGAGACAAGCGCCCCGTCAGTGGACGATTACGGTCCATCGCACCGCTCCTCCTTGCCCTGATTGCTGTGGGCACGGTGACCGTCGCTATGGCAATCCGTGCACCGACGCCGCCGGTGGCTTACTCCATCTGGACAGACACTGATGCTCCGAGCACGGGGCCCGCTGATGACAACAGGTCGGTAGAGGTTGGCCTTCGGGTGACCATCCTGGCGGCAGGGGAAATCACGGGCCTACGGTTTTTCCAGTTCAGCACCAACCATGGACCCCACACAGGCTGGTTGCGCACCGCAGACGGCCGAGAACTGGCGAGGGCCCAGTTCGGGTCAAGCGATCAGCAGGGCTGGCAATCAGTGCAGCTTGCTCGCCCGGTTAGGGTTGCCGCGGGGCAGAACTATCTCGTCTCTTATCGAGCGCCGCGCGGCCATTACGCGGCCGAAGCCAACTATTTCTCGACGGGCCGCGTCATCCAGAACCGGTCGGTGCGGGCCGACGAAGGTGTGTTTCGGTACGCTGAAACAGGGCCTTTCGCGACCTGGCGCAATACGAACTATTTCGTCGACTTGAGCTTCCGTCCCTCGGGTGAGGAGGAGATCCATCCATCGCCTGCGGTCGTCACCGCAAGCAGAACGCCAGTTCGTCCCCAGTCTTTACCTACCATAAGCGACTCCAACACTGGTTCGGCTGCCGCCGAAGGTGTGCGGCTACGCGATATCGACGGCGGGACGAACTATTACGGCCGATTCCGGGAGGGTTTGCCAACGTCAGCAAAGTATTTCCCAATCGGTGTGTGGTTTGAGGAGGTAACAAGCGTCGACCAGGTGGAGCTTGACAAGGCCGCCGGCCTCAACCTATATGTCGAACTGACGACCCCAAGTGACCTCTCGCTGGTGTCGAAGGCCGGGATGCACGCTATCCCATCCTGGGGCTTCGGAGAAGCCAATGTGGCGGGAAGTCTGCTGACCGACGAAGCTGATATGTGGGCGGGGCCAGGTGATGCTGAGTGGACGGGTAAGTCGCCAGGCCAGGGGGATATATGTCGACCCGTGACTGCCCAATGTGGATATTCAGTAATGCGAGCCCTTCGAGCAAAGGCACCGCAAGGTGCGATGACCCTGGCCAACTACGGGAAGGGCGTCATATTCTGGGAGTCCGACGCTGAAGCCAAGCGGTTCGTTAATGAATTTCAGGATGTGACATCACAGGACACCTACTGGTTCACCGACCCGAACATCTGCGGAGCGAGCGAGGGTGGAGCGCTGCTTCGTTCCGACGGAAAGCCTCTTACCGAAGCGCAGTGCCGTCGTGCCTCGAACTATGGGCAGAGTGTGGAAAGAATCCGAGGCTTGATGGATCCTCAACGGGCGAAACCGGTGTGGACCTTTGTGGAGGTTGGGCATCCCGCCTCTGAGCCAGAAGCCCCAACGATCACAGGCCCGCAGATCCGCGCCGCTGTGTGGAGCTCACTGATCCACGGCGCTCGAGGTATCGTCTACTTTAACCACAGTTTCGGGGGCGACTGTGGTTCTCAGCACATCCTGCGCGACAAGTGTGGGGCCGCGGTGCGCCCCGAGGTTACCAGGCTGAATGCGCAGATTGCTCGCCTTGCCCCCGTGCTGAACGCTCCGTTCGTCGACGGGCTGGCAACCTCCTCCCAGGGGGTGGACGTTGCAGCAAAGTTCTACGGCGGCGACATCTACCTCCTTGCCGGTTCCACATCGAACCAGAAACAAATCGGTTCCATCAGTTTGAGTTGCATCAAGGCTGGGAAAGTGGATGTCATCGACGAGAACCGCTCAATTCTTATCGAGGAGGGTAAACTCGTCGACAGCTTTGACGACGGCAACTCGATCCACCTTTACCGCCTTGATGGGTCGGTCGGCTGCGGGCTGACATGACAGAGTCACTCAGATGCTGTAGCGGCTTGTTGTCCTGCTACAGGTGCCTACCGAGACGCGAAAGGGAATCTAACCGTGCCCTGACGTTAGCTTTCGGGTGCGTAAGGAACGGGACATCATGAGCTCTGAGCTGCGTGAGGCCGCCGATTCCGAAGTGGTGTCCAGTCGCGCTGAGGACGCCAAGATCCCAGCGTTGTTGTCGCTCTTCCTCGCGGCAGCCTTGATTTTTCCAGCGGACATGGTCATCGGTGCCGTCGGCGCAATGGGATATGTTGGCATGCTTGCCGCCATACTGCTGTTTGCACTCTGGGGTGCCAGCGCGGCCTTCGGGGTTCATGATCCCTTCCAGCGCCCGTCTCCAGCGCGGTTGGCTCTGGTCGCGATGTGGCTGGTCAGCATAGTCACCTACATCGCCACGCCCCTGACGACGATTACGCCACTGCAGCGTGCGGCTGCCGATCGCTGGTTGCTCGCACTGGTCGGCATCAGCGGAGTCGTGCTGTATATGAGCGAGGCGTTGCGGAGTCTGAACCAGGTCGCCACAGCCTTGAAGGCTCTCACTCTCGGAGCGACGACATGTGCCCTGATCGCTGCCTACCAGTTCTTGACGTTCTCGGATCCGCTCGACCTGCTCCGAGCGTCGATGCCGGGGTTCAGCGAGAACGGCGGAAACACAACCTTTCAGATTCGTAGTCCCTTCGTGCGCGTTGCAGGTAGCACCTTCTCGCCAATTGAACTGGGGGTCATATCATCAATGATACTTCCGTTCGCAATATGGAGGGCCATCTTCGATCGTGGGGTAGCGAGGCGCTGGATCGCTTGGGGCCAAGTGGCATTGATCACAGCTGCGGCGGTGATGACGGTTTCCCGGTCAGCCATACTCAGCATTTCCATCATGGCCGTGTTTTTCATTCCCACTCTGCCGACCGCTGCTCGGCGATGGGCTATGGTCATAGCGCCGATCAGCGCAGCAGCTGTCTTCCTTGCACTTCCAGGATTTGTGTCGGTCATCACCGAAGCGTTTGGTGCGGGAACGAGCGACCCCTCGCTGGCCACGCGAGTCACTGACTATCCACGAGTAGAGCGACTTTTTTCGGAGCATCCATGGACTGGATTGGGTCCGGGAGGTTATGCGCCAACCGATGCGCTTGAGATCCTCGACAATCAGTATCTCTATACCGCCGTGACGATGGGGATCGTTGGTGTTGGCGGACTCGTCGCGTTCTTTCTTCTTCCTATGGCCGGGTCGCTCCAGGTTTCGTGGTGTGCAAAGGAAGTATCTGTCAAGTGCCTCGCGGGGGCTGCCACTGCGGGAAGCGCTATTGCCATTGTGTCATCTGGTACATTCGATTCGTTCTCATTTCCAGTCTTCATCCTCGTACTGGCTGTCAACACAGGGTTCTCGGCCGTCGTGTGGCATATTGCGGAGTTTTCAGGCGGTACGAGAGTGACCGCGTCGTCAGGAAAGGGGGTCCAGAATGGATCCGTATAGTTTGTTTCGTATTGCCTGGCGATTCCGGCTGGTCACCATACCCGTTGTCGCCCTAACTCTGGTCGCGGCGGGACTGTTCTTCACCCTGGGTCCGAGAGTGTACGAGGCCGGAGCGATATATGTTATCGCAAATCCAGATTCACCAACAGAAGAGGAAAAGGCACGCGACAGTCGGCTGGCGCGACTGAACGACGATAATCCCTATATCAGGACGTCGGACCCATCGCTCATTGTCAAGGTGCTGTCGTCAAAGCTCACTGCCGCTAACACCCAGCAGGCCATCGATGATGCCGGATTCAGTACGGACTACACTGTGGGCCAGTCGGCTGCTAGCCCCATGACGCTCACTATCACCGGTGTTGGTAAGACTGCCAGCGCTGCAATCGCCGCTCGAGACTGGCTTATCGACAGGATGCAAGCAGAGCTTCGCGATCTGCAGAAGGTGAATAACGCGGATGACAGCTTTCTGTTCACGGCCCTAGCGGTCGATATTGCGCCCGATGCTGTTGAAAAACTCTCTAGCCGGCTCCGGTCGCTGATTCTTGTCATCGTCGCTGGAGGAATTGTGCTCGTCACCGGGCTATCATTGGCGTCCGGTGTAGAACGGCGCCGCCTCGCGCTAACGGGTAACGCCCCATCAGAGACACCCGCTTGGAAGCCAGATCCCCCCAGGGCGCAGCATCACGAGCGCAACAATCCAACGCATTCTAACGGGAACGGCCATTCCTCGCAGCCACCCCGAGAGACGGCGGCGCCGAGGGCTGAAAAGACTGTGAAGGAAGACTTACCCATTGAATGGGAGGCGTAGCACCGTACCCACTGAGCTGTTCGGTCGGCCTGACGGTCAGCCCTCTCTCGCGACTGCGATCAGGTTGTCCCTGAACCGGGGGAGAAGCAGCAAGGGCTTACCCAGGGCTGCAAGAACTTGATCACTACGTCTATTGGGAACATGGCGAAAGTCCCGCAAGTAGACTTGATAGTTGACGAAGCCCGCCTTGTTCAACTGCCAATCGAGGTGTTCTCGAGAGTACTCAAGGACGTGCCCGAAGCCACGATCTGACGGTAGATCAAAGTGGTCGAAGATAGGCCGGCCCAACATCAGAAATGCAACGTTGCGGAGCCGGTAGAGGTTGGGTGTTGTGACAATAATCGATCCGCCGGGGCTTAGCAGCGCCTTCAGTTTGGCCAGTGCGATGTGGCCCGGAACCGGCAAGTGTTCGATGACTTCAGACAGCAGAATGATGTCAAAGCTCTCGCTGAACGGGGTGTCGTCACGAGCTAGGTTCCATTGACGACACGCAATCCCGTTTTCTTGAAGTGCGGGAAAGCACGTATCAGTGATGTCGGCAACCGAGCCGCTGTCGCCCCAGATCCACTGCGAGAGCATGGCCAGTTGCCCGCCGCCGACTTCTAGGATGCGTGCGGGGGAGGGCGTGACGGTCCGCACGATCTCAGTGAGGACAGCCTCGTAGCGGGTTCGGTACCGAAGGTAGTACTCAGGAGACTCCTGCCAGGTCAACGTGCTGAGCCGATTGAATAGCCGATCCATGGCTGTGCGGCTTGGCAGGTTTCGACTCAAGCCGTCGCCTCCTTCAAGGTCAGTTCCCACACTGGTCCTTTCGTCGGGATCGCGCCCGGTTGAGCGCCTTGGCTTATGGCGCGCTGGCAGATGTTGTTGAATCGCGGGCCCGGGGGACGTGTTCACCTCATCGAGACCAGCGCCTCCAAATTTCCCGCACTCCGGGCATTCTATCCCCGAGTTGGTGGCGAAGTCTGGCAAACTCGCTCGCGCTCCTACTGTAGAGACTCTTTGGAAGCGACTCAAACCCGAAATACGGATGGCGATTGTACGGTTGCAATGTCCAGTCCTCCGGTGCAGGCTCCGCGACCAGCTCGAACGAAGCGGCTCGGTTGTCATGGATTCCCATCAGTTTCCAACTCGGGTCAGAAATCATATACTTGTAAAGACACGCAACTGCCGGAATGGGGATGTCATCAACGATCATCCGCCCGCCAATTTTCAGGGCACTCATCGAGTAGTACCAATCCACAATCGCATTGGGAAACGAGTGCGCGCCATCCACGAAGATGCAATCTAGCCGGCGCTCGCTGCTTGGCCTGAACAACGCGTCGTCGGATACTTTCTCCGGCGCCGAAAAATGCTCAGCACACCAAGCTTCCCATTCGGCAATGCGATTGGGGTTGTTGAAGAGCTTCGGCAGCAGATCGTCCGAAAACCCTGCCTCAAATCTGACCCTCGAGGTGTCAATATGATTCTCTGTTAGGTAGTTGCGAACCCTGACATGTTCATCATTCGTGGGGCTGATGACCATGTGCTCGGCTCCCGACGCAGCGAACACCACGGTGGATGCGCCACACCCTGTCTCCAGAGTCTGCATGCCTTCGGCCACCCTGTCCCGTATCTCGCGAAGGGTTTCGGGCGCCGTGTCCCAGCGTCTCGTCCCCCCCCAGTGAAACACGGGTCGATCTCTCTCCAGCTTTTCTACTATGTCCATCCTCGACCTTCGCTTTCTGTAATGTTTCTAGTCTTCTCTACCTGGTCGGAGGTGACGATCATGAACGACTCTCCTAGCTAGCGCCGGGCGGTGTCCTCCGATAGATCGCGTGCGAGAGCGGTGCCTGACGCCTAACGTACCGACGGATCGGCCTTGGCGGGTTGATTTACTCAGATTGAAGGGCAGGCCGGACTGAGGATTCAAGGCGTAGCCGGGGCGCCGTGAACCGAGCTTCCCAGGGGCGCGCCCGCCGAGTCCCCAGGATCATCAGCTGTGAGGGGCATGGCCGCGTTGCTCTCTGGACCATCGGCCCGTTCCCCGACGAACAGTCCGCCCTGTGGTACCCAACCCGCGCACCGATCGCGAACATGGACCAGGGGGCGACATAGACGCAGCAAAGAACAAGCGGACCGGTCGTCGCGCACACAGCGACGGACCGGCCCACGCAGGTCTACTCAACTATGAATCGACCACCTGTCGGCTAGCTGCGGCGCCTCATGGGGAGTGGATGACAATGACCATTACACTTCTCCGGCCCCGCCCGCCGCGGTACGATAGTGAACCGGAGCTTTGCAGCACAGGAGCTTTAGAGGAATCTGGCAGCGATCCGGGGACGTGAAGTCCAACGCTCTGGTGCCTAGCTAGGAGTCAGGATCTCTGGCCGGGAAGGAGTCCGTGTGGTGGCGACGCTCTCCGTGCTCACGAAAACGTACGCTCCCGACCTAGAGTATTTCCAGGACCTTCGCGTGTCGGTCGAGCGCTTCGCTCCGCCGTCCTCAATTCACACAGTCGTTGTCGACGACCACGACGTCAGCCGCTTCCGTCGCTTCGCAAGCCCCACCTGTCATGTCGTGGCGGCCAGCAGTTTCCTTCCCACGGGATTCATGAAGGTTCCCTCGCGCAACGTAATGATCAATATCAGGCATCCATGGCCGCCCGTGCGGGGTTGGGTCTCCCAACAAGTGGTGAAGTTGGCCGCTGCAGCCCGCAGCCAGTCCGACCTAGTATTGCTGATGGATTCGGATGTGGCGCTGATTCGCCCGCTGGATCCCGAGATGTTTGTGACGGGTTCGCGGCCGCATTTTCTGCGTGTTCCTGGTGGTGTGACGCCGGACATGGAGCGACACGTGATCTGGCACCGCGTAGCACGCACGCTACTCGGCCTGCCTCCAGCCGGGGGCGGACCGTTGAATGATTACGTGGACGCATTCAATGTTTGGTCGCCGCATGTCGTCCGTGCGATGTGCGCGCGCATTACGCATGTGACGGGGAAGGCATGGGAGACGGCATTTGCGTCTCAGTTGCACATTTCAGAGTTCATTCTCTACGGCGTGTTCCTCGATGAGGTGCTCGGCATGTCAGCGGCAGTTCACGTGACTGATCGCATGCCGTCCCACAACTACTGGGACGCAACTCCGCTGGATCTGGCCAAGGCATACGAGTTCGTGGATCAAGCCCGAGAAACCGACGTAGCGCTTATGATCTCAGCAAAGTCTCGGACGCCGCTTGATGTGAGGAGGCGTGCCCTCACCCGTGCTCAAGTTGACTGAACCCTGCCGAGCCCCAGCTAGGTCTTACTGCATTTCACGGAGAAGGGTATCCGCGGATCTATCCCAGGTGTTTTCCAATGCAAGCCTCTGCAGTTCTGTCTGATCACTTGCCGACGAGCCGGCGAGCGAGGTGCGGGCGAGCGCCACGAACCCCGAGACTTCTTTCGCAATGCACACGCCGCGGGGTATCTGCCGAAGGGCGGGCAGGTCGGTGCCAAGAACGGGTATCCCGGCGGCGAGGTAGTCCCAAGTCTTAAGAGGCGAACTTGACCGGTTGAAATCATCGAGAATGTACGGGCACAGGCCAACGGATGCGTGCTGAGCGTAGCTCGACAATTCCGTTTCGTTAAGAAGGCCGACGTAGTGAAAGTTCGGGGATCCCTGCAAAGATCGCCAGGCTCGCGCAAAGCGGCGCGTTCGTCCTCGGTAGCTTCCAGCGACCACTACATCGATCTTCTCATCAACCAGGGCTTTGACTAGAGCGAGATCGAGTCGCTCGTTCAGTTGCCCCAGGAGGATGGCATAAGGCGAAGCGGGTGCTGATTTAGGGCGGACTTGCCGTGCGAGGTATGCCTGGGGGTTACAGGCATTGGGTAGTGTGATCGCACGGCCAGAATAGGAGAACTCCCTTCTCAGTTTCGCTACAAGTGGGTCACTGACTGCGATCAGCAGGCTGCACCGGCTCAGGTTCGTTGCTAGGACTCGGCGGACGTAACGTTTACCCAACCCCATTAGCGCGGCGCCCGCGATCCAATCATCTGTTGCAAAGAGAATGCGACTGCCATCGTCGGCAAGAGCAGGAAAGGTGCACACGGGGCTGGACAGAATTATCGCCCGAATGTTCAGGTGACACGCGATGCCTGCAACTTGGCGCTGATAGAGGTGGTCAGACATCGCCCGAATTAGCGGACGTGTCACGAAGGGCGGGCCCCAGGTCGCGTGCGGCCTGAGATTCAGGCGAGGCGTTGATGGCGTTCTCGTACCTTTGATGAGGCGCTGAATCGCAACTGGGGGATCAACCCACTGCACCACCGCCTTGCGGGACATCGCAGCAGCGAGTTGGCGATCAGTGCCTTGGGCGCCCGCGAAATTGGAGCCAGCGAGGTACATCACCACTCGCCCATCGGTCATGACTGCGGATGCCCAGACGCAGCGATCGGCCGCGAATTGAAGTCGTCTGCTGGTCGTGATCGGCTCAGGCGGGAGAGCGAACGCTGCCCGTAGTAGCGCGTCAGTTGCATGAAGGCCCGACCGGCATCGAACCAGTCGCACCGAAAAACTCCTTCGATTCGATCCAGTCGCCGGTAATGACCGATCTGTACGTCGGTGGCTGGATCCAAACCGAAGCGGTTGGCGACGTAGTTCCGCGAGAATGTACCTAGCTTGGCTCGGTGCGAGGGATCATAGATGAGTCTCAACAAGATTGATTTCAAGCGATCGACTCCGGTGTCCGAACCAGCTCCAACCCCATACCACCCAGTCCACTCGAACTGTTGAACCGTCGTGGGCTCCACCAGCTCGAAGAATCCACGCTCTCCCTGAACAATCAGCGGCTGGCCGAAGGCCATCGCGCGCAGCGCGGATCCACCCATCGCGATTTGAACATCTCCGGCGGCATAGGCGGCACGCGGATCTTCCAGTCTGCCGACCATTCTCACAGCCTGCCTGCCAGCCGCTCGATTGCCAGCCTGAACGGCCTCGGCAACCTTGTCGCGTGCGGGCCCGTCGCCCACGATGGCGAGCTCAATGGGGTGCTCCATGGAAAGTTCGGCCACCGCACGTATTGCAGCTAGTACGCCCTCTAGCTTGAGCTCGTGGGCGAGTCTCGTCACGAGGACTACGGCGAGAGTGGAGTGACTAAACCAATAGCCGCGAAAATTCGCGCCGGAGACTTGAGCCTTATCATTGTAGTCAAGGTCGACGGGAGGCTCGATGACCCAAACGTTGTGCCGTCCGTGGTGTCGCTCGAAGTCGGCGATCTGCTCTGTTCCGACGATGACGTCAAGATCGCGTGGCAGAAACGGCGCTACTGCCATTGACATGACAGTCGCGAGGGGCCGCACCTTGGTTCGAGCGATTGCGGCTGCCAGGTAGCACTCAAGTGCCGGGGGCCATTCGTACCCGTGCACGATATCAATCTTGTGCTCGCGGATCAGTCGCACTAGATGGCGGACAACGCGAATGGACGGGCGGCGGCCGGGCGCGGGTGAGGGTACAAACTCGAGGCCGAGATCCGCAACCTTCCGGACCAGTGAACCCGGGCGACCGTAGATGATCACCTTGTGCCCACGCTCCTGCGTGCGCGCGGCCAACTCGATCGCGTTGATCTGGCTCCCGCCGATATCAAGATCGTGGGGATAGATCAAGACCCTCATGTCTTCACCGCCGACGTAGAAAAGTTGACATCTGAGTGCGGACGACCCGATCCAGCAGAACAAGCGCCGCAACGAGAGCGACGCCCGTCGTCGCAGTCAGCAAACAGGCGACAAGGGGCCGATCAGGAAACCATGATCCGATCGCGTGCCCGACGAAAAAGGCGACTATCCCGGCCACCGATGGCCGCCATAGTAGGGAAAACATGGGACGAGCTCCGATTCCGGATCCTCGCAGGAGAAGGACGTATCCCGGAACAACGGCCACTGCGGCCACGAGCACCTGAGCGGCAGCGACACCTCGAATCCCGTCAACCCACGCGCCAGTGACCAGCGCCGGAATGAGGAGAATTAGCCACAAGGCCTGGATGATCATCAACGAAATAGTCCTGCCCTCAACCACGAGGTAATCATAGGCTAACTCAAAGAAGATTCTAGTCGCAGCGGCAATGCCCAGGAACATGAGCGCGTCGGCAGCCGGCTCCCATACCGCCCCATACAGGAGTTGCACGACCTGGCTCGCCGCACCTCCCAGCAACAGGCACAACGGGATGGTTACGGTTGTGAGGAGCCGGGCTGTCTGAAGGAATGCAGCTCGCCGCACGTCGTTCTCCTCCTGCAACCTCGCAAAGGCAGCCGACGAGACGGCTCTGAGAGGTTGGGAGAAGATGGCGACTGGCCAACTCGACAGGTTCGCGGCCAGCACGTAGTACCCGAGAGCCGTAGCCCCCAAGAGCGCCCCCGTCGAAATCTGGTCCGCATATCCCGCTGCAAACAGAACGACGCTGGACCCCGCGAGCGGAAGGCCGAAGCGGACTAGATCCCTCGCGATTTTGGGATCGAATCCGAATCGCAGGCGCGTAGGAGACCAGATCAAAAGCATAACAGCGGAGAGCACCGTTCCAGCGATCCTTCCGACCCCGAGGCTCATCGCGCCGTAACCAGCCACAGCCAAGAGCAGCGAGATTGCGGCACCCACCCAGATGTTCAGCTGATCGGCGACCATTCGCCTTTTCTGTTGAAATTCCCTCTGGAGAAGGGCCGCTGGAACAGCCACCAAACTGTTGATCAAGATCGCAAGGCTCATCACCCGCACGACCGAGGTTGCCTCGGGTGCTCCCATGACCGCCGAGAACCAGGGAGCAAGGACCACGACCACGATAGTGAGTATCGTGCTAGTCGCCACCGAGATAGTGCTGACTGTGGGGGCAATAAGCAGCGGGTCGCCGCGCCACCTCACGATCGCCAGCGACACCCCTAGGTCGTTGAAGCTCAGTACTGCCAGCAAAGCCACGGTGGCAACAGCAAATGCACCGAACTCGGAGGGACCGAGGATGCGGGCCAAGGCGATCCCGACCGCAACGGTACCAAATCGACTAACGAAAGTGTTGAGAAAACTCCACCCGTAGGCGCGGGTGGCGACCCGAGATATCGGGGACGTGCTGGGCGGGCCCAGATCCGGACTTGAGGTAGACACTCTATCGAGTCACGAGACCGAGCAACCGCTCGACTACCCGCTCCTGTTGCTCCAGTGAAATGTGAGGGAATAGGGGAAGCGACAGAATCTCTTTCGCTGCCCGCTCGGCGACGGGAAACGATCCAACCTTGTAGCCGAGATCTCTATAGGCCTCGGTCAGGTGCACGGGATACGGATAGTGTATCGCGGCCCCGACGCCATCAGCGTTCAGCTCACGCAGTACTCTATCGCGATCAGGCACGCGCACTACGTAGAGGTGCCAGACATCATCGTTACCGTCCATTGAGTTCGGCACGGTAATGTCGTCTTCCGCGCCAATCAGGTTTGTGTAGCGGGCAGCGGCGACGCGACGCGCATCGTTCCACTTGGAGAGGCGGTGAAGCTTGGCGTACAGCACGACGGCTTGCACCGTATCCAGCCGCGAGTTCATCCCGACGACTTCGTGGATGTACCTCTGGTTCGACCCGTGTGCGGCCATGAGGCGCACCTTGGCGGCGATCTCGGGGTCGTCGGTCGTGACCGCGCCGGCATCACCGGCCGCACCCAAGTTCTTCCCCGGGTAGAAGCTCGTGCTGGCCACCAGCCCAAGCGAGCCGGCGTAACGGCCGTTACGAGTGGCCCCCTGAGATTGCGCGGCGTCCTCTACCAGTATCGCGCCCGCTGCCGAAGCGATGCCCTGGATTTGCTCGACGGGGGCTACCTGCCCAAATAGGTGTACCGGGACGATAGCCTGAGTGCGGTCGGTAATCGCCGACTCGACCTTGGTCGGATCGATCAGCAGGTAGGTCGGGTCGCAGTCAACGAGCACGGGCCGTGCGCCGATTCGCGAGACCGCCTCAGCGGTGGCGATGAATGTGTTGGCGGGCAGGATGACTTCACCGGCTGAGGTGACACCGGCGGCCCGCAGGGCTAACTCAAGCGCATCGGTGCCATTCGCAACGCCGACGCAGTGCGACACGTGTGTAGCTTTCGCATAGGCCTGCTCGAACTCGGCAACAGCCTTGCCCCCGATGAAGGCAGTGCTTGCGAACACCTCGTCGAGTCCGACGCGGATCTCTTCGTGGATTTCCCTCTGCTGTGCTGCGAGGTCAACGAAGGGGATATTCATTTTTACTTGGCCCTTTCGCAGGTCGGTTCGCGCACTTCGAACGAGGGAGTCATATGGGTTGCGCAGGTGCTGGCCGGAAACGTGATCTTATCCCTCGTACCAGGTGGCTCGCCGGCGTGACCACAAAGTCGACCTCGACCTCCTCCAGGTCCACCGCTCCATGTCCGCACGCCACGCGCACCGTACCGGCGGTGTTGTCGATAGCGAGCACCTGTCCCGGCACCGCGAGGAACGCGCCATCGGCATCGACCGATCGGGCCCGCCAGACCGTAACCCGCCGGTCCTGGAGGTAACTGAACGCGCCCGGATATGGCCGGCTTGTGGCCCGCACGAGACGGAGCACAGCGTCGGAGCTCTCCGACCAATCAATGATCCCGTCCTCCGGCAACCGAGGGAAGCAGCGCAACCCCTCAACCCCATTGGCAATCTCAACCTGATGCGGCAGCGTGTCCAACCGCTCCAGAGCTCGTCGGAAAAGGCCGGGAGCATGACGTTCGGTCTCGGACAAGATATCTCCGACGTATGTCGTCGGACTTATGTCGATTGCGACGCGCGCCAGGATGGCACCGGCATCCAGGTCGTGCTCCATCCGGTGCACGTTCGCAAAGGTCTGCGTTTCCCCTGTGAGGATCGACCAGTTCGCCGTGGCATTTCCTTTGAAATCGGGGAGTCGACCGATATGCAGGTTCCACACCCCGTCGGGAAAGCGCGCTAGGAAGCTGTCGGGTATAAGGAAGCGCCAGTTCGCGCTGATGGCCGTACGGGCGGCCGAGGTCTCGACCCAATCGCCGACCGTATTTAGGACGTCGCTCGTAAGTCGCCTGCAAGCGATAAATCGTGCGCCGAGGTCGTCGGCGAGGTGACGGAAGTCCTCTACGCCGAATTCGTACTCCGGATTAGCGTCATCGGTGATGATCCCGCAAATGGTGAAGCCCGACTCGGCGAGATACTCCAACGACCGATAGAGGAGGTTCGACCGGCCGATGGCGATCAGGGACCGCGCCATCTCAAATTACCTCTGCCAGCAGCACACCATTAAACATCGTGGCGCCGGTCATCAGGAGCTCGGCGACCTTGAGGCCTGCGGACTGGAGACGCACAATCGGTTCCGGACCAATCGCGCTGGGCAGGACTCCCATGTGGCCGCTCGCAACACTTGGCGGAAAGTAGCCGACGCCCTCCCTGGTGAGGAGGTCAGTGTCGACGTCTCCCGCGTAACGGAGGAGGAAGGGTTCGTCCAGGCCGGTGGTCAGGGATGTGACCGACAATGCACCGGTCGGCCCGAACCAGGTTGAGTCGAATGGGTACGCCGCGAGGATAACCGCTGCCGACGTTCGGAAGCTCGTCGGGATACGCAGATTGGGAAAGTCGCCGGCCCATTCGATGTCTAGGGACGCGTAGCCGTCGCGGTGTTGGTCCGTGTCAATTACCAGCACCCGGTCACTGAGGTGCGAAAGCGTCCTCGCAATGTAGGGACCGAAGTCATTGTTGCACACCAGGACAAAGCGGTTGCGATAGACGGTGAGCCCGGCGTCGTGGATCTGTTTGACGGCCATCTCGCCGAGGTAACCAAATACATCGACGTCCGGGTGTCGCTCGTTGGTGGCCCCAATTGCAATTCCGCGCGATTTTAGGTATTCGAGGTCGACGTCGGCATCTCGCCACTCCCAGGCTTCATACATCAGTGGAACGACAACGGTGTCCCTTGCATGCCGCAGCATGTGGCCGTCGAGAGGTCGGAGATGACCGGAATTGGTGATCACATCGGCATCGGCGACCATGTCGGGGGTGACTTCCTCCACAAGCCGCACGTCGGCCCCCCGGGGGAGGTTACGAAGGAGTTCCCTCGTCTCGGTAAATACCTCCTCGGACGTGCCGTAGCGTGTGGTTCGCGCGTAGGCGTAGACGGTGGCGCCAGCCAGCGCCGCAATTACTGGGGTAACGGCATATGGTCCCGTAGCCGCCTCAGTGAGTACAGTCTTTCCGCCCAGATCGAGCTGGAGGCGCTCGGTGGCGGCCAGGGCACAAGCCATCAAGCTCATCCCGGCACCCGATCCCCGGCGGATGCCAACACCAACACGTCGATGACCCGGGCCTGGTCGCTCTCGCTCATTTCGTGGAACAGTGGCAGGATCAGCGTGTTGTCGGTGAGCCGCTCGGTGACCGGCAGGCTGCCCGGGCGGGCCAGGGAGGCGTAAGGGGGCTGACGATGGGACGACATGATCCCGCGCCTAGCGGAGATGTCCGCCTCGGCCAGGCGGTTCAGTAACTCGTCTCGGGAGACCGACGACGTGGGGGCGACCTCCACCCAGTAGGACTGGAAGTTGCACGTTCCCCAGTGCGGGTCAGCGACCGCCCGCAGATCCGCAGCTCCTTGCAGTTGCTGGGTGTAGGTGCTGGCCAGCTGGCGCCGACGCGCGACGATCTTCGGCAGCCGCTGCAGCTGGACGAGCCCGACGGCGGCCTGCAGGTCGGTCATCCGGAAGTTGTAGCCGACCTCGACGTAGGACTCGGCCGGGGCCAACACGCTCGCGTGCCGGTCGGCAGCGGAGACGCTCATCGCGTGCTCACGCAGCCCGCGGGCCCGGTCGGCCCACTCCGGCCGGGACGTGGTGATCATCCCGCCCTCGCCGGTGGTGAGGATCTTGCGCGGGTGGAAGGACCAGGCGGTGATCTCGGCCCCCGCGCCGACCGGACGACCCTTGTACGTCGAACCCGAACCGCAGGCCGCGTCCTCGATGACGGTGACGCCCCGCGGGTCGCAGAGGGCGCGGATCTCGTCCAGGTCGACAGGCACGCCGCCCTGGTCGACGACGACCACGGCCTTGGTCCGGGTGGTCAGCGTCGCCTCGACGGTCGCGGCAGTCAGGTTCCCAGTGGTGACATCGACATCGGCGAACACCGGCTGGGCGCCGACGTACACGACGGCGTTGGTGGTGGCGATGAACGAGAACGACGGCACGATCACCTCATCCCCCGGGCCGACCCCGGTCACGATCATGGCCAGGTGCAGCCCGGTGGTGCACGACGAGACGGCGACCGCGTGCTCGGCCTGCATCGCCTGGGCGAAGGCCGCCTCGAAGGCGGCCACCTTGGGCCCCTGGGCCACCCACCCGGAGCGCAGCACCTCAGTCACGGCCGCGACCTCCTCCTCACCGAGGAAGGGCACCATCACGTTGAGCCGGCTCATGCGGACACTCCGGCGGAGACCGCTTCGAGCTCGCGTTCCTGGCGCCACCAGGCCACCAGGTCCCGGAGGCCGTCGGTCAGGCCGACGGTGGCGGTGAAGCCGAGGTCCCGGGTCGCGGCCTCCGTGCTGGCCAGCCGCCGGGTCACACCGTTGACCGCCCGATTTGGGCCGTGCTCGACCCCGAGGTCGGAGTCCATGGCCTCCAGCAGCGCCTCGGCCAGGCCCTTGAGCGAGGTCTCGACACCGCTGGCGACGTTGTACACCCCCTCCGACACCGGGCTGACGGCCGCGAGGAGGTTGGCCCGGGCGATGTCGGTGGTGTAGACGAAGTCCATGGTCTGCCGGCCGTCGCCGAAGATGAGCGGTGGCTTGCCGTCGGTGATCCGCTCCATCCACCGGATCAACACCTCGGTGTAGAGGCCGTAGATGTCCATCCGCGGGCCGTACACGTTGAAGTAGCGCAGCGCGACGTAGTCGAGGCCGGACATGGCCCGGAAGCTGCGGAGCATGCCTTCGTTGAACGACTTCGCCGCCCCGTAGAACGTGTCGTTGTCGTAGGGGTGGTGCTTCTCGGTGGTGGGGAACTCCTCGGCCAACCCGTACACCGAGGCCGACGAGGCCGCGACCAGCTTGGTGACCTTGTGCTGCGCGGCCGCCTCGATCACGTTGAAGGTGCCGTCCACCAAGACCTCGAGCGCGAGCCGCGGCTCCTCTGCGCACTGGGTGATCCGGATGGCGGCCTGGTGGAAGATCAGGTCGGTGCCCTTGGTCAGGTCGTGCACCAGGTCGACGTCCCGGAGATCGCCGGTGGTCAGCTGCACGCGGGGGTCGTCCAGGACGTCGCGAAGGTTCTCCTTGCGCCCGCGAACCATGTTGTCGAGGATGCGCACCTCGCCGACCCCCGCCTCGAGCAGCTGGTCGACGATGGTCGACCCGATGGTGCCGGCCCCACCGGTGACGAGCACCGTCGCACCATCGAGTGGGTCGATCTGATCGTTCATGCCACGAACTCTTTCACGTCGAGCTGCGGCTCGGCGGCCGCTCCGGTGCGCAGACTTTCCCCAGCGGCCTCGAGAATGGACAGGACGCGGAGTCCGGCCCGTCCATCGGTCTGCGGGGCGCGCCTCTCGTTGATCGCGGCGGCGAACTCGGCGGCCATGTTGCCGAGAGCCTCCTGTTCCGGCAGCGCGGGTACGGTGATGTCGCCGAGCCGGTAGGACACGCTCATCGTCGACTTCCGGTCCGCCTCCGCCGACTGGCTGGCAAGGTCGACTCCCCGGTCGTGGATGGAGACCCGCTGCTGCGGGTTGAGGTCGTCCCACACCAGGGTCCGGCGGCTGCCGCCGATCACCATCTGACGGATCTTCGTCGGCGACAGCCAGTTGACGTTGATGTGGGCGATCCCCCCGCTGACGAGCGGCATGGTCAGGTAGCCGACGCAGGACTTCCCGGCCCCCAGCGGATCTGCGCCGCTGGCCGAGACCGAGCGCGGCTCGAGACCGCCGGGCAGGATGAAGTCGAGGATGGACAGGTCGTGTGGGGCCAGGTCCCAGAAGACGTCCACATCAGGCTGGACGAGTCCGAGGTTGATCCGCACCGAGTCGATGTACAGGACGTCGCCCAGGACGCCTCCGGCGATGGCATCGCGGATGTAATGCACGGCCGGCGTGTAGCAGAACGTGTGGTCGATCATGAGCACGCGCCCGGCCCGCTCGGCGGCCGTGACCATGGACGCGGCGGTCTCGGCGGTCTCGGCCAGCGGCTTCTCGACCAGGACGTGCTTGCCGCTGTCGAAGGCGGCCAGGGCGATCGGTGCGTGGGTGCGGGCGGGGGTGGCGATCGCCACCGCCTCGATGTCGGAACGAGCCAGCAGACTCTCCACTGAGGTCTCGACCTCCACCGTGGAGCGGGCGCCGATGACGCGCCGGGACCGGGCCTCGTCGAGGTCGCAGACGGCGACCAGGTCCCAGTCGGGGCTGTTGCGGAAGTTGCGGACCAGATTGGGCCCCCAGTATCCGGCGCCGATGACGGCGATCGGGCGTGCGTCAGACATCAGGAATCACTTTCGATGGTTCGGCGGGTTCGCTCACCGTCGTGGGCGTTGATCAGTCCGGAGGGACCGCCTCGGGTGAGCTCGACGAGGACGTGGATCGGCTTCGGCTCAGTTCGGAACGGTCACGATCACATCCACCCAGTAGTTGGTGTTCGCCGTGGCCGTCGGTGGGCCCGAAGTGTACCGATACGTGCCGCCCCCGGCTGGAACGGTCAGCGGACCCTTGGTCACGGGCTGCGCGAACGCGTTGGCGGTCACCGAGTAGTGACCGGTGGGCGCGCGGTAGGACGCCGTGTAGGTCTGGCCGGCGGTGATCGGGACCGGCTCGTCCAGGGTCACGGTTCGCCATCCCACCGATGAGCCGGATGCGGTGGCCGAGGCCAGCGACGTGCCACCTGCGTCCCAGAGGTTGACGGTCTGACCACCGGTGTTGCCGGGCCCGGCGTAGAAGCGGATCGCGGTCACCGTGCCGTCTTTCGCCGAGCTGAACCGGACCCCCACGGTGACGGGGTCGGGATCGTCCCAGGCTGCGGTCGCCGGTACGTCCGTCGACGAGAACAGGCTGACCTGCTGGCCGACGGGCGCGGCGGTCCGCGTGGTGAACGACCAGGTCTTCGGGGCCGCCATCGCCACCCCGCCCAGGCTGTTCGCGGTCACGGTGGCGGTGTAGGCCGTGGCAGGGGCCAGGTCGGTGGATGGCTGGAAGGTGGCGGTCGACGAATCGCTGTCGTAGGTCACCTCCCCGCTCACCGCGATGTCGTCCGGACCCGTCACGGCCATGCTCAGGGTGCTGGGATCTATGCCTCGCTTGAACGTGGCTCGGACCGGCGCGGTCACGGCGGCCGTGCCGCCGTCGGCCGGCGACACAGTGCTCACCGTCGGGGGAGCAGCGTTCTCGGTGCTGAACACGACATCCACGTAGTAGTTCGTGTTCTGGTAGGTGGCGTCCGGGAAGTTGTTGCCGTTCGCGTAGACGCCGCCCGCGCCGACGGAGGACAAGGGCGAGTTCACCACCGGTGTGGCGAAGTAGCCGCTGGCCGCCGAGTAGTGCCCCTGCGGGGCGTAGTAGCTGGCCACGTAGGTCGTGCCGGCCTCGATGGGGACCGGGTCCGAGAACGTGGCTGTCTGCCAGCCGGTGCCGGAATTCGTGAACGTCACCGAGGCGAGCTGTGATCCGTCGGCGGTCCAGAGCTTGCCGACATGCGTACCGGTGTTGGCCTGGTCTCGGTAGAAGCGCAGACCCTTGATCGAGCCGTCGACAACGGAGCGGAACTTCAGACCGAGGGTGGTGGCGCCGCCGTCGCCAGAGTCGGGGTTGGCCGGCTCGGTCGTGGTCTCCATCAGCGAGCAGGGGCAGGCCTGGGCTCCGGCGGTGGTGAAGGTGCGGCTTACCGCCGGGCTCATCGGTGTCCCACCGGTACTCCGCGCACCGGAGATCGCCACGGTGTACTTGGTCCCGGGATCGAGCGGTGCCGCCGGGACGAAGCTGACCGACGATCCGCTCGTCTCGCTTCCCGTGCTGCCGGGGACGGAGGCTCCGTCACCGGCCCGTTTCACCGTGACGTCGACGCTGCCCGGCTGCACGCTGGCGTTGAAGGTGACCGTGAAGTGCCCGGTCACGGGCACTGATGTCGCATCGTCACCCGGTGACGTCTTCACCACCTCGGGGGCGGCCGTCGTCGACTCGGTGAAGACCGGGTCGACGAAGTAGTTCGCGCTCGAGACGCTCGTGGGTGCCCCGGCGCCGTAGGTGTAGCGCCCGCCATCGGCCACCGTGGCCAGTGGTGCTCTCGTGATCTTGTCGGCCAGCCCTCCGGGCTCGGCCGAGTAGTGCCCGCTCGGCGCTAGGTACGAAGCCACGTAGGTCTTGCCGGCGTCGATCGCCACCGGGCTGGCGAAGCTCGCGGATTGCCAACCGGCGGAGCTCTCCGTGGCCGGCGTCGCCGAGGCCAGCTCGGTGGTTCCCGACCATAGGCTGACTGTGTGCGGTCCGTCGTTCCCCGGGCCCTTGTAGAAGCGGATTCCGGTGATGGCGCCGGCGGTCGTGCTGGTGAAGGCGACGCCCACCTGCGTGCGCGACGCGTCCGACTCCGGAGCTCTGGGGGGTGCGTCCGAGTCGTCGAACAGGGTGCACGGGCAGACCCCCGGCACGGCGTCGGGCGCCGCCGTGGTGAAGCTCCACTGGTACGGCGCCGCCATCCCGACCCCGCTGGTCGACGTCGCGGTGAGCGTCACCGTGTACCCGGTGCTCGGCGCCAGTGGCTGGTCGGGTGTGAACGTCGCGGCCTTGCTCGTGGCGTTGTAGGCCACGTTCCCGCGCACCGGCCGGCCGTCCCCGTCGAGAACCGACATCGTCACGGTGGACGGATCGGCGGTCCGGGAGAAGGTTCCACGGATCACCGCGCCCAGGGCCACCGAGCTCGAGTCGCCGAGGGGGCGAGGATCGGTCACCGTCAGCGGGGTGGTGTCGGTCTCGTTGAACACCGCGTCGACGTAGTAGTTCGTCTGCTTGTAGGTGCTCTGAGGGAAGCTGTCCCCGTTGGCGAAGACGCCGTTGGGATTGCTGGTGCCGCCCGGCGCGGTCAGCCGACCCGACGAGAATCCGCGGTAGCCGAAGAACCCGGTGTCCGCCGCGTAGTGACCGGCCGGAGCGAGGTACGCCGCCACGTAGGGAGTTCCGGCCGTCACCGGAACGGCGCTGGAGAAGTTCACCGTCTGCCACCCGCTGGCGGTCTCGCTGACGAACCGGGCGGTGGCGAGCGCCTGCCCATCCGCGGCGTAGAGGGTGCCTGTGTGCGTACCGCCGTTGCCGTCGCCCTTGTAGAACCTGATCCCGGTGATGAAACCGTCAGCGGCGGAGGTGAAGCGGGTGCCCAGCGTCGTCGCCGACCCGTCGGCAGTGGTTGGGTTGGTCGGGGTGAGGGCGCCGAAGATCGAGCAGGGGCAGGCCGCCGTGACCGGGAGCCTGGTCGGCGACGCCTGCAGATTGGCCGAGTCGTCCACTGCTCGGGCCTGGATGGCGCTGGGACCGGTGCCGGTCAGCACACCGGTGTAGCTGAAGGTCTCGCGACCCGTCGCCGGATGGAACGTCGCGCCACCGTCCACCGACACTTCCACGGCCGCGACCCGGCCGCCGCCCGCATCGGTGGCGGTGCCCTCGACGGTGATGAGGTCGCCCGCCGCCAGGTTCGAGCCGGCGTTCGGCGCGGTGATGACCGCCGCCGGCGCGGCCGTGTCGGTGGACTTCGTCGGGCTGGTCAGATCAGCCGCCGTGGTCTCGGGGAGCGCACCCATGTCAGCGAGGAGATTGGCCGTGGCCTGGCGCATCCGGGCGTCGGCCGGCTGGGGGTCCACCCCGTCGTGATAGGCGTCCAGTCCCCAGGCCCACTGGACACTGCCGGCGGAAAAGACGAGAGCGCCACTGCTGGCCCGGTATGTGGTGAGGTGATGGGTGGTGGTTCCGGGGACCACGCTGCCCCGACCGCCGTAGTCGGTCAGGTACTCCGGTGTCGGACCGGTCGTGGTCGACAGGCGGATCGAGCCCGGCCGGACGACTCCCGTTGTCGATGTCCTCGTTGGACTCGTAGCCGATCGTGTGGGCGTGCCAG
The DNA here is from genome assembly GCA_963832435.1 of uncultured Actinomycetota bacterium. GTDB lineage: Bacteria > Actinomycetota > Actinomycetes > Propionibacteriales > Propionibacteriaceae > Microlunatus. Next base: position 160,817 of record CAWHTY010000009.1, read on the forward strand.
CGTGGCGGTGTCGCCGGCAGATTGGGAGGCGAGACTGGTGTCCCGCCACAGGCGGAACCTGCCTTCGGCGGCGTCCACTTTGACGGCGAGGTCGACGGAGTTGGATTGGTACTGGGTGCCGATCAACGAGTTCTCCGGGCCGAAACCGAGGTCCCCGAACCGCGGATCGCGCCAGGTCGAGGTCGGCGTCACCGGATCGATGCGGGTCTCGGCCCAGGTGTCCTTGTAGCAGACGAGTGTCCGGTTCGGCGTGCTGGTCCCGTCCTGGGACGGCTCCCACCGGGTCCTCCAGTAGACGTCGTTGCCGGAGAAGAACGCCAGGTTGGTGCCGGAGTCCCGCGCCGCCGTCACGTTCGTCCGCTGCGCCAGGGACCAGTACTCGTCGTGCCCGACCGACACGAAGGTCTGGTGTGCCTTGACCAGGTCGGCGTCGACGCTGGTGTCCAGGCCTGACACGTAGCTGACGTCGTACCCGTTCTGCTCCAGGAAGCGGATCATCGGGTACTCGTTGCTGAACAGGAAGTCTCGTCCGTACGAGAGGCCGCGGGTGTTGAACGGCCGGTTGTAGCTGACCTTGTAGGCCCGGTCGCGCGCCCGTCCCTGATAGAAGTCGGAGTCTCCGTAGGTGTTGTAGGCCTGCCAGGTGGTGTCGGAGGTCTGGAAGAGGACTTTCGACTGGTTGCCGTCGTTGCGCACGATGAACGGGATGTGCGAGCTGCCACCGGTGTCCGACCGGATCAGACGGGCGATGTAGACGCCGGAGACGGCTGCGCTGGGCACGCTCCAGGACGCGGAGACCGCCCAGGTGCCGCAGTCGTAGATCTCGGTATCGGCATCGGTGGCGCAGGCCGGCTGGTTCTGGGGCAGGGACACTGACGGCGACACGGTCGCGACCTCCCTCGCCCCGTCGCCTTGGTAGTAGCCGAGCCGATAGATCTTGATCGAGTACGCGCTGGCCGCGGTGTCGATCTTGAACTGGATCTGGGCTCCGGCGTTGACGCTGATCTGGGTGGCGAAGCCCTGGATGGTCGCATCGCCCACGCCGTTGACGTCCCACTCGCTGGCCGGCGTCCCGGGTAGCTGGTTCTCGCAGACGACGGCGTTACCCGTGCACGCTGCCTCGGCTGTCTGTGGTGCCGCGGTCAGGGACGCGGCGAGGAAAGCCAGCCAGAGCATGGCTAGGAGAATCCGTCGTGCCGCCGGGATCGCCGCGTCTATCTCCGACCGTGCGATCCGGTTCATGCAGGGCTCCTAGCGCGCACCGCGCTTGGCCAATACGGCCGACGCGGTCTTCCACAGGATATGGAGATCCAGGGAGAGAGACCAGTTCTCGACGTAGCGCAGGTCAAGCCGGATGGCGTCATCACCCTCGAGGTCGGAGCGCCCGCTGACCTGCCACAGGCCGGTCAGCCCCGGGGTCACCAGTGAACGGCGGCTCGCCTCGCTGGGCATCTGGGCCAGCTCCACCGCCAGGTGTGGCCGCGGGCCCACCAGCGACATGTTGCCCCGAAGCACGTTGAACAGCTGCGGCAGCTCGTCCAAGGAGAAGTCGCGGAGGAACTTGCCCAGCCGGGTGATGCGCGGGTCGTGGTCCAGCTTGAACAGCCCACCCTTGCCCTGGTTGACGGTCATCAGCGCGGCCTTGCGCGCTTCGGCGTCGATCACCATCGACCGGAACTTCCACATGGTGAACGGCTCGCCGCCGCGGCCCACCCGGGTCTGCCGGAAGATGATGGGGCCGCCGTCCTGCAGCTTGATGGCCAACGCGATCGTCATCAGCACGGGGGAGATCACCAGCAGGCCGGCGGTGGTGATGACCACGTCGGCGGTGCGCTTGACGAGCCGCCGCCAGCCGGTGAAGTGCGGCTCCTCGACGTGCAGGAGCGGGAACCCCATCAACGGACGGATGTGCATCCGGGGGCCGGCGACCTCGACCAGACCGGGGTCGACCAGCAGCTCGGCGCCGCTGCCCTCCAGCGACCAGGCCAGCCTGCGCAGGTAGTCGTCCCGGGTGGCGTCGTCGCTGGTGACGGCCACCCCGTCGCACCCGAGGGTCCGGACCACCGAGGCGACGTCCTCCAGGTCGCCGAGCACCGGCACACCCAGCCCGGCCGCCCGCGGCCGCTCGTTGGCCGGCACGCAGGCGCCGAGGACCTTCATGCCGCCGTGGGTCTCCCGGGCGAGACGCGCGGTCAGGTGGGTCACAGCCCCGACCCCGCCCACCACCACCACGTTGCGGACGCTGCGACCCTGGGCCTGCTGGGCGTGCAGGATCTTGCGGAACGCGAAGCGGACGGTGAGGCTCAGCAGCACCGCGAACGGCGCGGCCACCACGGCCAGCTTGAGCAGGGCCTGCTGCTGCAACAGGCCGGCTGGGAAAGCCCCGATGGTGACGACGGCGACCCCGGCCCGGAGCACTGAGCGCAGCTCCTCGGTGCCGACGCCGACACTGCTCCGCCGGTAGCCGCGGGCGAGGCCGATCGCCGCCGGCCAGGCGATGAGACCCAGCAGCGCGAGACCGACCTGCAGCCAGCCGCCGATGCTGTTGCTGAAGAAGGACGGGGCGGCCACGGCCGCGGCGCCGACGAGCGCGTCGGCCAGCACCGTGCGCAGGACGTAGCGGCGGCTCCAGGCCGCGAAGCGCTGGTGGGCGGAGACGCGCTCGGCCTCCATCGGCTCCGCAGCACTCGTGCGAGCGTCCTGTTCAAGATCATCCGGCCAGCCGAGCGGTGCGTGCGGGTGGATGAGGTCCAGGGTGCGGATCGTCGGCGACACGTCCTCGTCGAGGACCTCGGCCGGGGGCGGGAGGATGGACTGCGACCTGGTGATCGAGGTCGTGCCGAGCGAGCGGTGACGCGGTTCCAACTCGGCGTTGACGTGTGTGGGCGCGTACAGCAAGCCTTCTGGCACAGCCATCCCCTTGACTCCCCCGCGATTCCCCTGCCCCGTCGTCCCCCGACGAGGTCCCGCATCGAGATAGAACCCCGAGCCGGCTGCCTTCCCCAGGCCGTACCTGCTCGGTGGGATGTAGGAGAGGAGAATCTCCGCCCTGATACGCCCCCCGGTTCCTATCAGGCGCTGCTTACGTTAGCGCAGATTCGTCTGAGGGACGGCTGTATATGGAATTGTGACATTTGGCGTTTCGAGGGACGTCGCGGACGACGTGATCAGGCGTCAAAATCCAACGCCACATGGGATGTGAGCGGTGTGGATTGACATGCGAGACGGAACCCGCTGTCGGTGTCGACCGGGTCCAGTGCGTAGTTCTGCGCCATCTCCACGGCACCCTCCAGCAGCCGGACCCGGCAGGTCCCACAGACGCCCCCTCGACAGGCGTACGGGGCATCGGGGCGGTGGGTGAGGACCGCATCGAGGATGGAGCCGTGGCCGGCCATGGCCACGGTCGTGGTCCGGCCGTTGAGCCGCACGGTCACGGTCCGGTGGTCCGAGCCCCCACTGCGCGGCGCCGGTCGGGACAGCGGCTGGCCGGTGAAGAACACCTCGTGGTGCACCCGGGCACGGTTGACGCCCACGCTCAGCAGCAGCTGCTCGCTGCTCTGCACCAGGCCGAGGGGGCCGCACAGGTACCAGTCCCGAACTGTGTCCGGAGGGTGCTGGGCCAAGACGGCCCGCAGGGTGGCTTCCTCGATCCGACCGGTGGCCAGGGGGATCCCCGGCGCCTCGCCACTGAGCACATGGTGGATCTCCAGCCGGTCCAGCCAGCGGTCCTTCAGGTCGGCCAGTTCGTCGGCGAACATCACCGAAGACGCCGACCGATTCCCGTACACCAGCACGAACCGGGCCCGGGGCTGGGTGCCCAGCAGGTCGGCCATCACCGACAGCACCGGGGTGACGCCGCTGCCGGCCACGATCCCCACCGAGGTCCGCCGACCGTCGGCGGGGGAGCGCGTGCCGAACCGCCCCGCCGGGGTCAGCACCTGGAGCGTGTCACCGATCCGAAGCCGGTCGCGGACGTGGCCGGAGAACACCCCGTCCGGTAGCAGCTTGACCCCGACGGTCAGCTCGCCGCTGCCGGGTGCGGTACAGATGGAGAAGGTGCGGCGCACCTCGCCGTCCGGCGTGGGGTGGGCGAACGTGAGGTGCTGCCCGGCCGAGAAGCGGTACGCCGCGGCGAGCGCGTCGGGGATCGCGAGGGTGATGGCCCTCGAGTCCTCGGTGAGCGGGCGGAGATCGCTGACCACCAGCGGGTGGAAGGCCCGGGCGGCCGACAGGCGCCCCGTCACAGCGGCTTGACGTGCTCGAACGGCTCCGCGCAGGTCCGGCACCGCCACAGGGCCGTACAGGCTGTGGCTGCGAAGTGGCTGGTCTCCTCGGTGTCCGGTGAACCGCAGTGCGGGCAGCGGACGGTCAGCCGCACCTCCACCGGACCCTGGCCGGGACCCCCGCCGACGGGACCGCGAACTCCGCTCGGCGGGGCGATGCCGTGGGCCGCGAGCTGGGCCCGGCCGCGGTCGGTGATGTCGTCGGTCGACCAGGGGGGGCTCAGCACGCGGCGCACGAGCACGTCGCCGAAGCCGGCGCCCCGGACCGCCGCCTCGACGTCGACAGTGATCGTCTCCAGGGCCGGACAGCCCGAGTAGGTCGGGGTGATCTCCACCACCACCGCGCCGTCCTTCGACGGTCACCGACCGCAGGATGCCCAGGTCCGCGAGGCCGACCACGGGCAGCTCGGGGTCCAGCACCGCAGCAGCGGCCGCCCAGGCCCGTTGCTCCGCCGGACTCCGGGCGGTCGGGTCTGCGCCCGGGTCGGGTCCCGCGGCGGCGCCCGTGTCCACGGGCCTCACCAGGTCGCCCCGGGGTGCGCGCGGGCCACCTGCTGCAGCTCGGCCAGCAGCGCGGCGAGCTCCGGGCCGTGCCGGCCGTGGCGTCCGGCCGTCGGCGCAGCCGCGCCGGCCGGCAGCCGGACCCCGGCCTCGGCCAGGTCGCCCGCCAACGTGGTGAGCACGCTGTCCCGGGCGGAGCTCGGCCACGGCGCGACACCGCTGGCGACCAGCGCGGGGTCCAGCCAGCCGTCGTCGAAGAGCTCGCCCAGGTACGGCCACACCCGCTCCACGCCGGCCTGCATCCGGCGGGTGGACTCCGCCGTTCCGTCACCCAGCCGGACGACCCAGGCCCGCGCGTGCCGGCGGTGGTAGGCGACCTCCTTGACCGCCTTCGCGGCGATCCCGGCCAGCGTGGGGTCACTCGACCGGCTCAGGGCCCCGTACAGAGCGCCCTGGTAGGTCGAGAACGCCAGCAGCCGGGCCATCGTGACGGCGAAGTCGCCGTTCTCCAGCTCGCAGAGGACGGCGTTGCGGAACTCCGGGGGGTCGCGGAGGTACGCCAGGTCGTCGGCGGTCCGGCCGATGGGCTGACCGGCGAGCTCGAGCAGCATCCGGGCCTGGCCGAGCAGGTCCAGCCCGAGGTTGGCCAGCGCGACGTCCTCCTCGAGCTCGGGGGCGTTGGTGACCCATTCCGCGCAGCGCTGCGACAGGACGAGGGCGTCGTCGCCCAGCGCGAGCGTATAGCCGGCCAGGTCGCCTCCTCCCGCGCCGCTCACAGGTGCCGGGCCTCCTCCGGCACCAGGTAGAAGGTGGGGTGCCGGTACGCCTTGTCGGCAGCCGGGTCGAAGAAGCTGTCGCGCTCGTCCGGGCTGGATGCCGTGACGGCCGCCGAGGGCACCACCCAGATGCTGACGCCCTCGTTCCGCCGCGTATAGAGGTCGCGGGCGTTCTGCAGGGCCAGCTCCGCGTCGGGCGCATGCAACGAGCCGACGTGTCCGTGGGCCAGGCCCCGCCGGGGGCGGACGAACACCTCCCACAACGGCCAGTCCTCGGAGGTCACGTCGGCGCCGCCCGGTCCGGCGGCCGTGCCGGGTGCTGGTTGTGCGTCGGACCACCGGCTCTCTGACCCGCGCGCTTCGCCGCGTACGCCGTCGCGGCCTCTCGGACCCAGGCCCCCTCGGTGTGGGCGCGGACCCGGTGGGCGATCCGCTCCCGGTTGCAGGGCCCGTCGCCGGCGATCACCGCGGCCAGCTCGGAGAAGTCGATCGGCCCGTGTCGCCAGTGGCCGTCCACGAACCGCAGCTCGGGGTCGGGCAGCCGGACCCCCAGCACCTCCGCCTGCGGCACCGTCATGTCGACGAAGCGCTGGCGCAGCTCGTCGTTGCCGTGCCGCTTGATCCCCCAGGCCATCGACCGGGCGCTGTGCGTCGAGTCGGCGTCCGGCGGTCCGAACATCATCAGGCTCGGCCACCACCAGCGGTCGACGGCGTCCTGGAGCATCTCCCGCTGGGCAGCCGTCCCCTGGGACAGGGTGTGCAGGATCTCGAACCCCTGTCGCTGGTGGAAGGACTCCTCCTTGCAGATCCGGGTCATGGCCCGGGCGTACGGGCCGTAGGAGCACCGGCACAGCGGCACCTGGTTGACGATCGCGGCTCCGTCCACCAGCCACCCGATGGTCCCCATGTCCGCCCAGGTCAGCGTGGGGTAGTTGAAGATGGAGGAGTACTTCTGCCGACCGGTGTGCAGCCGCTCGAGCAGGTCCGCCCGGTCCACGCCGAGGGTCTCGGCGGCCCCGTACAGGTACAGCCCGTGCCCGGCCTCGTCCTGCACCTTGGCCAGCAGGATCGCCTTGCGGCGCAGGCTCGGTGCGCGGGTGATCCACTCGCCTTCCGGCTGCATCCCGATGATCTCGGAGTGGGCGTGCTGCGCGATCTGCCGGACCAGGGTCTGCCGGTAGCCCTCCGGCATCCAGTCCCGGGGCTCGATGCGCTCGTCGGCCGCGACCATCGCCGCGAAGCGGTCGGCCGCCGCGCTGTCGCCACCGGCCGCCGGGGTCGCGGCGTGGGTCATCGTCATACCAGTCAGCCTACTGGTGTCTCGAGGGCCCGCCGCCGTCTCGAAGCGGGTCAGGGGAGCCGGACGGCCACCAGCGACACCGCGGCCAGGTCGGCCCACGCGCCGTCCACGCGGAGCACCGCCAGGGTCCCGGCCGGGAAGCGGCTCTCGATGAGCGCCGCGGCGTCGGGGGCCGAGGTGGTGGGGTCAGCCAGGTCGTACGCGACGGCCGGCAGCCCGGGTGCGTGGCCCAGCACGAGGGCCACCCGAGCCGCATCCGGCAGCTCCCGGATCAGCTCCACGATGGTGTCCCCGCCGGCGTTGTAGAGCTGCTCGGGCAGCTGCACGTCTACGTCGGCGTCCAGGTCCAGGTCGGCCAGCGTCTGGCGGGTCCGGACCGCGGGCGAGCACAGCACGTGGTCGACCGCGAGCCGCTGTGACCGGAGATGGTCCCCGACCGCCTGGGCCTGGGCGTGTCCCGCCGCGGTCAGCGGACGGTCGATGTCGTGGCCGCCCGGGGTCGCATCCTCGGGGCGGCAGTGCCGCAGCAGCAGGAGGGTCCGGGCGGTGAGGTCGGCGGCCACCCCGGGACTGTAGCGAATCGACTCGATCACCGGACGATCACGAGCAAGTAAGAAAGTTAGAACAAACTATGACGAACCTCGGGAACTCGGCCAAGGTTGCGACCCGGGACATGAAGCGGATCGCCGACGAGGAGCTCCGCAAGATGGGCATCGTGGCCAAGGACATCGACCAGCCCATCGGGACCCTGTCCGGGGGCCGGGCCGGTGCGTGGCCATCGCCCGGGCGGTCCACTTCGGGGCCCGGGTGCTGATCTTGGACGAGCCCACAGCCGCGCTCGGCGTCAAGCAGTCCGGTGTCGTGCTGAAGTACCCCGCGGCGGCCCGTGACGCCGGCCTCGGCGTGGTGTTCATCACCCACAACCCGCACCACGCCTACCTGGTCGGCAACCACTTCATCATCCTGAAGCTGGGTCAGGCCGTGCTGGACAAGAAGCGCTCCGAGGTCGCCCTCGACGAGCTCACCCGGCAGATGGCCGGCGGGGACGAGCTCACCGACCTCAGCCACGAGCTGCAGCGGTAAGCGTCGTTCCCGCGCCGCGCCCCGGGGTCGATCCGACGATCGAGCCGGGGCGCGGTCACGTGGCGGGGTGTTCCGCCAGCCACGCGTCCCGACGGCGCGGGGACGCCCGGGCCAGCCAGGCATCGGTGACCAGCTCGGTCACCTCCTCCACGGTCAGCTCGCCCAGACGAGCGGTCCGGACCAGGACCGACGGGTGACCGTCGAAGTGCGCGGTCGTGAAACAGGGGGAGGTCGGGTCCTGCACGAGCGCCTGCTTGTCGGACTCGTCGGCCACCCAGAGGACGATCACGTCCGGGTAGCGTTCGCCGGTCTCCGGGTCGACCGCGTCAGGGCGAGGAGTCCGGAAGAACACGAAGCTCTTGGCGCCGACCTGGTAGACCGGGTGGGCAGTCCCGTCGCGCTGCACGGTGACGTACGGCAGGGCGCGGGCCACCTCGTGCACGTCCTCCACGGTGGCCGGTCGCGACGCAAGCGCCATGACCAGCACCGTACCGCCGGCCGTCGGATCGGCCGCGGATCGGCGTCGGATCGGTCGAGGGATCGTCTGGGATCGGTCGTCAGCCGGCCGCGTCCTTCACCGCGACCAGGACGTCGCGGTGGATGCCGGCGTCGACCCGGTGGGCCAGCTGGAGGTAGGGCGGCGCGTCGAGCACCCGCAGCCCGGCGTCGCGGGCGAACGCGCTCAGCTCCGCCCGGGTCGCGGTGTAGGTGTTCCAGGACAGGCCGAGCGCGCCGCCGGTCTTGAGCTGACCGGCCCAGACACCGAGCGCCTCCGCCAGCAGCCGGCGGGCCGAGCGGTCGCGCCCGCCGCCGGTCCGGCTGCCGTGCACCACCCCGTACGGGGCGTCGGTGACCACGACGTCGAACCGCCGCTTGCCGAACAGGGCGGCGGACTGGCGGGTGTCGCCGGTGAAGACGGTGACTCGCAAGGTCCGGCCGCCGCCCCGCGGGGTGACCTGGACGTCCAGCCGCCGACCCAGACTGCGACCCTCCCGGCGGACCGGCGCGATGTCGACAGTGTGCTTGAGCTGCTTGCGCCGCAGGTAGGTCCGCAGGAACGTGGCGTAGGACTCGACCGCCGCCGCGTCGGCCTCGACCCCGGCGGCGTCGTACCCGGCCCGCAGCGCCGTGCTCAGGGTGGTGCCGCGGCCGCACATCGGGTCCAGCACCACCGCGTCGGCGGCGAGCTCGCGCCGGGCCGAGGCGACGGTGACGTTGAGCAGCAGGCGGGTGAACAGCTCGTTGGTCTTGCCGGAGTACTTGGGGATGGTCACCAGGTCGTCGTCGAGCAGGTCGCCGGCCCGGAGCGGCACGGGCTCGAGCAAACCCTGGGACCGCCGGAACAGTGCCAGGCCCACCGACGCTCGCCCGACCGCGGCCCGCTGCCGCTCGTCCAGGTCGGCGGCGGCGATCCGGAGATAGTCGACCCCGGCCACCGAGGTGGTCTCTACGGTGGCCTGCTCGGCGCCGAGGAGGCCGAGGAGGATGGTCAGCTCGGCGGCCGCCAGCCGCGGGGACTCGGCGGCGTAGACCCGGTTCGCCGCCGGGGCCACCAGCAAGAGGTGGTCGCGCACGGCCCTCACCCTACGAGGGTCGGGGCGGGTCGCGGGCGCCTCAGCCGGCCGCGGAGGAGCGGTTCCCCATGATCCCTACTGGCTTGCTAGGTGAAACGACGCGCCCGGGGCTGGTCGATCACCTATCTTTGGGGTCGTGACCATCGAGACCGACCTCCAGGTGCCGCAGTTCGACGGCGCGACGGTGGTGGTTCCGGCCCCGGGCCGCGGTCCGGGGAACTGGGCCGGCGCGGCCAGCGTCGTCCACCACGACGGTGCTTTCTGGCTGGCCTACCGGGTCCGACGGCCGCTCTGGGAGGGCCGTGGCGTCAGTGTGGTCGTGGCCCGCTCCACGGACGGGCTGGCCTTCGAGCAGGTCTGCGAGGTCGGGCGTGACACCTTCGGCGCGGCGTCGTTCGAGCGGCCGGTGCTGCTGCCCCGGCCCGACGGCGGCTGGCGGCTCTACCTGAGCTGCGCCACGCCGGCCTCCAAACACTGGTGGATCGAAGCGCTCGACGCCGACCAGCCGGCCGACCTGCCCTGCGGCCGCCGCGCGGTGGTGCTGCCGGGCGGCCCGGACGTCGCCGTCAAAGACCCGGTGATCACCTGCACCGACGGACGTTGGGAGATGTGGGTGTGTCGGCACCCGCTGGCCGACCAGGGCCACGAGGACCGGATGAGCACCTCGTACGCGACCAGCGCCGACGGTCTGGTCTGGACCGACCGGGGCGAGGTGCTGCGCGGCACCCCGGGCAGCTGGGATGCCCGCGGCGCCCGGGTGACCGCGGTCCTGCAGGCCGATCCCCTGGTCGTGCTGTACGACGGCCGGCCGACCGCCGGCGACAACTGGTTCGAGCGCACTGGGCTGGCGCGGGAGGTCGACGGGCGGCTGGAGCCGATGGGCCAGGACCCGGTGGCGTCCTCGCCCGAGGGCGACCGAGCGCTGCGCTACGTCAGCGCCGTCCCGCTCCCGGACGGCCGGATCCGCTTCTACTTCGAGGCGGCGCGGGCCGACGGGTCGCACGACCTGATGACCTCTCTGACCTGACCTGACCTGACCGGCCTGGCTCAGGACTGGGCCTGGCGCTCCCGGAACGACCCGCGTCCGCTGCTGGAGCGCCAGTCGGCGAACGACTCGCCGAGGACCTCCTCCAACACGGTGATGTCGTCCAGGCAGTCCCGGACCAGCTCGGTACGGACCTCCTCGGCCAGCCGCGGCCGCCGGTCGGGCCCACCGATCCGCCGGAGGGCGAGCAACGGCCGGATCGCCTCCCGCCAGACCCGCGGCGGTGCGTACGCTCCGGCGACCGCGCCCGCCCGGATCACCCGGCCGACCAGGTCGGAGCGCAACCCCGGCTTGACGAACCGGCGCGAGTTGTCGGGCGGGATGGCGGTCACACCGTCGGGGGCGATGTCCAGGAACCGGCTGACCCGGGCCAGGGTCGCCGCCGGGTCGGAGACGAGCTCCCGGTAGCGGAGCACCAGCACCCGCTCGCGACCGACCCGTCCGATCAGGTCGGCGAGCTGCTCTCCGTACCGGCCCAGGCGCCGGTAGTGCCAGAACGGCGCCCAGCCGGCCGCCACCCGCTGGTCCTCGGCCCGCCAGGCCCGGGCGAAGTCCGCCTCGGGTTCGAGCCCGTCGACCCACAGGTGCATCCAGTTGGAGTACGCCCGGTCGACCGGGTCGCGGACGATGGCCACGAACCGGGCCTGGGGGAGCTCGTCGGCGATCCGTTGCCGGGCGTGCGGCAGATACAGGTAGAACGGCGTGCTCTCCAGCCGCACCGAGCCCACCGGGGCGCCGGCGAACAACGCGGCGTAGTCCTCGCGGCGCCAGACCCACTCCTGCTGGCTGTGCGCGTCGCCCGGACCCCGGTACGCCGGCGGCGGTGCGTCGGTGCACATGAAGTACTTGGGTTCCTTGACCGGCGACGCGTACACCTGCGGATGGCAGGCCAGCGCCGCGTGCAGGGCGCTGGTGCCGGCCTTCGGGGCGCCGACGATGACGACGTCCGGCGCCGATTCCCTAGCAGGCATGTCGGGATACTAGGAGACGGGCAGGGGATCCGGTCGACTTCTCAGACCCTGGACCCGCCACCGCTCAGAAGCCGTGTTCCTTGGCCCGCTCGAAGCTGGCCCGGACCTCATCCTCGGCCTCCTCCACGCCCGTCCAGGTCGCACCCTCGACCGACTTGCCGGGCTCGAGGTCCTTGTAGACGGTGAAGAAGTGCTCGATCTCCAGCAGCAGGTACTCCCGCACGTTGGTCAGGTCGCGCAGGTGGTCGCGCCGGACGTCGTTGGACGGCACACACAGCACCTTGTCGTCGCCCCCGGCCTCGTCCCGCATCCGGAACATGCCGACCGCACGGCACTCGATCAGGCAGCCCGGGAAGGTCGGCTCCGACACCAGCACGAGGGCGTCCAGCGGGTCGCCGTCCTGACCGAGTGTGCCCTCGATGAACCCGTAGTCCGCCGGGTACGCCGTGGAGGTGAACAGCGTGCGGTCCAGCCGGATCCGACCGGTGGCGTGGTCCACCTCGTACTTGTTCTTGTTGCCCTTCGGGATCTCGACCGTGACGTCGAAGGTGAGGCCGCTCAGCGGCTTGACGCTCGTTTCGGCGTTCGGTGCGGTCACGAGGCCTCCTTAAGATGGGAAACTGCTTCGGGCCGGGCCAATTGATGCGACCGGCAGAGCCTGAGCCTAGTGGTGGGGGAGCGGTGGTGAGCAGGTGAGTCTCAGGCGGCTGGCCGTTGCGGTGGTCACCCTACTCGTGGCCGCCGGGCTGGTGGCAGGCCTGTTCACGGGCTTCTTCGCCCAGGCCGCGCGGACCACGCTCTACGTGACCGGGCTGCTCAGCGACGGCGGCGCGTCCACGCTGCCCCCGGGCGCCCTCGACTCCCCCGCCACGCCGCGGCGGCAGCAGACCACCCCGTCGGCGACCCCGCGGACCCCCGCACCCTCCTCCAGTCCCTCATCCCAGCCCGTCACCCCAGGGTCCCGGACCCGCCGGTTCCCTGGCGCCCGTGCTGAAGCCGGCGACCCCGCGCGACCCGGTGTCGGCCAAGAAGGTGGCCCGGCGGCTGAACAAGGTCCCGATGGGCAACGGCAGGGGCCGGGTCAGCGCCGCGGTGGTCGACATCGGCAGCGGCAAGCTCCTCTACGACCGCGGCGCCGGCACCCCGCTGATCCCGGCATCGACCAACAAGCTGCTGACCTCGGCGGCCGTGTTGTCGTTGCTCGGCCCCGAGCACCGCTTCACCACTCGGGTGGTCCAGGCCAAGCCCGGCAGCGTCGTGCTGGTCGGCGGCGGTGACCCGTACTTGGCAGCCCGGACCGCCCGCAGCCAGTATCCGGAGCGCGCGAGCGTGGCCGACCTCGCGGTGTCGACGGCGAAGGCTCTGAAGAGCAAGAAGCAGCGGAAGGTCGCCGTCGGCTACGACGCGTCGCTGTTCAGTGGACCGGCGTGGAACCCAGTCTGGCCCGCCGGCTACGCCGACCAGGTGACGGCGACGTCCGCGCTCTGGGTGAACGAGGGCCGGTTGGCCGGCTCGCCCGGACCCCGGGTCTCCGACCCCGCGGGCCAGGCGGCCCGGGTCTTCGTGTCCGCCCTGCGCGGACAGGGCATCACGGTGTCCGCGGTCAAGCCGGCCAAGGCCGCCAAGGGTGCGGCCCAGCTCGCCGCCGTTCGGTCCATGCCGGTGGAACGGGTCGTCGAGCAGCTGCTGCTGGTGAGCGACAACGACGCGGCCGAGGTGATGTTCCGCCAGGCCGCGGTGGCCGCGCGCCGCCCCGGCTCGATCACCGCCGCTCAGCGCACCGTGCACGAGCAGCTCACCAAGCTCGGCGTCTGGCGGAAGGGTCTGGCCACCAGCGACGGCAGTGGGTTGGCGCGACAGACCAAGGTGCCGGCCACCACCATGGTGAAGCTGCTCCGGCTGGCCGCCCAGGCCAAGCACCCCGAGCTACGGGCCCTGATCACGGGGCTGCCGGTCGCCGGGGTCGAGGGCAGCCTGCGCTCGAAGTACTCCGACGACGACACCCTGGCGGCCCGCGGCCTGGTGCGCGGCAAGACCGGGACGCTCAACAAGGTGCACTCCCTGGCCGGTTTCGTGCGGACCACCGACGGCGAGATGTTCGTGTACGCCTTTCTGGTCAACGACGCTCAGAGCGACTTCGGGGCGAAGGTGTGGCTGGACAAGGTGTCCGCCGCGCTCGGCGGCTGCGGTTGTCGCTGAGCCCCCGGTTGCTCCGTCTGCTGGAGGACAGGTGCATTCGACGTAGGTTGGGCCTCATGACCTGGCGGTCGGTGGCGAGGCGTCCGGGCGGCCTCGCCCCGGCTCTGGTGCCGGTCCTCGTGGTGGCCTTGGTCGCCCTGTCGGCCTGTGGCCCGGTCACCGACCCGGCGCCCACCCCGTCGACGACCACCAGCCCGGCCCGGTCGGCCCTCGACCCGGGCGAGCTGCGGCGCATCGTCGACGAGGGCATCGCCGGCGGGTCGGTCTCGCTGGCCGCCATCGGCGCGGTCTCGGTCAGCGTCGACGGCCGGACGGTCCTGGCCGAGCACCGCAACGGGACCCGGCCCACCGACGCCTTTCACGTCTGGTCGGTGAGCAAGAGCGTCGCGTCGGCCCTGGTCGGGATCGCCATCGACGACGGCTTGATCAGTGGGCCTGGACGCGCGGCTCCCGGAGCTGCTGCCCGAGCACCGGGCGCGGATGACCGCCGAGATGCAGACCATCACGCTGCGACAGCTGATGGACATGTCGGCCGGCTTCCCGCCGGACGGGGTCGCCCCGTTCACGACCATCCACGACGTGTTCCGAGCGCCGGACGCCACCCGGTTCGTCCTGGAGCGTGGGCTGGTGAACCCGCCGGGGGCGGTCTTCGACTACTCCAGCAGTGCCTCCCATCTGGTCACCGCGGCGCTGGCCGCCGCCCTCCGGCGGGCGGACGGCCCGCGGCCGCGGTCGGTGCTGGCCTACGCCCGCGAGAGGCTGTTCACCCCGCTGCAGATCGACACCACGGATGCGTTCTCAGCACCGGTCGAGCTCCCGACCACGACGGCGTACGAGCGGGGTGGGTTCGGCTGGGGCACCGACAAGCTGGGCGTGCACAGCGGCTGCTGCCTGCTGCGCCTGCGGGCCGCCGACATGGTCAAGCTCGGCGAGCTGTACCTCGGCAACGGGGAATGGCGCGGCCGGCGCATCCTGCCGGCGGCCTGGGTCCAGGAGAGTCTGCGACCGAGTGCGATGTCCAGCGGGTACGGGCTGATGTGGTGGCTGCAGATCTCACCGAGCGGCCAGCCGGCCTTCTCCGCCAGCGGGCACGGCGGCCAGCTGATCGCGGTGTTCCCCGAACGGCAGGCAGTGGTGGTGATCGCCTCCGTCGACGACGGCGAGACCACCATGACCCCCGATGACGCCTGGGCCTTCGTCAGCGCAACGATCTTCCCGGCGCTGGGGTGACACCCTCAGGGGACTCACCCATGGTCGGGGGCTGTTCGGCCACATAGTCTTCGGGGATGACAACCTCGATGGTCGACTGGAGCGTCGCGCTCGGTACGGCCACCAAGCTGGTGAAGCCTGGGCCGGAGATCTCCCGCGACGGCGCGGCCGAGGCGGTCGCGGAGCTGCGGGACTGCGCGGCCCGGGCGGAGGCCTACGTCCAGGACGTGACCGGGCTCGACGCCGCCGGCGGCACCGCGCCCGTGCTGGTGGTGGACCGCCCCCGGTGGATCCAGGCCAACATCGACGGGTTCCGGCAGGTCCTCGCCCCGCTGAACGCGAAAGCGGCGGCCAAGGTGCAGGACCAGAGCCCGGCCCTGGTCGCCATCGGGGCCCGCGTCACCGGGCTCGAGGTGGGGGCCCTGCTCAGCTACCTGGCCCCCAAGGTGCTGGGCCAGTTCGACCCCTTCTACCCGGGGACGGGGCCGGACGGGCTCGGGGCCGGTGGCCGGCTGCTGCTGGTGGCACCCAACATCGTCGCCGCGGAGCGGGAGCTCGACATCGTGCCCCGCGACTTCCGGCTCTGGGTGTGCCTGCACGAGGAGACCCACCGGGTCCAGTTCACCGCGGTGCCGTGGCTGCGCTCCTACTTGAACGATCAGGTCGGCCAGATCGTCTCCTCCGCCGACATCGACTCGGCGGCTGTCGCGCAGATGCTGCGCGACGGGGTCAAGCGGGTGATCGAGGCCGCCCGCACCAACCAGGAGATCTCCGTGGTGGACCTCGTGCAGACGCCGGCCCAACGGGAGACGGTGGACAAGATCACCGCGGTGATGTCGCTGCTCGAGGGACATGCGGACGTGGTGATGGACGGCGTCGGGCCCGACGTGATCGGGTCCATCGTGTCCATCCGGCGCAAGTTCGACATCCGTCGCCAGGGGCAGGGCTTCGACAAGATCATCCGCAGGCTGCTGGGCCTGGACGCCAAGATGCGCCAGTACCGCGACGGGGCCCGCTTCTGCCGGCAGGTCATCGCGGCCGTCGGGATGGCGGGGCTGAACGCGGTCTGGACGTCGCCGGACACACTGCCCAGCAAAGAGGAGATCGCCGATCCCGCCCGATGGCTCGCCCGGGTGCGCCCGGAGCCCGCCGGCGCCTGAGTCGGGTCCACTCGGTGGCCCGACGCGCGCTGGGCCCGGCCACCCTGCGGGCGGTGCAGGCCGTGCACGCCGCCCTGACCCCCGACGACCACACGCTGCTGGTCGCCTGCTCGGGTGGCCCGGACTCGCTGGCGCTGGCGGTGGCGGTCCGACACGCCGCTTCCCGGCTGGGTCGGCACCACGCCGCGGTCGTGGTGGACCACGGCCTCCAGCCGACCTCCGCCGCGGTGGCCACCCGGACCGTCGCCCAGCTGAAGGGTCTGGGCTACCTCGACGTCGAGCGGAGCCGGGCGGCGGTGAACACCTCCGCCCGGAACGGGCCGGAGGCGGCAGCCCGGACCGCGCGGTACACGGCGCTGGCCGAGCGGGCCACGGAGCTGGACGCCGCGATCCTGCTCGGGCACACCCTCGACGACCAGGCGGAGTCGGTGCTGCTCGGTCTGGTCCGCGGATCGGGACTGCGGTCCCTGGCCGGGATGGCCGGGCGGCGGGGCCGGCTCGTCCGGCCCTTCCTCGACCTGCCGCGCGCCGTCACCGCGGCGGTCTGCACCGAGTCGGGACTGGAACCCTGGCGCGACCCGCACAACGACGACCCGGCGTACACCCGGTCCCGCATCCGCAGCCGGGTGCTGCCGCTCCTGGAGGCCGAGCTGGGGCCGGGGGTGGCCGAGGCGCTGGCCCGCACTGCCCGGCTGGCGCGCCTCGATGCCGACCTGCTGGACGACCTGGCGGAGGCGGCGTCGGCGAACCGGACGTCCGACCCCGGGCCCGAGCGTGCCGACCTGTCCGAGCGCGCCGAGGGGGCCGACCGGGCCGGTCTGGACTGCCGGTGGCTGGCGGACGTGCCGGCTGCCCTCCGCGGCCGGGTGCTCCGCCGCTGGCTGCAGGCCCGCGGCGCGCGGGACCTCACCGCCGACCAGGTGGCCGCGGTCGATGAGCTGGTCACCAACTGGCACGGTCAACGCCGGGTCGAGGTCCGCGGGCTCCGGGTCCGCAGGGTGGGGGCCCGACTGGAGCCGACCGAGCCGCACGTGCCCTGACGCCTGTGGGAGGCTAGCCGTCGTGGATGACGCACAGCTCACCGCTGACCTGTCCCGAGTCCTGTTCACCAAGAAGCAGATCGCCGACCGGATGGCTGAGCTGGCCGCCGAGATCGATGCCGACTACCAGGGCAAGGACCTGCTGTTGGTGGGGGTGCTGAACGGCGCGGTGATGGTGATGGCCGACCTGTCCCGGGCGCTGCGGAGCCACTGCCGGATGGACTGGATGGCCATCTCCTCGTACGGCTCGGGCACCCAGTCCTCGGGTGTGGTGCGGATCCTCAAGGACCTCAACACCGACATCAGCGGCATGGACGTGCTCGTGGTGGAGGACATCATCGACACCGGCCTGACCCTGTCCTACCTGGTCAGCAACCTGTTGTCCCGAGGCCCGGCCAGCCTGAAGATCATGACCGCGTTCCGCAAGCCGGAGGCGGCGAAGAATGCCGTCGACGTCACGTACGTCGGTTTCGACATCCCGAACGAGTTCGTCGTCGGCTACGGCCTGGACTACGACGGCCAGTACCGGAACCTGACCTCCGTGGGCACCCTCGCGCCCCACGTCTACAGCTGATCCCGTCCGCGCTGACTAGGGCCATCTTGCGACCGGACGGTAGCCTAGGCGGGTACCGGGTCGTCTCGACTCCCGCTTCCTAGGCAGGTCATGAACTTCAAGCGCATCCTCCGCGGACCCATTCTGTGGATCATTCTCGCGGTCATCGCGATCGGCCTGCTGGTCGACTTCAGCGGCAGCCTGAGCGGGGGCTTCAAGCAGGTTCCCACCTCTCAGGTGGTCTCGCTGATCAACGGCGACGACCCGCTGAGCGAGGTCGTGCTGATCGACAAGGAGCAGGAGATCCGGGTCACCACCAAGGCCGACCCGCAGCAGAAGTTCAAGGCCATCTGGGTCGGCACCCAGAGCCAGGCGCTGATCGAGCGGCTGAACGCCCGGGTCGAGGCCAAGACCCTCGACAGCTGGGTCGGGCAGAACCCGACCCCGGGGTTCTTCTCCTCGCTGCTGGGCACCCTGATCCCGTTCATCATCATCGGCGTCCTCTTCTTCTTCCTGCTGAACTCCGTGCAGGGCGGCGGCAGCCGGGTGATGCAGTTCGGCAAGTCCAAGGCGAAGGTGGCCAACAAGGACACGCCGAAGACGACGTTCAGCGACGTGGCCGGCTGCGACGAGGCCATCGAGGAGCTCGAGGAGATCAAGGAGTTCCTGGCCGAGCCGGCGAAGTTCCAGGCCGTCGGGGCCAAGATCCCCAAGGGCGTGCTGCTCTACGGCCAGCCCGGGACCGGCAAGACGCTGCTCGCGCGGGCGGTGGCCGGCGAGGCGGGCGTGCCGTTCTTCTCCATCTCCGGCTCGGACTTCGTCGAGATGTTCGTCGGGGTCGGCGCGTCCCGGGTCCGCGACCTGTTCGAGCAGGCCAAGGAGAACGCCCCGGCCATCGTCTTCATCGACGAGATCGACGCCGTCGGGCGGCACCGTGGGGCCGGCATGGGCGGCGGCCACGACGAGCGGGAGCAGACCCTCAACCAGCTGCTGGTCGAGATGGACGGCTTCGACGTCCGCGGCGGGGTGATCCTGATCGCGGCCACCAACCGGCCCGACGTGCTGGACCCGGCGCTGCTGCGCCCCGGCCGCTTCGACCGGCAGATCCCGGTCGAGGCGCCCGACCTGAAGGGCCGCTTCCAGATCCTCAAGGTGCACGCCGAGGGCAAGCCGATGGCGCCCGACGTCGACCTGGAGGGTGTGGCCCGGCGGACGCCCGGCTTCACCGGTGCCGACCTGGCCAACGTGCTGAACGAGGCGGCGCTGCTGACCGCCCGGCAGAACTCCCGGCAGATCACCAACGAGCACATGGACGAGGCGATCGACCGCGTCATCGCCGGGCCGCAGAAGCGCAGCCGGCTGATGAGCCAGCGGGACAAGCTGATCACCGCCTACCACGAGGGCGGGCACGCGCTGGTCGCTGCGGCGCTGCCCGGCACCGACCCGGTGCAGAAGGTGACGATCCTGCCGCGCGGCCGGGCCCTGGGCTACACGATGGTGCTGCCGGAGCAGGACAAGTTCTCCAACACCCGCGCCGAGCTGCTCGACCAGCTGGCGTACATGATGGGCGGCCGGGCGGCCGAGGAGCTGGTCTTCCACGACCCGACCACCGGCGCCAGCAACGACATCGAGAAGGCCACCAACGTGGCCAAGGCGATGGTCACCCAGTACGGCATGACCGAGCGGATCGGCGCCGTCAAGCTCGGGATCGGGTGACTCCGAGCCGTTCCTGGGTCGCGACATCGGCCACGGCAAGGACTACTCCGAGGACGTCGCCGCCATCGTCGACGACGAGGTCTCGAAGCTGATCGCCAACGCCCACCAGGAGGCGTTCGACATCCTGACCGAGAACCGCGACGTCCTCGACGCCCTGGTCAACGCGCTGTTCGAGAAGGAGACCCTGGACCGGGCCGAGGTCGCGGCCGTGTTCCAGCCGCTGCGGCTGCGGCCCAAGCGCCCGGCCTGGACCGGCTCCGACTCCCGGGTGCCCTCCAGCATCCCGCCGGTCACGCCGCCGCCGCCGAAGGTGGTCAACGGTCAGAACGGGCACAACGGCCACGGTCAGAACGGCCAGAACGGGCACGGCAACGGGCAGGGCCCGCAGGGCCTGCCCCCGGGCCAGGAGCAGCCGGTCGGCGGCGCACCGCTGCCGCCCGGGCACCAGGCGGTTCCCCCGGGTCTCCCGGGTGGTGCGCAGCCCGGCTGGTCCGGGACAGGGTCAGCCCGGCTGGAACCCGCCCCCGCCCGGCCCGGGTGGGTACGGGCAGCCGCCGGCGGGTGGCGGCGACCAGCCGCCGCGGCCGGGCGGACAGGGCTGGCCGCCGGCCGGTCCCGACTACCGGTGAGCATCCGCGCCGACGGCGCCGGGTCCCGGGTCGAGCCGATCAGCGGTGCCCGCACCCGCTGGTCCGTTCGACCACCCGCGGATCGTCGCCGCGGTCCGCGAGATCCTGATCGGGATCGGCGAGGACCCCGACCGCGACGGGCTGCAGGACACCCCGGAACGGGTCGCCCGGGCGTACGCGGAGATGTTCGCGGGGCTGCGCCAGGACCCCGAGGACGTGCTGGCCACCACGTTCGACCTCGGCCACGACGAGATGGTGCTGGTCAAGGACATCGAGGTGTGGAGCTGCTGCGAGCACCACCTGGTGCCGTTCACCGGGGTGGCGCACGTCGGGTACATCCCGAACGCCAGCGGCCAGATCACCGGGCTCAGCAAGCTCGCCCGGCTGGTCGACACCTTCGCCAAGCGCCCCCAGGTC
This sequence comes from uncultured Actinomycetota bacterium, assembly GCA_963832435.1. Lineage (GTDB taxonomy): Bacteria > Actinomycetota > Actinomycetes > Propionibacteriales > Propionibacteriaceae > Microlunatus. Next base: position 181,273 of record CAWHTY010000009.1, read on the forward strand.
CAGGAGCGGCTGACCACCCAGGTCGCCGAGGCCCTGACCCGGGTGCTGCAGCCCCGCGGCACCATCGTGGTGCTGGAGTGCGAGCACCTCTGCATGACCATGCGCGGGGTCCGCAAGCCCGGCTCCAAGACGGTGACCAGCGCCGTCCGCGGCAACTTCCGCAACCCCGCCACCCGCGCCGAGGCGATGAGCCTGATGATGGCCCGCGGCTGAGGCTGCCGCCGTGCCGCCGGGCCCGGGCCGCGCGCACGGGGGATCCGCGGGCCGCGCACTAGGGTGACGGCCATGAGGGCCGTGGGGTACGTCCGAGGCCTGCCGCGGCTGGACCGAACCCTGGTGATGGGCGTCCTCAACGTCACCCCGGACTCGTTCTCCGACGGCGGCCGGTGGTTCGACCCGGCGGCGGCGGTCGCCCACGGACGCGACCTGCTGGCCGAGGGCGCGGACGTGATCGACGTGGGTGGGGAGTCCACCCGGCCCGGAGCGGTGCGGACGGACGTGGACGAGGAGCTGCGGCGGGTGCTGCCGGTGGTCCGGGCCCTCGCCGAGGCCGGGGCCGTGATCAGCATCGACACCATGCGACCGCGGGTGGCCCGGGAGGCGGTCGCCGCCGGTGCCGTTCTGGTCAACGACGTGTCCGGCGGCCAGGCCGAGGCGGAGATGCTCACCACCGTGGCCGGACTCGGGGTCGCCTACGTGTGCATGCACTGGCGGGGTCACGCCGGCGACATGCAGACCCGGGCCGTGTACGCCGACGTGGTGGCCGACGTCGTCGCCGAGCTCGCTGCCCGGGTCGAGCGCTGCCGGGCGGCGGGGATCGCCGAGGACCGGCTCGTGCTGGATCCCGGCTTCGGGTTCGCCAAGACCGGCGAGCACAACTGGCAGCTGCTGCAGCACCTCGAGGCGCTGGACGCTTTGGGCCTCCCGGTGCTGGCCGGGGTGTCCCGCAAGGGGTTCCTGGGCACGTTGCTGGCGGGTCCGGACGGTGCACCGCGCCCGGCTCAGGCGCGCGACGACGCCTCGCTGGCCCTGACCACGGTGCTGGCCGAGCGCGGCACCTGGGGCGTCCGGGTGCATCGGGTCCGCCCCAGCCGCGACGCGGTGGCCGTGGTCGCCCGGCTCGGGAGGAAGCACTGAGGGGTGGGGACGGCGTGGGTCGGGGCAATCGGGCGGCGGATTTTCACCGGAGCCAAGCAAACGCCACCGCGAGCGGCTACGCTGACCGGGTCTATTGGGGGTGGACAGATTGATCACGAGAAAATTCCGCGATGCCGTCGTCGCGTTTTCACAGACTGCTCGTCGCGTGCGTGACCGCGAGCAGCCGTCGTCCGAGGAGCGAGAGGCGTACGTCTCGCAGTACTTCGAGAGCTACGTGGACGGGGGGTCGCGACGCTGGCTCTACGCGCTGGTTCATCCGGTGCTGAGCGTGCGGGCGTTGAACCACCTGCTCAACCTGCCGGTCCTGGTGGCCGAGCTGTCCGACTCGGTCGGGGGTCGCGCCGTCCGGGAGGGCCTGATCCGCAACAGCGGACCGATCGCCACGCCGGTGCATTCCGCCACGTCCGTGCTGGTTCTTCCCGACAAGCCCGAGGACTACTCGGTCGGGGCATCGAAGCAGACGCTGCGGCGGAAGTGCCGGGAGGCCGAGAAGCGCGGTGTCCGTTGGAGTCTGGTCACCGACCCCAACGAGCGGGTACGGCTGGCGGACCTGGCGGATGCCCGGGACCGCAGCCATCCTCGCGAGGAGTACCGGCGTGAGAGTGGTACGAACCACACGCTGATCCCGCACCCGCTGTGGTTGGCGGCCTACGCGGCCGACGGCCGGCCGTTGCTGGTGTCGGTGACGCCCACCGACGGCGAGTGGGCCATGCTGCGGTACTTCCGGACCACGGAGGACAGCCCCGAGGCCAGCGCGGCGCGGTACCTGATGACCCGGGTCCTCGCCGAGCACCTGATCGAGCGCGGCGTCCGGTACCTCGGTGACAACAGCAGCCCGATGGGAGTCCAGAACGGGCTGCGGCACTTCCAGCGCATGCTCGGGTTCCGGATCTGCCGGGTGACCAGGCGGCAGCGGTCCACGCCGCCGCCGGAGGCTCTTCCCGCCCGTCCCGAGCCCGACGGGGTGACCAACGTCACCGTCCTGCGCCAGCGCAGTGCGCCGGCTCTTCGCGGTCAGGTCCCGGACCGGGCCCGGGTCTCCTCCTGACGCCCTGACTCGGGGGCTCGGCGCCGCGGCGACGGGGGAAGGGCACCACGTCCAGCCTCTTCATGGTCTCTGGTCGGTCGTCGGGGGTGGCCCGAGCTGATCTTGGTCGCCCGCACCGCCGGGTTCGGGGTGGTGCGGTCGGCCGGGATGAGCAACCCGGAGCCCGATCGAACAGGTACGCGTGGCTGCGGGTGATCGGGTCGTCACCAAGATCACGTCAGTCGGCCCGCTCGTCGCTGATCAAGGACCTAAGTCGCAGGTTCTCGGGGTTGATCACCAGGCAGACGCCCGGCAGCGTCGAGGGGACGGCGTTTCACGCCAGGCTTTGGCACTCGGTGGAGCCCGGGTCCGAGCCGCTCCATGCGGTCCTCGGAGTCCGCACCACCCGGCCGCATCCGCGTTATCCATCCGGAGATGGATGACACGCCGTCCTCAGGGTCGCGCGCCGGCGTGTCTCCCATCTGCAGATGGATAACGCCGACTCCCGGGACCGGCCTGCCCGCGTGAGGCCGCTCGAGATGGATGACGTCGACCTCCGGGCCGGCGCTGCCCGCGTGAGGCCGCTCAAGATGGATGACGCGCCGACGTCGGGGGGCGAGGGTCGGCGTGTTGTCCGTCTGCCGCGGGCTAACGCCGATGCCGGGCCGGTCCGCGGGACGAACCGCGAGTGCCAGGACGCGGAGGCGGTTCGGCCAAGCCGGCCCCGGAGTTCGGGCCGTCACCTATGATGGAGCGAGTCCCGGGTCGCCTAGGTCCTGTGGTCGTTGTCGGATCGCCCGTTCTGTTGGGGTGGCGATCGGCGATCGGGACGTTCCTCGGGGGAAGGACATCAATGAAGGTCTTGATGGTGACGAACGCCGTCGCGCCCGACAAGCTGGGCGGTCTCGAGCGCTACGTACGCGAACTGGCGGCCGCGCTGGTGCGCAAGGGGCACGACGTCACGACGCTGTCCAAGCGGACGGACCCGAGCCAGCCGAGCGCGGAGACCGGCGACGACGGCGTCCGCCTGCTGCGGTATCGCGACCCCGCCCAAGTCGGATCCGCTGTTCGTGGCGAAGTACCCGGTCAGCGTGGCCAGGTCGGTGCGGCGCACGGTGCTCGGCGCCGACTACGACGTCCTGCACGGCCACTATCCGATCTCGATGCTGCCGGTGACCACCACCGGATCCCGTACATCTACACGTTCCACGCGCCGGTCCACAAGGAGGTCGTCGGCGAGCGGCAGGGCGCCTACCGCGCCCCGGGCCCGGTGTCCGCTGCCACCGTCGAGGTGATGAAGCGTATCGAACGGCGGGTGCTCGAGCGCGCGGCGATCGTGGTCACGCTGAGCGAGTTCGTCGCCGGGGAGATGCGCGCCATCACCCGCCCGGGCTCGACCACCTGGAAGAAGATCCCCGGCGGGCTGAAGACCGACTACTTCACGCCGCTGGCCGGGGCTCAGCCGCCCGATCGAGGTGGAGCGCCCGCTGATCGTCACGGCTCGCCGACTGGTGGAGCGCACCGGCGTCGAGCTCCTCGTGGCGGCGATGGCCGACGTCCTGCGCGCCCACCCGACCGCTCAGCTCGTCATCACCGGCGACGGGCCCCGGCGCGGACCGATCGAGAAGCAGCTGGCCGACCTGGGGATCGCCCACGTCCGTGCACCTGCTGGGCCGGGTCTCGGACGAGGACCTGCTGGCCTGGTACCGCACCGCCGATCTCGTGGTCACCCCGACGCTGGAGCTCGAGGGCTTCGGGCTGTCCACCGCCGAGGCGATGTCCTGCGGGACCCCGGTGGTGGTCACCCCGGTCGGCGCCAACACCGAGGTCGTCGCCGGCCTGGGCGAGCGGTTCGTGGCGCGGTCCACCGATCCGCGGGACATCGCGACAGCGGTGATCGGTGTGCTCGGACGACCCGGCGCTGCTCGCGGCCAAGCGCGTCGAGGCTCGCGGCCTGGTGCATCCGCGGATCGACTGGGACCACGTCGCCGACGCCTACCTCGAGGCGTACGGACAGATGCCGAGGCGGCGATGACGGTCGCCGGCCCCGACCGCTCGGAGCCCGCCGCCCGCGGGCCGAGGCCCGCGCGCGGCCCGTGCTGAGCCGCCGCAGCCTGATCCTGGGCTCGGCGGTGGCCGCGCTCGGTCTCGGCGCAGTGCGGTCGCGGATGCACGGCCGGAACCGGCGGGCGCACGGCCAACCGCGAGCGTCTTGGGCGCGATGGTCGGGCTCCCGTCGACGACGCCGACGTCGACCGCTGGCGCGCCGACATCGACACCCTGGCGACCACGGGCAGAACCTGGTCCGGACCGGGATCTACGCCTGGAAGGTGGCGCCGGAGAAGGACCGCTGGGACGCCGCGGACGGCCGCCTTCTACCGCGAGCAGCTCGACTACGCGCGCGAGCGCGGGCTGGCAGATCAACATGGTCGTCCCCGGCGCGCCGGACTGGGCCCAGTCCTACGACTTCGACGAGTACCTCGCAGACCTGCACCTGGTTCTGGACCCAGATGCGGGAGCGCTTCGGCGATCAGGTGCGACTCTGGCAGGCCTACAACGAGGCCGACCACGCGCACTACCAGCGCTTCACCCCGGCCAACCGGGACGCGACCTACCTGGGGGAGTTCGCCCAGCTGCTCGGCGTCGCGCGGGAGACCCTCGGCCGCGACGGCATGCCGGTGACGACCAACCTGACCGGGTGGCCGATGAACGACGAACGGGAGCAGGAGTGGTACCTGGTCCTCGACGCGATCGGCCGCCCTGGACCTGATCAGCATCGATTTGTACCCGGCCGACGACAGACCGAGATCGCCCGGCTGGCCGAGCGGATGGAGCGGGTCGCGAGCGCTACGGCAAGCCCGATCTTCGTGGCCGAGATCGGTCTGCAGACCACGCCCGGCTCCTGGACCGAGACCGGACCAGCAGCAGTACGTCACCGCCGCCATCGAGCAGCTCCGAACGGTCGACCTGTGGGGCATCTGCCTCTATGAGCTTCGGGACAACGAGCCTCAGAGGTGGCCTTCGGCATCAAGAGGGCCGACGGCAGTCCGAAGCTCGGGTTCGCCGACGTCATGCAGGCGATGGGTCCGCGGTGAGATCAGGACGATCCACCGTCTGACACCCGGCGGAGCGGCAGAGTCGACGAAGTTCGTCTGACAACCAGCGGTTCGTCACGCATACTGGAACGGACGGCACCGCCGACCGTCATCGCGCTGGACGGACCCAGCACATCATCATCAATGTCATCAGGAGGGTTTGCTGTGCTCGTCCGCCGACCGGCCGCAGTGGCGGCTCGCGGCCTCGACCTACCGTGTCTGCACGGACGGCTGGGTCGGACAGCGGCGATCCTGGGCACGACATGACCGTCCGCGCGCCCTCCGTCGGACCGACGGTGCCTCCCGACAGCCACGCCCGTCGACCCTGGGGCGCGTTCTGCCAGCTCTACGTCCTGACCTGGCCGGCCCGCCGTCGCTGTGGCCAGCCGGTTCCGCGCGTTCCTCGACGAGAAGTTCAGGCTCGAGCGGTGTACATCGAGGGACCCTGCGGATTCCGGACGCCAGCCTCGACCCCGACGACCCGTTCCGCAACATCGCTCTGGTCTACCGCGTGCTCGGCCTGGGCGACGCGCCCGGACATCGCGGCGATGCTGGCCATCGCGGTGTTCGGGGTCGCGGTCTTCGCCGCCGTCCGCTGGAGCGAGCTGGCCCGCCTCACGCCGCTGGGACTCGGCATCATCACTGTCTGCTACTGCTCGCGCTGATCTATCTGGCGCAGTACAGCAAGGAGTTCGTCAGCCTGCTCCTGGTGGCGCTCGTCCTGCTGCTGCCCCGCGGGCGGTGGCCGAGGTCGCCCTGGTCGGCGCCATGATCGGCTACGCGGTCACCATCCGGCCCTACTGGGGGATCGTGGTCGGCCTATACGTCGTCGGCCGGTTCCTGCTGCCGCGGGTGCGTGGGCTGATCCCGGTGCTGCTCTTCGTGCTGGCCACCTACGTTTCCTGCAGGTCGCGTTCAACGTCTTCCTGGGTGAGGCGCTCTCGTTCTCGCGCGTCGCCGTCAACGATCTGCGGGCCGAGATCAACATCTCGGTCGGCTCGCTGATCGTGGACTTCCTGCCGGACCAGGTGGCGCTGCAGTGGCTCAACGCGTTCCTGGTCTTTGCTCAGCCTCATCGTCCCCGTGGCCGCTGATCCTCGGGCGGCTCGTCGGCCTATCTGCTGATGGCCGCGGTGCTCTGCTTCCTCTGGGGCCTGGTCGGCTGGAGCATCATCCGGCTCCAGCGCGAGCGGGCCGCGGCCCGCGGCCGCCGGCCGCTGCTGCCGACCGGCACCGCCCCGCTGAGCGAGCGGACGCCGCGTCCCGAACGTGCGGTGGCGCTGCTGCTGGCCCTGGTCGTCGTCCAGGCAATCTTCGAGCCCGACTACGGGTCGTACGTCAAGCACATGGTTCCCGTGCTGCCGCTGTTCCTCGCCCTGCTGCCGCTGAAGCCCCGGTCGCGGCCAGGGACCGCGACCGCTGGCGCGCGGACTCACGTCCGATGGCCGGCGAACGGGGGTGCGTCATGACCACCGGCATGAGGGTCCTTCATGTCACCGACGCCAGTTCGTCGGGTGTGCTGACCGCGGTGACGACCATCGCGCGCCAGCAGAGCGAGGATCCGCGGTTCTCCCGAGTGGTCTTCGCCTACGTGCTGCGCCCCGACTCACCCTCCGAGGCTGACATCCAGGAGCTGACGGGGCCGCGGCGTCGAGGTCCAGCGGTGGTCGGACGGGCTCTCGGCCGAGCGGCTGGTCGACCTGGTTCGCACGTTGTTCCCGTGCTGCGCAGCGAGACGTTCGACGTCGTCCACCTGCACTCCTCGCGGACGGGTCTGCTGGGCCGCTGGGTCGCGCTGCTGACGCCCCATCGCGGGCGCACGATCTACAGCCCGCACGCCTTCGCCTTCGCCTACGCCCACTGGTCGGCGGCCGAAGCGGTCGGCGCTGTGGGCGTTGGAGCTCGCCGGGATGGTCGCCGGGCGTCGGCTGGTGCTCAACTCCGCGTCCGAGCAGGCCGTCGCCCGGCGGGCCTTTCCCTGGGCACGGACCGCGGTCCTGGTCAACTCCGTCGACGTCGATCGGCTCCGGCGATCGCAGCGGACACCCGAGGCGGAGCGGCCCTGGTTCGCCCACGTGGGCCGGATCGCCCCGGCGAAGGCCCCGGACGTGTTCGCCGAGGTGGCCGAGATCGTCGCCGAGCGCGACCCGGCGCCCGTGGTTGCTGGCTCGGCGAGGGCGATCGGACACTGTTCGGGAAGGCGAGAGCGTCGAGGTGTCGGGCTGGTTGCCCCCGGAGGAGCTGCATCGGCGGCTGGCCACGGCGTCGGCGCTGCTGTTCACCAGCCGGGGCGAGGGCATGCCGATGGCGGTGCTGGAGGCCCAGGCGATGGGCATCCCGGTCGTCGCGTCCCGGGTCACCGGGGTGGTGGACCTGATCGACGACGGGGAGAACGGCCTGCTGGGTGAGTCCGTCGACCGAACTCGCCGACGCGCTGACCCGGGTCCTCACCGATCCGGGCTCTGGCCGAGCGGCTCAGCGAGCGGACGGCGTCCTCGGCCGAGCGGTTCGACCAGTCCAGGACCGCGCAACGCTCGCTGGACTGCTACACCGTCGCTGCTGCCCGCGCTCGCCGCACCAGCCGGGGGCGGCGCGTGAGCAGCCGCAGGAGCGGCTGCCGAGCTGCGGCGTCTGAGCGGCGACGCCGGACTGGTCAGCCTCGGGCAGATGGTCTCCTACGCCTACCCGCTGGTCTCGATCCCGCTGCTGAGCCGGGTGCTGGGGATCGACGGTCTCGGTGTGTTCATCGTGACGCTGGCCGTCATCCAGATGCTGCTGGTGTGGACGGATTTCGGGTTCGGCTTCAGTGCGCTGCGGCGGATCGCGGTCGCCGAGTCCGCGGCCGAGCGCCAGGCCGTCGCGCCGGCGACCATCACCGCCAAGCTCGCCCTGTGGGCGTTCGGTTCGGTCGTCCTGATGATCGTCGTCCTGCTCCGTCCCCTCGATGCGGCAGCACTTCGACCTGTACCTGGTGGGCGTGCTGCTGAGCGCCGTCGGTGCCGCCCTCTACCCCATGTGGTACCTGCAGGGCACCGGCCGACTGAAGCTCTGGCGCTGCTGACCGGCGGGTCGCGGGTGGTGGCGCTGGTCGGGCTGATCCTCACCGTGCGATCGGTCGATCAGCTCGCGCTGGCGGTGTTCTGGCAGTTCCTGCCGTACGCTGCTGTCCGCCGTCGTCTGCTGGACCGTGCTGACGAGGCAGAGGGACGTCGTCGCTGCGGCTGAGCACGGCCGCCGGCGGCGCGAGCGGCGCTCAAGGACAGCGTGCCGCTTTTCGTCAGCCTGATCAGCGGGCAGCTCATCGTCAACAGCTCGGTCGATCCTGCTCGGCCAGCTGGCGGGCTACCGACAGGTCGGGCTGTTCGGCCCGGCGGACCGGCTGAGCCAGCGCCATCCACGGCGTCCTCGTGGCGGTCGAGCAGGCGATGATGCCGCGGGTCTCGGCCGCCCACGAGCACCCGGAGGAACCGAACAACCGAAACTCATCCTGGGCGGCCTGGTCGGCTGCTACGCTGTCGCCGGCCTGACTGCTGGCGCTCACCGCTCCGCTGGTCGATCCCGTGGTACCTCGGCGAAGGCTTCGCCGATGCGGTGCCCGTCGTCCAGCTGATGGGCCTGGCGACCATCATCTCCGGGCGTCGCCCGGACCTTGACCCTCGACCTGATCGCGGCCGGCCGGTCCAAGATCTGCTCGATCGTGACGGCCGTCGGTGCCGGCTGGCACCTTGTCACCGCGGGCTCGGCGCCTGGCGGCTGGGGGGCCGAGGGCGTCGCTGTGGCCGTCTGCGGGACCCAGCTCTTCATGGGCCTGGCCCTGGGGATCGCCATCCGTCCGCGGCCGCCGACGCGACCCCGCACCTGAGCCGCGGCCGCGGCCCCGCTTGGCACTCATAAGGAAGGAAGTAGCGGTGACCCTCGCGTTCGTCATGCGGGCGCTGCGACGACGCATCGTCCTCATCCTGATCACCGTCCTCGTCGTCACCGGCGCCGGCGTCGCGATCGGCACGCTCTGGCCGAAGACCTACACCTCGACCGCCGCAGATCCTGCTCGGTCTGGACATCAAGGGGTCGAAGCTCGACCCGCAGACCGGCGAACCAGTACCTGAAGGACCGGGTGGCGACGTACGCCGCGCTGGTCAACGCCGACGAGGTCATCGCCCCGGTCGCCGGCCGCGGCCGGGATCCGCCCGGAGGTGCTGCGCGAGCCGGATCGTCGGTGACGATCGTGCCGGAGACCGTGGTGCTGCAGGTCGCCGTGTCCGGGTCGTCGCCGCAGGAAGCCGTCAAGCTCACCGACGCGGTCAGCTCGCGCTTCCGGACCCAGGTGTCGTCGCTCAACGTGCAGACCGGCGGGCCCAAGATCCTGCCGGCCCAGCTGTCCAGCCCTCAGCTGGCCACCGAGCCCGACCAGCTGCACGGACCGCTGCTGTTCGTGGTCTCCGCGCTGGTGGGCCTGCTGCTCGCCGTTCTCCTGGTGGTGCTGCTCGCCTTGGCTCAGCTGAGCCGGGAGTCGCGACGGTCGTCGCAGAGCGAGGCGCCGGCCGAGCTCGAGGCCGCGGCCGAGCCGGGCGCACCGGCCCAGCCGAACGGACCGGCGCGGCCCACGAAGCCCGCCGCGGCCCCGGCCGAGGACGACCTCCCGCAGATGGTGACCTGGGACTGACCGGCCGAGTCCCCGATCACGCCGGGGCCGTGCCCGGCGTGAGCAAGGGCACAGCGGCGATCATGTGAACGCCGGACACCGGCCCGACGACGGAACTACCATCGACCACGTGAACACGGCTGTACCCGACCCGCCCGTCCGCACGTCGAACCTCGTTGCTCCCACGCTCGACGATCTCGAGGTCGTCCTGGTCTCCTACCGGAGCCGGGACCACGTCGAGACCCTGCTCACGGGCTGGCCCGAGAGCCTCGCGGTCGTCGTGGTCGACAACTCGGCCAACGCGGACGGGGTCGCCGAGCTCGCGGACCGGTTCCCCAATCTCCGCTACCTCTCCGGTGGCGGGCAGGGCTTCGCCCGCGGCGCGAACCTGGGAGCGTTCACCAGCGAGAAGCCGTACGTCGTGTTCGTCAACCCCGACTGCCGGCCGAGCTCCGGAACAGCTGCTGGCGTTGGTCGGAGGGCTGGCGGGGGACGAGGACGCGATCTCTCACGCCGCCACCCCGATCGAGCCCGACGGGGTGATCCCGATCGGTGTCGGCGGCTGGGAGCCGTCGATCGGGCGGGCCGCCGTGCACGCGCTCGGTCTGCACAAGCTCCTGCGGCGCGCCGGCCTGTTCGCGCATCCGCGGCGGGGCGAGCACCTGGAGGTGGACTGGGTGACCGGCACCTGCATGGCTGTCCGTCGCGAGCCGTTCGGTCAGCTCGGCGGGTTCGACGAGGCGTTCTTCGTCTACTGCGAGGACGTCGCCTTCGGGCATCGGGCGCGGCGAGCGGGATGGCGCACACGCCTCCGCGAGGATGTCCTCGGTGCTGCACGGCACCGGCAGCTCGGGCGCGCCGTCGTCGGAGATGCGCCGGCTGCAGGGGGCGTCGTTCACGACCTACACCGACCGCTACAGCGGCAGCCCGCTGCGGGGGGCCTTGATCCGCGCCCTGTACGTCGCCGGCTCCAGCTGGCGCGCCGTGGTGCTCACGCTGGCCGGCCGCCGCGAGCGCGCGGCGGCCACCCGAGCGGTGATCCGTGGTGTGGTCACGCACCGGGCGTTCGTGGGGCGGCACCGAGGTGGCCCGCGCGCGGGCCGACGAAGGCCGGCTCGCCGGCTAGCTGCACCGCCGTTCGGTGGCCTCGGCGGTCCCGGAGCAGGCTGGGCCGAGGGCGAGCCGCTGCTCGGCGATCGCCCTTCCGCATTGCTCGGCGAACTATCGGACCGACCCTCGGTGTGACCGAGGTCATAAACCACCGCCGAACTGGTTCTCCAGGCGAGGATTCTCCTTGTTCACAAGGGCAATCAGGTCCGGGACGCAGGGAGATCACACGCAGTCCGGCCTAATTTCCCCGGAAGTGGTTCTCGGTGGCCCTGCGTCGCATAGGATGAGGCACATCACTTGATGGGGATTGAGAGACGGTGATGCGCGCTCGCGCAGACCGTTCGATTCGGGGGAATCGTGACCAAGACGTACGACGTTGCCGTAGTGGGCGCCGGCCTGGTGGGCCTGGCCGCCGCTCGCGAGCTCCACCAACGGCATCCACGACTGACGATCGCCGTCGTGGACAAGGAGAGCTCCGCGGGGCGTCACCAGAGCGGGCACAACAGCGGCGTCCTGCACGCGGGCATCTACTACAAGCCCGGATCGCTGAAGGCGGATCTCTGCGTCCGGGGCAAGGCCGCGATGGAGCGCTTCGCCGCCGAGAACGGCATCGCGGTCGAGACCTGCGGCAAGCTGATCGTCGCCGTGCAGGAGTCCGAGCTCGGCCGGCTCGCCGACCTCGAGCAGCGCGGACACGCCAACGGCGTTGCCGGGATCCGGATGGTCGGCCCCGAGGAGATGCGCGAGATCGAGCCCCACGTGGCCGGAGTCCGCGCCCTGCACGTGCCGGGGACCGGGATCATCGACTTCGGGCGCGTGGTGCAGGTGCTGGTCGAGCAGCTGCGGAACGCCGGCGTCGACTTCTTCTTCGGGCACGACGTCACGGGCCTGCACCGGGCCGGGGTGGTGACCGCACTGCAGACCGCGCGAGGCGACATCCTGGCCCGGCGCGTGGTGAGCTGTGCGGGCCTGCACTCCGACCGGGTGGCACGGCTCGACTCCCAGCCGGACGTGGCGATCATCCCGTTCCGGGGTGACTACTACACCCTGACGCCGGAAGCGCGTCACCTCTGCCGCGGGCTCATCTACCCGGTGCCCGACCCCACGCTGCCGTTCCTCGGTGTGCACTTCACCAAGCGGATCGACGGCGAGGTCTGGGCCGGGCCGAACGCCGTGCTGGCCACCGCTCGCGAGGGGTACCGTCGCCGCGACGTCGATCTGCGCGACCTGCTCGAGACCGTGCGCTACCGAGGCTTCACGAAGCTGGCCCGCACCTACTGGCGCACCGGCGCCCAGGAGGTGTGGCGCGACGTGATCAAGCGAGCCTTCCTGCGGGACCTGCAGCGCTACGTCCCTGAGGTGAGGTCGGACCAGCTGATCTTCGGTCCGTCCGGGGTGCGGGCCCAGGCCGTCGGTGTCGATGGTTCGCTGGTCGACGACTTCAAGCTCTCCGTGTCGGAGAGCAGCGTCCACGTCCTGAACGCGCCCAGCCCGGCGGCGACCGCCTCTTTGGCGATCGCCAGTCGGCTGGCCGATGACGTCGACAGCGCGTTCTCACTGAGCGCCTCCACTGCCGGAGGCGTGAGCTAGACCACCAGGTCTCAAACCAAGCTGAGGAATCGGGGGAAACCACAGCATGACCATCACCAGGGACTCGCACCGACAGTCCTGGACACGTGTGCCGGCTACGGCCGTACCGACCAAGATCACCAACCGACCCGGGATGACGAGCCGGGCCGAGATCACGGACCAGTCCGAGATCGCCGGCCGGCCCGCCGTCGCGGAGCGCCGACGGCGCAGGTTCTCGCCCTGGCTGGGCGACCGGATGGGCCCGCTGCTCGCGGCGGGCGACGTCGCCGCCTGCCTGATCACCGCCGTGATCTTCAACGCCGGCGGTCAGTCCACCCTCGGGGTGGCGCTGATGATGGCGGTCCTGCTGTCGTTCGGCGCGCTCAACCGTTCGCGGCTGTCGCTGTCGGTGCTGGACGACCTGCCGCAGATCGTCCGGATCTGGCTGGTCGGCGCCGGATTCCTGGTCGTCATCTCGGAGCTGATCACCGGCACCATGCAGCTGGGCCTGCTGATGGGCACACTGCCGGCGATCGTGATCGTGCGGACCGTCCTCTACGCGGTCGTCCGCGCGGCACGTAAGCGCGGTCTGGTGACGCACGCGACGGTGCTGGTCGGGGCCGGCTCGATGGGGCAGATGGTCGTCGACGTCCTCGACCGCCATCCCGAGTCCGGTCTGCGCGCCGTCGGTTTCGTCGACTCCCGTCCGCTGGACGTGCAGAGCCTGTCCGTACCGGTGCTCGGAGATCCCAGCGAGCTCCGCGACGTGTTGGTGCGGTCCGACGCGGGCGCGCTCATCGTCGCGCACGGGGGCATGAACGACGCAGACCTGGTGACCCTCGTCCGCAACTGTCAGCGCCAGCAGTGCGAGGTGTTCGTCCTGCCGCGGCTGCACGAGGTCACCCACGTGGCCAGCGATATGGACGCCATCGGCGATCTGCCGCTGGTCCGGCTCCGCCGCTCTGCCTACCGCACCCCGTCCTGGCGCATCAAGCGACTCATCGACGTGGTCGTCTCGGCGGTCGCGGTCGGCCTGCTCTCGCCGCTGCTGGCCCTGATCGCGCTGGCCGTCCGCTGGGAGACCGGAAAGGGCGTGATCTTCCGCCAGGAGCGGGTCGGCTGCGACGGCGTATCGTTCGAGCTGATGAAGTTCCGCTCCCTCAAGCCCGTCGACGACACCGAGTCGCAGACCAACTGGAACATCTCCCACGACAACCGGGTGGGGCCGGTCGGCCGCTTCCTCCGCAAGACCTCGCTGGACGAGCTGCCGCAGCTGTTCAACATCCTGCGCGGAGACATGAGCCTGGTCGGTCCTCGGCCGGAGAGGCCGCACTTCGTCGCCGCGTTCGGCGCGCTCTACACCGGCTACGCCGACCGGCACCGGGTGCCGTGTGGCCTGACGGGCTGGGCGCAGGTGCACGGCCTGCGCGGCAACACCCCGATCGACCAGCGCGCCCGCTTCGACAACTTCTACATCGAGAACTGGACGCTCTGGCTCGACATCAAGATCATCCTGCGGACTGTCGTGTCCGTCGTCACGCAACCCGGTTCCTGACACGAGGACTCGGATCACCACCATGGAGGGAAAGACAATGCAGGACCCGGTACAGCAGGTCGACTACAACCCGGCGGAGATCCCCGTCGTGATCTTGTGCGGTGGCATGGGCACCCGTCTGCGGGAGGCCAGCGAGAAGCTGCCCAAGCCGCTCGTCGACGTCGGCGGCAGGCCCATCCTCTGGCACATCATGAAGACGTACAGCCACTTCGGCTTCCGTCGCTTCGTGCTGTGCCTCGGCTACAAGGGCGACCAGATCCGACGGTACTTCCTGGACTACCGTGAGCACCTCAACGACTTCACCCTCGAGCTGGGGGTCGACGCCCCGCCGCGGTTCCACCAGCAGGGTCAGGTCGAGGACTGGGAGATCACCTTCGTCGAGACCGGTCTGCTGACCGGAACCGGTGACCGCGTGCGCCGCGTCGCCGACCACCTCGACACCGAGCACTTCCTGCTCACCTACGGTGACGGCATCGGCAACGTGGACATCCCCGCCCTGGTGCAGCAGCACCTGGCCTCGGGCCTGCTCGGGACCGTCACCGGCGTCCACCCGGCCAGCCGCTACGGCGAGATGCACGTCGACGGCTCCCGGGTGTCGGAGTTCAACGAGAAGCCCACCCTGGCCACCGGCTGGGTGAGCGGCGGCTTCTTCGCCTTCAACCGGCTGATGATCGACAAGTACCTCACTGACGATCCCGACATGATGCTGGAGAAGCGCCCGCTGCAGACCCTGGCCTCCGACGGCCAGCTGGGCGTGTTCAAGCACGAAGGATTCTGGATGGGCATGGACACGTTCCGTGACTGGACCGAGCTGAACGGGCTGTGGGACTCCGGCACCCCGCCGTGGAAGGTCTGGCAGCACTGACCCCCACGGACCAACTCGTTCCTCCCACACTCTGTAGCAGACCCAGACTCACAGAAGAGAAGAAACACTCATGAAGGTTCTCGTCACCGGCACCGATGGCTACCTCGGCTGCCTGCTCGCTCCCGAGCTCATCCGAGACGGTCACGACGTGATCGGCCTCGACACCGGCTTCTACAAGGCGGGCTGGCTGTACAACGGCGTCGACACGACCCCGCTCACCCTGGTCAAGGACCTCCGCCACGTCACTGCGGACGACCTCCAGGGCGTCGACGCCATCGTGCACATGGCCGAGCTGTCCAACGACCCGCTGGGCCAGCTGTCGCCGACCATCACCTACGAGATCAACCACCAGGGCTCGGTGCGCCTGGCCGAGCTGGCCAAGCAGGTCGGCATCCAACGCTTCGTCTACATGTCCTCCTGCAGCGTGTACGGCGTCGCCGACGGCGAGGTCGACGAGACCTCGCGGACCGACCCGCAGACCGCCTACGCCGAGTGCAAGACGCTGGTGGAGCGCGACCTGCAGGCGCTGGCCGACGACGACTTCTCGCCGACCTTCATGCGCAACGCCACCGCCTTCGGGGCGTCGCCGCGGCAGCGGTTCGACATCGTGCTCAACAACCTCTCGGGGCTGGCCTGGACCACGAAGAAGATCACCATGGTCAGCGACGGCAGTCCGTGGCGACCGCTGGTGCACGGCCTGGACATCGCCCAGGCCATCCGTCGGGTGCTGTCCGCGCCACTCGACCTCGTGCACAATGAGATCTTCAACGTCGGGTCCAGCGAGCAGAACTACCGCGTCCGGGAGATCGCCGAGATCGTGGCCGATGAGTTCCCCGGCTGCGAGGTCAGCTTCGGCGACTCCGGCGGCGACAACCGCAGCTACCGGGTCTCGTTCGAGAAGATCGCCAACAAGCTGCCCGGCTTCGAGTGCCAGTGGGACGCCGTGAAGGGCGCCGCACAGCTGCACAAGGTGTTTCGTACCATCGACCTCGACGACGCGACCTTCACCGGTCGCGGCCACACCCGTCTGCTGCAGCTGCAGCACCTGATCCGCACCGGTCAGGTCGACGCCGATCTGTTCTGGAGCCACGCATGATCATCAGCAGCACCGCCATCGAGGGTCCCGCCGTCGTCGACCTGGAGCTGCGCTCCGACGACCGTGGCTTCTTCGCCCGCACCTTCTGCATCGACGAGTTCGGCGCCGCCGGGTTGCAGACCGTGGTCGAGCAGTGCAACATGTCCGGCAACTTCAAGGCCGGCACGTTGCGCGGCATGCACTTCCAGATCGCCCCCCACCCGGAGGCGAAGCTGGTGCGCTGCACCCGTGGGGCCATCGTCGACATCATCGTCGACATGCGCCCGGACTCCTCGACCCGTCTGCAGCACGTCGCCGTCGAGCTGACGGCGGACAACCGGCGCGCGTTCTACGTGCCGCCGTACTTCGCCCACGCCTACCAGACCCTGACCGACGACACCGAGGTGCTGTACCAGGTCAGTGGGTCCTACGAGCCGTCCGCCGAGCGCGGGCTGCGCTACGACGACCCGGCCCTCGGCATCACCTGGCCGCTGCCCGTCTCGGTGATCAGCAGCAAGGACGCCTCCTGGCCCCTGATCGCCGACCGTGACGTGCGCGACTTCGGCTGGCAGCCCGACACGGTCGGAGCAGACGCGTGATCCTCGTCGACACCGCGCTGCAGCGCCGCGCGGAGGAGGGCCGACCCATCCGGGTGGCCCTGGTGGGCGCCGGGTTCATGGGTCGCGGGCTGGTCAACCAGATCGTCCACTCCACGCCCGGCATGATCGTGGCGGCGGTCGTCAACCGTACGGTGGCCAAGGCCGAGCGTGCCTACGGCGAGGCCGGCGTGACCGGCGTCCGTCGGGTCAGCAACGTGGCCGAGACCGAGGCGGCCATCGCGGCCGGAGTCCCGGTGGTGAGCGACGACTTCGCCGCGGTGGTCCCGGCGGCGCAGATCGACGCCGTGGTCGACGCCACCGGTGCGGTCGAGTACGGCTGCCACCTGGCCCTGACGGCGATCGAGCACGGCAAGCACCTGGTGCTGATGAACGCCGAGGTCGACGGCACGGTCGGTCCGCTGCTGAGCAAGCGCGCCCGGGCCGCCGGCGTGGTGCTGACCGGCTGCGACGGCGACCAGCCGGGCGTGCAGATGAACCTGGTCCGGTTCGTCCGCGGCATCGGCCTCCGCCCGCTGGTCTGCGGAAACATCAAGGGTCTGCAGGACGAGTACCGGACCCCGACCACCCAACAGGCGTTCGCCGAACGGTGGGGTCAGGACCCGTACATGGTGACCAGCTTCGCCGACGGCACCAAAGTCAGCTTCGAGCAGGCCCTGGTCGCCAACGCCACCGGGATGACCGTCGCCCAGCGCGGCATGCGAGGGATGGACCATGCCGGACACGTCGACGAGCTGACCACCAGCTACGACCTGGCCGAGCTCGAGGAGCTGGGCGGGGTGGTGGACTACGTGGTCGGCAGCAAGCCCGGCCCGGGCATCTTCGTGCTGGCCACCCACGACGATCCCCGGCAGCGGCACTACCTGAACCTGTACAAGCTGGGCGAGGGGCCGTTGTACAGCTTCTACACGCCGTACCACCTGTGCCACTTCGAGGTCCCGCAGACCGTGGCCCGGGCCGTGCTGTTCGGCGACGCGACCATCACGCCGGTCGGTGCGCCGACGGTCGAGGTGGTCACCACCGCCAAGCGTGATCTCAGCGTCGGCCACGTGCTGGACGGCCTGGGTGGCTACGACACCTACGGCGTGGCCGAGCGGGCGACGATCACGGCGGCGGAGGACCTGCTCCCGATGGGGGTGGCGGAGGGATGCCGGCTGCGCCGCGACGTGGCCAAGGACTCCGTGCTCACCTACGGTGACGTCGACCTGCCGGCCGGCCGGCTGGTGGACCAGCTCCGGGCCGCACAGGCTGCCGAGCTGCCGGTGCTGGATCTGGCCGGCGCCTGAGGCACAGCCGGGGCACGACCGTCGAGGGCCGCAACGGGGCGGGAACCGGCGGGGTGGGGCAGCACGCCCACCCTCGCCGGGACCACCTGACGTCCTCGTCCATGAACCGAGCCGGGAGTCACTTCCCGGCTCGTGGAGCCGAGACTCCCCCTCTCGGTTCCGGCGGGCGGGCGGCCCACAGCCGCCCGCCCGCGCCTCGCCCGGCACGGTCTCCCGGGTCCCTGCCCGACCCGCGCCGGACCCGTGCGCCCCAGCCGACCGCCCCCGTCTCGCTCGAGCCGACACCTTGGCTTCTCGGCTAGGGTTCGTTGCAGGTGGGGAGGTGAGAGATGGCCGTCGACAAGGTCGTGCTGAGCGGCATCACCGGCTACGGGTACCACGGGCTGTTCGGCTTCGAACGGAGCCAGGGACAGGAGTTCGTGGTCGACGTGGCCTGCACGATGGACCTCGGTCCCGCGGGTGCCAGCGATGACATCGCCGACACCGTGGACTACTCCGGGCTCGCCACCGCCGTGGTCGCCGACATCGAGCGGGACCCGGTCAACCTGATCGAGTCACTCGCGGAGAGAATTGCCCGGACCTGCCTGCGGATGCCGAGGATGGAGGCGGTGCAGGTCACCGTGCACAAGCCCCAGGCCCCGATGCCGGTCCGGGTCGACGACGTAGCCGTCACGCTGATGAGGAGCAACCGCCGATGAGCAGCCCCAACCCGTACGCGATCGACGCCGACACCCTGAGTGGGATGAAACCGCTTCGCAAGGTCGTGTACTCGATCGGGTCGAACCTCGGCGACCGCCTGGGAAATCTGCAGGGCGCCGTCGACGCCCTCCGCGACACCCCGGACGTCATCGTGGTGGACGTCTCGTCGGTGTACGAGACGGCCCCGGTCGGCGGGCCCGAGGACAGCCCCGACTACCTCAACCTCGTCGTCGTCGCCGAGACCACCCTGGAACCCCGGACGCTGCTCGAACGGGCCCAGGCCATCGAGGACGCGTTCGGTCGCGAACGGAAGGGCAAGTGGGAGCCCCGCACCCTCGACGTCGACCTGATCATGGTCGGCAACACCCAGAGCGACGTGGAGGACCTGCGACTCCCGCACCCGCTGGCGGGGGAGCGCGGTTTTGTGCTGGCCCCGTGGCACGAGGTGGACGCCAAGGGTGACCTGCCGGGGCACGGGCCGGTCGCGGACCTGCTGACCCGGGTCGACCTGTCCGGGGTCCTCAAGCGGGATGACCTGGCTATCGAGGGCGACTGAGGGCACGTCTTCGACCGGATGCCTGTCGCACCCTCCGGCGGTCACGGCACCGTCGAGCCCACGTCCCGCCGTGCCCTGCTGGTCGCGGCCGCCTTCGGCGCCGTGGCCGGCTGGCTCGTGGTGGTGGTCGCCAACGCCCTCGACGTGGTCCCGCCACAGGTTCCCTGGACCGCGCCGCTCGCGCTGGTCGTGATCGCGGCGCTGGTCGGCGTCCTCGCCCGGACCACGCACCAGCAGATCCAGGTCCGGCGACAACGCGTCGACCCGCAGCGGGCGGTGGCGTTCCTGGTGCTGGGGAAGGCCTCCGCGCTGGCGGGGTCGTTCGTGGCCGCCGGCTATCTCGCCTTCGCCTTGATGTTCGTCGCCCGCGTCGACGCCGACGCGCCCCGGGAACGGGTCATCCGGGCCGGTGTCGCGGTGGCCGCCGGGGTGGTCTTGATGATCACCGGGCTGCTGCTCGAACGCGCCTGCCGGGTGCCGGGTGGTGACGACGAGGACGAGCCGGACCGCGAGTCCGGCGCCACGCGCTGAAATCCCGGGGCGGTCGATCCGTCGCCGTTAGGGTGACGCCGTGACATCGCTCCGCGCCGCCCCCGGGCCGCACCGCAGCCTCGCGGCGTCGGGGGCCCGCCGGACGTCCGGGGTGATCCTCGTGGCCGGTTCCGTGCTCGCCGTGGCGGCTGCGTTCGGGCCGGTCTGGGTCGCCCGCGGCGGGGTGCTGCTCGCCGTGCTGGCTGCGATCTTCGCCACGGTGGCCAGCTGGCGGGAGCTGAGGGCCGAGCGTCGCCGCCACGCTGCCGAGACCCTGGCGGCCAGCCAGGCCCACGGGCGGGCGCTGCGCGACGAGCGGCAGCACAACCAGGCGGTGCTGCAGGTCGTCACCGACCGGAACACTCGCGCGGTCGGCGAGATCGAGCGGCAGTACGTGGTCATCGCCGGTCTCCGCACGGAGATCTCGACGCTGCGCGGTGACAAGGCCGCCCTGGCCGCCCGGGTCGCCGAGCGGGACCGGACCATCGCGGGCCTTCACCACACCGTCCGAACCCGTGAGGCGGAGCTCGCCGCGCTGGCCGACGACTCACATCGGGCCGGTGGGGCGGACGACGGCGACTCCGCTCAGGTGCACGCCATGCCGCGCCGCGTCCTGGTCGAGACCCCCGGCCGGGACGGTCGACCGGGCGTCCCCTCGGCCGAGGACCTGTGGGACGACGGCTCGCACCCCACCGTCGTCGACCTGGCCGTGATCGACCTGTCACTGGTCGAGGAGCCGGTCCTGCCGAACTACGAGGAAGACCGCCGGCTCGCCTGAGCCCGGCGGCGGCCCGTACGGCGCCAGCCGCCCCGCCCGGCCGCCGAACCGGTCGGCCCGCCGAACCCCGGGCCAGATCGCGGGCCGGATCCAGAGCGGGACAGTCATGCGGGAGCATGTCCCTCATGCCCGAAGCCGTGCTGCCCACCGACGGCGCCATCGGATCCGACCCGCCTCGAATGCACCCGCCGGGCCGGCTGCTGGCCGAGCCGGCCGGGTGGGTCGCCGAGGTCGACGTCGTGGTCGTCGGCTCGGGCATCGCCGGTCTGACCGCGGCCCTGGAGTGCCGCGACCTCGGCCGGGTGATGGTGGTGACCAAGGACGAGCTGGCCGCCGGGTCCACGCACTGGGCCCAGGGCGGTATCGCCTCCGTACAGGCCGACGGCGACACCGTGGAGCAGCACGTGGAGGACACCCTGGTGGCCGGCGCCGGGCTGTGCGTGCCCGACGCCGTGCGGGTGCTGGTCAGCGAGGGCCCACACGCGGTCGCCGAGCTGATCGCGCGGGGCGCGGAGTTCGACCGGGACGCCGCCGGTGCCCTGGAGCTGACCCGCGAGGGCGGCCACCACCGCGACCGGATCGCGCACGCCGGCGGGGACGCCACCGGCGCGGAGATCGAGCGGGCACTGGTGGCCACCGTCATCGCCGACCCGGCCATCGAGATCGTCGAGCACGCCGTGGTTCTGGACCTGATCCCGGCCCAGGTCGGTCCCGGCGAGCGTCCCGGCGTGGCCGGGGTGACCCTGCACGTGCTCGGCGAGGGGACCCGCGGGGGCGTCGGGGCGGTCCGGGCCCGGGCCGTGGTGCTGGCCACCGGCGGCATCGGCCAGATCTACGCCGTCACCACGAACCCGCCGGTGTCCACCGGGGACGGCGTGGCCGTGGCGCTGCGGGCGGGCGCCCGGCTCCGCGACATCGAGTTCATCCAGTTCCACCCGACCGTGCTCTACCTCGGCTCGGGGGCGCGCGGCCAGCTGCCGCTGGTCAGCGAGGCGGTCCGCGGAGAAGGGGGGCATCTGCTCAACAGCCGCGGTGAGCGGTTCATGGTCGGACAGCATCCCCTGGCCGAGCTCGCCCCGCGCGACGTCGTGGCCAAGCAGATCATGCGGGAGATGGCCCGGGACGGCGCGGACCACGTCTGGGTCGACGGCCGAATGCTCGGCGAGGAGGTGTGGCGGGTCCGCTTCCCGACCATCCTGCACAGCTGCCGCCGCGCCGGCATCGACCCGTCGGTCGACCTGATCCCGGTCGCCCCCGCATGCCACTACTTCTGCGGGGGGATCGAGACCGACCTCGACGGCCGGACCAACCTGACCGGTCTCTACGCCTGCGGCGAGGTCGCCTCCTCCGGTGTGCACGGCGCCAACCGGCTCGCCTCCAACTCCCTGCTCGAGGGCCTGGTCTTCGCCCGCCGGATCGCCGCCGCGCTGCACGCCGACCCGCCGCTCCGCCGCGCACCTGCCCAGGACAGCCGGTCGGTCGGGCTGGTCGACCCCACGGTCGTACCCGGCCTCCAGCAGACGATGAGCCGCTACTGCGGCGGGACTCCGCGACCCCGCCGGACTCGACGCCGCGGCCGCCGAGCTCGTGGCGCTGGTCGGCAAGTCCACCGAGGAGCCCGGCGTGGCCGCCTGGGAGGCGACCAACCTGGTGACCGTGGCCGGCGCCCTGGTCGCGTCAGCGCGGCTCCGTGCGGAGTCCCGGGGATGTCACTGGCGCAGCGACGTCGAGAGCCGTCGACCCGAGTGGCACGGGCACCTGGTCGCCACCGCCGGCGCCCGGTGGCCTGGAGCACCGGTTCGTCCCCTCCGACAGCCCGGAGCTGGTGGCTCGGTGAGCACCGCCGCGGAGACCGACCCGGTGCGGGTGATCACCGACCTCGAGCAGGCCACCGCACTGGTGGCGGACGTGGGCCTGGACCTGGCCGCCGTGCGCGCCATCGTGCTCGACGCGCTGGCCGAGGACCTGGGGGGCCGGGGCGTGCTGCCGCCCGGCGCCGGGGCGGGGCTGGACGTCACCTCGGTGGCCACGGTGGCGGCCGACGTTGTCGCCACCGGGGAGCTGGTGGCCCGTCGACCCGGCGTGGTGGCCGGGCTCGGGGTGGCGGCCCTGGTGCTGGCCGAGGTCTGCGCGCCGGCCGGGCCCTTCCGGATCGAGCTCCGGTCCGCCGACGCCGACCGGGTCGTCCGTGGGGACGTACTGGCCACCGTGAGCGGCAACGCCCGGGCCCTGCTCCGGGCGGAGCGGGTGGCCCTCAACCTGCTGACCGCGATGTCCGGCGTGGCCACCGCGACCGCGGCCTGGGTGGCGGCCCTGGACGGGTCGGGCGCCCGGGTCCGCGACTCGCGCAAGACGGTGCCCGGGCTGCGGATGCTGCAGAAGTACGCCGTCCGGGTCGGCGGCGGGGTGAACCACCGGATGTGCCTGGCCGACGCGGCCCTGATCAAGGACAACCACGTCATCGCCGCCGGTGGGGTGGTGCCGGCGTACCGGGCCGTGCGCGAGGCCTTCCCCGAGCTGGGGGTCCAGGTGGAGGTGACCACGGCGGAGCAGGCCCGCGACGTGATCGCCGCCGGAGCGCGCGACATCCTGCTCGACAACATGCCCGCGCCGGAGATGGCGGCGGTGGTCGCGGCGTCCCCGGCGGAGGTCGTGTTCGAGGCCAGCGGCGGGCTGACCGTGGCCGACGCCGCCCGGGTCGCGGCCACCGGCGTCGATTTCGTCGCCGTCGGGGCGATCACGCATTCCGCGCCCATTCTCGACGTGGCGCTCGACTTGGTGACCTGAATTCGCCGCAAATCGGATAATCTCCATTGCGACAACCGGCGGAACTCGGGGTGGAGGAGAAACATGGCGCAGAGAGTGCAGATCATTCTGGAAGACGACCTCGACGGGGGTGCAGCCGAGGAGACGGTGACTTTCTCCCTGGATGGCGCCGATTACGAAATCGACCTGTCCGGCAAGAACGCCGCCGCATTGCGCGACGCGGTGGCTCCCTTTCTCGCGCACGCGCGGCGCACCGGCGGCCGGCGGCGCCGCGGGGGCAAGAGCACCGACACCTCGAGCACCAGCGACATCCGGGCCTGGGCCCAGGCCAACGGCATCGAGGTCAGCAGCCGGGGTCGGGTGTCGGCGGAGGTGCGCGAGGCGTACGAGAAGGCCAACGGCTGAGCTGGGCGGCCCGGGGCCCGGTCGTCCGGACCGGTCCGGGCTGCTCCCAGTTGTGCTCTGGGCGAACACGCTCGCGGAACGGGCCCGTCCGGGGCGGGTGGCCGGAATTCGGCACCGGGGTGACGCGCTCGTAACGGCGTACGCCCTCGGTCGTCGAACGGTCGGCGTATAACGGAGAAGTCAGTGCTGCGGCCGGCGTTCGCCCGGTCCAGCCGACTGGAGCAGCCGACTAGAGTTGGGCCAGCCGGCACCCGGTGCACACCGCGCCGCGGCGGGCACACGGCACAGCAAGGGAGCAAACATGTTCGAGCGGTTCACCGACAGGGCTCGCCGCGTCGTGGTCTTGGCGCAAGAAGAAGCCCGCATGCTCAACCACAACTACATCGGCACCGAGCACATCCTGCTCGGTCTCATCCATGAGGGTGAAGGCGTTGCGGCCAAAGCGCTGGAGTCGCTCGGAATTTCGCTGGAGGCAGTCCGGCAGAAGGTCGAGGAGATCATCGGCCACGGACAGCAGTCGCCCAGCGGCCACATTCCTTTCACCCCCCGGGCGAAGAAAGTCCTGGAGCTGAGTCTGCGCGAAGCGCTGCAGATCAACCATTCCTACATCGGCACCGAGCACATTCTGCTCGGCCTGATCCGCGAGGGTGAGGGCGTTGCCGCCCAGGTGCTGGTGAAGCTCGGCGCCGACCTCAACCGCGTCCGCAACCAGGTCCTGCAGCTGCTCAGCGGGTTCCAGGGCAAGGAGGCGGCCACCTCCGGTGCACCCGAGCAGGGCAACGCCCCGTCGTCGTCGATGGTGCTGGACCAGTTCGGCCGCAACTACACCCAGGCCGCGCGCGAGAACAAGCTGGACCCGGTCATCGGTCGCGAGACCGAGATCGAGCGGGTGATGACCGTGCTGTCGCGCCGGACCAAGAACAACCCGGTGCTGATCGGCGAGCCCGGCGTCGGCAAGACCGCCTGCGTCGAGGGCCTGTCCCAGGCCATCGTGCGCGGCGACGTGCCGGAGACCCTGCGCGACAAGCAGATCTACAGCCTCGACCTCGGCGCCCTGGTGGCCGGCTCCCGCTACCGCGGCGACTTCGAGGAGCGGCTGAAGAAGGTGCTGAAGGAGATCAAGACCCGCGGCGACGTGGTGCTGTTCATCGACGAGATCCACACCCTGGTCGGGGCCGGTGCCGCCGAGGGCGCGATCGACGCCGCCAGCATCCTGAAGCCGATGCTGGCCCGGGGCGAGCTGCAGACCATCGGCGCGACCACCCTCGACGAGTACCGCAAGTACGTCGAGAAGGACGCCGCCCTGGAGCGCCGGTTCCAGCCGATCCAGGTGTCCGAGCCGTCCATCGCGCACACCATCGACATCCTGCGCGGCCTGCGCGACCGGTACGAGGCGCACCACCGCGTCACCATCACCGACGAGGCGCTGGTCGCCGCGGCGCAGATGGCCGATCGCTACATCTCCGACCGGTTCCTGCCGGACAAGGCGATCGACCTGATCGACGAGGCGGGGGCCCGGCTGCGGATCCGTCGGATGACCGCTCCGCCGGACCTGCGCGAGTTCGACGAGAAGGTCGCGGCCGTCCGGCTGGAGAAGGAGGCGGCCATCGACGCCCAGGACTTCGAGCGGGCCGCGAGCCTGCGGGACGACGAGAAGAAGCTGCTCGCCGCCCGCTCCGAGCGCGAGGCGCAGTGGAAGTCCGGCGACCTGGACGTGGTGGCCGAGGTGGACGAGGAGATCATCGCCGAGGTGCTCTCCACCGCCACCGGCATCCCGGTGTTCAAGCTCACCGAGGAGGAGTCGGCCCGGCTGCTCCGGATGGAGGACGAGCTCGGCAAGCGCTACATCGGCCAGCACGACGCCGTCCGCGCCCTGTCCCGGTCGATCCGCCGGACCCGGGCCGGGCTGAAGGACCCGAAGCGGCCCAGCGGCTCCTTCATCTTCGCCGGCCCGTCCGGGGTCGGCAAGACCGAGCTGACCAAGGCGCTGACCGAGTTCCTGTTCGGTGACGAGGACGCGCTGATCCAGCTCGACATGAGCGAGTACTCCGAGAAGCACACCGCCTCCCGGCTGTTCGGCTCGCCGCCCGGGTACGTCGGGTACGAGGAGGGTGGCCAGCTCACCGAGAAGGTGCGGCGCAAGCCGTTCAGCGTGGTGCTGTTCGACGAGGTCGAGAAGGCCCACCCGGACATCTTCAACTCGCTGCTGCAGATCCTGGACGAAGGTCGGCTGACCGACGCCCAGGGCCGGGTGGTCGACTTCAAGAACACCGTCATCGTGATGACCACCAACCTGGGCACCCGGGACATCGCCAAGAGCGTCTCGCTGGGCTTCAGCTCGGGCCAGGGCGGGGAGGGCGGCTACGAGAAGATGAAGGCCAAGGTCTCCGACGAGCTCAAGCAGCACTTCCGCCCGGAGTTCCTCAACCGGGTGGACGAGATCGTGGTGTTCCGCCAGCTGACGCAGGAGGACATCGAGCGCATCGTCGACCTGATGGTGGCCCAGATCGAGATCCGGCTGAAGGACCGGGACATGGGCATCGAGCTCACCCCGGCGGCCAAGGCGCTGATCGCGCAGCGGGGCTTCGACCCGGTGCTGGGCGCGCGACCGCTGCGGCGAGCCATCCAGCGCGACATCGAGGACCACATGGCAGAGAAGATCCTCTTCTCCGAGCTCAACCCGGGCGAGATCGTCGTCGTCGACGTGGCCGATCCCGGGTCGGAGAACCCGTTCACCTTCACCGGCACGCCTCGCTCGAGCGCCCCGGACGCCCCGCCGGTGGAGTTCGGCGGGGTGGTGGACGGACTCGGCGAGCCGGGCGAAGCGGCTCAAGGCTGACCTCCGCTTCGGGCCTGCGCCACTGGTGGTCGACTGCCCACCGCGAGGACCCTGACCCTGCCGGGTCGGGGTCCTCGGGTGTGCGCCGGGCCGGGCCAGGGTGCCGGGTCGTCGGGTTGGCGCCGGTCGCTAACGTTCACCCGTGACCCCCACCCCCGGCACGAGCCCCGACACGCGGTTCCTGCCCGGTGCATCGGCCTACGCCGTCGTCGCACGTGCCCCGGCCTCAGGTCCGCAGCACTGGGCCGGGGCGCCCAGCGCCGTGCTGGAGCCCGACGGGACGTTCGTGCTCAGCTACCGACGCCGCGACGGGGCCGGCATCGACGCGCTGGTGATCGCCCGGTCCCTCGACGGGGTCGACTTCGAGACCACCGCCGAGCTGCTGCCGGAGTCCGCCGGTGCGGCCATGACCGAGCGGGCCAGCCTGCTGCGGATCGGGAGCGCGCAGTGGCGGATGTACTCCAGCTTCGCGACCCCCGACAGCCTGCACTGGTGGGTCGGGGTGGCCGACGCGACCTCCCCGGAGGCTCTGGCGACGGCCCCGGTGGTGCCGCTGTTCACCGGGGACCGCGAGAGGATGGGGTTCAAGGACCCGGTGGTCACGCTCACGGGGGGCGAGTGGCGTGCGTATCTGTGCGGCCACCCGCTCGACCTGCCCGGCGAGGAGGACCGAATGGTCACCCACCTCGCCCGCAGCCACAACGGCATCGCCTGGAGCGAGCCCGTCCCGGTGTTGGCCGGCCGGCCCGGAGCCTGGGACGCCCGCGGCGCCCGGCTGACCGCCGCCCTGCCGGGCGGGTCGTTCAGCTACGACGGTCGGGCCTCCGCCGAGGAGAACTGGTTCGAGAAGACCGGCCTGGCCGTGGGCGAGCCCGACGGGCCGATGACCGCCCTGGACGTCGAGCCGCTGCCGTTGACCCGTTACCTCGACGTGCTCGCGCTGCCCGACGGCGGGTACCGGACCTACTACGAGACCACCCTGCCGGACGAGAGCCACGAGCTGCGCACCGAGCTGGTCCCGGGCTATCCCGGCGACTGACGGCCCGGCCGGACGTACCGCCCCCGGTTCCGCGCCCGCGCCGCTGCACCACGGCACGAAGGCGCCACCGTTTCACCGGTCGAGACCCGAGCTCAGTCCTGGTCGGGCCGGATGGCCTCGGCCTGTTCACTCTTTCCCTCGGCGATCGTCTCGTCGTCGTCGGTAAGGATCCCCACCAGCTCGGTGGCCTGGCCGGCGGCGGCCTGCAGGGCGTCGGTGGTGGTGGTTTCGTCGGCCGAGACCTGGACTCGCAGGGGCGCGGTGCCGGGCCGCTCGGCGTGCGCCACACAGAGGGCGGCCACCTCGGCCGCGTTGGCATGCATGACGGAGTGCGCGGCCCCGCGGATGACGTGGCGGCGGGCGTCCGGCAGCAGGTCGGCGACCTCCGCCGACCAGGCGTCGGGGCACAGGGTGTCGTGCTCGCCGGTGATCACCAGCGTGTTGGACTCGACGTGGGGGAGTACCTCCTCGATCGGGTAGCGGATGACCTCGGGCAGCACCCGGGAGAACCAGCGGGGACCGCAGAGGAGGTAGGAGTTCACCGCCAGTACGGCTACCCGGGGCGGCTCCCGGCGGGCCGCCTGGAGGAACCGTCGGATCGCGGTGCGGAGCCGGCGCTCGTGCCGGTTGACCACCGGGCCCAGCAGCACCACCGAGGACAGCGGCCGGCCGTCCTGGCGGTACCGGGCGGCCAGATCCGCGACCACCTGGGTGCCCATCGAGTGCCCGATGACGATCGGGTCGCGCATCTGCAGTGTCTCGATCACCTGGGCCACCAGGTCGGCGTAGTCCCTGATCCTCATCCGGTCACCGGCCGGGTGCGGCACCCCGCCGAAGCCGGGCAGGTCCAGCGCGTGCACCGGACCGAACCCGTGCAGCTCGTCGGCCAGGCGTTCGAAGTAGTTCGACGAGACGCCGATGCCGGGGATCAGCAGGAACGGCCGGTCGCCCACCGGCCCGACGGTGCTGACTCGGACGTAGCTGGAGCCGCAGGGGACCCGCTGGACGTCGACCCGGGTCCGTTCCGGCGCGGCTGGCCGGCGCCGCCGGCCTCGTCGGGCGGGCGTCCGTGTTCGACGCTCCACGCCACCCCCATCTCGACCCCCCAGTCTCGGTCAGGCCCCCACGGTACCCGGGGCGTGCTCTGGCACAGTGACCGTCGTGTCTCGCAGCTCCGCCCGCCGGCCCGCGTCGGACCGGATCCCGGCGGTGTGGCTGGTGATCGGAGGCATCGTCTCCGTGCAGGTCGGTGCGGCGATCGCCAAGGACCTGTTCGAGCTGGTCCCCCCGACCGCGATGGTCTGGATGCGGCTCGCCACCTCGGCGGTGATCTTCCTGGTCATCGCACGACCCTCGGTGCGCGGCCGGACGGCTCGCGACTGGCTGGTGGCCCTCGGGTTCGGCGTCAGCCTGCTGACCATGAACTGGGCGATCTACCAGTCCTTCGCCCGGATCCCGCTGGGGATGGCGGTGACCATCGAGTTCCTGGGCCCGCTGGGCGTGGCGGTGCTGGGGTCGCGGCGGGTGGCGGATCTGCTCTGGGTGGGCCTGGCGGGTCTCGGCGTCGCCGTGCTCGGGTTCTCGCCGACCGGGTTGACCCCGGCCGGGGTGCTCTTCGCCCTGCTCGCGGCCGCGGGCTGGGCGGCGTACATCGTGCTCAGCGCGCAGACGGGCCGCCGCTGGCCCGGCATCAGCGGGCTCGCGATCGCCGGGCTGGTCGGTGCGCTGGCGCTGGCCCCGCCGGCGGTGCTGGAGGCCGGCGGCACCCTGCTCGAACCGCGGGTGCTGGTGCTCGGCGCCGCGGTCGGCCTGCTGTCGTCGGTCATCCCGTACAGCCTGGAGCTGACGGCCCTGCGGCGGATCCCGCCGCGGCTGTTCGGGATCTTGATGAGCCTGGAGCCGGTGGCGGCCGCGCTGGCCGCGATCGTGCTGCTCGGGGAGTTCCTCACCGGGCCGCAGTGGTTGGCGATGGCCTGCGTGGTGGTCGCCTCGATCGGGGCCACCCGGAGCTCGCGGCGACCGGCCGCCGACGCCGTGGCCAACTAGCGGGTCGTCGCGGGGCCGGTACGGCGGGTCCTCAGTGGCCCACGGCGTCGGAGTCGGCGACGTCCGCCTCGCCGCGGTCGAGCGCGCTGATTGCGGCCATCTCCTGGTCGGTGAGCTCGAGGTCGAAGATGTCGAGGTTCTCGGCGATGCGGCCAGCGTTGCTCGACCGGGGAATAGCCACCAGGCCGTGCTGCACGTGCCAGCGGAGCACCACCTGGGTCGGCGACTTGCCGTAGCGGGCGGCGATCTCGGTGACCACCGGGTCGTGCCGCAGGCCCGCGTCGGCCGCCCCGATCGGGCTCCAGGACTCGGTGACGATCCGGTGGTCGGCGTTGAAGGCCCGGGTGGCCGTCCGGACGTTGTACGGACTGAGCTGAATCTGGTTCACGTCCGGCACGATCCCGGTGGCCTCGATCACCTGCTGCAGGTGGGCGGGCTTGAAGTTCGACACACCGACCGCCCGGATCAGCCCCTCCTCCAGCAGGGCACCCAGTCCGGCCACGGCCTGCACGAAGCGGCCCTGGTCGGGGTTCGGCCAGTGCACCATCAGCAGGTCGAGGTAGTCCACGCCGAGCCGCTCGCTGCTGGCGCCGAACGCCTGCCGGACCCCGTCCACGCTGTGCCACCGCCGGTTGAACTTGGTGGTGAGGAACAGGTCGGCCCGCTCGACGCCGGAGTCCCGGATGCCCTGCCCGACGGCTTCCTCGTTGCGGTAGTTCTCCGCGGTGTCCACCAGCCGGTAGCCAGCCTCGATGGCGGCCCGGACGGCGGCGGTCGCCTCCGCGCCGAGCATCGGCGACGTGCCGAGGCCGAGGACGGGCATGGCGGCTCCGCGCAGCAGCGTGACGGTCGGGGCGGCGGGGGTCATGGCGGGGCCTTCCGGTCGGGGATCCAGGGGAGCAGTGGTCGCATTCGGGCGGTGGGCTAGGGCGGGCTAGGGCAGGGCGAACCGGTCACCGGTGGTCACGACCAGGCCGTCGGCGAGCAGGGACTGCAGGGCCCGGTCTCGTTGCCGGGCCGCGGGCCACACCCCGGCCAGCTCGTCGGCCTGCACCGGCTGGTCGCTGGACCGCAGCACGCCCAGCAGGACGCCCCGGCACTGACGGTCGGTGCCGGCGTAGGGCTGGCCGCGCCGCGGGGGTCCGGCCCAGGGCGGGTGCCCGGCGGCGCGCCAGGCGCAGAGGCTACGGACCGGGCAGCCGTCGCAGCGGGGGGACCGGGCGGTGCAGACCACGGCGCCGAGCTCCATCGAGGCAACCGCCCAGCGGGCGGCCCGCGCCGGGTCGGCGGGCAGGAACCGCTCGCCGAGGCGGACCTCCGCGGCGGTGGCCGCGGTTCCCGGGTGAGCGACTCCGACCGCGACCCGGGTCAGCACGCGGCGGACGTTGGTGTCCAGCACCACGTGCCGCTGGCCGAAGGCGAAGCTGGCCACGGCCGCGGCCGTGTAGCTGCCCACCCCGGGCAGCGCCAGCAGGGCTGCGCGGTCGGACGGCACCCGACCGTCATGCTGCTCGGTGATGGCGACCGCCGCCTGGTGCAGCCGCAGGGCCCGACGCGGGTAGCCGAGCCGGCCCCAGGCCCGGACCGCATCACCGGCGGGCGCGCCGGCCAGGTCCCGGGGGGCCGGCCACCGCTCCACCCATTCGGCCCAGGGGGCCAGCACGCGGGTCACCGGGGTCTGCTGCAGCATGAACTCGCTGACCAGCACCGGCCAGGCGCCGACGCCCGGACGCCGCCACGGCAGGTCGCGGGCGTGCCCGTCGTACCAGGTCAGGACCTGGCCCACCACCCGCCGGGCGCGGGCGCGGGGGAGGAGCTCGGCCATGGTCGCCACCGTACCGACGGTCGTCGGCGTGGCGCGGGCCCGGCCCTTGGCGCGCGTCCCTAGGCTCACTGCATGAGTGGCGTGCTCCACCCCGTGGGCCCGGAACCGGAGCGGACGTACTGGGTCCGACGGGCCGTGGTGGTGCTCGTGCTGGTCGCGCTGGTCAGCCTGATCGCGGTCGTGGTCAACGCCCTGCGAGGAGGGGAGACGCCGACCGCTGTACCGGCAGCGGACAGCTCCAGCCCGGCGGCCAGCGCGTCGGCTGCGAGCACCAGCCCGACGCCGACCAGCCCGATCAGCCCGTCGCCCACCCCGTCGACCGGGCCGGCGTCCCCGTCCGCGTCCGGCTGCGCCCCCCTCCGCGTCGGTGGTCCCCTCGGCCGGGGCGTCGGCGAGCGCGCGCACCGCGGCGGCCTGCGCTCCGGCCCAGCTCCGGCCGACCTTGCAGGGCCCGCAGCGGCTGGCGGCCGCCAAGCCGGCCACGTTCACGCTGTCCTTCATCAACGGGAGCAAGGCCACCTGCACGCTGAGCTTCGACCGGAAGTCCTACGAGCTCAAGATCTTCTCCGGCACCGACCGGATCTGGAGCACCAACGACTGCACCACGGCGGTCAAGCCGGTGCGGGTCCTGCTGCTCCCGGAGAAGGCGTACGCCTTCCGGCTGGGGTGGAACGGGCTGCGGTCCAAGGACGACTGCAAGAGCCGCAAGAGCCGGCCGGGCCCGGGGACCTACTTCGTCACCTCCCAGCTGGAAGGGGCCTCCCCGGTCCAGCTGCGGATGGTGCTGACCACGTCCTGACCCCGGCCCGCACGGGTCCGACTGGGCCCCAGCCGCGGCGGTGGGGTCAGCGCACGGGCTCGGTGTAGGCGGACTCGGCCAACCGGACCAGGCCGTCGCGGATCGTCCGGGCCCGCAGCTCGCCCACCCCGTCGACCTCTTGCAGCTCGGCGGCGGTGGCCCCGAACAGACCCTGCAGGCTGCCGAAGTGTTCGATCAGCCGGGCCCCGAGAGCGGCCGGCAGCCGGGGGATCTGGGCCACCTGCCGGAAGCCGCGGGTGGACACCCGGCTGTCCAGGTGCTCGCTGGTCGGGAAGCCGATGGCGCGGGCGACCACCAGCGGGTCGAGCAGGTCGGTGCCGCTGAGCTCGGAGAGCAGGTCGACGCCGAACGGCGTGGTGTCCTCGTCGGGGTGGTAGTCCTGGGTCAGCAGGTCGCGAAGGTCGCTGACTCCGACCCCGAGCTCGTGCAGCTGCAGCCCCAGCAGCCGCCCGTCGGTGCCGAGCTCCACGACGTGCTCGCCGACCTCGGCGTCCAGCCGGCGTACCATCTCCAGCCGCTGGGCCACCAGGATGACGTCCCGGACCGTCACCTGGTCCTGTACCTCCAGGGCGGAGAGCCGGTCCGTCACCTCCCACAGCCGGGTCCGGTACCGCTCCAGCGTGGCCAGCGCCTGGTTGGCGCGGGCCAGCAACTGGCCGGTGCCCTCCACCACGCGGCGGGTGGAGTCCACGTACAGCGAGATGGTCGACATCGACGCCGAGACGGACAGGACGGGGGCGCCGGTCTGCTGGGCGACTCGGTCGGCGGTCCGGTGCCGGGTGCCGGTCTCGACCGTGGCGATGGCGGGGTCGGGCATCAGCTGGACCCCGGCTCGCGCGATCCGTTGGGCACTGTGGTCCATCACGATGGCGCCGTCCATCTTGGCCAGCTCGCGCAGCGCGGTGGGGGTGAACGGGACGTCCAGCTCGAACCCACCGGTGCACAACTGCTGCACGGCCCGGGAGTGGCTTAACACGACCAGCGCCCCGGTGCGCCCCCGGAGGATCCGCTCCAGGCCGTCGCGCAGCGGTGTCCCGGGGGCCACCATTGCCACGTACTGCAGAATCCGGGCGGGGTCTCCGTCAGCCAACGCCACGATCCAGGTCTCCGCTCCTCGCCGATTCGGGCCGGCCCGCCTCGACCGGAAGGGAACATCCTACGGGCGGCTCCACCCGGCCGGGTCAGCCGAGCTGACCGGCGCCGGCCGGATCGGGGAACGGGATGGTCCGGCCGCGGTCGGGCTCGGGTTCCACGCGGGGCCCGGCGCCGGTCAGGGTCAGCGCGTGCAGGGCGTGCACGATGGTCGGCGCCGTGTGCACCAGCATGCCGTGCCGCCGGGTGCTCATCCGGTCGGCCGCGCTGCGGGACTCGGCGGGCACCACGGCCTCGGTGAAGCCGAGCCGGGCTGCCTCGGCCAGCCGCCGGTCCAGGGCGGGCACCTGCCGCAGCTCACCGGCCAGACCGACCTCGCCGATGGCCACGAACCGGCGGGCGATGGTGATGTCGAGCGCGGTCGAGGCCACCGCGATGGCGGCCGCCAGGTCAGCGGAGGGGTCGACGACCCGTGCCCCACCGACCGTGGAGACGTACACGTCGCGGCTGGCCAGCGGCACCCGCGCCCGCCGCTCCAGCACGGCCAGCACCATGGCCAGCCGCCCCGCGTCGACCCCGTGCATGGTGCGGCGCGGCGCCTGCAGCGCCGATGGCGCGACCAGGGCCTGCAGCTCGGCCAGCAGCGGCCGGCGACCCTCGAGGGTCACCGTCACACAGGTCCCGGGTACCGGCTCGTCGTGCCGGGAGGTGAACAGCCCGGACGGGTCGGGCACCTCGACGATGCCGCTGTCGGCCATCGCGAAGCAGCCCACCTCGTCGGCCGGCCCGTACCGGTTCTTGGTGGCCCGCACCATCCGGAACCCGGAGTGCTTGTCGCCCTCGAAGGCCAGCACCACGTCCACCAGGTGTTCCAGCAGCCGGGGGCCGGCGATGGCGCCGTCCTTGGTCACGTGCCCGACGATCACCACGGCCATCCCGCGCCGCTTGGCCACCCGGACCAGGGCGCCGGTCACCTCACGGACCTGGGTGACCCCGCCGGGGGACCCGTCGGCCTCGGTGGTGCCGATCGTCTGCACCGAGTCGACGACCAGCAGTGAGGGCCCGACCTCCTCGATGTGACCGAGCACCGTGCCCAGGTCCGTCTCGGCCGCCAGGTACAGGTCGGCGGCCAGTGCGTCGGTGCGGCCGGCCCGCAGCCGGACCTGCGCCGCGGACTCCTCGCCGGTGACGTACAGCGTCGTGCGGCCGGCCTGGGCCCAGCGGCTGGCGACCTCCAGCAGCAAGGTCGACTTGCCGACTCCCGGCTCACCAGCCAGCAGGATCACCGCGCCCGGGACGAGGCCGGCTCCCAGTACCCGGTCCAGCTCGCCGACCCCGGTCAGCACCCGGGTGGCCGCGTCGGGATCGACCTGGCGGATGGGGACGGCCTTGCGGTCGGGGACGACCGAGGCGACCTGCTTCAGCTTCGGCGCGTCGGCCTCGACCACGCTGCCCCAGACCTGGCACTCCCCGCAGCGCCCGACCCAGCGCACGGTCGTCCAGCCGCACTCGGTGCAGCGGTACGGAGGACGGGCCGCGGTCTTCGCCATGGTCGCGAACCTAGCCGTCGGGTCCGACACCGACCGGCAGGCCGCGGTCGAACCGCCGCGCCGCCTCAGGCGGCTCGGATCCGGCGCTTCGGTTCCGGGGCTGGGGTGATGGACTGTCCCGGTGGCACCGCGCATCCTGGTCCGACGACCCTCCCCGCGGCTGGCCGCGGGTGAGCTGACCCATCTGCCGCGGGTGCCGGTGGACGCGGACCTGGCGCTGCGGCAGTGGCAGGGCTATCTGGCGGTGTTCGTCGAGCGCGGGTGGGCCGTGACCGAGATCGAGCCCGCTGACGAGTACCCCGACGGCGTGTTCGTAGAGGACACGCTGGTGGTCTTCGACGACATCGCCGTGCTGACCCGGCCGGGGGCGGAGTCGCGGCGCGGCGAGCTGATGTCCGTCGGCCGCGCAGCCCGGCAGCTGATGCAGGACGGCGCGCTGACCCGGGTGGTCGAGCTGGGCTCTGGTCGTCTCGACGGTGGTGACGTGCTCAAGGTGGGTCGCACCGCCTACGTCGGGGTGGGCAGCCGGACCGACCTCGCCGGCGTCGACCGGCTGCGCGATCTCATCGCGCCCCGCGGCTGGGCGGTCGAGCCGGTCACGATCAGCTCGGTGCTGCACCTGAAGTCGGGGGTCACCGCCCTGCCCGACGGCACCGTGATCGGCTACCTGCCGCTGGCCGACAGCCTGATGACCTACCCTCGTTTCCTGCCGGTGCCCGAGGAGCACGGCACCGCGGTCGTGCACCTCGGGGACGACGCCGTCTTGATGTCGGCCGACGCCCCCCAGACGGCCGCGCTGCTGCGGGGACGTGGCCTGGAGGTCGTGACCGTCCCGATCAGCGAGTTCGAGAAGCTGGAAGGCTGCGTCACCTGCTTGTCCGTACGGGTCCGGGTCTGAGGGGTACGGTCTCCTGCTGCCTCGCGGCCCGGCCCGACGACTCGCGCGTTCCCCAATCTCGGGCGCGACGACACTCCGTGCAGCGCCGTTCCCGTCGGCGTGTCAGGCGGCTCGGGACGGATGACGCAGCAGTCCGGGCGGGCTTTGCTGATGGCCCTTCAACGGGCCAAGCGGGCGGCGACCTCGAGCACCCGGGCGTTCGCTTCCGGCTCACCGACGGTGATGCGGATGCCGTCGGCGGGGTCGCCGACGGCGAACGGTCGAACCGACAGCCCCGCTTCGGCGAAGGCCTCGGTGTGGGCGAGGGTGTCCGGCCCGGACGGCAGCCAGACGAAGTTGGCCTGGGTGTCGGGCACCGCCCAGCCGTGCTGCCGCAGCCCGGCGCTGAGCTCGTCGCGCGCGGCGACCAGCAACCCGACCCGGGCCATCAGCTCCGCGGTCCGCAACAGCGAGGCCAGCACCGCCGCCTGCGCGACGACCGAGACCCCGAACGGCAGAGCCGCCACCCGGACCGCGGTGGCCACCGACTCCTCGGCCAGGCAGTAGCCGACCCGGAACCCGGCGAGCCCGTACGCCTTGGAGAAGGTGCGGAGCACGACCACGTTGGGCCGGTCCAGCAGCTCCAGACTCCGCAGCCGCCCAGGGTGGGTAAGGAACTCCACGTACGCCTCGTCCAGGACCACGGCCACCTGCGAGGGCACCGTGTCGAGGAACTCGACCACCGCGTCGTGGGGCAGGGCCGGACCGGTCGGGTTGTTGGGGGAGCAGAGCAGCACCGCCCGGGTCGCCGGGGTCACCGCCGCGGCCATCGCCGGCAGGTCGTGGGTGGACCCCGGGCCCAGCGCTACGGCCACCCCGGTCGCGCCGGTCAGCCCCACCGCGATCGGGTAGGCCTCGAAGCTCCGCCAGGCGTAGACGACCTCGTCCCCGGGCTCGCAGAGCACCTGCATCAGGTGGAACAGCACGCCGACCGACCCGGTGCCGAACGCGATCCGCTCGCCGGGCACCTGCAGCTGCGCCGCGACGGCGGCGGTGATCGCGGTGTTGGCGGTGTCGGGATAGCGGTTCAGCCCCCGGGCGGCGGCGGCCACGGCCTCCAGCACGCCGGGCAGCGGCGGGAACGGGTTCTCGTTGCTGGACAGCTTGTAGGTGACCTCACCGGGCCGGGCCGGCTGGGTTCGACCGGGGCGGTAGACAGGGAGGGCCCGTACGGCCGGTCGGATCCGCACGGGCTGCGTTGCCCGCCCGCTGGTCACACGGTCCTCCTCGAGACTCCTCGCGCTCCGCCCCGAGGTCGATCCGGGTGCCGAGCGGCGTCGGCGTCGGTGTCAGATCCGGACCACGCCGCGCGGGGTCCCGAAGGTCGCCGCGACCAGCCCGGGCTGGCCGTTGGGCGCGATCCAGTCGATGTCGATGTCGGCCAGCACGGTCCGGCTGGCCCCGCCCAGCCAGGAGTCGACCCGCTCCGGATCGCCGGCGATCTCCAGCTTGAGCAGGGCCACGTCGCCGCCCCCGCTACTGGGATGCCAGTCCGCGTCGCTGAGCCAGTGCACGAAGAACGGCAGCTGCGGGTCGGCCTGCAGCCCACGGACCCCCAGCTGCTCCCACTCCAGCAGACCCCCGGACGGGAGGTGACGGTGGCCGTCGATGGCGGAGCGGCCGAGGCGATGCTCGATCGGAGCGAGATCGTCCACGGCCACCACCCAGCCCAGCCAGCCGCCCCCGTCGAGGGACCGCGCCCGGACCGCCTGACCGAACGCAGCCTTGTCGGCGGCTGGGTGGTCGAGCACCTCGACGACCTCCAGGTACCGCCCGTCGGCCAGCGCGAGGGTCCAGTTGCGGGTACCGAAGCGGGGGTGGAAGCCGCCGTCGGCGAAGTCGGCACCGAGGAGCTCGCCCAGCCGCCGGGACCGTGCCGCGGCGCCCTCAGGACCGGCTGCGAACGACAGATGGTCCAGGTGCATGACGCCATTGTCACCTGCCGGGACCGGCGGCCGGTCGTCGGGCCTGGCCGAAGCCGACCGCCCGCGGTCTGCTGTCCGAACCGGGTAGGGACCCCCGGCGGCCTCAGGCCCGCTTCGGGTCCGCCGGGTGCCTCATCGAGCGGCCCGGGCGGCGGTCGAAGTCCCGGCACATCTCCGCGAGCAGCTCATAGGCCGGCACGCCCATCAGCGCCACCAGCTCGGGCCGGTTCTCCTCGTACACCCCGCGCCGGCCCAGGTGGGCCTCGGTGTTGGCGGTGCAGTACCAGTCGAGGTCGTGCCCGCCCGGGCCCCACCCCTCCCGGCCGTACTCGCCGATGGTTACCTCGCTGTACGTGGTCTGGTCGGCGCGGGTGACGTCGCGGAACTGTCGGCGGATCGGCAGCTGCCAGCACACGTCCGGCTTGGTCTCCAGGAAGTCGCGGCCCTCCTCGAGGGCGAGCAGGTGCAGCGCGCACCCCTCCCCGGCGGCGAAGCCGGGCCGGTTCAGGAAGATGCACGCACCGTCGACCACCCGCGTCTTGCGGGCCGGCTCCTCACCCTCGGCCACGGTCTCCGGGCCCTCCAGCTCGACCCAGCCGTCGGCCTTGGCCTGCTTCTTGTACTGCCACTGGCTCCTGGTCAGCCGGCGGGCGGCCTTGGCGACCCGCTTCTCGTCGGCCGCGTCGGCGAAGTGCGCGCCGAGCGTGCAGCAGCCGTCGTGCGGCCGGTCGGCGTAGATCCCCGGGCAGCCCTGGCCGAAGATGCAGGCCCACCGCGAGGTCAGCCAGGTGAGGTCACAGCGGTAGACGGTGTCGGCGTCACCGGGGTCGACGAACTCCACGAACGCGCGGGGGAAGGGCAGCAGCACCTCGGGCACGGCGAGAGCCTATGCCGGGTCCGGCCCGGCCACGGTCCACCGGCCGGTACGGCACCGAGGGCTACGCTGAAGAACGTGCCCGACGACGCCGCGCCCACCGACAGGTCAGGGGTCGGCCTGGGGGCGACCGCCGCCGGGTCCCCCGCGCCGGAGGGGCACCCGCACAGGCAGCGACCGGTCCGGGTGCCGCCCGCCAAGGTCGGGCTGTCGACCTCCTCGGTGTACCCGGAGACGACCTCCAGCGGGTTCGAGCTGGCCCGCAAGCTCGGGTACGACGGCGTCGAGCTGATGGTCGGCATCGACCCGGTCGCCGCCGACATCGATGCGGTGGAGAAGCTCCGCGACTACCACCAGGTGCCTGTGCTGTCGGTGCACGCCCCGTGCCTGCTGATCACCCAGCGGGTGTGGGGCACCGACCACTGGGTGAAGCTGGAGCGATCGGCGGAGGCCGCGCGGCGGCTGGGCGCCGACGTGGTGGTGGTGCACCCGCCGTTCCGCTGGCAGCGCGAGTACGCCCGGAACTTCGTCGCGGGCATCCGGCGGCTGAACGAGACCACCGGGATCACCTTCTGCGTGGAGAACATGTACCCGTGGCGCACCCCGGGGGGCGAGCTCAAGGCCTACATGCCGGGCTGGGACCCGACCGAGCTGGCCTACGACCATCTGACCCTGGACTTCTCCCACGCCTCGACCGCCAACCAGCAGTCACTGGACCTGGCCCGGTCCTGGGGGGACCGGCTCCGGCACGTTCACCTGACCGACGGCACCGGCTCGGTCAAGGACGAGCACCTGGTGCCGGGCCGGGGCGACCAGCACGCGGAGCGGGTGCTGGAGCTGCTGGCCGACCGGGACTTCGACGGTCACGTGGTGCTGGAGGTCAACTCGCGCAAGAGCGAGAGCCGGGCGCAGCGGGAGGACCACTTGGCCGAGTCGCTGGCGTTTGCCCGGCTGCACCTGGCGGCGCCGGTGCACGCCTCGTACGCGGTCGACGGCGCCGGTGTGGCCAGCAACCTCTGAGCTCCGCCGGCCGCGGGCTAGAGTCGCGTCGTCGGCCCGGCGGACGGCCGACCGCTCCCGAGGTTCAGGAGGGTCCGTGCTCCGAGAGGCCTTGCTGCGGCTGGCGCGCAGCACCACGATCAAGGACCTGGTCAGCCAGGCGCGGGTGACCAAGGACGTGGTCGGGCGCTACGTCGCCGGGGAGACCACCGACGAGGTGGTGGAGGTCGCTCGCCGGCTCGTCGACGCCGGCCTGAGCGCCACCATCGACCATCTCGGCGAGGACACCACCGACGTTGATCGGGCCGACCAGGTGGTCTCGGCCTACCTCGAGCTGATCGGCCGGTTGCGGGACGCAGGGCTGGCGGCGAGGGCCGAGGTGTCGGTGAAGCTGTCGGCGGTCGGTCAGCTGCTGGGGGCGGACGGGGAGAAGATCGCGCTGGACAACGCGGCGATGATCTGCGGCGCCGCCCGCAACGCCGGCACGACCGTGACCATCGACATGGAGGACCACACCACCACTGACTCCACGCTCGGCATCGTCCGCGAGCTGCGGGCGGACCACCCCTCGACGGGCGCGGTGCTGCAGGCCTACCTGCGCCGGACCCTGTCGGACTGCCAGGACCTCG
The DNA here is from genome assembly GCA_963832435.1 of uncultured Actinomycetota bacterium. GTDB lineage: Bacteria > Actinomycetota > Actinomycetes > Propionibacteriales > Propionibacteriaceae > Microlunatus. Next base: position 221,582 of record CAWHTY010000009.1, read on the forward strand.
CCTACGCCGGCTCCCGGGTCCGGCTCTGCAAGGGCGCCTACGCCGAGCCCGAGAGCGTGGCCTACGTCGAGGAGGGTGAGATCGACCTCTCCTACGTGCGGTGCCTGAAGGTGCTGATGGCGGGGGAGGGTTACCCGATGGTGGCCACCCACGACCCGCGGCTGGTCGAGATCGCCCGTCGGCTGGCGCAGGACCGGCACCGGGCGCCCTCCAGCTACGAGCTGCAGATGCTGTACGGGATCCGGCCCGCCGAGCAGCAGCGGCTGGTCGGTCTGGGCTACCAGTTGAGAATCTACATCCCGTTCGGGACCGACTGGTTCGGTTACCTGGTCCGGCGGCTGGCGGAGAAGCCGGCGAACCTGACCCTCTTCGCCCACAGCCTCCTCAGTCGGTCCTGACCTCGCGAAGGATTCAGACCAGCCAGCGGCCGTCGCGGAGCAGGTCGCGGTCGCTGAGCTCGTTCTCCTCGCGCCATGCCTGCAGGCGGACCGGACGGACCAGCAGGTAGACGTACGCGCTGCGCAGGCTCCGCGGGTCGAAGCCGGCCCGGGCCGCGAACCGGTCGCCGACGGCGGGCAGGACCTCGGTGTCCGCGACCATCGTCACCGTGCCCTCGACCAGCACGACGTCGCGGGTGGGCCCGATCCCGAGCCGGAGGTGCGGCGAGGCGCGCAGGTTCCGTGCGGTCTGCGTCCGCGCCCCGGTGGCCAGCACCAGCTGCTCGCCGTCCCAGGCGAAGGACAGCGGGACCAGGTAGGGCAGGCCGGTGTCCGGGTCGGCGGTGGCCACCCAGCAGTCGACGTCCTCGGCGAGACGCCGCAGGGTGTCAGCCTTGCGCTGGCCCAGCGGCCGGGGCAGTGCCTCCACGGTCTCCTCCTGGGTGCGGTCAGGTCACGGCGGGACAGCTCACCGTAGACGACCCGCGGACGTCAGAGCCAGGAGACGCGGGGGGCGAGCAGGGCGTACCCGACGAAGGCGGCGATGTCGAGGAGGGTGTGGGCCACGACCAGCGGGCCGACCCGACGCCAGCGCAGGTAGACCAGCCCGAACACCGCGCCCATGATCGCGTTGCCCAGGAAGCCCCCGAAGCCCTGGTACAGGTGGTAGGAACCCCGGACCAGGGCGCTCACCACGATGATCAACGGCAGCCGCCAGTGCAGGTGGGCGAGCCGGGTGAACAGGTAGCCGATCATCACAACCTCTTCCAGCACGGCGTTCTGGGCCGCCGACAGCACCAGCACCGGGATCGTCCACCACGCGTCGGTCAGCCCCGACGCCTGCACCTCGGTGTTGAGCCCGAGCGACCGCGCGCCGAGGTAGAGGCCTAGCCCGGGGACCCCGATGGCCAGGGCCAGCACCGCGCCGAACCACCCGTCGAACGCGGGCCGCCGGCCGTCGAGACCGATCTGCCGACCGGCCGAGCCCCCGCTGCGGCCCAGCAGGTGGAGGACGAGCAGCACCGGTACGAGTGCGAACGCGATCCCGACCAGCTGGTAGATCAGGTCGAGCCAGGGTCGGTCCGGCACCTGGGAGGGGTTCAGGGTGGACGTCTGCTGGTCGAGCGCCACCTTCCGCGTCAGCCGCTCGACGATCCGCAGCACCGAGTAGACCGCTGACTGTCCGAGGGACACCGCCAGCACGATCAGCACCTCGAGCCCGTACCGCGGTGCCGTCTGCACGGGGTTCGCCGGGCTGGTCACGGCCCCATCCTGCCTGGTCACCGGCGGCCCGGGATCGGGATCCGGCCCCGTGCACCGGCGGCTGGAGCCGGCGTCAGGGGCTCCGCGGCCACCCCCGGTGACTCGTCCACCGCTCGGGAAAATCGTTCTCACCAGGGGTGCCGTCGTAGGCTGACGGCCATGCGCGTAGGAGTCTTCGGAGCGACCGGCCAGGTCGGCGGCGTGATGCGGACGCTGTTGGCCGAGCGGGCGTTCCCCGCCACCGACGTGCGGTTCTTCGCCTCGGCCCGGTCCGCGGGACGTCGGCTGCCCTGGGGCGACGGCGAGATCGAGGTGGAGGACACCGGGTCCGCGGACTTCTCCGGCCTCGACCTGGCGCTGTTCTCCAACGGCAAGACGGCCTCCCTGGCCACCGCCCCGCAGGTCGCCGCCGCCGGAGCGATCGTGATCGACAACTCCTCCGCGTGGCGGATGGACCCCGACGTCCCGCTGGTGGTCAGCGAGGTCAACCCCCAAGACGCCGTGCGGCCGCCGAAGGGCATCATCGCCAACCCCAACTGCACGACGATGGCGGCCATGCCCGTGCTGGCCCCGCTGCACGCCGCGGCGGGGCTGGTGCGCCTGCAGGTCGCCACCTACCAGGCGGTCTCCGGCTCCGGTGGGGCCGGCGTGGCCGAGCTCGACGGCCAGGTCCGGGCCGTCGCGGACACGGCCGCGGGACTCGCCTTCGACGGGCGGGCGGTCAGCTTCCCCCCGCCGGAGAAGTACCTGAAGCCGATCGCCTACAACGTGCTGCCGCTGGCTGGCGCGATCGTGGACGACGGTTGGGGGGAGACCGACGAGGAGCAGAAGCTCCGCAACGAGTCCCGCAAGATCCTGCACATCCCCGACCTGCGGGTCGCCGGCACCTGCGTCCGGGTCCCCGTCTTCACCGGCCACTCGCTGGCCATCCACGCCGAGTTCGCCCGGGACCTCTCCCCGGAGGCGGCCCGCGCGCTGCTCGCCGACGCCCCCGGTGTCGCCCTGATGGACGTGCCCACCCCGCTCGACGCGGCCGGCCGCGACCCGAGCTACGTGGGCCGGATCCGGGCCGACCAGTCCGCCCCCCTGGGCAGGGGCCTGGTGTTCTTCGTCTCCAACGACAACCTGCGCAAGGGCGCCGCGCTGAACGCGGTGCAGATCGCCGAGCTGGTCGCCGACCAGCTCGTCGGGCACCGGCAGGCCTGATGATGGGCAACACCGCGGGCAGCCCGCCGACCAGCACCGAGGAACCCGGGATGGACCAGCCCGGCCGCGACCTGTCCGGTGGCGACCAGGGAGTCCGACGGCTGGCCGTCCTCGGCGCCGGGGTGATGGGTGAGACCGTGCTGTCCGGTCTGCTCCGAGCGGGCTGGTCCGCGGACTGGTTGGTTGCCACCGACCGTCGCCCGGAGCGGCAGCTGGAGCTCAAGGCGAAGTACGGGGTCTCGGTCGTCGAGAACGCGGAGGCGGTCGCCCAGGCCGACACGGTGATCATGGTCGTCAAGCCTCAGGACATGGGCGACCTGCTGACCGAGATCGCCGACGTGCTGACGCCGGGCACGCTCGTCATCTCGTTGGCCGCGGGGGTCGACATCGCCTCGGTCGAGGCGCGGCTGCCCGCCGGCACCCCGGTGATCCGGGTGATGCCGAACACCCCGGCGCAGGTCGATGAGGGGATGTCGGCCATGTCGCCCGGCTCGCACGCCAACGACGAGCACCTGCAGCGGGCCAGCGAGATCCTGTCCGCCACCGGTCGCGTGCTGACGGTGCCCGAGCGCTACCAGGACGCCGTCACCGCCATCTCGGGCTCCGGGCCCGCGTACCTGTTCTTCGTGGTCGAGGCCATGATCGAGGCCGGCGTGCACCTGGGCCTGCCGCGCGACGTGGCCACCGAGCTCGTCGTGCAGACCATGCTCGGCTCGGCGAAGCTGCTGCGCGAGACCGGCGAGCACCCCACGGTGCTCCGGGAGCGGGTCACCTCACCCGGAGGAACCACCGCCGCGGCGGTCCGCCAGCTGGAGGACCACAAGGTGCGCGCTGCCTTCATCGGGGCGATCGAAGCCGCCCGGGACCGCAGTCGCGAGCTGGCCGCGGTCGCCCGAGGCGCCGAGGGCGGCCGGTGAAGGGCCGGCTCGTCTACTCCGAGGAGCTGACCGCGTACGACTTCGGGACCGATCACCCGATGGCGCCCGGCCGGGTCCGCAACGCCATCTCACTGGCCCGCCAGCTGGGCGTCCTGGACCGGCTGGACGTCGTGCCGCCGCCCGAGATCGACATCGAGCTGCTGCGCACCGTGCACACCGACGCCTACATCGCCGCGGTGCAGGCCTGCGTCCCCGACCCCCGTTACGGGCTGGGCAGCAGCGACAACCCGGTGTTCCCGCACATGCACGAGGTGTCGGCCCGGGTGGCGATGGCCACCGTCGAGGCGGCTCGGAGCGTGTGGACCGGCGAGGCCCTCCGGGCCTGCAACGTGAGTGGCGGTCTGCACCACGCGATGCCCGCGGTGACCAGCGGGTTCTGCGTGTACAACGACATCGCGGTCGCCATCCAGTGGCTGCTCGACCACGGGTGCGAACGCGTCGGGTACGTCGATGTGGACGTGCACCACGGGGACGGCGTGCAGTCGATCTTCTACGACGACCCGCGGGTGATGACGGTCAGCGTCCACGAGACCCCCACCGTGCTGTTCCCGGGCACCGGCTACCCCTACGAGACGGGGGGCCCTGGGGCCGAGGGCACCGCGGTCAACATCGCCCTGCCCCCCGGCACCAAGGACGCCGGCTGGCTGCGGGCCTTCGACGCGATCGTGCCGGAGGTGCTGCGGGCGTTCCGGCCCACCGTGTTGGTCACCCAGCACGGTTGCGACTCGCACCGGCACGACCCGCTGGCCGACCTGGAGCTGAGTGTCGACGGGCAGCGCGCCTCGTACCTGGCCCTGGCCGACCTGGCCGACGAGCTCTGCGAGGGTCGCTGGGTGTCCACCGGGGGCGGCGGCTACGCGGTGCTGCACGTCGTCCCGCGCGCGTGGACGCACCTGATGGCGATCGTCAGCGGCACCCCGGTGCCGCCGGAGACGCCCGTCCCGCAGGCCTGGCGGGACGAGGTGCTGTCGGGGGAGCCGTTGACCATGTCGGACGGCGAGGATGTCGGTTTCGCGCGCTTCGCTGATGGGTTCAGCCCGAGCAGCCGTCTCGACCAGGCGATCATCGCGACCCAGAAGGCGGTCTACCCCGAGCTGGGTCTGCACCCCGATCTGGGGCTCTGAACCGGGGGTCCGACCGACGGGTGCGAGATTGTCGATGCCGGATCGGGATCGGTCAACGACCTCGCCCGGCGTGGCGCCAGATTTTTCTTCGTGTCCGGGCTATCCCAGCAGCCTCAGTTACCACTACTCTCACTCCCGTACACCGCATGACGCTGGAGGGGAAGCCAGCGCGGATACGTACGGAATCGAGCGACGCCATGACCGACGACACCACCCCTGGTCCCGTGACTCCGATCGGCAGCGGCGTGAAGTTCCACACCGTCGCCGAGGTCGCCGCCCTCTTGCGGGTCTCCAAGATGTCGGTCTACCGCCTGATCCACTCCGGTGAGATGGAGGCCGTCCGTTTCGGCCGGAGCTTCCGGGTGTCCGAGCAGGCGGTCACGGCCTACCTCAAGGACTCCTACTACGAGACCGGCTAGAACCCTCGGCCCGAGAACGACATCTGTCCGCGCCGGTCGGTGACGACCTGCGCTGATCGCGCGTGGACCGGCGGCAGGCTCGCCCGTCGACCCTGACGGCGGCGCAGCCCGCCTCGCGCCGGCGAAGTCGTTCGCGCGCGGGCACCGAGCGGACGGGCCCGGTCTCGATCCCGGATGCCCGAACCAGTGATTCGAAGCCGAGGGCCCCCTGGACGGGAATTCCAGCCGAATTTGCGGTGAGGGGCGCGAAGAGTGTGGCGGGGGCCACATCCGAAGGATTTTTTCTGCCGGGATTCTTTTCTGGACAGCAGCATGTACTAAAGTCTCCGCTATCGAAGCTTCCCGGCTCGGGGCACGGTTGGAGCGGCGTTCGGTGAATCGTCCCGACGCCGCTTTCGTCTGTCGTGTCCGTGGCGTGCTCCTCGGTCTGGGAGTGGTGGCGGCGCTGTTCGCGCTGGGGTCTCCCGGTGCTCGGGCCGACGTCACCACGGTGGTGGACCGAACCACCGGCGCGGTCGCCGAGACGGCCGGACGGGGCGCGGCGTCGGTGCGGACGGTGGCGACGAAGAACCGGTCGAACGGGTCGTCCACCAGCAGGCACCGGGGAGAGGGGTCGGCGGCCGGCGCTCGACCGGGGGTCGCCCACCGAGTGCCGAGGACCTCCGTGGCCGGGCGAGCGGCCCGACCCTTGCTCAGGCCCGTGGTCGCCGGTTCCCGCCAGGCCGTCGAGCACCTTCGCGCTGCGAACATCCACTCCTCCGCCGCGGCCGCCCCCGGCCGTCGCCGCCCCGTGGTCGCCGAGGCTCGCCCCACGCTCCGTCCGCGACAGTCCGCCGCCCGGCGCGCCGCCGCGGCCCCGTCGTCCCGGGTCACCGCGGGGAAGCCCGTCCGGGCCGTGCTGCGACTCGGTCCTGAGAACCGGATCCGGCGGTCTCGAGCATCAGACGCGGGACGGTCCGCGGAGCCGGCCCCCCGGCCGACAGCGGCAGCTGGCCTCCGCCCGACCCGCTCAGTGCTCATCCAGCCTGGTCGGGTCCGCTTTTCTGATCTGGTCACGCGGGCCGAGGGGCCCGGTGGGGTGGCGGTGCCGTCGACCCGCCTCGCCCGCCCCGCCGCCGACCTGCTGGCCGTGGCCTCCCCGACCGTGTCCCTGCTGACCACCCAGGGCGGCGCACTGCTCGGGTGTGTGCCCCTGATCGCGCTCGACGGAGTGCAGCCGGCGAGCGGCGACCCGCCCGCCCTGTCGCCCTCACCGCTCTCCCTCCCGCGGCCCACCGCTGCTCCGCTCTCCGGTGCCGTGCTGCGCGGGGTCGAGGCCCACGGGTTCCCCGCGCCGGCCGCTGCCCGCCCGGCGGCCCGTGGACCGACCACCGGCCTGGTGGCGACCGGGTTGCTCGGCCACCGGCGCCCGCCCGGGACGGCGGCCGGCGTTCGGCCCAGGGCTGACCGGCAGACCCCCGTGGACAGACGGCGGCCCACCGGAGCCCGGGTCAGTGACCTGCGCGGTGCCCCGGCCAGCGGGGCGGTCGGCTCCGACCGCTGCGGCGCGGCCCGAGCTGACGGCCTCGCGGCCCTCACCGTCTCGCCGTCGCCGCGTCCGAGCCGTGTCGGAGCTGCACCAGGGGTGGAGCGGGCCTGGCGACTCGTCGGCGAACCCGCGGTTTCTCCCGACTGAGCGAGCCGGCGGATTGGCTCGTACGCGCTGAGCGAATTTCATCGGCGCGCGGTAATGACTATCGCATCCATATCGCATCCATATCGCATCCATATCGGTTTCACCCTGTCCGAGAACAGGAATCGCATTCAAGGAGAAGACATGAACACACGAATTCTGCGCGCCCTCAGCATTGCCGCCGCAGCCACGGCAGCCCTCGCGTTCGGCTCCGGCCTGACCCAGGTCGGGGTCGATCCCGATCCCCGGCCGGACACCGTGCAGGCCCGACTCGACAGCGGGGCATCGAACACGTTGCGCAGCGGGCGGTCGAACTCGCTGCGGGCGGCGGGCTCGAACACGTTGCGGACCACAGAGTCGAACACGCTGCGCAGCGGGCGGTCGAACACGCTGCGGACCGCGGGCTCGAACACGTTGCGGACCACGGAGTCGAACACGCTGCGCAGCGGGCGGTCGAACACGTTGCGGACCGCAGGGGTCGCCCCGTCGGGCGTCTGACAGCGGCGGGTCGCCAGCCCTCCGGCTCCGGACGGAGCGGCTGGCGGCCGGTCCCGGCGCCGTCCGTCCCGACGGGCGTCAGGGCGTGGGGAAGGTCACGGTGAACTCCCGGGCACCGGGCCAGAGCGCGTGCTGGGGGAGCACGTCGAACCCGCAGGCCCGGGACCCGAGACCGTGCACGGCGTCGTCGAGGTAGAGATAGGTGGCCGTCGGCGCGCCGAGCTCGTACGGGTGTCGGGCCCGGTCCAGCTGCTGCGGGGTGTGCTGGGTCAGGGTGAAGCCCGGGCGGTGGCCCCCAGGTCCCGGCCGGGTCGTCACCCGGAGCCGGACGGCTTCGCGGTCGGAGAGGTCCAGGCTCCGCAGTGCGGCCCGATGGCCGGTCTCCTGGGGTCGCGAGTACCGGACGTTCAGCTCCTCGACCGTGGCCCGGAAGCGACCGACCCGGGCCGCGCTCCGCGAGTCGGGGTACGACTCCAGCGGCCCGGTCCCGAACCACTCCGCGCGGTCGACGTCGACGGGCAGGGTGAGCCGCACGCCCACGCGCGGCCAGGTGCAGTCCCAGTCCGGAGTCGGGGCGATCTCGACCCGGAGCTGCAGCTCGCCTCCTCGGATCGTCCACCGGTAGGTGGCGTCCACGAACAGGTGTTGGCTGGCGGCGCCGCTCCGGCTCCGCACCACGACGGCCGCCGGCCCGACCCGCACCTCCTGCACCCGGTGCACCAGCCGGTCCAGCCCGCGCTCCCGCCAGCGCTGCTCCGACGACGGCCCGGGTGCGCCGTCACCGTCGCCGTCGTCCGGGTCGCCGAGCTCGTAGGAGCCGCGGGTGTCGCTGCGGTCGTTGTCGGTCGGGCCGCGCCACAGCTCCAGCTGCGGCCCGTCGACCGCCAGCCCGTGCAAGCGGGTCAGCCGCCCCGTCCGGGTGTCGAAGACGGCGGCGCCGAGCACGGTGGTCTCGGCCTGGGAAGCCACGGTCGCGACCCGGTCCAGACGCGGCTCCGGGGTGGGCCGGGCCGGCCGCCGGGTCCGGTCCACCTGGGTGAGGGCCACCGCGTGTCCGGCCCGGGCCCACGGTTCGTCGCCGGCCAGGATTGCGCGCACGGTCAGCCACACCTCCCCGCTGGTCTCGGTCGGCTCCAGCCCGGGCGGCAGCCTGACCGAGGTGCAGTCGCCGGCCTCGACGACCGGGACGTCGAGGGTGCGTTCGGCCGCCGGGTGCCCGTCCACCTCGACCACCGCCACGAACCGCAGGTGCGCCGTCGACACGCCGTGGTACCGGTTGGTGATGGTCAGCTCGTCGTCGGTGACGGCCAGCAGGACCGGCTGGTTGACGGCGGCGAACTCGGCCAGCCCGGGGGTGGGCGTGCCGTCCGGCAGCACCATCCCGTCCATCACGAAGTTGCCGTCGTGCACGACCTCCCCGAAGTCGCCGCCGTACGCGTAGTAGGGGGTGCCGTCGGCGGTGCGGCTGAGCAGGCCGTGGTCCCGCCACTCCCAGACGAACCCGCCGTGCAGACGCCGGTACCGGGTGACCAGCGCGTCATACTCGGCCAGGGCGCCCGGTCCGTTGCCCATCGCGTGGGCGTACTCGCAGAGCAGGAACGGTTTGCTCCGCACCCGTCGGGCCTCCGCCGGGCCGCAGGCCAGCAGCGCACCCGTCTCGCCGCCGATGGCCGCGGTCTCGGACAGGTTGGGGTACATCCGCGAGTACACGTCGGTGTACGCCCCCGTGTAGTCGCCCTCGTAGTGCACCGGTCGCTCCGGATCGCGCGCGTGCACCCACTGCGCCATCGCCGCCAGGTTGCGGCCGGTGCCAGACTCGTTGCCCAGGGACCAGATGACCACGCTCGGGTGGTTCTTGTCCCGCTCCAGCGTGCGGGCCATCCGGTCCAGGTAGCACCGCTGCCACGCCGGGTCGTCGCTGGGGTTGCCCATCCAGTCGTGGAACACGAACCCGTGGGTCTCCAGGTCGCACTCCTCCACCACCCAGAAGCCGAGCTCGTCGGCCAGCCTGAGCACCTCCGGGTGCGGGGGGTAGTGGCTGGTCCGGATGGCGTTCACGTTGTGGCGCTTCATCTGCTGCAGGTCGGTACGGGCGTGTTCGGCGTCGAACACCCTGCCCCGCTCGGGGTGCGTCTCGTGCCGGTTCATACCCCGGAACGTGACCTGCCGCCCGTTGACGGTGAGCACGTCGCCGACCACCGCCACCGTCCGGAACCCGATCCGGAGCGCCACCGTCTCCCCGGCGGCGCGCACCGTCGCCGCATAGAGCCGCGGTGTCTCCGCACTCCACGGCTCCACCGGGCCCGCCTCCACCGGCGGCCCGGTCAGGCTGGCCGCGTCCGGGTAGCTGGTCTGCAGCCCGAGCTCGGGGACGGACACCGTGATCGGGAAGGCATCCGCCTCGGCCAGGATCTCGACGCCCAAGGTGCCCCGGCCGTCGGCGTACCCGGCGCGCAACCAGACGTCGTCGACACACCCGGTGGGTCGGCCGAGCAGTGTGACGGCCCGGAAGATGCCCGGCAGCCACCACTGGTCCTGGTCCTCCAGGTAGCTCATCGACGACCACTGGTGCACGCGGACGACGAGCACGTTCCGCCCGGGGCGGAGCAGGGGCGTGACGTCGAACTCCTGTACCAGCCGGCTGCCCTTGCCGACGCCGACCTCCGCCCCGTTCAGCCACACCCGGTACACCGACTCCACGCCGTCGAAGCGCAGCAGGCTGCGGCGCGGGGCCCAGTCGGCGAGCTCGAAGGAGCGGCGGTACTCCCCGGTCGGGTTCTCGTCGGGCACGTAGGGGGGATCCAGGGGGAACGGGTACTGGACGTTGGTGTAGATCGGCCGTCCGTAGCGGCCGTCACCGTGCAGCACCCAGTGTGACGGGACCTCGATCGTGTCCCACCCGCCGTCGTCGACGTCGGGGTCCGCAACGGCGGTGTCGTGCTCCCCGGGGTCCCGCGGCAGCCATCGGAACCGCCAGTCCGGCCCGGAGAGGTCGACTGAAGGGGCGTCGGAGGTCAGCCAGGAGCGGGCCTGGCTGCGCCGACCGGAGCCCGGGTCGAGGTCGACGACGTAGGAGGCCACGACTCAGCAGGTTATCGCCCCGGCCGCTAGAGTCGAGGGAACGTCCTCGAGCCAGTGCCCTGTACGACAGTCCCCTCCGACGGCCCGGTACGACAGCCCGGCACACGCCCCACGCAGTGCTCAGCAGCCTGTCGGTCCGCCGCCGAGCGGAGGATAGTTGAGCGCAGCACGAGGAGAGTGGGCATGAGCCGTGGCTACCGGGAGTACTGCCCCATCGCGCTGGGTGCGGAGGTGTTCGCCGAGCGCTGGACCCCCTTGATCCTGCGCAACCTGGACCTGGGCAGCTACCGCTTCTCCGACATCCTGGCCGGCGCCCCGGGTATGCCCCGGAGCGTGCTGGTCAGCCGGCTGCGTCAGCTCGAGGCCGACGGGGTGCTGACCCGCGAGAACTCCGGCCTGGCGACCACGTACCGGCTGACCCCGGCGGGGTACGAGCTGGCCGCGGTCGCGCGGCAGCTCGGCACCTGGGGTGCCCGGTGGCGCCGGCGGGAGCCGAGCGCGACCAACCCCTATCTGGCGCTGTGGGTGCTGGCCCACCTGATCCCCACCGACGAGCTGCCCCGGGACGAGGTGGCGGTCGAGTTCGTCGTCTCCGGCGTGGCCCGACCCGACCGGATCTGGCTGCTGGCCACCGGCGAGGGCACCGAAGTCCGTACCGAGGAGCCCGGTCAGGTGGTGGACGGGGTCGTCCGCTGCGACGCCGAGGTGCTGATCGAATGGCACATCGGGCGGCTGCCGCTGAGCACGGCGATCCGGCGGGGCGATTGCGCGGTGGACGGACCCCGCTGGCTGGTCCGACTGCTCGGGGCCTGGGGACGGTTGAGCCCGTTCGCCTCCGTCCGCCCGGTCGCGGAGTCGCGGGCGATGGCCACGGCCGGGTAGCATTCCGTACTCGTCCGGTCACCCGGACTCGCTCAGCATGCGTCCGGGACCGCGCAACGTCTCGGTAAGTCGAGAGGTCTCACGTGGGTTCGGTCATCAAGAAGCGGCGCAAGCGGATGGCGAAGAAGAAGCACCGCAAGCTGTTGAAGCGGACGCGCATCCAGCGCCGCCGCGCCGGCAAGTAGTGCACGAGTAGCCCTCGGGCGAAGGCAGCTGGAGCCGGCTGGTGGCGCGTGTCGTCTTGGTGACCGGGGTCTCCCGAGACCTGGGGGCCAAGTTCGCGCGCACCCTGGCGGCTGATGTCGACTACCACGTCATCGGGGTTGACATCGTTCCGCCGCGGCACGAGCTGGGCAAGGTGCGGTTCGTGCGGGCGGACATCCGCAACCCGGTGATCGCAAAGGTGATCACCGCGTCGGCGGTCGACACCGTGGTGCACCTGGCCATGGTGGCGACTCCGGGTGCGATGGGCGGCCGGTCGTCGATGAAGGAGATGAACGTCATCGGCACCATGCAGCTGCTTGCCGCCTGCCAGCAGGCGGACGGGTTCCGCAAGCTGGTGGTCCAGAGCTCGGTTTCGGTCTACGGGGCCTCGCCCCGGGATCCGGTGAAGTTCACCGAGGACATGTCGCCGCGGTCCTCGCCGCGGACCGGGTTCGGCAAGGACGCGATCGAGGTCGAGTCCTACGTACGCGGGCTGGCTCGCCGGCGGCCGGACGTGGTCGTCACAACGGTCCGGCTGGCCAACCTGATGGGCGCGGGTGTCGACAGCCAGGTCACCCGCTATCTGTCGCTGCCGGTCGTCCCGCGGGTGATGGGCTTCGACGCCCGGCTGCAGTTCCTGCATCCCACCGACGCGGTGGCTGCATTGCTGGCCGCCACCCGCCAGGACCTGCCGGGCACCTACAACGTCGGGGCCCCAGACATCGTGACGCTGTCCCAGGCCGTCCGGATGATGGGTCGGCCCACGGTGGGCATCCCGCAGCGGTTGGCCCCCGTCGCGGCGGCGCTGGTTCGCCAGGCCCGGTGGGGGGAGTTCTCCACCGACCAGATCGCGGCGCTGACCTACGGTCGGGCCATGGACACCTCCCGGTTCCTCGCGGCCACCGGTCTGCAGCCCGGCTACTCGAGCCGGGAGGCGATGCGCGAGTTCGTCGAGCTCGCCCAGCCCGGTCTGCTGGCCGCGGACCGGGTCGAGTACCTGCTGGCCTCGGTCGGCGACGTCCTGGCGGGCCGCCGTGTCTGAGGCCGAGATCATCCAGCTCGGCAGCCGCGGTGAGGCCGGTCGGGGCAGCCGCAGCCGACCGTCGGCCGCGGCCCGCGGCCTGGCCCGACCCTCGCGCGCCGCCCGGGTGCCCGCCGACCCGCGGCCCGACCTCGAACCGACGGCTGCTGAGACCCGAACCGCGCCCGCCGCCCCAGCCGCCTCGACGGAGGCGCCGGACGGACCGGCCGGCGCATCGGTCGACCGACCGGCCGGGACGTCGGCGCGGACCCGCCGCAGCGGGGCCGGAGCCCGCCGGGCGCGAGCCCGGGCCGCCGCCGATCCAACTCGGGCGCCGGCCCCGGCTGACCCCCTTCCCGCGGAGCCGCCGAAATCCCCGCCGGGCGCGGCCCCGGACGACGACCCGTTCTCGGCGACCGCCGCGGGTGTCGACCCGGAGGAGGCCACCGCCCGCCGAAACCCGCCCTTCGGCGGGCCCGAGCCCGATCCGGCCGACACCGAGGAGGCGTCCGGACCGGCCGGCGCCGCCCCGTCCGGCGCCATCCCGCCGACGGTGAACCTGACCGCCGTCCTCGCCGAGCTCGGCGACCTGGTGACGGCGGCTGTGGAGAAGCTGCGGGCGGTACCCGTCGAGCAGGTCCGTGACTTCGCGGCCGACCCGGTACGCGGCCTGGTCGGTCTGGCCCAGCGACTCGGCGTCGACTGGTACGACTCGCTGGAGGAGGTCGCCCACTTCGCGCGGTCCCGGATGAGCGGCGACTACGCGGTGGACGAGTTCGGGTTCGACCCCGAGTTCACCCGGCGCATCTACCTGCCGCCGCTGCGCGCGCTGGCTCAGAACTGGTTCCGGGTGGAGGTCCGTGGCGGGGAGAACCTGCCCACTCAGGGCCCGGCGCTGCTGGTCTCCAACCACGCCGGCACCCTGCCCTTGGACGGCATGATCCTGCAGACGGTGGTGTACGACGAGATCGGCCGGCACGTCCGGATGCTCGGCGCCGACCTGATCTTCTCCACTCCGTACAGCAGCGACCTGGCCCGCAAGACCGGGACGACGCTGGCCTGCCAGGAGGACGCCGAGCGGCTGCTGGCCACGGGCCAGCTCGTGTCGGTGTATCCGGAGGGTTTCAAGGGTCTCGGCAAGCCCTACGCCGAGCGGTACAAGCTGCAGCGGTTCGGGCGCGGCGGCTTCGTCTCGGCGGCGGTCCGGGCGCAGGTGCCGATCGTGCCGGTGTCGGTGGTGGGGTCGGAGGAGATCTACCCGCTGCTGGCCACCGCGCCGACCCTGGCCCGAGCGCTCGGGTTCCCGTACTTTCCCGTCACTCCGACCTTCCCGTGGTTCGGCCTGCTCGGGGCGATTCCGCTGCCGAGCAAGTGGATCATCCAGTTCGGGGAGGCGATCACCACCGACGAGCTCCCGGCCGGGTCGGCGGATGACCCGATGGTGGTGTTCAACGTCACCGACCAGGTCCGCGAGACGATCCAGCAGACTCTGTACGCGCTGCTGATGCAGCGTCGCAGCGCCTTCTTCTGAGCCGTCTGGACGCGGGTGGTCGGGGTTCTCGCCGTAGTGCTGCTGGCGCTGGCGGCGTTCACGGTGATGGTGGTGCGACGCTCGGCGACCGCGCGCGGCCCGATGCTCGACCGCGACCAGCTGCTGGGGTTCACCTACGTCGGCGCCGGTGGGCTGACCCTGGTGGCGGTGGCCGTGCTCGTCCTGGGGGCGCTGGCGCCGACCTCGGCGCGGGCGGAGAGCGTCGCCGTGCTCGGGCTCTTCGGCTACCTGCTCTACTCCCTGGTCGCCCTCGCCATCCTGCTCTGGCCGATCCGTCCCCGCGCCGGCCGACGGGACCGTTGGCACACCCGTCCACCCGGCGGCTGACCGCGCCGAGCCCCTCACGCTGTCTGCTGACTGCGCCCCCACGAGTCGGCGTCGTCCATCTCGGGTGGGCCGGCGCGGTCCGCGCCCTGGCCGCCGATCGGGAGGTCAGCCCCGGATGCGGCGCCGGACGGCGAACCCGGCCGCCACGGCCCCGGCCGCGGCACCCGCGGTGCCCGCCCCCCACAGCCCGGCCCGGACGGCTCGCCGCCCACTGCGGTAGTCCCGGACCTGCCAGTCGTGCTCTTCGGCGTGCTGCAGCAACCGGCGGTCCGGGTTGATCGCGCACGGGTGGCCGACCAGCGAGAGCAGGGGCATGTCGTTGAAGGAGTCGGAGTAGGCGAAGCAGCGCCCCAGCTCCAGCCCGTGCCGCTGCACCAGGCCCTGAACGGCCTCGGCCTTGGCAGGGCCGTGCAGCAGCGGCCCGGTCAGCCGCCCA
Source organism: uncultured Actinomycetota bacterium (assembly GCA_963832435.1). Lineage (GTDB taxonomy): Bacteria > Actinomycetota > Actinomycetes > Propionibacteriales > Propionibacteriaceae > Microlunatus. The sequence goes on from CAWHTY010000009.1 coordinate 236,642, forward strand.
GTGTAGATCCCGTCCAGCTGCTCGGCGGTCGACCCGAGGGCGCCGGTCAGCCCCAGGCGCTGGGCGATCACCCCGGCCAGCTCCACGGGGGCGGCCGTCACCAGCCATACCTGATGGCCGGCGTCGAGGTGCATCTGCGCGATGGCCCGCGTGCCCGGCCAGATCCGGTCCGCGATCGACTCGTCGTAGATCTCCTCGCTGGCCTGCCGCACCTCGGCGCCGGTGTGCCCGGTGATGAAGGAGAGGCTGGCGGCCTGCGCCTCGGCGATGTGCTCGGGGTTCTCGCTGCCCACCAGCCGGAAGTAGGCCTGCAACCACAACCCCTTGGCGATCACCCGACGGGTGAAGTAGTCCCGGCGGTACAGACCCTTGGCCAGGTGGAACAGCGACGCACCCTGGATGACGGTGTTGTCCAGGTCGAAGAAGGCCGCCGCTCGCGAGTCAGGGGTGATCGGAGCGGGCGGAAGGTCGATCTCCGGCTCGGCGCCCAGGTCAACCGGGCCGGTACCCGGTCCGGCGACCTCGTGCGCGACATCCGTCGGCGGGCGGCGCACCGGCTCGGCGACCACCCCCGGGTCCAGGTCCGGGCCGGCCGCTGGCTCAGCGTCCGGCGCGCTCATGCGAACCACCCTAACCGCACCGGGGGACACCCACCGGGCGCGCGCGGACACGGCCGCCGCCGACGTGGAAGACTCGGCGCGTGGACGACATCGCCGGCCGCACCCCCGGGAACGAGGCGCTCGGCGCCGCCGGTTCGCCCAGCAACGTCTCGGCGCTGGTCTCGACGCACGCCGCGACCCGGGCCGGCCACGAGGCGCTGGTCGAGTGGGTCTCCGGGGAGCGCCGGGCGCTGACCTGGTCCGAGCTGGAGGATCGGGTGGTGGCGGCTGCGGCGGGCCTGGCCGGCCTGGGCCTGGTCGCGGGGCAGCGGCTGGGCCTGTCCGGACCGACGTCCAGCGAGCTGGTGGTCGCCTACCTGGCCGGTCTGCGGGCCGGCCTCGTCCTCGTCCCGCTGGACGCTGGGGGTCCGGAGTCCGAGCGGGCCGAGCTGCTGGCCGAGTGCGGTGTCCACCTCCTCTTGAGTGCCGACGGCGATGGCGCGTACCCCGGGGTTCGGACCGTCCCGCTGGCGGCACTGCAGCAACCGGGCACCGGGCATCCGCCGATCGTCTCGCCCGCCGACCCGGAGGCGCTCGCGGCGCTGCTGACCACCGCGGGCACCTCGGGGCCGCCCAAGATCGTGATGGTCAGCCACCGGGCCCTGCTGGCCCATCTGCGGCACGTGGCCGCGGCCGACCTGGTGGACGCCGACGAGACCGCCCTGGCGGTGGTGCCGCTGTTCCACGTGTTCGGCCTCGGTGCGGTGCTCGGCAGCTGGCTCGGCAGCGGCGCTCGGCTGGTGGTGGCCGATGCGTACGCCGACGTCGACCTGCCCACCCTGATCGAGCAGGAGCAGGTGACCAACCTGCCGCTGACCCCCAGCCTGCTGTACCGGCTGAGCCAGGCCGACGGGCTCCGCGAGCGCCTCGCCTCGGTCCGCCGGGTCTGGTCGGCGGCCGCGCCGCTCCCGTGGCGGCTCAGCCAGGACTTCACAGCCCGGACCGGCCTGCGGGTCGACCAGGCGTACGGACTGACCGAGGCGTGTCCCGGCGTCTCCGTGACCACCGGTGAGGTCGTCGGACCCGCGCACGTCGGGCAGGCCCTGCCCGGGGTGGAGATCCGGATCGGCCCCGGCAGCGATCCGGGTGAGCCGGGGCCGATCTGGGTGCGCGGCGACAACTTGTTCAGCGGCTACTGGCCCGACGGGGTGGGCGGTCCCGACGCCGACGGCTGGTTCGACACCGGCGACGTCGGCTACCTGACGGGCAGCGAGCTGTTCCTGGTCGACCGGACCCGCGAGCTGATCGTGGTCAACGGGTTCACTGTGTACCCGACCGAGGTCGAGCAGGTGATCCGGGAGATGCCCCAGATCCGCGCCGTCGCTGCGGTGGGTGCGCCTGACCGGGCCGCCGGTCAGCGGGTGGTCGTGTTCGTCGCCGGGACCGATCTGGAGCCGGCCGCGGTCGAGGAACACTGCCGGCGCCGGCTCGCCCCGTTCAAGCGACCACGCGAGGTCCGGGTAGTCGACGACCTGCCCCGAGGGGTGACCGGCAAGGTACGGCGGGCCGAGCTGCGCCGACAGGTGCTCAACGCGGAGGGGCCCCGACGTGACCGCCGACGGCCCCGGAACCCGGCGGGCCGCCGGATCGGGTCCTGGTGCTGACCCGGGAGAGCTGCCACCTGTGTGAGGAGGCCATCACGGTCGTGCAGGCGGTGTGCCAGGAGCTCGACGTCGGCTGGCACCCGGTCGACGTCGACACCGACCCCGAGCTCCAGCGGCGCTACAGCGACCAGGTGCCGGTCACCTTCGTCGACGGTCGCCAGCACGACTTCTGGCGGGTGGACCCGGACCGGCTCCGGACGGCGCTGCGCCGACCCGGCTGAGGGTGCCCGATGCTGTTCAACGCCGCCACTCTGCAGGGCCTGGTCGCCGGGACCGTGACCCGGACGTACCGGCGCTGGTCGGCCGCCCGGGCCCGCCCCGGCTCACGCTTCACCACCGGGATCGGAGTCGTCGAGGTGGTCGACGTCGTGGCCGTGCGGCTCCGCGGAGCTCACCGAGGCCGACGCCGCGGCCGCCGGCTTCGGCTCGCTGGCGCAGCTGCGGCGCTGGACCGACGCCCGCGGGACCGGCGAGCTGTACCGGGTCGATCTGCGGGTCGCGGGCCCCGACCCCCGGGTGGCGCTCCGGGCCGACGCCGCGCTCTCGGCGGCCGATGTGGCCGATCTGGACCGCCGGCTGGACCGGATGGACGCCGCGGCGGACCGGCCGTGGACCCGGGAGGTGCTGCGCCAGATTCGGCGCCGGCCGGCGGTGGTGTCCACCGAGCTCGCCGCCGAAGCGGGCCAGGACCGGGCGCACTTCAAGATCCGGGTGCGGCGGCTGAAGGCGCTCGGGCTCACCGAGAGCCTCGAGGTGGGCTACCGGCTCTCACCGCGCGGTGCGGCCTACCTGGCGGCGCGGCCCGCCGATCCCTGAGCCGCCCGGCCTCCGTCCCGGTCCCGTCTCCGTACCCGGCAGACCGGATCAGCGCAGCAGGCCGTAGGCGTACGTGGGCCGGATCCGCACCACGGCCCGGCGGTCGTCGACCATCGCCCGGCGGTAGGCGTCCCAGTCGTCGTGCTCCCCCGACAGGGCCCGGTACAAGGCGACCAGCTCCGCCACCGCGGCGTCGTCGGGCCGGCTCGCCACCGCCGACAGCTGCACCTCGCCCTCCAGCACCGCGTAGGACCAGAACGTCTCCCCGTCGACCTTGACCGCCGCCCACGGCCGTCGCCGGAGGTTGGCGTACTTGGCCCGGCCCGCCGTCGTGGAGACCCGGATCAGCCCGTCCTCGCCGACGTGGTGCAACACGTTGGACAGCTGCGGCCGACCGTCCCGGCGGATCGTGGTCAGCACGCACTCGTTCCTCGCCCGCGCCACCGCCAGGGCCGCATCGATCTCCACGGACCCACGCTAACCCTCCTGTCCCGCCGGCCGCGGCCCACTCCTCGCCCACTCCGGTCCACACCCCGGCCGTCCCGAGCCGCCGGACGACGCGTTCCGCATCCCTTTGTGCGGTGCTTCACGAACTCCTAGAGTGGCCATGACTTCGGCGACCCCCCGCCGGACGAGATCGGGAGAGCAGTGCCACCGGCCGAGACGCACCTGTCGCTGCCGACGGCGGGCGAGATGCCGCCGGTCGGTGCTGCCGCACTCGCCGACGCCCGGTCTGCGTTGCCCGTCTCGTTGCCCGGCAAGCCGATCCCCGCGGCCACCGTGGCGCGGCTTCCGGTCTACCTGCGGGCCCTCAACCAGCTCGCCCGCTCGGGGGTGGACACGGTGAGCTCGGGCGAGCTGGCCGAGGGGGCCGGGGTCAGTCCGGCCCAGCTGCGCAAGGACCTGTCCAACCTGGGCTCGTACGGGACGCGCGGCGTCGGCTACCACGTCGAGTACCTCCAGCGGCAGATCGGGCGCGAGATCGGCTCCACCCACGAGTGGCCGGTGGTCATCGTCGGACTGGGCAACCTGGGCACAGCGCTGGCCAACTACTCCGGCTTCGCCAGCCGCGGCTTCCGGATCGTGGCCATGGTCGACCCCAACCCGGAGCTGATCGGCCGTCGGGTCAATGGGGTGGCCATCTCCGATCTCGCCGAGCTGGAGTCCGTGCTCGCCCGCACCGGTGCGGTGATCGCCGTGATCGCGACGCCGGCGGAGGCCGCGCAGGCCGTCGCAGACCGCCTCGTGTATCAGGGAGTGACCAGCATCCTCAACTTTGCAGCGACGGTGTTGGTGGTGCCCGAGGGCGTGACCGTCCGCAAGGTGGACCTGGGGCAGGAGCTGCAGATCCTCGCCTACCACGAGCACCGCAAGTCCGAGGAGTTCCCTGAGCCCGACCGGGTCAGGGTGGGGGAGGGGAACCGATGAGCATCCTGGTCGTCAGCGTCTCGCACCGGACCACCACGGTCGACGTGCTGGCCCAGGTGGCGATGGACCCCGCCACCGCGACCAAGCTGGCCGGCGTGCTCGTCACCTCCGACCACATCGACGAGGCCGTCGTGCTGTCCACCTGCAACCGCACCGAGCTGTACGCCTCCGTCGACCGCTTCCACGGCGCCCTCGACGACGCCGTCAGCGGGCTGGCCGACCTGTCCGGCGTCGCGGTGGCCGAGCTGCGTGGCATGTGTGCGGTCTACTTCGATGAGGGCGCCGTCGCGCACACCTTCTCGGTGGCCGCCGGGCTGGACTCGATGGTCGTGGGGGAGAACCAGATCCTGGGTCAGGTCCGGGCCGCGCTGACCGACAGCCAGGCCCACGGCACCGTCGGCACCGTGCTCAACGCGCTGTTCCAGCAGGCTCTGCGGGTCGGCAAGCGGGTGCAGACCGAGACCGCGGTGGGGGCGGCCGGCCGGTCCCTGGTCAGCGCCGCCTACCGGCTGCTGCAGGATGAGATCGGCGGTCTCCAGGGCCGTCGGGTGCTGGTCGTGGGGGCGGGGTCGATGGCCGGCCTGGCGGCGCGGACCGCAGCAGCCGCCGGATCGCACGTCACCTGCGTGAACCGCACCGCCACCCGGGCCGAGCGGCTGGCCGCGGCGGTGGGCGGGGTCGCCGTCCCGTTCGCCGCGCTGCCCGAGGCCCTGCTGACCGCTGAGGTCGTGGTGACCTGCACCGGTGCCCGTGACGTGCACGTGGACGCCGACCAGCTGCGCGACTCGTCGGTGCTGGGTGTCGTGGACCTCGCGCTGCCCGCCGACGTGTCCGAGGACGTCGCCGAGCTGGGCGTGGTGCTGGTCAACCTGAACCGCCTGGTCACCGACCAGCTGGACGCTGCCGGCCAGCAGGAGGTGACGGCTGCTCGGGATCTGGTGGCCCGCGAGGTGCAGGACTTCCTGGTCGTGCGTCGTGCCGCCCAGGTGGCTCCGACGGTGGTGGCGCTGCGGTCGATGGCCTCCGAGGTGGTGGCCGCCGAGCTGCTCCGGCTGGAGTCCCGGCTGCCCGCCCTCGACGAACGCGAGCGGGCCGAGGTGCAGCGCACCGTGCGTAGGGTCGTCGACAAGCTGCTGCACCAGCCGACGGTCCGCGTGCAGGAGCTCAGCAGCGGACCTGAGTCCGTCGACTACGCCGCGGCGCTGCGCGAGCTGTTCGCGCTGGACCCGCAGGCGGTCGCCGCGGTGATCTCCCCCGACGTGAGCCGCTGAGGTCGGTCGCCTCTGATGATGGACCCCACGGCCCCGCTGAGGATCGGGGCCCGGACCTCCCCGCTGGCCACCGTCCAGGCTGAGGCGGTCGCGCGCCTGCTGGCTGGTCGCGGCGTGTCCTCGGTCTTCGTCGGCGTGACCACCACCGGCGACGTGGACCCGCGCGCCCTGACCGAGATCGGCGGCACGGGCGTGTTCGCCGGCGCGGTCCGTGAGGCTCTGCGGGCCGGGCAGATCGATCTCGCCGTGCATTCCCTCAAGGACCTGCCGACCGCCGCGGAACCGGACCTGGAGGTGGCCGCCATCCCCGAGCGGGAGGACACCCGGGACGTCCTCGTGGGTCTCACCCTGGACGAGCTGTCCGAGGGCGTGCGGATCGGCACGGGCTCGCCCCGCCGCGCCGCGCAGCTGCTCGACCACGCCGAGCGCACCGGACGCCGGATCGAGGTGGTGCCCATCCGCGGCAACGTGGACACCCGGTTGCACAAGGTCCGGACCGGTGAGGTGGACGCCGTGGTGCTGGCCGCGGCCGGCCTGCTCCGGCTGGGCCGCCTGCGCTGGCCGCCGTCGGAGCGGGCCGACCACGAGGCGGCGCCGATGATCACCGAGGTCGCCGGGCTGCCAGCACAGATCCTGCCCTTCGCGGTGATGCTTCCAGCACCCGGACAGGGAGCGCTCGCGCTCGAAATTCACCGATCTCTCAGCAACGCCTCCCGCGGGCTGGTGCAGGCCCTCGACCACAGCCCCTCCCGGGCGGAAGCCCTGGCCGAACGGGGCCTGCTGGCGGCTCTGGAGGCGGGTTGCACCGCACCGGTCGGTGCCCGTGCGCAGGTCACATCCGTCCGTGGTACAAGCCTCGATTTGACTCTGGACGCCGTAATTGGGAGAACGTTACTGAGCAACTTGTCAGAGCCGACCATCGCTGGGACCACCGTGCGGCGGAAGCTGTCCGGGACCGTGACTGATCCGGGGCAGTTCGGGGTATCAGCAGGCCGTCGGCTGCTCGAGGAGCTGCGCGACCCACAACGCGCTCGTCGTGGTTGACGACGAGGCTGAACAAGAACGAGAAGAGCCAAGTGACCACATCGTCGGTTCCCAAGTCCTCCCGCACTCGATCCAGCTCCACCTCCGCCGCCACCCCGTCCGCCCCGCCGCGAGGCCGGGTGATCTACGTCGGCACCGGCCCCGGCGATCCGGACCTGCTGACCCTGGGCGCGATCGCGGCGCTGGCCGACGCCTCCGCCGTGATCTTGGACAACGACGGCCAGCGGGAGGTGCTGGCCCATCCGGCGATCACCCTCAGCCCGGCCGCCGAGGTGACCACGCTCGGGCTCAGCGAGGCCGGCAAGCCGCTGACCGCGTCGGCCCGGGCCAAGATCGTCCTCAAGCTGGCCGAGCTGGGCTCCCGGGTGGTCCGGCTGGTGTCCGGCGACCCGTTCCTGGACAACGCCGTCGCGGACGAGGCGGCCGCCTGTGTCCGCGGTGGAGTGGACTTCGAGGTGGTGCCCGGGGTGTCCAGTCTGACCGCCGTACCGGAGTACGCCGGGGTGGACCTCAGCCACGCGGGCGGGGTGCACTTCGCCTCGGTGACCGACGGGCGGTTCAGCCGGTCGCTGACGGCGCAGTGGGGCGCCGCCCCGACGGTGGTGGTCAGCACCCTGGTGGCCAGCGTGCCCGCCCTGGTCGACGCCGCCAAGGGGGCCGGACGTTCCGGCGATGATCATGTCCTGGCCACCCTGCACGGCGGCAGCACCGAGCAGCTCACCCTGCCCACGACCCTGGAGGGGCTGGCGGCCATGGTCGCCTCGGTGAAGGCCCCGGCCGAGGACCCGGTCCACGTGATCATGGGCAACGCCGCCGAGCAGCGCAGCGAGCTCAGCTGGTACGAGACCAAGCCGCTGTTCGGCTGGCGGGTGCTGGTGCCGCGGACCAAGGACCAGGCGGCGGCCCTGGTGGCCCGGCTGCGGACCTACGGAGCCCACAGCGACCAGGTGCCCACCATCTCGGTCGAGCCGCCACGCAGCCCCCTGCAGATGGACAAGGCGATCCGCGGCCTGGTCGAGGGCCGGTACGAGTGGGTGGCCTTCACCTCCGTGAACGCCGTCCGGGCGGTCCGCGAGAAGTTCGAGGAGTACGGCCTGGACGCCCGGGCCTTCTCCGGGCTGAAGGTCGCCGTGGTGGGTGACGTCACGGCCCACGCGCTGCAGGCCTGGGGGATCGAGCCGGACCTGGTGCCGACCGGTGAGCAGTCCGCGGCCGGACTGGCGGCGGAGTTCCCGCCGTACGACGACGTGCTGGACCCGATCAACCGGGTCTTCCTGCCGCGGGCCGACATCGCCACCGAGACGCTGGCGGCAGGGTTGATCGATCTCGGTTGGGAGGTCGAGGACGTCACCGCGTACCGGACCGTCCGGGCCGCGCCGCCGCCCGCCCCGGTCCGCGAGGCGATCAAGTCGGGCAAGTTCGACGCCGTGGTGTTCACCTCCTCGTCCACGGTGCGCAACCTGGTGGGGATCGCCGGGAAGCCTCACCCCGGCACGATCATCGCGGTGATCGGGCCGGCCACGGCCAAGACCTGCGAGGAGCACGGCCTGCGCGTCGACGTGGTGGCGGGCAAGCCGTCGGCCACCGACCTGGCCGACGCCCTGGCCGGGTTCGCCGCCGACCGCCGCGACGCCATGATCGCCGCGGGGGAGCCGGTGGCGAAGCCGTCGCAGCGTCGCACGCCCACCCGTCGACGGTGACCACCGTGCGGAGACCGTGGGAGGACGGCGGCCAGGCCCGGCGCGGCGGCCGCTGGTTCCCCACGGATCCCGCGGGACGGGAGACGGGAGCCCGTCATTAGGCACCGTCCCCGCCGGCTGCGTACCACCCCGGTGATGCGGGCCATGGTCGCCGAGACCTCGGTGGCGCCCCGGCAGCTGGTGCTGCCGCTGTTCGTGGCCGACGGTCTCAGCGAGCCACGGCCGATCAGCTCGATGCCGGGCGTCGTCCAGCACACCCGCGAGTCGCTGCGCAAGGCGGCCGCCGAGGCCGCCTCGCTGGGCCTGGCGGGCGTGATGCTGTTCGGGGTGCCCGAGCACAAGGACGCCGTCGGCTCGGGCGCGCTGGACGAGAACGGCGTCCTCACCCGGGCCATCCGCGACGTCCGCGCCGAGGTCGGCGACGCGCTGCTGGTGATGTCCGACGTGTGCCTGGACGAGTTCACCGACCACGGCCACTGCGGTGTGCTCACCCCGTCCGGTGCCGTCGACAACGATGCCACCGTGGAGATTTACGCGGCCATGGCCGTGCTGCACGCCCAGGCGGGGGTGCACGTGGTCGGCCCGAGCGGGATGATGGACGGCCAGGTCGGCGCGATCCGGTCCGCGCTGGATGCGGCGGGTGCGCTGGACACGGCGATCCTGGCCTACGCGGTCAAGTACGCCTCCGCCTTCTACGGCCCGTTCCGGGAGGCGGTTGCGTCGTCCCTGCAGGGGGACCGGCGGACCTACCAGCAGGACGCCGGAAACATCCGGGAGGCGCTGCGCGAGGTCGCCCTCGATGTGGCCGAGGGGGCCGACATCGTGATGGTCAAGCCGGCCCTGGCCTACCTGGACGTGCTGCGCGCGGTCCGCGAGGCCGTCGACCTGCCGGTGGCGGCGTACAACATCTCCGGCGAGTACGCCATGGTCGAGGCGGCGGCGGCCCACGGCTGGATCGACCGGGAGGCTGCCATCGGGGAGACCCTGACCGCGATCCGTCGGGCCGGCGCCGACATCGTCCTGACCTACTGGGCGGCCGAGTGGGCCCGGCGGCAGGCACACGGCCCGTGGTGAGCCCGACGGGGACCGAGCGGTCCGCGGCCGCGTTCGCGCGCGCCCGCCTGGTCACTCCGGGCGGGGTGAACTCCCCGGTCCGGGCGTTCCTGGCCGTCGGCGGCACGCCGCGGTTCATCGCCCGCGCCACCGGTCCGTACCTGTACGACGTCGACGGCACCGAGCTGGTGGACCTGGTCTGCTCCTGGGGGCCGATGCTGCTCGGTCACGCCCACCCCGAGGTGATCGCGGCCGTCGCCGACGCCGCCGGCCGGGGAACCTCCTACGGCGCGCCCACCCTGGCCGAGGTGGAGCTGGCCGAGCTGATCATCGACCGTACCCCGGTCGAGCAGGTCCGCCTGGTGAGCAGCGGCACCGAAGCCACCATGTCGGTGCTGCGGCTGGCCCGCGGGGTGACCGGCCGGGACATGATCATCAAGTTCGCCGGCTGCTACCACGGGCACGTCGACGCCCTGCTGGCCTCCGCCGGCTCCGGGGTGGCGACCTTGGCCCACCGCGCCGGCCGCGGGATGGCCGAGCGCGCGGTCCCGGGCACCCCGGGCGTCACCGCGGCCACCACGGCCGACACGATCGTGCTGCCCTACAACGACCGCGCCGCTGTCGCGGATGCCTTCGCCCGCTACGGGGACCGGATCGCCGCCGTGATCACCGAGGCGGCTGCCGGCAACATGGGCGTCATCCCGCCCGGCGAGCTCGACGGCGTCGGCTTCAATGCGTTCCTGCTGGAGATCGCCCGCCGGCACGGCGCGCTGCTGATCTCCGACGAGGTGATGACCGGCTTCCGGATCAACCGCAGCGGTCAGTACGGGATCGACGGCGTCGAGCCCGACCTGATGACCTTCGGCAAGGTGATGGGCGGCGGCTTCCCGGCGGCCGCGTTCGGCGGCCGGGCCGAGCTGATGCAGCACCTGGCTCCGGTCGGCGGGGTTTACCAGGCCGGCACCCTGTCGGGGAACCCGGTCGCGGTGACGGCCGGCCTGACCACCCTGCGGCTGGCCACCGACGCGGTCTACGCCCACGTCGACCGGATCTCCGCCGAGCTGCGGGCCGCAGTCGGCGCCGCGCTGACCGCCGAGGGCGTGCCGCACGTCGTCCAGCGGGCCGGAAACCTGTTCAGCGTGTTCTTCGTGCCGGACGGCGTGGCGGCCGTCCCGGACTTCTCCACCGCGGCCCGGCAGTCCACCGAGGCCTACGCGGCGTTCTTCCACAGCATGCTGGACCGCGGTGTCTACCTGCCGCCGAGCGCGTTCGAGGGTTGGTTTTTGTCCGCGGCCCACGATGATGGAGCCATGAACCGGATCGTCGAGGCCCTGCCGGCCGCGGCCACGGCCGCGGCACGAGCGCTCCAGGCCAGCGGCCGCACCGGCGAGGAGACCGCGCGAGGAGGAGCCCGATGAGCCCCGAGGTGCCGCCCGAGGCCGGCCAGCAGCGGACGGTGGTGCACCTGGTCCGGCACGGCGAGGTGCACAACCCGGCCGCGGTGCTCTACGGGCGGCTGGCCGACTACCACCTCTCCGCCACCGGGCGTCTGATGGCCGAGCGGGTCGCCGAGTATCTCGACGGGCGCGACGTGGTCCATCTGCGCTGCTCCCCGCTGGAGCGGGCCCAGGAGACGATGGAGCCGATCGCGGAGCGTTTCGGCGTCGACGTCGACATCGACGGCCGGGTGATCGAGGCCGGCAACCGGCTGGAGGGAAGCCAGGTCAGCTGGCAGGCTCTGCTCCGCAGCCCCGCCAAGATGTGGCTGCTGCGCAACCCGCTGCGGCCCAGCTGGGGCGAGTCCTACGTCGCCATCGTCGCCCGGATGCGCGACGTGATGCGCGACGCCGCGGTGGCGGCAGCCGGGCACGAGGCGGTGGTCGTCTCCCACCAGCTCCCGATCTGGATGGCCCGCTGTGACGTCGAGGGCCGCCGGCTTGTGCACGACCCGCGCAAGCGGCAGTGCGGGCTGGCCAGCGTCACCTCCTTCACCTACATCGACGGCCGCCCCGCGCAGGTCACCTACCACGAGCCGGCCGCCGATCTGGTCGTCACCCGCGTCAAGAACTTCGTCCCCGGTGCCTGATCGAGCCCCGGCCCGTCCCCGGCTCGTCCGGTTGCCGCGCGGGGCGGTGGCGGCCAGGAGTGCTGGCGGGGGTGCTGGCGCTCGCGCTGACGGCGGCCCTGGCCGCCTGCTCGGCGCAGGGCGCCGACGAGCCGACCCGGGCCGGCAACCAGAACGGCTACGTGGGGGCCGAACGCTCGATCACCCAGGTGGACCCGGACCAGCGCAAGCCGGCGCCGGAGCTGGCCGGCGCCGAGCTGGGGTCGACCCGGAAGCTCAGCACCGCTGACTACTCCGGCCAGGTGGTCGTGCTCAACGTGTGGGGTTCCTGGTGCGGGCCGTGCCGGGCCGAGGCCAAGGACCTGCAGGCGGCCAGCCTGCAGACGGCCGGCACCGCCCAGTTCATCGGGCTCAACACCCGCGATGTCGACCCCGGTCCGCCGCTGGCCTTCGCCCGCTCCTTCGGCGTGACCTACCCGAGCATCTTCGACCCCAGCGGCCGCGTGCTCGTCCGGCTGTCCGGGAACCTGCCGCTGAGCGCCATCCCGTCCAGCCTGGTGATCGACCGGCAGGGCCGGGTGGCGGCCCGGATCGTCGGCCCGATCAGCACCATCAGCCTCGTCGACCTGGTCGACGACGTGGCCGCCGGCCGATAGCGGACGCGCGAGTGGTGACCATGGACCTCGGCACCTGGGCAGAGTCCGCCGTGGGCGGCTCGATGGCCCTGGCCCTGCCGGTGGCGCTGCTGGCCGGGGTGGTGTCGTTCTTCTCGCCGTGCGTCGTCCCGCTGCTGCCGGGCTACCTGTCGTACGCGACCGGGCTCGGCGCGGCAGAGGTGATGGAGGGTGCCCGCAAGCCGCGGATGCTGCTCGGCACCAGCCTGTTCGTGCTCGGGCTGGCCGTGGTCTTCGTCAGCACCGGCGTGGTGGCCGGCTCGGTCGGCCGTGCGCTGTTCACCTGGTCGGACGTGATCACCCGCGTGCTGGGAGTGGTGATCATCGTCTTCGGCCTGGTCTTCGCCGGCGTGCTGAAGGTCGGCAACCGCGACCTGCGGATCCACCGGGTGCCGGCCGCCGGGGTGGCGGCCGCCCCGGTGCTGGGGGTCGTCGTCGCCCTGGGTTGGTCACCCTGCATCGGTCCCGCGCTCGGCGTGGTGATCAACCTGGGCCTGAACGAGGCCACCGCCCTGCGGGGTGGCCTGCTCGGGTTCGTCTACGCCCTGGGCCTGGGCATCCCGTTCGTGGTCGCCGGTCTCGCCTTCGCCCGGATGGCCCGGGCGGTGGGCTTCCTGCGCCGCCACCAGCTCGCCGTCCAGCGGCTCGGCGGGTTGATGATGGTCGTCGTCGGGATCCTGCTGGTCAGCGGGCTGTGGAGCCTGCTGATGAGCCGCCTGCTGGTCTGGGTCGCGGCCTTCCGGCCGGTGATCTGAGGTGAGTGCGCGATGACGGACGTGAAGACCCCGGCGCCCCCCGCCACCGAGCCGCAGCCGCTGCCGCCCGGGCACGCGCCCCGGCTCGGGCCGCGGGGCCTGCTCCGGTTCGGCTGGACCCAGCTGACCTCGATGCGGACCGCCCTGGTCCTGCTGTTCACCCTGGCCGTGGCCGCCGTCCCCGGATCCCTGGTGCCTCAGCGCAGCGTGTCGCCGATCGCCGTGGCGGACTTCGTCACCGACCACCCAACGCTCGGCCCGCTGTACGACGCGGTCGGCCTGTTCAACGTCTACACCTCGCCGTGGTTCTCGGCCATCTACCTGCTGCTGTTCGTGTCCCTGGTCGGGTGCATCATCCCGCGGATCGGCGTGTACGCCCGGGCCCTGCGGAGCAGGCCGCCCCGCACGCCGCGGAACCTGTCTCGGCTGCCCGCCTACGCCACCGCCGAGTCCAGCGCCGGCCCGACGGTGTTGGTCCGGGCGGCGGAGGAGCTGCGCCGTCAGCGCTACCGGGTGGTCGACGACGAGCGCTCCGTCGCCGCCGAGCGCGGCTACCTACGGGAGGCCGGCAACCTGCTGTTCCACGTCAGCCTGCTGTTCCTGCTGCTCGGGGTCGCCGTCGGCGGGCTGTTCGGCTTCCGGGGCACCAGCGTGGTGATGATCGGCCAGGGGTTCTCGAACAACATCACCCAGTACGACGACCTCACCACCGGCGCCGCCTTCTCCGACGGGCAGCTGCGACCGTTCACCGTCGTGGTCAAGGACTTCCAGGTCCGGTTCGAGCTGGGGCAGGTGCAGCGCGGTGCGGCGCGGCTGTTCCGGCTCGACACCGAGGTGACCGATGCCCCGGGTGGGGCCCCCTACCCGAAGACCATCGAGGTGAACCACCCGGCCCGGATCGACGGGTCGACCGTGCACCTGATCGGCCACGGGTACGCCCCGGTGGTCACGGTCAAGGACGGCCAGGGCGACGTCGCCTTCTCCGGGCCGGTCGCCTTCCTGCCGCAGGACGGCAACTTCACCTCGGCCGGGGTGATCAAGGCCCCGGACGGCCGACCGCAGCGGCTGGCGTTCGAAGGGCTGTTCGCCCCGACCGCCACCGTCGACGCCACCACCGGCCCGCGGTCGCTGTTCCCCGACGCCCTCGACCCGGCGCTGTACCTGAACGCCTGGTCCGGGCCGCCGAAGGAGGAGACCGGCCGGCCCGAGAACGTGTACACCCTCGACACCACCGGGTTGACCCCGATCAAGGCCGCCACAGGCGAGCCGATCCGGATCCTGCTGCGCCCGGGCACGAGCTTCGAGCTGCCGAACGGGCAGGGCTCGATCACCATGACCGGGTGGACCCGCTGGGTCAAGCTGCAGGTCGGCGCGACCCCGGGGGTACCGATCTCGCTGGGGGCCATCGGCTGCGCCGTGCTCGGGCTCTGCCTGTCCCTGTTCGTCCGGCCGCGCCGGGTCTGGGTGCGTACCTCGCCGGGGGAGGGCGGCCGTACCCTGGTCGAGGTCGGCGGACTGGACCGCGCGGACGCCCGCGCGGGGCTGTCCGAGGACGTCGACGCCCTCGCCCGCGCATTGGGCGAAACCGCCGCCGCGACCAGAGCAGAAAGAGAGTCGGAGCCGATGACCGTCCGCTCGCCGCAGAACCGCCCGGACCAGGAGCACCGATGAGCTACGCCGAGTACTCCAGCCTGGCCCTGGTCGGCGCGGTGGTCGTCTACCTGCTGGCCCTGATCGCGCACGCCGCCGAGTGGGCGGCCGCCCGTCGGGTCGGGGCGTCCGTCGCGGCGACCCCGGAGCTGGCCACCGTGGGGGCCGGGTCGACTGCCCCGGAGCCGCCGGAACGCCCGACCCTGCTCGAGGCGCCCGCCGCCGAACAGCGGGCAGCGACGTTCGGCCGCATCGGGATCTCGCTGACCGTGCTCGGGTTCCTGCTCAGCGCCACGGGAGTCCTGCTGCGCGGCCTCGCGGCCGGACGGATGCCCTGGGGCAACATGTACGAGTTCACCACCACCGCCATGGTGTTCATCGTCGCCGTCTACCTCGTGCTGGCCTGGCGGGCCGGGATGGGCTGGCTCGGTCTGCCGGTGACGCTGCTCGCCGCGGTCGGGAACGGGCTCGCCGTCACCGTCTTCTACGTCGCGGTTGCCCCGCTGGTGCCGGCCCTGCACTCGGTCTGGTTCGTCATCCACATCGTGGCCGCAGCGATCGCCGGCGCGGCGTTCAACGTCGGCGGACTGCTGTCGGTCCTGTACCTGCTGCGGTCACGGGCCGAGCGCCGCGGGACTGTCACCGGCTACCTGGCCAGGATCCCGGATGCCCGGCGGATCGACCTGCTGGCGTACCGGTTCCTGGCCTTCGCCTTCCCGCTGTGGACCTTCACCGTGGCGGCCGGTGCGATCTGGGCCGAGTACGCCTGGGGCCGGTACTGGGGCTGGGACCCGAAGGAGACCTGGGCGCTGGTGACGTGGGTGATCTACGCCTGCTACCTGCACGCCCGGTCGACGGCCGGGTGGCGGGGGACCAAGGCGGCCGTGATCGCCGTCATCGGCCTGGCCTCGTTCTGGTTCAACTTCGTCGGCATCAACCTGTTCGTCTCGGGGCTGCACTCCTACGCCGGGATCTGAACCGGGGCCGGTGGCTCGGCCGGTCAGCCGGCCGAGTCGTGCCGCCAGGCCGCCCAGCCGCCGACCACGTCGGTGGCCCGCCAGATGCCCAGGTCCTGCAGGGCGGCCGCGGCCAGGCTGGAGGTGTAGCCCTCCTGACACAGGACGATCACCTGCAGGTCATAGTCGGCGATCGGCAGCCGTGCGTCACTGGCAGGGTCGAAGCGCCACTCCAGCACGTTGCGTTCGACCACCAGCGCCTCCGCCGGAGCACCCTCGGCCCCCCGCTGTGCCGCCGGCCTGATGTCGACCAGCACCGCGCCGTCGGCCAGGGCCCAACGCGCCTCCGCCGGGGTCAGCCGGTGCAGGCCCGCGCGGGCCTCCGCCAGCACGTCGTCGATGCTGCGTCGGTGCCGGGACCGGACTGCGCGTCGGGGCTTGGGCGCTCACCAGTCGACGCCGACCAGCTGGGAGTCAACCAGGCGGAGGCGGTCGCCGTGCTCGGCGTAGGCGTTCATCTCCACCAGCGCGGGGGAGTAGACGTGCACGCTGACCGCCGGCTCCAGGGTGTCGTTGGTGACCCGGTGCAGGTGCTTGGAGCCGAAGGCCCGCAGCGTGCCGGCGGTCAGCTCACGCGCACCCGGCACGATCGTCGGGTCACCGACCGGGCTGACTGCGGCGTGCCGCTCGGTCAAGGTGCCCCGCAGGGTCACGAAGGCACCTGCGCTGCCCCCGTGGTCGTGCCAGTCGGTGCCCTGCCCGGGCACCCAGGTGAGCAGCCAGGCTTCGAAGGTCGGCTCGGCGGCGAGGCGGGCGTAGTAGCGGGAGACGGGGTCGAAAACCACCAGCGGCTCCCAGAGGGTGGTCTGGGCGGCCAGCCGGGTGGCGATCGCGGACAGGTTGGCCGGGGTGCGGTTCTTCTTGGACATGATCGAGTCGCTCTCTGCCTGGGTGAGGTCGGGCCGGTGGCCCGGGGACTGTCGGGCTGGGCTCAGCCCTGACAGACCGCACTCGCCGTGCGATGCAGATCGACGTGGATCCGGCTGTGGAGCGTGGACTCCATCGGTGTCTCCTTGGCTCAGCGCTTGCCGACGGGCTCCCGTCCGGCCCGGTCCTCACCCGGAGCACCCCACCGCTGAGGAGGGTTGCCGGCCAGCGAGCCGGGGCTTGGCGCTGGCGCTCATGACCTGCTCCGACGGTAGCCGATGACCGGGCGGCGGACAATCCCATGTCTCACCATAGGAAATATCGGCAATCCGAACCGCTTCGTTTGGGCTAACGCCCTGCGCAAGGTAGGATAGTTGAACAGTAAACTAAAAAGGAGCGATCATGGCGATCCACCGCCTCAACCACGCCGTTCTGTTCGTCCGGGACCTGGACGCCTCGGTGGCCTTCTACACCGAGGTCCTCGGCTTCACCGTGGCCGAGACCCTCGGCGGGCCAGGCGGCGTTCCTGCGGGCCGCCGAGTCCACCAACGACCACGACCTCGGGCTCTTCCGGGTCGGTGCCGACGCGGCGTCGAGCGCCGCCGGACGCGGAGCGGTCGGCCTGTACCACCTGGCCTGGGAGGTCAGCACCCTGGGCGACCTCGAGGTCCTCCAGCAGCGGCTGGCCGAGGCCGGCGCCCTGGTCGGGATGTCCGACCACGGCACCACCAAGTCCCTGTACGGAGCCGACCCCGACGGCCTCGAGTTCGAGATCGTCTGGCTGATCCCGGCCCACCTGCTGACCGACGACGTGACCATGACCACCCGGCCGCTCGACCTGGCCCGCGAGATGGTCCGCTACGGCCGCGACACCCGCAGCGGGCTGGGGATCTCGGTGCCACTCGGCGTCACGGTCTGACCTCGCCCTTGAGCTCAGCGTCGGGACCCATGGCCTCGCTGGCCTACAGTGGGAGGCCGTGCATCCCTTGCAGCTGGCGGTCGACCAGGCGGCCGACCCCGAGGCCGCGCGGATGCTGGCCCGCTACTTCCAGGTGCGCCCCGGCGGGTACGGCGAGGGCGACACCTTCGCCGGGGTCAGGCTCAGCACCGTCCGGGTGCTCGCGAGACCGTACCGGGCGGTGAGGTTCGAGCCCGACGTGTGGCGGCCCGTGCTGCGCAGCCCGGTGCACGAGCACCGCCTCGCGGCCCTCGTCGTGATGGCCGATCGGGCTCGGCGGGGGCCGGCCGGCGAGCGCTCCGCGATCTACGACACCTATCGCGCGCACACCGGGTACGTGAACAACTGGGACCTCGTCGACGCCAGCGCCGCCCCGATCGTCGGCGGTCATCTCCGGACCCGGGACCGGACACCCCTGGCGGAGCTGGCGCGCTCGCCGCTGGTCTGGGAGCGGCGGATCGCCATCGTGGCGACCCACGAGCTGATCCGGGCGGGGGAGTCCGCGGAGACCTACCGGCTGGCCGAGATCCTCCTGGACGACCCGCACGACCTGATCCACAAGGCCGTCGGCTGGATGCTGCGCGAGGCGGGCCGGCGGGTCGACGCCGCCGAACTGCGTGCATTCCTCGACAGTCACGCCCCGCGGATGCCCCGGACCATGCTCCGGTACGCCATCGAGCACCTCGATCCCGCGGTCCGAGCGGACTACCGCGCGCGCAGGTGACCTCCCGCGTACCCGGGCCGGCGGAGGGTGCCTGGCACGATGGGCGCCATGGCCGACTTCGACCTCTGCCTGATCGGCAGCGGTTCCGCGAACTCGATCCCCGACGACAGGTTCGCCGACCTGTCGATCGCGCTCGTCGAGGGCGGCACCTTCGGCGGCACCTGCCTCAACGTCGGGTGCATCCCGACCAAGATGTTCGTGGTCCCGGCCGACCTGGCCCGGAGCGCGTCCGAGTCGGGGCGGCTGGGCGTCGACCTGGAGCTCCGCCGGGTGCACTGGCCGGAGATCCGTGACCGCATCTTCGGCCGCGTCGATGCGGTCGCGGCGGCCGGGGAGCGGTACCGCGCCCACGGCGACAACATCACGCTGTTCCGGCAGCAGGCGTCCTTCGTCGGCCCGCGCCGGCTCGACGTCGGGGACGGCCGGGTGATCACCGCCGACCGGTTCGTGATCGCCGCTGGCAGTCGGGTCCGGCTGCTGTCGCTCCCGGGTCTGAGCTCGATACCGTTCCACACCTCCGACACGGTGATGCGGCTGGCGCAGCTGCCCGAGTCCATGATCATCCTCGGCGGCGGCTACGTGGCCGCCGAGTTCGCCCACGTGTTCAGCTCGTACGGCACCCGGGTCGCGGTGGTGAACCGCTCCGGCGGCCTGCTGCGGAGGGAGGACGCCGACGTATCGGCCCGCTTCACCGAGCGGCTCGGCCGGTACGTCGACGTGCACCTGGGTCACACCGCGGAACGGGTCGAGACCCGGCCGGGCGGTGGCGTCGCGCTCTGCACCCGGGACGCCGACGGCAAGCCGCAGGTGATCACCGGCGAGGTGCTGCTGGTGGCCACCGGGCGGGTGTCCAACGCCGACACCCTGAACCTGAAGTCCACCGGCGTGCACGTGGACGGCCAGGGGTTCGTGGTCGTCGATCCGCAGCAGCGGACCACCGCCGAGGGGATCTTCGCCCTCGGCGACGTCAGCTCCCACCACCAGCTCAAGCACGTCGCCAACCACGAGGCGAGGGTGGTGCAGCACAACCTGCTGCACCCGGACGACATGATCAGCAGCGATCACCGGTACGTGCCGCACGCGGTGTTCAGCGACCCGCAGGTCGCCTCGGTCGGACTCACCGAGCAGCAGGCCCGCGCCGAGGGCGTCGCGTACGTCTCGACCATCCAGGACTACGGGTCGGTCGCCTACGGGTGGGCGATGGAGGACACCAGTCACTTCGTCAAGCTGCTGGCTGACCCGGCGTCCGGACGCCTGCTGGGCGCCCACCTGGTGGGGCCGATGGCCTCATCCTTGATCCAGCCGCTGATCCAGGCCATGAGCTTCGACCTGGACGTGCAGTCGATGGCCCGCGGCCAGTACTGGATCCACCCGGCGCTGATCGAGGTGGTCGAGAACGCGCTGCTGGCGCTCCCGGTCAAGACGTCGGCGGAGTGAGTCGGCGCACGGTCCGATCGGCCCGCTGGTTGCGGGTCTCCGGCCGGACTGCCTCCGCCACCCAGCGGGTGTACTCCCGGCGGTGGCTGGGCGGCAGTGCGTCCCAGGCCGCGCGGGCCTGCGGGTCCGCCGCGAGGGCGGCGTCGAGCTCGGCCGGGGGTGCCACCGGCCCGGGGTCCGGCTCCGGGGGCTCCGCCTCCTCGGTCAGCTCGATCTCCACCGTGTCGCCGGTCGCGGCGCCGATCTGCTGCAGCAGCGCCTTGCGCAGCCCGAGGTAGGTGCGGCCGCCGTAGCGGGCCAGCCGGGAGTGGTACTCGACGCCGTTGACCCGGGCCAGCACCCGCGGACGGCCGGCGGAGAACCCGACCAGCTCCGCCGGCGGCACCAGCACGGCGTGTCCGCCGCCGCCGCCGTCGAGGACCTCGGCGGTGAAGCTCACCGGCGCTCGGTCAGCCGCGCCGGCTGCCGACGAGCTTCCAGGTAGCGGGCAGGAGGCCGGCGGCGATGACGATCTTGATCGCGTCCCCGACCAGGAACGGCAGCACGCCCAGGGTCAGCGCCTTGAGGAGGCCGACATGCAGGTACGCCATCAGCCACGGCACACCGACCGCGTAGATGGCAAGGTTTCCCAGGGCCATCAGACCGGCGCTCTTCGCCAGGCTCCGGTCGGCTCCGCGCTCGGCCAGCTTCCCGACCAGCCAGGCGGCCACCACGAAGCCGACAATGTAGCCGAAGGAGGCAAACTCCCACCCGCTGCGGCCCTGGGCGAACCAGCCGAACCCGGCGATCCCGACGAGTGCGTACAGGGCGAGGGAGAGCACCCCGCGGGTGCTGCCCAGGGCGGCGCCGACCAGCAGAACGGTCAAGGTCTGCAGCGACAGCGGCACCGGGGTGAACGGCAGCGGGATCACCACCAGAGCCGACAGCCCCACCAGGCCGGCGCCGCCGGCGACCAGCGCGATGTTGCGTACGAGCCCGCCGGGCAACACGTCGGCCAGGGTGCGGGGACTTACGCTGGTGACGCTCGACATGGGTGTCCTCCAAGTTCGTGAGGGCGTTCGTGAGGGGCCGATCGGGCCGACCCGCGTCGTCGCGGCAGCCGCTGACCAGCCACCCTAGTGCCCGGGTGCCGACCCCAGCCAGTCCGGCTCAGCCAGCGGCGGGGCGTCAACGGTGACCGCACCGAGGCGAGAGGGAGAGCGTGAGAAGCAGAGCGTCGCTCGGTGTGCTGCTGACCGCCGGAGCCCTGGTGGCCGCGTGCGGCGCGGTGCCGACGACACCACCCGGGTCCCCGGCCGCCCCCTCGGTCGGCCGGTCCGCCGCGGACGGTGACCCGAGCCCGACCGGCCGACCGGGCGACCGTCCCTCCAGCCGCCCGTCCGCCAGCCAGGATGGGGCGCCGACGGCCCGCCCGCCGGCCTCGTCCCCCCCGCCGCCGTCGGCCAGCGCCCGACCCAGCGAGACCGCGGCGCCCACCCGCTGCCGGGACGCGGTGGCGGAGCTGTCCCTCCGCGAGCAGGTGGGTCAGCTGTTGATGGTGGCGGTGCCCTCGACCGGGCTCGGTGCGGAGGAGTCCCGGGTGATGGCCGCGACCCGGGCCGGAAGCGTGCTCCTGCTCGGCAACACGGCCGCCGGCCGGACCGCGGTCGGTCGCGTGGTGCGGCAGGCCCGCGCGGCGGCCGCCTCACCCGCCGGGATCGAGCCGCTGCTCGCCGCCGACCAGGAGGGCGGCCGGGTGCAGCGGCTGCAGGGACCCGGCTTCAGCCGCATCCCGTCGGCCGAGGCTCAGGCCGGGGAGAGCGACGACCGGCTTCGGCGGCGGGCCCGGGGGTGGGCCGGCGAGCTCGACCGCGCCGGGATCGACGCGGACCTGGCCCCGGTGGCCGACGTGGTGCCGGCCGAGCTGCGGCGGGTCAACCAGCCGATCGGTCTGCTGCGGCGCGGCTACTCCGCCGATCCCGGGGTGGTGGCCGCCAAGGTGACGGCCTTCGTCGGGGGGATGGACTCCGCCGGCGTCGCGACCGCCGTCAAGCACTTCCCGGGCCTGGGCCGGGTGCGGGGCAACACTGACTTCACCGCCGACGTGACCGACCGCACGACCCGGCGGGACGACCCCGCGCTGGCCGGGTTTGCCGCGGCGGTGCGGGCGGACGTCGACATGGTCATGCTGTCCTCGGCCACCTACGCCCGCATCGACCCCGAGCACCGGGCGGCGTTCTCGGCGACGGTGGTGCAGGGCATGCTCCGCGGGGACCTCGACTTCGACGGGGTGGTGGTCTCCGACGACCTGGCCGCGGCCGCCATGCGGGACCTCAGCGGCGGCCAGCGAATCCTGCGCTTCGTCCGGGCCGGCGGGGACCTGGCCATCGTGGGCAGCCCGGAGCTGGCCGAGGAGATGGCGTCGGCGCTGGTCCGGCAGGCGGGCAACGACCCGGCGACGGCGCGGCGGGTCGCCGCCAGCGCCACCCGGGTGGTCTCCATGAAGGCGCGGCGCGGGCTGGCCGACTGCTGAGCGGCCCAGTCTCGGGTGTTCGCGTGGGCCGGCGGCCGGTTAGGGGGTCAAGCGTCGACCTTCAGCTGCGCCAGCGCCTGCCGGGCCGGGGCGACCAGCTCCGGCGTGGTGTCCGGGATGGACGCGTAGTACAGCCCGGCCGTGGATCCGGTGGCGACGATCGCCACGATCAGCAGCTCGCCCTTGGTTCGGAGGTTGGGGATGTCGAAGGTGAGCTGGGACTCCACCAGCCAGGCCTCGTGGCCGTCGACGGTCGTCGCCTTGTTGACCTTGACGTCGCTGCTCACCGGGTTGTCGCCGTAGAAGGCGCCCAGGATGCAGCGGACGACGATCTGCGAGCCCTGCTGCGGGGTGTAGAAGCCGTCGCCGGCCTGCAGCTCCCCGACCAGAACCGACGCCACCCAGTTGGAGGTGCCGTCGTAGTTCGGCTCGACCGTGACCAGCTGGCTCTGCACGTCGCGGCCGAACGGCACCCGGGAGTCGCCTTGCGGCCCGCTCCACGGAGAGCCCAGCGTGGGGTAGGAGAGCGGACCGCCGTGCACGCGGCCGTCGTTGGGTTGTGGGATCGGGCTCTCCGGGGGCTGTGACTCCACGGTGGGGCACGCGTTCTGACTGCCCTGCGCCGGCCCGGGCCCGCCGCTGGTGGTGCCGCCGCCGCCGATCGTGCGGACGGCCAGTACCCCGATGACGATCAGCACCACCAGCAGTGCGGCGCCGCCGATCCACCACCCGACGGGCGACTTGCGCTTCTGCGTCTGCTGGTAGCCGGCGTAGGCGCTGGCGGCCCTCGGTCCGTACCCGCTGCCCTGACCCGAGCCGTACGGGGTCTGGCCGGCGCCACTCGGGGGGTACGGGCTCTGCCCCTGCCCCCCGTATCCCTGCCCCCCGTATCCCTGGCTCGCGTATCCCTGGCTCGCGTATCCCGAGGTCCCGTACACCTGGCCGCCCGGCTGGTACGGGGTCTGACCGGAGGATCCCGGCCGCGCACCGGCGGGCCCGGTCAGCCCGATCGACGGGGCCGGCGCCTTGGGGTTGGGCGAGGTGGCGGCCGACCAGGCCTTGCCATCCCAGTAGCGGTACAGGCCCTGCCCGCCCCCCGGGTCCGGATACCAGCCAGCCTTCGCGCTCACGCGGGCCAGTTTAGGTGCACCGGGGCCCAGGCCCGGGTCTCGGCGGCGCGGTCGGGGACCTCAGCCGAACCGACCGGTGATGTAGTCCTCCGTCGCCTGCTGGTCGGGGTTGGAGAAGATCTTCTCCGTCGTACCGACCTCCACCAGCTTGCCCGGCTTGCCCTGCGCTGCGAGGTTGAAGAACGCCGTCTGGTCGCTGACCCGGGCGGCCTGCTGCATGTTGTGCGTGACGATCACCACCGTGAACTGCTCCTTGAGCTGCCCGATGAGGTCCTCGATGGCCAGGGTGGAGATCGGGTCCAGGGCCGAGCACGGCTCGTCCATCAGCAACACCTGGGGCTGGACCGCGATCGCCCGGGCGATGCACAGCCGCTGCTGCTGCCCGCCGGACAGCCCGATCCCGGCCTTGCCCAGGCGGTCCTTGACCTCGTTCCACAGGTTGGCCGCGACCAGCGAGCGCTCCACGGACTCGGCCAGCACCTTCTTGTTCCGCACACCGTTCAGCCTCAGCCCGGCCGCCACGTTGTCGAAGATCGACATCGCCGGGAACGGGTTGGGCCGCTGGAAGACCATCCCGACGACCCGCCGGACGGCCACCGGGTCCACCCCCGGCCCGTACAGGTTGGTGCCGTCGAGCTCGATGCTGCCCTGCACGTGCGCGCCGGGGATCACCTCGTGCATCCGGTTCAGGGTCCGCAGCAGCGTGGACTTTCCGCAGCCGGACGGGCCGATGAACGCCGTCACCGTCCGCGGCTCGACGGTCATGGACACGTCCTGCACGGCGTGGAAACCGCCGTAGAAGATGTTGACGTCGCGCACGTCGATGCGTTTGGCCATGGGTCTACTTCTCCTTCAGCTTCCCCAGCCGGGCGATGCCCCGGGCCAGGAGGTTGAGCAGCATGACGATCAGGATCAGGGTCAGCGCCGCGCCCCACACCCGGTCGTAGCCGGGCATGGTGCTGGCCTGGTCGCGTCCGGAGTTGATCATGGTGGGCAGGGCGGCCATGGTGTCCGAGGCCGGGTTGGTGTTGATGCCCTGGGCGTACACGACCAGGATCAGCAGCGGAGCGGTCTCGCCCATCACCCGGGCCAGGCCGAGGACGACGCCGGTCGCGATGCCGCTGAACGCGGTGGGGATGACGACCTTGACGATGGTCTTCCACTTGGGCACGCCGAGCGCGTAGGAGGCCTCTCGCAGACTGTCCGGAACGAGCTTCAGCATCTCCTCGGTGGAGCGCAGCACGGTCGGCAGCATCAACAGCACCAGGGCCAGCGAGGCGGCCACGGCCGAGCGGCCGAACCCGAAGATGGTGATCAGCAGGGCGTACACGAACAGCGCCGCGACGATGGACGGGATCCCGCTCAGGATGTCCACCATGAAGCTGACCGCCTTGGCGAAGCGGGACTTGCGGCCGTACTCGATCAGGAAGATCGCGCCCATCACCCCCAACGGAACCGCGATGGCTGCGCAGATCAGGGCGATCTCGACCGTGCCGACGATGGCGTGGTAGGCGCCGCCGCCCTCCCGGCGCGGCGTCACCCCGCGTTGGCTCTGCAACCACCAGTTCGGGTCGACGATCAGGTGCAGCCCCTTGCCGATGACGGTGACCAGGATCCAGACCAGGGGGATCACGGCGATCACCGTGGCCAGGCTGACCAGCACCGTGGCCAGCACGTTGGTGACGGTACGGCTGCCGCTCGGCCGGGCGAACTCCGTCCGCGCGGCGGGGGTGAGGGTGCCGGTCATGCCTTGGCCTTTCCGCGGTCGGCGATCACCCGGGCGAGGGCGTTCACCGCGAAGGTGACGATGAACAGGACGAGGCCCGCGGCGATGTAGGCGCCGGTCTTGGATGGGGTGTCGAACTCGGAGGCGGCGTTGGCGATCTTGCTGGCGAACGTCTCGCCCCCGGCGAAGATGGAGGGGTTGAACGCCCCGCCGGGGGCGGCGGTGGAGAGGATGATCATCACGGCGATGGTCTCACCGAGGGCCCGACCCAGACCCAGCATCGAGGCGCTGATCACGCCCGAGCGGCCGTAGGGCAGCACCGCGGTGCGGATCACCTCCCAACGAGTCGCACCGAGGGCCCAGGCCGCCTCCACGTGGTCGTGCGGGGTCTGCTCGAACACGTCCCGGGAGATGGCGGTGACGATCGGCAGGATCATGATGGCCAGCACCACGGAGGCGACGAAGACCGTGCCGCCGGAGTTCAGGCCCGGCCGAAACAGGGGGAACCACCCCAGGTGGCTGGTCAGCCACTGCGACGCCGGCAGCAACAGCGGGGCCAGCACGGCGATCCCCCACAGGCCGAAGATGATCGACGGCACCGCGGCGAGCAGATCCACCACGAAGGCCAGCGGCCGGGCGAACCGGGCCGGGCAGTACTGGGTGATGAACAGCGCGACCCCGAGCGCGACCGGCACGGCCATGGCCATGGCCAGGACCGAGGACAGCACCGTGGTCCACAGCAACCCGGCGATGCCGAAGCTGAGCCGTGCGCCGGAGACGATCCAGTCCCGCGAGACCAGGAAGCTGGCCTGGTTGGCCAGCAGGCTGGGCAGCGCCAGGGCCAGCAGGAAGATGCCGACAAAGGCCACCAGTGCCACGATGACGACGCCGGCGACCAGTGCGGAGGTGCTGAACACGCGGTCGCCGCGTCGGCTGATCTTGGCCAGCTTGACGCCGTGGGGGCCGTCATCGGCCACCGGTCGCGGTCGGGGCGCACTCCGACGCGGAGCGGCCACCTTCACCGTCGGGACCGGGGCGTGTTCCGTGCCGTGGCGCTGATGGTCGACGTGGAGATGGTCGACGGGCGAGACGGTCGGGTCCGCCAAGGCTTCCGGCTGGCTGTTCTCGGTCAACGACATCGGGCTTCCTGACGATGTGCGCGTGGCCTGCGGGGGATCGCCCCGCAGGCCACGACGGGTCGAGTCGACGCTACTGGATGGCCTTGACGGCGGCGGCCACCTTGGTCTGCAGCTCGCTGGGCAGCGGCGCGTAACCGATCTCCTCCAGCGAGGCCTGGGTCTCGGCGCTGGTGAAGTACGCCAGGAAGTCCTTCAGCACCGCGGTCTGCTCGGCCTCGAGGCCCTTGCTGCACACGATCTCGTACGTGACCAGCAGCGCGGGGTAGGCCCCGGCCGCGGTGTCGGCGTACTTCAGCGACAGGCTCAGGTCGTTGCCCGATCCTTTGACGGTGGCCTCGGCGACGGCCTTGCCGACCGCCTCGCCGCTCAGCTCCACCGGGCCGGCCCCGTTGTCGACCTGAGCCGTGGTCAGCTCGTTGTCCTTGGCGTAGGACCACTCCATGTAGGAGATCGAGCCGGGCGTGCTGGTGACACCTTCGGCGACCCCGGAGGACTTGTTCTTGCCCTCTCCGGCGCCGCTCCAGACCTTGCTGGGCTCCTTGGTCCAGGCGTCCGGCGCCGCGCCCTTCAGGAACTTGGCGACGTTCTCCGTGGTGCCCGACTCGTCGGAGCGGAAGAACACCGCGATCTTGGTGGAGGGCAGCGAGACGCCGGAATTCAGCTTGGCGATCGCCGGGTCGTTCCAGGCGGTGATCTTGCCGGTGAAGATGCGGGCCAGCACCTCCGGGGTCAGGGTGAGCTTGTCCACGCCCTCGATGTTGTAGGCGAAGGCGATCGGCCCGACGACCGTCGGCAGGTTCCAGGCCGGGTTGCCGCCGCAACGCTCCTTGGCCTTGGTGGCCTCCACCACGCCGTCCACCGCCTCGGTCTTGAGGGCGGAGTCGGACCCGGCCCAGTCGACAAGGCCGCCGTAGAACTGCTTGATGCCCGCCCCGGATCCGGTCGGGTTGTACTCGATCGTGGCCTTGTCGCCGCAGGCTTCGCCGTAGGCCGAGATGGCCTCGGAGATCGCGTTGCCCTGGGCGGTGGAGCCCTCGCCGGTCAGCTTGCCGGCGGGGCAGGCCAGGCCGCTCGCGCTGCCGGATGCCGAACCGGACGGCTCTGCGGTGCCGCCGGGCACCGGGTCGGAACCGCAGGCCGTCAGGCCGAGGGTGCCGAGCGCCGCGACAGCGGCCAGGCTGGTGAGCCGGCGTGAGCTACGTCGGTCGATGGTCATGGGTGTCCTCTACGAGACGTCGGGGATGGCCCCGGTCGATGGCACGGGGGCACCCCGCCCCCGCCTGCGTCGGAACGTACGGAGGTCACGTGACGAGATTGGCGTGGCCGGGTGAACGCCAGGTGAACGAAGCGCGCCCAGCCCGGCGCCTTCATCCACGCTCGCGGCCGCCCGTGCCACCTCCTGGCCACGGCGCGGCCCGGGTCGCGGCCCCACCCCGGGCCTGTGCGCGTCAGCCTTCGGGGCGGTGACGTTCGACGGCGTAGACCTCACCCTCGGCGGTGAGGTGGGCGATGAGCATCTCGCCGGTGACCAGGGTCACGGGGGCCAGCTCGAGGGCGTCGAGGATCGCCGGCAGCACGGGGCGGTGGACACAGACCGCCGTGGGGATGCCGGTCTTCAGCGCTCCGGCGCGGATCTTGCGGACCAGCTGGGCCACGCCGGCCGGGTCCTGGACCCCGTCCTCCTCGCTCAGCTTGTCGTGCCTGCGGATGGTCAGTCCGGCCGCGTTGGCGTACGGCAGCAGGGTGCTGATGCAGCGGGCCGAGCCGGAACTGACCAGTTCCCCGACGCCGTACGCCCGGAGCAGCGGCGGGATCCGGGTGGACTGCCGTCGGCCCCGGCTGTTCAGCGGGCGGGCCGAGTCCTTCTTCGACCAGTCCTTGCGGTCCATGGCCTTGGCGTGGCGGAGCAGGATCAGCGGCGTGGTGGCCGGCTGCTGCTGGCGCTGCTGCACCAGGAAGTGGTCATGGGAGAAGGTGAGCCGGCTGAGCGCGGCCCGCAGCGGCAGCCAGGACACCACGTCCACCTCGGCGTCCGGCGCCCGGCGCACGCTGGCCAGGGCCGTCGCGCTCCACCAGTCCACGCTCTTCAACCCCGAGGCGGTCTGGTAGCGGATGGTGTCCAGCGGGCTCCCGAGCCGAATGGTCACCCCGGTCTCCTCCAGCACCTCGCGGACGGCGGTCACCGGCAGCAGCTCGCCGTTCTCCACCTTCCCCTTGGGCAGGGTCCAGTCGTCGTAGCGCTTCCGGTGGATGACGACGACCTCGGTGCCGTTCCGGGGGTGCTCCCGGGTGACGACGGCTCCGCCCGCTCGGATCAGCTTCGTGGACATCGCTGTCCTCGGGCCCGGTTCAGGAGACTCATGGCTGGGGCGGGGCTAGTCGGTCCGCGACGAGGTCGTCATTTGGCGCGGCGCCGGCTCTTCGCGCTGATCAGGGCGTCCTGCATGTCCACCAGCGGCTCGCCGTCCGGTCCCTCGGTGTGCTCGGTCCAGGTGCCGTCGGGGTTCAGCTGCCACGACGCGGTGGCCTCGTCGAACGCCATCTCGAACAGGTCTCCGATCTCGGCCACGTGCACCGGGTTGGTGATCGAGGCGAGCACCTCCACCCGCCGGTCCAGGTTGCGGTGCATCAGGTCGGCGGACCCGATCCCCACCGACGGCTGGCCGTCGTTGGCGAACCAGAACAGCCGGCTGTGCTCCAGGAACCGGCCCAGGATGCTGCGGACCCGGATGTTCTCGCTCAGCCCGGGCACCCCCGGCCGCAGCGTGCAGATGCCGCGCACCCACAGCTCCACCGGCACCCCGGCCTGCGACGCCCGGTACAAGGCGTCGGTCACCGCCTCGTCGACCAGGGAGTTGACCTTGATCTTGATCGCCGCCGGCCGGCCGTCGGCGTGGTTGGCGATCTCGTTGGTGATCCGGTCGACCAGGCCGGTCCGGATCCCGTGCGGGGCCACCAGCAGCCGCTTGTACTGGGTCTCCTGGCTCATCCCCGACAGGTGGTTGAACAGCCGGCCGATGTCGTCGGTGATGATCGGGTTCGCGGTGAGCAGACCCATGTCCTCGTAGATCCGGGCCGTCTTCGGGTTGTAGTTGCCGGTGCCGATGTGGGCGTACCGGCGCAGGCCGTCGGGTTCGTCGCGCACCACCATCGACAGCTTGCAGTGCGTCTTCAACCCCAACAGCCCGTACACGACGTGACAGCCGTGCTGCTCCAGCCGGCGGGCCCAGGCGATGTTGGCCTGCTCGTCGAAGCGGGCCTTGATCTCCACCAGAGCAAGCACCTGCTTGCCCGCCTCGGCCGCCTCGATCAGGGCGTCGATGATCGGGGAGTCGCCCGAGGTGCGGTACAGGGTCTGCTTGATGGCCAGCACCTGCGGGTCGTCGGCCGCCTGCTCGATGAAGCGCTGCACGCTGGTGGCGAACGAGTCGTACGGATGGTGCAGCAGCACGTCCCGCTGCTTGATGGCCGCGAACATGTCGGCCGGCTTGGCCGTCTCCACCTCCGCCAGGTGCGGGTGCGTCGACGGCAGGAAGGCCGGGTACTTCAGCTCGGCCCGGTCGAGGTCGGTCAGCGAGAACAGGCCGCGAAGGTCCAGCGGGCCCGGGAGCAGGAAGACCTCCTTCTCACTGATGTCGAGCTCGGAGGCCAACAGCTCCAGCATCTTCGGGTCGATGTCGTCCTCGACCTCCAGCCGCACCGGGGGTCGTCCCACCTTGCGGCGTAGCAGCTCCCGCTCCAGCGCCAGCAGCAGGTTCTCGGCGTCGTCCTCCTCCACCTCCAGGTCCTCGTTGCGGGTGACCCGGAAGGTGTGGTGCTGCACCACCTGCATCCCGCTGAACAGCTGGTCCAGGTGCCGGGCGATCACGTCCTCCAACGCCACGAATCGGCCCTCGGACAGCTGCAGGAACCG
Source organism: uncultured Actinomycetota bacterium (assembly GCA_963832435.1). Classification (GTDB taxonomy): domain Bacteria; phylum Actinomycetota; class Actinomycetes; order Propionibacteriales; family Propionibacteriaceae; genus Microlunatus. The sequence continues at coordinate 266,783 of CAWHTY010000009.1, forward strand.
GGGCAGCACCGTCGGGACCTTCACCCGCGCGAACTGCCGCATCCCCGTCACCGGGTTCTTGACCAGCACGGCCAGGTTGATCGACAACCCGGAGATGTAGGGGAACGGGTGCGACGGGTCGACCGCCAGCGGGGTCAGGACGGGAAAGATCCGCTCCGCGAACAACTCGCGCATCCGGGTCTTCTCGACCTCGGTCAGCTCGTGCCAGCGGAGCAGCTCGATGCCCTCCGAGGCCAGCTCGGGTCGGATCTCCTCCTCGAAGATCCGGGCCTGCTCCAGCATCAGCTCCCGCGTCCGTGCCAGGATCGCACTGTGCACCTCGCGGGGCATCAGCCCGCTGACGGTGGGCACGGCCAGGCCGGCCGCGATCCGGCGCTTCAGGCCGGCGACCCGGACCATGAAGAACTCGTCGAGGTTGTTGGCGAAGATGGCCAGGAACTTGGCCCGCTCCAGCAGCGGGATCCGGCGGCGGTTCTTGGTCAGGTCGAGCACGCGGTTGTTGAACGCCAGCCAGGACAGCTCGCGGTCGAGGAAGCGGTCGGCGGGCAGGTCCTCGTCGGTGGTGCGGTCGGTGGTGCGGTCGGTCGTGCGGTCCACGGCGGCGCCGAGGAGGACCTCGTGCACATCGGTCGCGACGTCAGGTGCGTTCACTCAGATCTCCTCCCCTGCCCGCTGGGCTGAATCGTAGTCAGCCGAGGTTACGGTCGGCGCCGCCCGTCGGTAGATCACCGTCCGTACATCACGTCCGCGCTCACCACGCCGAAGCCCGCGCCGGTGTACAGCCGGACTGCTGGCGCGTTGTCGGACTCGACGTACAAGATCACCGTCCGGTTCCCGCGCTCGCGCAGGTGGGCCAGCCCGGTGAGCAGCAGCGGGCGGCCCAGGCCGCGCACCCCGCTGGTCGGGTCGACGCCGAGCACGTACACCTCGCCGACCCGGTCCGGGTGCTGCTTGGTCCAGTGGAAGCCCACCATCGCCCCGTCCGACGCGGTGGTCGCAGTGGTGCGCCGGGCGACGAAGAACCCGGCGGCGTCGAACCAGGGCTCGGCCATCCGCTGCTCCAGGTCGGCGCGGGTGACCCGGCCCTGCTCCGGGTGGGTGGCGAAGGCGCGGCCGTTGACGGCGAGCCAGTCCTCGACGTCGGAGGCGGGGTCGAAGGTCCGGATCGCCAGCCCGTCCGGCGGGGCGGGCACCTCGAGGGTCGTGTCCAGGTCCCGGCTCATGATCTGCAGCCGGCGAACCGGGGTCAGCCCCAGCGCGTCGGCCAGCCCGCGCGCGGCGGCGGCATCCTGCCGGGCCCAGATCCGCAGGTGGGGGGCCCGGTCCAGCAAGGCCGCGAGCAGCCGCCGCCCCGCCCCGCGCCGCCGGTGCCCGGGGTGCACCACCACGGCGGCCACGCTCTCCTGCGGCAGGCCCTGCAGCTGGCCGTAACCGATCATCTCGGCCGGGTCGCCGGCCGCGGTGAGCAGCAGGTGCTCGACTCCCGCAGTCGGATGACGTAGGTGCAGCACGGCGGCCTCGTTCAGGGCGGCGGCTCCGTCGACGGCCGCGGCGGCCCGGACCAGGTCCTGGACGGCAGCCGCCTCGGCCGGGGTGAGGCTGGAGGTCGTACGGATCGCGCTGCCCTCGGCCATGGGCTCACGGTAGCGACCTATGCTGATCCGGATCGGACCCGACGACAGGAGCAGCCCGATGCGCGACGAGGAGTACCAGCCGCAGCAGCTCCCGTCGTACGGAGCCGCCGAGCAGCCCGCGGTGGTGGCGCGGGCCGCCCGGCCGCTGCGGTTCACCCTGGTGGGCACGGCGGTGGCCGCCGGGGCCACGGTGGCGACGCTGATCGCGGCGGCGCTCTACCCCTCCTGGTACGGCTCGGCCGGCTCGGTGGCCGGGGGCGGCTGGTGGATCGTGGCGGCGTCGCTGGGCGCCGTCGGTCTGCTGGCCTGTTGCCTGATCCAGCACCTGGCCTGGCGCCGGGCGGTCGGCGTCTGGACGGGTCGGGCCGCCGGCACCGACCTGGGTCGGCTCAGCTCCGCCAGCTGGGCGGTGCACCTGCTGGCCTACGGGGCGGCCGCGATCATGCTGGCCGGCGGCCTGGTCTCCCTGGTCGACGCCGGCTGGGCCGCCACCTCGACGCTGCTGCTGTTCGCCGCGTTGGTGGCCGCGGCAGTGGCGCTGGTGCTGGCCGGAGTCCAGTACGTCCGGTCCAGCGGAGCGCCGGGCACCCCGCCCGCCCACATGCACACCCTGGTCGAGCGGAACCGGTCCCGGGTGGCTCGCTGACCGGCCGCGAGGTCGACGCGGGCCGCGGCTCAGGAGGTGAGCCGCGCGGCGTCCTCCGTGGCGGCCACGAACCGGTAGCCCACGTTGCGCACGGTGCCGATCACCGACTCGTACTCCGGTCCGAGCTTGGCCCGCAGGCGGCGGACGTGCACGTCGACGGTGCGGGTGCCGCCGTAGTAGTCGTATCCCCACACGTCGCTGAGCAGCTGCTGCCGGCTGAACACCCGGCCGGGGTGCTGGGCCAGGTACTTGAGCAGCTCGAACTCGGTGTAGGTCAGGTCGAGCTGCTGCCCGTTGAGCTTGGCCGAGTAGCCGGCCTCGTCGATCACGATGTTCCCGCTGGTGATCAGGGGGTCGCCGGACGCGGTGTGGGCCGGCGCCATGGCCAGGCGCACCCGTACGTCCACCTCGGCCGGGCCGGCGGTGCTCAGCAGCAGGTCGTCGAAGCCCCAGTCGGCCGACAGGGCGGCCAGGCCGCCCTCGCTGGCGATGACCAGCAGCGGCGACTCCTTGCCGGTCGTCTCGATCAAGCGGCAGAGTGACCGGGCGCCCACCAGGTCGCGGCGGGCGTCCAGCAGGATGACGTCGGCGGCCGGGGCGTCCAGCAGGGCCGTCGCCTCCGCCTGGGCGACCTTCACCTGGTGTGGGAGCAGCTCCAGCGCGGGCAGGATCTCGGCGGAGGCGTGCATGTCGTTGGTCAGCAGCAGCAAGGTGGCCATTGCGGTCTCCTCATCCAGCTCTCAGGGCGCCGTTGCCGACAGGACGTACAACAGGACGAGTGTGACTGCTCGTCGGCCTGCCGGGGCCCCGAAGAGCTGCGGCGAGCGCTGAGGAGAAGATTACTCCAGTGTTCACCGTTGCTTTGCACTACTGGGGCGGGGCTCGCGCCGCCGCCGGCACCAGCTCGGAGAGCTGGCCCGCAGCCTCCGTCGCCGCGGCGCTGGAGGCTGCGCGCACGGCCCACCACGATCCCCGTTTCGACCGTGTCCTAAGGGTTTGCTCAGTGTTGGTGGACGGTGTGGTGGTCCATCCCGAGGACTTGGACCGGCCGCTCGACGGACCGGTTCAGGTGGAGATCCTCCCCCCGTTCGCTGGTGGGGCGACCGCGCGAACCTGACGGTCCGGGCCGCATATCGCTCGTAAACTGACATCGGTGTCAGCCGGCGCGTGGCGGACGTCACACCGTCGGTTTGAGGCCCGATGCTGACAGTGCGGGTCAGGTCCACAATGTGGACACGTGTCTCACATGTCGAGCGGCCACTTGGGTGGCCGGTGGCTGCCGCTCTAGATTGGCGGTTGTGACCACGATGAGCAGGTGGGCGCCCGCGCTCACCCGGCGCCGGGCCGTCGATCACGGCCGGATGCGCTCCTCGTTGTGTCGTCCTCCTCGCTAGGTCGCGTCTCGCCCACGGGAACGACCGTTCACGTCCCAAGACCTCAGCGCTGGCGTGCGCCCGATGGCCCGTCACGCGGAATCACCACTCACAGGAGTTCAGAGCATGAGCCGCACCGCAGCACTGGTCGACGCCGACTGGGTCGCCGAGCACGGCGGGGACGACAACGTCGTCCTGGTCGAGGTCGACGAGGACACCACCGCCTATGACGGGGGCCACATCGCCGGCGCCGTCAAGATCGACTGGAAGAGCGACCTCCAGGACCCGGTCCGTCGCGACTTCGTCAACAAGGCCCAGTTCGAGGCCCTGCTGTCGGAGAAGGGCATCGCCACCGACGACACCGTCGTGCTCTACGGCGGCAACAACAACTGGTTCGCGGCGTACGCGTACTGGTACTTCAAGCTGTACGGCCACGGCGACGTCCGGCTGCTGGACGGCGGGCGCAAGAAGTGGGAGCTCGACGCTCGCGAGCTGAGCAGCGAGACCGTGACCCGGCCGGCGACGGAGTACAACGCGCAGGAGCCGAACACCGACATCCGCGCCTTCCGCGACGAGGTGGTCGAGGCGATCGGCGCCAAGAGCCTGGTCGACGTCCGCAGCCCCGACGAGTTCGCCGGCCGCCTGCTGGCCCCGGCGCACCTGCCGCAGGAGCAGGCCCAGCGGGGTGGTCACATCCCGACCGCGGTGAACGTGCCGTGGAGCAAGGCGGCCAACGACGACGGCACCTTCAAGGCCGACGCGGACCTCACGGAGCTCTACAGCGAGGCCGGGCTCGACTGGGACAACGACATCATCGCGTACTGCCGCATCGGGGAGCGCAGTGCTCACACCTGGTTCGTCCTGCACGAGATCCTCGGGCAGACCAACGTCAAGAACTACGACGGGTCCTGGACCGAGTATGGCTCGCTGGTCGGCGTGCCGGTCGCGGTCGGGGACGAGCCCGGCAAGGCCTGATCCGAACGCCCGCCGGCCTCACCCCCGGGGCCGGCGGAATCCCCACCAGCTAGGAGAAGCGACATGTGCGGAGCGACGCAGGGCGGGCTCAGCGTGCAGGGCATCAACACCACCAAGGAGGCCGTCATCCAGGGCCGGGTGCTGCGGGGCGGCGACCCCGTCGCCGGGGCCTACGTGCGCCTGCTCGACTCCACCGGCGAGTTCACCGCTGAGGTCCCGACCTCGGCCACCGGGCACTTCCGGTTCTTCGCCGGGGACGGCAGCTGGACCCTCCGCACCCTCGCGCCCGGGGCCAAGACCGACCGCCTGGTGAACGCGACCCGCGGGCGGGTCGCCGAGGTCGAGGTCGAGCTCTCCGCCGCCTGACGCCGGCGGCCGACCCTGGTCCGGAACGGCCGCTGTTCAGGCGGCGGAGTCGAGGACCAGGGTCATCGGCCCGTCGTTGACCGACGCCACCTGCATCAGCGCGCCGAACCGGCCGGTCGCCACGTCGGCGCCGAGGCTGCGGAGGGCTGCCACGTAGGAGTCCACCAGCGGCTCGCTGACCGGCCGGGGTGCGGCAGCGTTCCAGGACGGCCGTCGACCCTTCCGGGTATCGGCGTAGAGCGTGAACTGGCTGACCACCAGCAGCGGTGCGCCGATCTGGGCGCACGACCGCTCCTCGGGAAGAATCCGCAGGGTCCAGGTCTTCTCGGCCATCCGGGCTGCGACCGCGGGTGTGTCGTCATGGGTGATCCCGACCAGGACCAGCAGGCCCGGTCGGTCGATGGACCCGACCACCTCGCCGTCGACCCGCACCTCCGCGCTGCTCACCCGCTGCACCACCAGCCGCACGGCTCAGCCCGCCGTCACGTGCTCGGAGCTCACCGACAGCAGTCTGTCAGCGCACCACGCGACCACCGGCGCCAGGGGCGTTCAGCGGCCGGCGCGGCGGGGTGTTGCGGAGGCGTGTTCCCGCGGGGCACCTGCCACAATCCCCGGATGAGCGATCAGCCCGTGACGCGACCCCTGCTCGTCAAGCTCACCGCCGGAGCCGAGGCTCCCGAGCGCGCCAACCAGGCCTGGACGGTGGCAGCCGCCGCCCTGGCCGCCGGCGCGACAGTGACCGTCTGGCTGACCGGGGAGGCGGTCTGGTTCGCGGTCCCGGACCGCCGCCCCGATCTCGGGCTGCCGCACGCCACCCCGGTCTCGGACCTGGTCGAGACGGTCCGGACGGGCGGGGCGATCATGGTCTGCACCCAGTGTGCCGCCCGGCGGGATCTTGGCCCCGACGATCTGGATCCCGGGGCCACGATCGCCGGCGCAGCCTCCTTCGTCGAGGCGGCCCTCGCCGACCGGGTGCAGGCCCTCGTCTACTGACCGGTCCCGGCGGCCGCTGCCGGTGACTCAGGCCAGACCCAACGCCTCGGCGAGCTCCCGCGGGCTGACCTCACCCGGTCGGCGCCGTCGGGCCGCGGCGTCCCGGCCGAGGCGGGCCAGGGCCGCGTTGATCGGCGCTCGCCGGCCGCAGCCATGGGCGATGGCCACGATCTCACCGTTCAGGTAGTCGGTCTCGATGTCGCCGGTGCCGCGCTGCAGGGACTGCCAGGTGGAGCCGCCGAGGTGGCCCTCGATGCCCCGCACCGACCCCACCGCGAAGCCGTCGGCGCGGGCGGCCGCCTCCTCGGTGTCGGCGGTGTAGGTGACCCCGGCCGCGTCCAGGACCGCCCGGGCCTCGGTCTCGGCGGCGTCGCGGAGGCTGCGGACCTCCTCCTGCTGCCCGGTCAGGGCCTCGAACACGTTGCCGAGGTTGCTGAGCAGCTTCCGGTACTTCCACGGCATCACGTCCCGCGGCAGTCGGACCTCGACCCGGGCGGCGGTCCAGTCGGCGGCCAGCTGCTGGAGCAGCGTCTCGTCCGTCGGGCCCGCCACCGCGGCCGGCACCCGGCCGACGTGCAGCACGCCGGAGACCGGGATGCCCAGGGCCACCACCTCGCCGGGGGCGACCAGGTTGGCCGGCAGCCACAGGCAGACCCCGTACACCCGGGCGAAGTAGCGCCGGGCCAGCGTCTCAGCCGCCACCCCGTTGGTGGCGCAGAGCAACGGCAGCAGCTCACCGGCCGTGCCGATCACGGATCCGCTGTCGCGGACCGGCCGGTCCGCCCAGCCGGACAGTACTGGCAGCAGCTGCTGGGTCTTGGTGGACGCCACCAGCACGTCGTCGGTCCGCAGGTCCACCTCCTCCGGCCCGGCGGCCGCGGCGACGGCCAGGGTGACGTCCTCCTCGGGGGTCCGCAACCGCAGGCCGTCGGCGCGCAGGGCGGTCAGGTGCTGCCCGCGTGCCACCAGCTGGGTCTGGATACCGGCCTGGACCAGCCGGGCGCCGATGGTGCCTCCGACCGCGCCGGCGCCGATGATCACGTACCGCGTCATGGGTCCCCACGCTGCCACGCCTGGGAGTTGCCGCGAGCGGGCACCCCGGCCAGGATCGTCGGGTGGAAGTGCCGCTGACCGTCCGCGACCTGCAGCCCGACGACCTCGCAGACCTGGACTGGTCCGGCGGTCCCCAGCACCTGGCCGTGGTCGCCGGTGACCTGGCGGCCGCGGCGGCGGGCGAGGTCGTCCAGCTCGTCGTGGCGCTCCCCACCGGTCGGCTGGTCGGCATGGGAGCCGCCGACCTCCGGCGCTCACCGGAGTCGGGGACGGTGTGGATGCTCGCGGTGCACGAGCTGCTGCAGGGGCTCGGGGTCGGCACGCTGTTGGTCGGCGCGCTGGAGCGGCGGATCCTCGAAGCCGGCCGCTGGCGCGCGCGGATATCGGTCGAGCACGACAACCCGCGGGCGGCGGCGCTCTACCGCCGGCTGGGCTACGTCGAGGTCGGCAGCGAGCTGACCAGCTGGCCGGCCGCGCACGGGGAGACCTACGTGACGGTCTGCTCGGTCCTGGAGCGACGGCTCGGCTGACCGGCCCGTCGGCCCGTGCACAGCTAGAGTGACCGACGTGTCGATCTCCCTCGTCTTCGCCCTGCTGCTGGTGGTCGGCATCGCCGCGCTCGGCGTCGGCGCGCTCGCCGCCCTGCTGGTGCTCCTCGTCCGCGGCGCCCGGGCGGCGCGCGAACAGGGGAGCTGACCGCGGTGCCCTTCGAGATCCCCGCCGACCTGCACCCCGACCTGACGGCCCTGGCCTGGCTGCTGGGCCGGTGGGAGGGCACCGGACGGGGCACCTACCCCGACACCGAGGACTTCCGCTTCGGCCAGCAGATCGACTTCGCGCACAACGGCCAGAACTACCTGCACTACCTGTCGCAGACCTTCGCGCTCGACGACGACGGCACCGCCAGCAAGCCCTTGACCATGGAGACCGGGTTCTGGCGGCCGCAGCCGGACGGGAGCCTGGAGGTCGTCCTCTGTCACCCCTCCGGGTACGCCGAGGTCTGGTACGGCGCGATCACCGGCGCCAAGATCGAACTGGCCACCGACGCCATCGCCCGCACCGCCAGCGCCGAGGAGTACAACGCCGGCCAGCGGCTCTACGGCTACGTGGAGGGCGACCTGCTCTGGACCTTCGACAAGGCGGCCGCCGGCCACACCCTGCAGAACCACCTGTGGGGTCGGCTCCAACGGGCTTGAGCCGACCGCGGGTGGTGCCGACCACAGCCGCCGCGGGGCGCCCCGGCCGCCCGGCGGAAGAAACCGGCGGCCGGCGGCGCTGCACCGAACGTGGCTGAGATCATCGCGACCGAAGGACCCGACGTCGGCGTGCCGTGGCACTTCGGGGACCCGTTCGCCGAGGGCCGGGCCCTGGATCGGCCCGGGGTCGCGGTCGACCTGTCGCACCGCGGTGTGCTCAGTGTCACCGGTCCCGACCGACTGAGCTGGCTGCACTCCCTCACCACCCAACATCTCGAGCGGCTGGCGCCCGGCGTCGGGGTCACCACGCTCGTGCTCTCGCCGCAGGGGCACATCGAGCACGCGCTGTACGGCGTCGACGACGGGGAGACGTTCTGGGCGCACACCGAGCCCGGGGCGGCCGCGCCGGCCGTGGCCTGGCTGGACCGGATGCGGTTCATGACCCGGGTCGAGGTCGCCGACCGCAGCGCCGAGCTGGCCGTGGTCTGGGTGTCCGGTGCGGGGTCGGCCGGGGCTGAGTCCGTCGGGTCGGGGGCGCCGGCCCGCAGCGGGCCCGACTCCCTCGGCGGCCACGAGCTGCTGGTGCCCCGGGCGGAGCTGACCGCCACGCTCGCCCGGTACTCGCGGGCCGGGACCTGGGCCTACCAGGCGCGCCGGATCGCGGCGGGGATACCGAGGATCGGCATCGACTCCGACCACCGGACCATCCCCAACGAGCTCGGCCTGCTCGGCCCGGCCGTCCACCTGGACAAGGGCTGCTACCGGGGCCAGGAAACCGTGGCCCGGGTGCACACGCTCGGTCGCCCGCCCCGCCGGCTCGTGCGGCTGCTGCTGGACGGCACCGCCGAGGCCCTTCCCGGGGTCGGCGCACCGCTGGTGCTGGCCGGCCGGGCGGTGGGCTTCGTCGGCTCGTCGGCGCGTCACCACGAGCTCGGCCCGATCGCGCTCGGCCTCCTCAAGCGGACCACCGACGTAACCCTCGATCTGGTCGCGGACGGGATCGCTGCGGCGCAGGAGATCCTGGTGGACCCCGAGGTCGGCCTGCACGTCCGCGCCCGGCTCTGAGCTCCGCGGGCCGCGCCCGGGTAGCCTCGGCCGGGTGATGTCGCCCTCCCCACCCGCGAGCTCGCGGCTGGCTGGTTCGGACCTCGACGCCGGGGACCCGATCGCGGTCGAGCTGGTCCGCAACGGGTTCGTGGAGAGCGTGCACCGGGCTCGCGTGGCGGTCACCAGTCCCGCCGGCGACGTGCTGACGGCGCTGGGTGACCCCTTCTCGCTGGTGTACCCCCGGAGCTGCAGCAAGCCCCTGCAGGCGGTCGGGATGGTGCGGGTCGGTCTGCGGCTCGGCGGCCGTCAGCTGGCGGTGGTCTGCGCCTCGCACTCCGGCGAGCCCATCCACCTCGACGCTGTGCGCGAGATCCTGGCCGGGGTCGGCCTCGATGAGTCCGCGCTGCAGACTCCGCCGGCCTGGCCGATCGACGAGCAGGCCAAGGAGGAGCTGATCCGCGCCGGGGGGGCGGCGACGCCGCTGACCATGAACTGCTCCGGCAAGCATGCCGGCATGATCGCCACCGCGGTCGCGAACGGCTGGCCGGTGCCGACCTACCGGGATCCGGATCACCCGGTGCAGCTGGCCATCCTGCGGGCCATCGACGACCTGACCGGCGAGCAGGCCACCGCCCCCGCCGTGGACGGCTGCGGGGCTCCGCTGTTCGCGATCAGTCTCGCCGGGCTGGCGCGCTCCTTCGGCCGGCTCGCGGTCGCGACCGACGGGCCCGAGGCCGTGGTCGCCTCGGCGGTCCGGTCGCACCCCGCGTACGTGTCCGGCACCCGGCGGGACGAGCTGGCCCTGCACGGCGCGATCGAGGGTGCGGTGGCCAAGGCCGGCGCCGAGGCGGTGTACGCGGTCGGGCTGCCCGACGGCCGGGGGGTCGCCCTGAAGATCATCGACGGGTCCCCGCGGGCCCGGCCGGTGCTGATGGCCGCCGTCCTGCAGCGGCTCGGGTTCCACCACCCGACCCTGACCGCGCAGGCCTCCGCCCCGGTGCTGGGCCGCGGCGCCCGGGTCGGTGAGCTCCGTCCCGCGGCCGCCGCCCTGGCCCGGCTGTGAGGACGGGGCAGCGGTTTCACCGCTCGTAACACGGTGGCTCTAGGCTGCTCGGGTGGACCTCCACCACTGCCTCGACGACTACGCGGCTGTCCTGTTCGACCTCGACGGGGTGCTGACCCCCACCGCTGACGTGCACATGCGGGCCTGGGAGAAGATGTTCTCCGAGTACCTGGCCACCCGTGGTGTCGCCGAGCCGTACACCGAGAGCGACTACTTCGACTACATCGACGGGAAGCCGCGCTACGACGGCGTCCGGTCCTTCCTGGCCTCCCGGGCCATCCCGCTCCCCGACGGCGATCCCGGTGACGACCCGAGCGTGGAGACGGTCTGCGGGCTCGGGAACCGGAAGAACGAGGCGTTCTCGGCGGTCCTCGCCGAGGAGGGCGTCCAGCCCTACCCCGGCTCGGTGGCGCTGCTGGACGAGCTGGCCAGCCGCGGGACGAAGGTCGCTGTGGTGTCGTCGTCGCGGAACGCGCCCGCGGTGCTCCTGGCGGCCGGCCTGAGCGACCGGTTCGCGGTGGTGGTCGACGGCACGGTGGCCACCGCCGAGGGCCTGCCGGGCAAGCCCGCCCCGGACACCTTCGCGTTCGCGGCGGAGGCCCTCGGCGTCACCCCTGAGCAGGCGGTGGTGGTCGAAGACGCCATCTCCGGCGTCGAGGCCGGCGCGGCCGGCGACTTCGGCCTGGTGGTGGGCGTCGACCGCGGCACCGGGGTGGAGCGGCTGCAGCAGGCCGGGGCCGACGTGGTGGTGGCCGACCTGGCCGAGCTGGTGGGCGCGTGAGGGGCTCGAGCGGGGACGACCCGATCAAGGCCGCCGATCCGCTGGACCGCCAACGGTTCCCGATCGACCCGTGGCGGCTGACCGAGGCGGACTACTCGACCAAGGACCTCGGGGTGACCGAGACCTTGTTCGCGGTCGGCAACGGCTACCTCGGGATGCGCGGCAACGTCGAGGAGGGGCGCGAGACCTTCGCCCACGGGACGTACGTGAACGGCTTCCACGAGGTGTGGCCGATCCGTCACGCCGAGGAGGCGTTCGGCTTCGCCCGGGTGGGCCAGACCATCGTCAACGTCCCGGACAACAAGACGATCAAGCTGTACGTCGACGACGAGCCGATGCTGCTGTCGGTCGCCGACCTGGAGAGCTACGACCGCACGCTCGACTTCCGCGACGGCGTGCTCCGGCGCGACATCATCTGGCGGACGCCGGCCGGCAAGCGGGTCCGGGTCCGGTCCCGGCGGATGGTGTCGTTCACCCAGCGGCACCTGGCGGTGATGACCTTCGAGGTCACCATGCTCGACGACGAGGCGCCGGTGGTGATCTCCTCGCAGACCCTGAACCGGCAGGACGGTCGCGACGAGTACCACGTCAAGGCCGCCGCGATGGGGGCGGGCGTCGATCCGCGCCAGGCGGAGGCGTTCGCCGAGCGCGTGCTGGAGCCGCAGTCGCACTGGTGCGGGGACGGTCGGATCATCCTCGGCTACCGGTGCTCGAACTCGCGGATGACGCTGGCCGTCGGGGTCGACCACCTGGTCGAGACCCAGAACTCCTACACCGAGCAGCTGAGCGCCGACGAGGACACCGGGAAGATGGTCTACCGGGTGGCTGCCCGCCCCGGCGAGCCGATCACCGTCAGCAAGATCGTGTCGTACCACACCTCCCGCGGGGTCCCGGTCCGTGAGCTGGTGGACCGCTGCCGACGCACCCTGGACCGGACGGCCGAGCAGGGGGTCGAGCAGCAGTTCCGGGACCAGCGCAGCTGGCTGGACGCCTTCTGGGAACGCTGCGACGTGGAGATCGTCGGGCAGCCCGCCCTCCAGCAGGCGGTGCGCTGGAACCTGTACCAGCTCGCCCAGGCCACGTCCCGCGCCGAGCAGTCGGGGGTGCCGGCCAAGGGTGTCACCGGGTCGGGCTACAGCGGCCACTACTTCTGGGACACCGAGATCTACGTGCTGCCGTTCCTGTCCTACACCTCGCCGCCGATGGCCCGGAGCGCACTGCGGTTCCGCTACAACATGCTGGAGGCGGCCCGTCGGCGGGCGGAGGACCTGGCCCAGGCCGGTGCCCTGTTCCCGTGGCGGACGATCAACGGCGAGGAGGCGTCGGCCTACTACGCCGCCGGGACCGCCCAGTACCACATCGACGCCGACATCTCCTACGCGCTGTGCAAGTACGTCAGCGCCTCCGGCGACCAGGAGTTCATGCTCCGGGAGGGGGTGGACATCCTCGTCGAGACGGCCCGGATGTGGGCCGACCTCGGGTTCTGGCGGGAACCGAGCCCGCTGCACGGTCTCGACCGCTCCTTCCACGTGCACGGGGTGACCGGACCGGACGAGTACACCACCGTCGTCAACGACAACCTGTTCACCAACGTGATGGCCCGCTTCAACCTGGCCAAGGCCGCCGAGGTCGTGGGCCGGCTGCGGGACGAGGACGGCCCGCGGTACGCCCAGCTCGCGCAGCGCCTCGAGATCGAGGACCACGAGGTGGAGGAGTGGGCGAGCTGTGCGGACGCGATGGCCATCCCGTTCGACCCGGGGACCGGGATCAACCCGCAGGACTCGCATTTCCTGGATCGCGAGGTCTGGGACCTGAAGAACACGCCACCGGAGAAGCGGCCGCTGCTGTTGCACTACCACCCGTTGGTGATCTACCGGTTCCAGGTGCTCAAGCAGGCCGACGTGGTGCTGGCCCTGTTTCTGCAGGGCGACCACTTCAGCCTGTCCGACAAGCGGGCCGACTTCGACTACTACGACCCGATCACCACCGGTGACTCCACGCTGTCGGGCGTCGTCCAGTCGATCATCGCCGCCGAGGTGGGGTACCGCGAGCTCGCGCTGCGGTACTTCTACAGCTCGCTGTTCGTGGACCTGGCCGACCTGCACGGCAACACCAGCGACGGGGTCCACGTGGCCTCGACGGGTGGGGTGTGGAATGCCCTCAGCTACGGCTTCGGCGGCATGCGGGACTACAACGGCGTGGTCACCTTCGACCCGCGGCTGCCCGAGCAGTGGACCGGTCTCGTCTTCCGGATCACCCTCAAAGGCACCCGGGTTCGGGTCGCGCTGGGGCCGCAGGCGATCACCTTCACCGTCGAGCACGGGGAGAGCGCCGAGCTCGCGGTGCGCGACCACCACTTCACGGTGTCCGCGGCGGCCCCGGTGACGATGCCGCTGGTGGGTCAGGGGCTGAAGGTCGACGGTACGCCCAACCTGTCGTCGGGGGACCGACGGCTGGACGGCTCGGTGATCACCGCGACCGTGCCGACGCCTCGGCCGGTGCGCCGCTAGCCCTCCAGCTCCGTCGGATCCTTCAGGTAGGTCTTGCGGCTGTACAGCGCCCGGTTGACCAGCCAGGTGATCAGCCACAGCACGACGCCGATGCCCACCAGGATCCCGGCGATCGGGTACTGGGCGGGGGACCGGCCGGTCCACGGCCCGACCAGGTACGCGCAGCACAGCGCGCCGATCACCGGCAGGGCGGTGGGTGCGTGGAAGTGCTGGCGGTCGACCTTCTCCCTGCGCAGCACCAGGCAGCAGATGTTGACCACGGTGAAGACGGCGAGCAGCAGCAGCGCGGTGGTGCCGCCCAGGGCGGGCACGCTGCCGACGAAGGTGATCAGCGCCGCGGCCAGCACGGAGGTGAACAGGATGGCCACCCACGGGGTGCGGCGACCGGGCAGCACGCGGCCGAACACCGGGGGGAGCACGCGCTGCTTCGCCATCCCGTACAGCAGCCGGGAGGCCATCAGCATGTTGATCAGCGCCGAGTTCGCCACCGCGAACATGCTGATCAGCGGGAAGATCTGGTCGACCGGGAGGTTGGGCGCGCCCGCGGTGACCACCTTGAGCAACGGCGCCTCACCCTCACCGAGCTCACCCGCCGGCACGAGGGAGATGGCCGAGATGGAGACCAGGACGTAGATCAAGCCGGTCAGGCCGAGGCCGGTGAGCATGATCCGCGGGAACACCCGCTCCGGCTCCTTGACCTCCTCCGCCATGTTCACCGAGTCCTCGAAGCCCACCATGGCGAAGAAGGCCAGCGACGTGCCGGCGGTGACGGCGATGAAGATGGACTTGTCCTCCGGCGTGTCGAAGACCACCACCCGGGACAGGTCCGCCTTTCCCTGGAAGATGGCGAAGAAGCCGACGAAGATCACGATCAGCAGGCCGCTGAGCTCCACGCAGGTCAGCACGATGTTGGCGTACACGCTCTCGGCCACACCCCGGAAGTTGATCAGGGCCACCAGGGCGATGAACACGCAGGCCAGCACCGTGGTGAGGCCGGCGCTGACCTCGACCTCGGTGCCGCCGAACCAGTCCGCCCGGACGACGTTGATCATGGCCTCGAAGTTCGCCGCGAAGGCGCGGGAGGCGGTGGCCGCCGAGGTGATGCCGGAGCACATCACGGTGAAGCAGATCAAGAAGGTGACGAAGTGCACCCCGAAGGCCTTGTGCGCGTACAGCGCGGCCCCCGCGGCCTGGGGGTACTTGGTCACCAGCTCCAGGTAGGAGAAGGCGGTGATCGTCGCCACCGTGAAGGCCACCAGGAAGGGCAGCCAGACGACCCCGCCCACCTCCTTGGCCACGCTGCCGGTCACCGCGTAGATGCCGGTGCCGAGGATGTCACCGACGATGAACAGCAGCAGCAGCTTGGGCCCCATCACCCGCCGCAGCTCGGGTTGGCTCTCGTCGCGCTCGGTCACCTCGGTGCTGGCGGTGTGGGCCATCGCAGAACAGCTCCCTTCCGAGGGGGTGGGCAGGGGTGGGCAGGGGCATCATCGCTGGACGACCACTCTCACGCATGGGGTGCGCCGCGGACAAGAGTGGTGGTGTGACTCGTCTCACGCTTGCCCGAGTTTGCCTTTTGCTTGCAGTTGCAAGCAGAATGGACGCATGGGCAGGATCAAGACCCCGAAGCTGGGAGAGCAGCTCGGCACCGTCGGTGAGTTCATCGCCGCGCAGCGCCGGGCGGCGGAGCTGACCCTGCGCCAGCTCGCTGAGCAGACCGGGATCTCCAATCCCTACCTGAGCCAGATCGAGCGTGGTCTGCGGCGGCCCTCGGCGGAGGTGCTGCAGCAGCTCGCGAAGGCCCTCCGGGTGTCGGCGGAGACGCTGTATGTCCGGGCCGGCATCCTCGATCCGACCGACCACGCGGCCACCACTGTGGAGATGGCCGTGCTGGCCGACCCCGCGATCACCGAGCGGCAGAAGCGGGTCCTGATCGACGTCTACACCTCCTTCGTGAAGGAGAACGAGAAGAGCGACCCAGCCGGCGACACACCGGACACCGCCGGCGACGCCACCCCCGACTGAGCCCGCTCGCGCCCACCGAGACCCACCAGACCGACCCACCAGACCGACCCAGAAGAGAAGGACGTACCCGATGACCACCACCACCCGCACCCAGACTCCGACCGAGGCCCGCAAGGCCGCGCTCGAGTCCGGCATCACGCCGCTCTACGCCGTCGCCGGCCTCACTGACGCCGTCGCCAGCACGCTGAAGTCCTCGCTCACCGCCACCCAGGAGAAGGCGAACCAGCGGTTCGCCGAGCTCCAGGGCAAGCGCGAGGAGCAGGCCCGGCAGGCCAAGGCCACCGTCGCGGAGCTGAACACCTTCGTCCGCTCGCTGCCCGAGCAGGTCAAGACCCTGCCCGAGGTGACCAAGGCCCGGATCTCCGAGCTGCAGAAGCAGGCCAGCGAGCTCGTGGCCGAGGTGAACACCACCTACGCCGAGCTGGCCGGCCGCGGCAAGCGCATCGTCGACGACTCGATCGGCACCGCCAAGACCGTCACCGGCAAGGCCGGCAAGAAGGCCGAGGACGTGTTCGACGACGTGCTAGACGACGTCGTCGAAGCCGTGGACCCGGTATTCGAGGCCGCCCAGGAGGGTGTGACGAAGGCCCGGAAGACGGTCTCCGGCCGTACCGCGACCGAGACGATGACCCCGCGCAGCGCGGTCAAGGCCGCGACCACGGCCCGCCAGGACGCCGAGCAGAAGGCGACCACCGCCCGCAAGGCGGCGGCCAAGAAGACCAGCCCGGCGAAGCGGACCACCGCCAAGAAGGCGCCGGCGAAGAAGGCCGCGACCAGCACGTCCTGATCGTCCAGGCCGATGTGGGGGGGCGGGCTTCGGGAATGCAGGGGTCCCGCGGTCGATCCCCGAGTCCCGCCCACCTCGCTGTTCGGCCCGCACTCCGCTCGGAACGCCCGGCCACGCCCTGACTCGGCGTCGAGCGTCGCCGGGTCAGCTGCGGTAGACGATCACCCGGTCGCCGACGCGGATGCGCTTGTAGACGTAGGCGAGCGTGGCCCGAGCGCGGATGTTGACGCAGCCGTGGCTGCACCCGGCGTAGCCGCGGCGGGCGAAGTCGGAGGAGTAGTGGACCGCCTGGCCACCGCTGAAGAACATTGAGTAGGGCATCGGGGTGTGGTACAGCGAGGAGACGATGTACCGGTACTTGCGTTGCACCCGGAAGCTGCCCTCCCGCGTCCGGGTCCGGGCGCAGCCGAAGCGCGCGTCCATGGTTCTGATGATCCTGCCGTTCTTCAGGTAGTAGAGCCTCCCCCGGGTCTTGTCGATGCACAGCACCCGCCCCGTGACTCGGCAGCGTCGGCTGACCTTCGACCCGTACGCGGCGCCCGAGGCGCGGGCGATGGCCATCCCCGCGTCCGCCGTGCCGACGGGGGTCGGGGTGGCCGCCGCCGGCTCGACCGCGACCGTGGCGCCGAGCAGCGCCGTGAACAGCGCCAACCCGGCCAGCATCCGAGCGATTCGCGACATGTGGGTCCCCCTCCGCAGCCGTGCCACCGGCCGTGGTCGGCCGGGTCGTCGTCGGTGGGGAAGGACCGTGGCGGCTAGAGAATAGCCCCGGCCGGGTTGAGCCGCCGGGCTTCGGCGAAGACCGGTACTGCGATCTCTCGGGATGTGGTGCCGACCCGCCGTCCGGCGTGCGCCGTACGGGTCAGGCGGTCTTCGCGCGGGACCGCGACCGGGCCCGCGCGGTCGCCGACAGGGTCACCTTCCGGATCCGGACCGCGGCCGGGGTCACCTCGATGCACTCGTCGCTCCGGCAGAACTCCAGCGCCTGCTCCAGCCCCATCAGCCGGGCCGGGATGAGTCGCTCCAGCTCGTCGCCGGTGGAGGAGCGGACGTTGGTCAGCTTCTTCTCCCGGGTCGCGTTCACGTCCATGTCGTCGGGCCGGGCGTTCTCGCCGACGATCATGCCCTCGTACACCTCGGCCCCCGGGCCGACGAACATGGTGCCGCGTTCCTGCAGGTTGAACAGGGCGTACGAGGTGACGGAACCGCTGCGGTCGGAGACCAGCGATCCGGTCGGTCGGGTGCGCAGCTCCCCGGCCCACGGCTCGTACCCCTCGAACACGTGGTGCATCAGACCGGTACCGCGGGTCTCGGTGAGGAACTCGGTCCGGAAGCCGATCAGTCCGCGGGCCGGCACCAGGTACTCCATCCGGACCCAGCCGGTGCCGTGGTTGACCATCTGCTCCAGCCGGCTGCGGCGCAGGCCGAGCAGCTGGGTGACCACGCCCACGAAGTCCTCGGGCGCGTCGATGGTCAGCCGCTCGACCGGCTCGTGGACCTTGCCGTCGACCTCGCGGGTGACGACCTGCGGCTTGCCCACGGTCAGCTCGAAGCTCTCCCGGCGCATCATCTCCACCAGGATGGCCAGCTGCAGCTCGCCGCGGCCCTGCACCTCCCAGGTGTCCGGCCGCTCGGTGGGGAAGACCCGGATGGAGACGTTGCCGACCAGCTCGGCGTCCAGCCGGTTCTTCAGCAGCCGTGCGGTGACGTTCTTGCCGGACCGCCCGGCCAGGGGCGAGGTGTTGATCCCGATGGTCATCGAGATCGACGGCTCGTCCACGGTGATCAGGGGCAGCGGCCGGGGGTCGGCGGGGTCGGAGAGGGTCTCGCCGATGGTGATCTCGGGGATGCCGGCGATGGCCACGATGTCCCCAGGTCCGGCGGACTCGGCCGGCTTCCGGTCCAGCGCCTCGGTGATCAACATCTCGGAGAGCTTGACGTTGCTGATGGTGCCGTCCTGCTTGCACCAGGCCACCACCTGGTTCCGCTTCAGCTCCCCGGCGACGATCCGGCACAGGGCCAGCCGGCCGAGGTAGGGCGAGGCGTCGAGGTTGGTCACGTGGGCCTGCAGCACCGCACCCTCCTCGTACTGAGGAGCGGGGATGTCGGCCAGGATGGTGGCGAACAGCGGTCCGAGGTCGGCGGAGTCGGGCATCACCCCGTTCTCGGGGGCGGTGAGCGACGCCCGGCCGGCCTTGGCCGAGGCGTACACCACCGGGAAGTCGAGCACGTCGACCTCGTTGTCGTCAAGCAGGTCCAGGAACAGCTCGTAGGTCTCCTCGACGACCTCCTTGATCCGGGCATCGGGCCGGTCGACCTTGTTGACCACGACGATGATGGGCAGGTTCTTGGCCAGCGCCTTGCGCAGCACGAACCGGGTCTGCGGAAGCGGGCCCTCCGAGGCGTCCACCAGCAGCAGCACGCCGTCGACCATCTCCAGCCCCCGCTCGACCTCTCCGCCGAAGTCCGCGTGCCCCGGGGTGTCGATGATGTTGATGATCACGTCCTCGCCGCCCGGCGCGTGGTGCAGCACCGCCGTGTTCTTGGCCAGGATGGTGATGCCCTTCTCCCGCTCCAGGTCCATCGAGTCCATCACCCGCTTCTCGACGTCCTGGTTGGCGCGAAAGGCCCCGGACTGCCACAGCATGGCGTCCACCAGCGTGGTCTTCCCGTGGTCCACGTGGGCCACGATGGCGACGTTGCGCAGGTCTGAGCGGATGGGCATGGCGAAGGAACTTCCTGAAGATCGGGTGGGCGCTGCGGTCGCGCGAACGGCGGGCAACCCCCTGAGTCTACCCAGCGGGAGCTCCCGCGCCCGAATCGCGACGCGACTAGGCGCTGGCGCGCATCCGCTGGACCAGTCGGGTGCGCAGGCGGCTCGGTTCGGGCACGGCGATCTGCACGATCCGCCAGCCCAGCCCGGAGGCGCTGCGCAGCAGTCCCAGCAGCAGGTGGCCGGCCCCGATCTCCCGGTCCCGCAGGGTGATCGCCTCGCGCAGCGCCAGCTCCAGGGTCTGCTTGGCGTCGTCGCTGAACGGCATCCCGCCCGCGCCGCCGAGCCGGCTGCTGCGCCGCAGCCAGCGCCCCCGCGGCGGGGGCACCGTCTCGTCCAGCGACCCCGGGCCGAACTGGGCTTCGACCCGCCGCCGGACCTCGTCCAGGTCGATGCCCACCGACTGCAGCGCCGAGGCGTCGAGCGGCTCCCGGCCTGCGATCCGTCCGAGCTGGGCCTCCACCGACCCCGGGTCCAGACCGAACTCGGCCAGGGTGGCCGCGGCCGGCTCGCCCTGCTCGCCCGCGGCCAGGGCCAGCAGGAGGTGCTCGCTGCCGATGTGGCCGTGGCCCAGCCGCCGGGCCTCCTCCTGCGCTCCCATCACCACCAGGCGGGCGCCGGCCGTGTACCGCTCGAACACGATGACCTCCAAGCTCTGCGTCACAGGTGACGGGCGTGCTTCTGGTGGACGGCCTGCCGACTCACGCCGAGCACCGTCGCGATCTCCTGCCACGACCAGCCCAGGCCCCGGGCCCGGCGGACGTGCAGCCGCTCGAGCTGCTCGACCAGCCGACGCAGACTGGCCACCGCCCGGAGCCCTTCGGCCGGGTCGGTGCTGTCCACCCCGGCCGTGACCCCTGGATCGATGGTCATGGTGTCAGGATAGGTTGACAGTCAGGCCGTGTCAACTTCTGTTGACATTCCCAGGTCATCGGGGCTGCGGGGAAGGCCAGCGGCCCGCCGCGCGGTCCCGGCGACGCTGGGCGGTGGCCCGTACGCTGGGCGCGACGCACAGGCGTGCGGCACTCGAGTCGAGAGGACCCGTGATGGCCGACAACAACGACTGGTTCCGCACGTCGTTCCGGGACGAGTTCGACCGGCAGTCGGAGGCGCTGGGCCGGTTCAACCTGGCCATCTTCGGCAAGACGGGGGTGGGTAAGTCGACGTTGATCAACGCGATCTTCGGCGAGGAGGTGGCTCGGACGGGGATCGGCGAGCCGGTGACCCGCGGCAGCCACCTGTACCTCGACAAGGTCGGGTTCCTCGGCATCGTCGACACCCAGGGCCTCGAGGTCGGCAAGGATGACAAGGAGATCATCCGCGACCTCGACAAGGCCATCAAGGAGTCGCGCCGGATGCCGCTGTCGGAGCAGATCCACGTCGCCTGGTTCTGCGTCCGCGGGATGGACCGCCGGTTCGAGGAGACCGAGGCGGAGTTCGTCCGCCGGCTGGACGAGCTGGGACTCCCGGTGCTGCTGGTGCTCACCCAGGTCCCGATGCGGAACGGGGTGGTCCACCCCGACGCCGCGATGCTCGCCGAGCAGATCTCGGCGAAACGGCTGCCGATCGTCAGCGGTGAGCCGTTCCTGACCTACGCCCGGGCCGACGACTTCTCCGGTCAGGCCGCGTACGGTCTGCGAGAGGTCCTCGATGCCACCTTTCGCGTTGCGCCCGAGGGGGTCCACGGAGCCCTCACCGCGGCGCAGGAGATCGATGGGGATCGGAAGGCCAAGGAGGCGCTGAAGCACATCGGAATCGCGGCCGGCAGCGCGGCCGCCGCCGCCGCGACGCCGATCCCGTTCTCCGACGCGACCCTGCTGGTGCCGATCCAGCTCGGCATGATGGCGCGGATCGCTCAGCTGTACAAGATCAAGTTCGACCGGGCGGCGCTGATGGCCATCGCCTCCACCACGGTCGCCACGCAGGCCGGGCGCGCCGCCTTCACCGGTCTGTTGAAGCTCATCCCCGGGGCCGGCACGGTCGTCGGGGGCGCCATCGGGGCGGGGGTGGCCAGCACGTTCACCTACGCCATGGGCCAGGCCTGGTTGGTCGTCTGCCAGCGGGTTGCCGCCGGCGGACTGACCGCGCTGAACGGCGCCATCGACAACGAGCAGCTGCGCGAGGTGTTCACCGCCGAGTTCCGCAAGCGGCTCAAGCTGCGCCAGAAGGAGCCGTCCGGACAGTGACCGGCCCGGCCACATCGGTGCCCACGTCGGCGCCCACGCCCGTGCCCACGATGCGGCGGGCCGAGTGCACGCGGGCAACCGGTTGGTTACGCTCCGGAGTTGATGAGCATTCCCAGCGTTGCGGATCTCCTGCGCGGCGAGCCCCTCCACGACCAGGTCGTGTTCGAGGCCCGGCTTCGCCGCTACTGGCCTGACCTCGTCGCCGGCCTGACCGGCGCGTATCCGCAGCACGCGATGGAGATGGCCGAGCGGTTGGTCGAGATCGCGGCGGCCAGCTTCCGCCAACGGCCGACCGAGCTCCGGTTGCTGGACCTGCGCCGGCACGCCGACCCGCAGTGGTTCCAGCACCCGCGGATGGTCGGCTACGCGACCTACGCCGACCTGTTCGCCGGCGACCTGCGCGGCGTCGGTGAGAAGGTGGACTACCTCTCCGAGCTCGGCGTCACGTACCTCCACCTGATGCCGCTGCTGAAGCCCCGGCCGGGTCAGAGCGACGGCGGCTACGCCGTGATGGACTACCGGGCGGTCCGCGAGGATCTTGGCACTGTCGACGACCTCCGTGACCTGGCCACCACCCTGCGGTCACGGGGCATCTCGCTCACCCTGGACCTGGTGTTGAACCACGTCGCGGCCGAGCACAGCTGGGCGCAGAACGCTCGGGCGGGCGACCGCTTCTACCGCGAGTACTTCTACCTGTACGCGGACCGGGAGATCCCCGACGCCTACGAGCGGACGCTGCCCGAGGTGTTCCCCGACTTCGCCCCCGGCAGCTTCACCTTCGACGCCGAGGCGCAGTCGTGGGTGTGGACCACGTTCAACTCCTGGCAGTGGGACCTGAACTGGAGCAACCCCGAGGTCTTCTACGAGTTCGCCGACCTGATCTGCTGGCTGGCCAATCTCGGCGTGGAGTGCATCCGGCTGGACGCGATCGCCTTCATCTTCAAGCGGATGGGCACCAACTGCCAGAACCAGCCCGAGGTGCACGCCATCACCCAGGCGCTCCGGACCGTGGCCCGGATCGCCGCCCCGGCGTTGATCTTCAAAGCCGAGGCGATCGTCGGGCCGGCCGACCTCGCGCCCTACCTGGGGGTCGGCAAGCACGCCGGCAAGGTGTCGGACCTGGCCTACCAGAACTCGCTGATGGTGCAGATCTGGTCGGCCTTGGCCACCAAGGACACCCGGCTCTTCGTGACCGCGATGAACCGTTTCCCGGCCAAGCCCCCGACCACCGTGTGGGGCACCTACCTGCGATGCCACGACGATATCGGCTGGGCCATCTCCGACGAGGACGCGGCCGCGGTGGGGCTGAACGGGCACGAGCACCGGCGGTTCCTGGCCGACTACTACGCCGGCTCGTACCCGATGAGCGACGCCCGCGGGCTGGTCTTCCAGGAGAACCTGCAGACCGGCGACCGGCGGATCAGCGGGTCGGCGGCCTCGCTGGCCGGCATCGAGGCGGCCATCTCCACCAACGACCAGGGCCACCTCGACCTGGCCATCCGGCGGCTGCTGCTGGCGTACCAGATCGTGCTCGGGTTCGGCGGGCTGCCGCTGATCTACATGGGTGACGAGCTGGCGCTGCGCAACGACTACGACTTCGTGGACGACCCCGAGCACGCCGACGACAACCGGTGGGTGCACCGGCCGGCGATGCCCTGGGGGCTGGCCGAGCGCCGGCACGACCGTGACGCCCTCGAGCACCGGATGTGGCACGGGCTGCGCCGGGCGATCACCGTCCGCGCCTCGCTGCCGAGCATGGACGCCTCGGTCGAGACCGAGGTGATGGATCCCGTCAACCCGGCCGTGCTGGTGTTCGTGCGCAACTTCCCGACCCAGACGCTGGTCGGGCTCTACAACCTGAGCCCTGACGAGCAGTCGCTGCCCCGCTGGGTGGTCTCGCTCGGCAACTGGGCCAGGGAGGCCCTGACCGACACCACCCCACTGGGCGACGGGCCGATCAAGCTGCGGGGCTACCAGGCGATGTGGCTGGTCCAGGCCGCCTGAGACGGTGGACCGATGGGCGACGGCCGGTTGACGTAGCCTCGCGGTCGTGGAGGGTGCCCGGGGTCGCGCGGCGGACGCCGTCCGGGCTGCCCTCGGCGAGCTGGGGCTGGACTGGCAGGAGCGCGCGCCGGGCCTGTTCGCGGTGACCCTGCCCGGGACCCGCAAGCTCAGCACGGCCTGCGCGGTCGAGGTCGGCGAGCACAGCCTCGGTGTCCGCGCCTTCGTCGCCCGCCGCCCCGACCAGAACGAGGTGGGGGTCTACCGCTGGCTGCTGGAGCGCAACCTGCGGACGCTGGTGGTGGCGTTCTCCCTCGATGCGCTGGGTGACATCCACCTGACCGGGCGGATCCCCTTGGCCCAGGTCACGCCGGAACTGGTCGACGCCGTGCTCGGTGCGGTCGCCGAGACCGCCGACAGCAGCTTCAACGTCATCCTCGAGCTGGGCTTCGCTGACAGCATCCGCCGGGAGTGGGCCTGGCGCCGCTCCCGCGGGGAGTCGACAGCGAACCTGGACGCGTTCCGCCACCTCGACCCCGGGGTGGAGCCGCCCGCGGCACCGGGTGGACGGCCGGCCTGACCCGCGGCCGACCGCTCAGCCGTCGAGCCGGGCGGCGACGTCGGCCGGGAAGCCGCCGGTGGCGATCGGCCCCCACCGGGTGGGGGTCACCCTGATCAGGGACTTGTCCTGGATGCGCATGGCCTCGCGGTACTCGTCCCAGTCGGGGTGCTCACCGGCGATGCACCGGAAGTAGTCGACCAGACCCTCCACGGCCTCCGGCATGTGCAGCACGTCGGCGCTCCCGTCGATCTGCACCCACGGCCCGTTCCAGTCGTCGGACAGCACCAGCACCGAGACCCGTGGGTCACGCTCGGCGTTGCGCGTCTTGGCCCGCCCGGGGTAGGTGGCGACCACGATCCGTCCGGCTCCGTCGACCCCGGCGGACACCGGCGAGATCTGCGGACGCCCGTCCCGGCGCACCGTGCTGAGCAGAATCCGGTGCCGGGTCCGGACGAAGTCCAAGAGCTCGGACCGCTGGACGGGCGTGGTGGTGGCGATGCTGCGGGGCATGGCCCGACTGTAGGGGGCCGACGCGCGAGGAGGCACGCTGGACGCGGCCGCAGGCGGCTCCACTAGGCTCGCGCCATGGAAGATCTTCGGCAGCGAAGCGGCCACCGGTCCCGGCGGGCAGTGACACGGAGCGCAGGGTCGTGACCCGGTCTCTGATCCTGCTGCGTCACGGCGAGAGCGACTGGAACGCCAGGAACCTGTTCACCGGGTGGGTCGACGTCGACCTGAACGCCAAGGGTGAGGCGGAGGCCAAGCGCGGCGGCGAGCTGCTCATCTCCTCCGACCTGCTCCCCGACGTCGTGCACACCTCCCTGCTGCGGCGCGCGATCCGGACGGCGCAGATCGCGCTGGACGTGTCCGACCGGCACTGGATCGAGACCAAGCGGTCCTGGCGGCTGAACGAGCGGCACTACGGCGCTCTCCAGGGCAAGGACAAGGCCGCCACCCTCGCTGAGTTCGGCGAGCAGCAGTTCATGACCTGGCGCCGCTCCTACGACGTTCCGCCCCCGCCGATCGACAACGACAACGAGTTCGCGAACTTCAACGATCCCCGCTACGCCGGCCTGCCGACCGAGGCACGCCCGCGGACGGAGTGCCTGAAGGACGTCCTGATCCGGGCGCTGCCGTACTGGTACGACGCGATCGTGCCGGACCTGCAGGTCGGCAAGACCGTCCTGGTCGCCGCGCACGGGAACTCGCTCCGTGCCATCGTCAAGCATCTGGACCAGATCTCCGACGCCGACGTCGTGGGTCTCAACATCCCGACCGGGATCCCGCTGTTCTTCGAGCTCGACGACGACCTCAAGCCCACCGCCGGCGGCAGCCGCTACCTCGACCCGGAGGCTGCTGCGGCGTCCATCGAGGCGGTCAAGAACCAGGGCAAGAAGTAGCCGGCTGGGCTACGGCTGGGGCCACACCTCGGCCTCGGGGAACTCCCCGGTCACGACGTAGATGATCCGACGCCCCATCGAGGCGGCGTGGTCGGCGATCCGCTCGTAGTAGCGACCCAGCAGGGCCACATCCACCGCGGCCTCCACGCCGTAGGACCAGCCGTCACTGAGCATCACCCGGAACTGGGTGAGCCGCAGCTCGTCCATCTCCTCGTCCCGGGCCCGGAGCTCCTGGGCGGTCTGGATGTTGCGGTCGTTCAGAGTCTGGCCGGCGGTGACGACCATCTTCTCGGCGACGTCACCCATCCGGACGAAGTTGGGCCGCAGCGCCTCCGGCACGGCGATCTCGGGGTAGCGCAGCCGGGAGATCTTGGCCACGTGGGCGGCCAGGTCACCCATCCGCTCCAGCTCGGTGACCATCCGCAGCGTGGCGACCAGGGTCCGCAGCTCGCCGGCGACCGGGGCCTGCCGGGCCAGCAGGTTGAACGCCCGCGCCTCGATGTCGGCCTGCATCTCGTCGAGCTTCAGGTCTTCGATGATGACCTGCTCGGCCAGGTGGATGTCGGCCTCCAGCAGGGCTGTGGTGCTGCTCCGGACGGCCGCGGACACGACCTGGCACATCTGCACCAGGTCGGCCAGGATGTCGTCGAGCTGCTCCCGATAGGAGTCGCGCATGGGTGGATCCACCTCGTCTGTGTCGTGTGTCGGTCGGCCGGTCGTGCCGGTCGTCCCCGGATCGGCTCGCGGCGCACAGGCGCCACGAGCCAACGGTTCGGGTTCAGCCTAGGCCGGAGCGCTACCCGAAGCCGAGACCTGGGTGAACGGCACGTGAACAGCGACGGAACGGTGGCCACCGCCTCTGCGTGAACACTGCTCGACCGGTCGGTGGCCGGCGCCCGACGCCCTAGGATCGGGGCCGTGGGATCGGTCGGCTGGATCGTCCTCGGCGCGGTCATCGGTGTCGTGCTGGGTCTGCTGCTGGCCGTACTGCTGCGCCGTCGGCCGGGCCCCGAGGAGCCGGAGACGTTCGAGTACGTGGCTCCGCAGGTGCCGGAGGGCATCACGCAGGTGCTGGGCGGGATCCGCTCCGCGGGCATCGTCGTCGGTCCGCACGACGAGGTCTTGCGCGCCACCCCGTTGGCCTCTGCGCTCGGCCTGGTCCGAGGAACCCGGGTCGCCCTCGCGCCCGTCCTGGACCTGGTCCGCGCCGTGCGCCGCGAGCAGGCCGTCCGGTCGGAGGAGATCGAGCTGGCCCGGGGCGGCCGGACCGCCGCCGTGTTCTACAGCGTCCGGGTGGCGCCGCTCGACGACGGGCTGGTCCTGGTGCTGGCCGACGACGAGACCGCGGCCCGGCGGATCGAGCAGACCCGACGGGACTTCGTGGCCAACATCAGCCACGAGCTCAAGACGCCGATCGGTGCGCTGTCCCTGCTCGCGGAGGCGGTGGAGGAGGCGGCCGACGACCCACCGGCGGTGCGCCGCTTCGCCGCCCGGATGGGGATCGAGTCCGCCCGGCTGACCGATCTGGTCTCCCAGATCATCGACCTGTCCCGGCTGCAGGCGGACAACCCGCTCGACGGCCCCGAGCTGGTCGACATCGACGACGTGCTCGCCGATGCGGTGGACCGCTGCCGGATCGACGCCGACCGGCACGGTGTCTCGCTGACCCTGGCCGGCGTGCAGGGCTGCCAGGTGGCGGGGAGCCGGCGCCAGCTGGGGGTGGCGGTCAGCAACCTGGTCGAGAACGCCGTCGTCTACTCCGACCCGGGGGCCCGGGTGGTGGTGGCCGCGCACCGCCAAGCCCAAAGCGACGACGACTACGTCGAGATCACGGTGTCCGACACCGGGATCGGGATCCCGCCGGCCGAGCTGGAGCGGATCTTCGAACGGTTCTACCGCGTCGACTACGCCCGGAGCCGGGCCAACGGCGGAACCGGCCTCGGCCTGGCCATCGTGAAGCACATCGCCGCGGCGCACAACGGCGAGGTCGGCGTGTGGAGCCAGCCCGGCCGCGGATCGACGTTCACGATCAGGATCCCGGAGCACCAACCCGGATCCGGACCCGCTCAGACCGCGACCGGCCGAGCGGCCACCGACCCCGACCCGCTCCCCGACGGCAACGTCGTCGAGCTGGTCCCCAACTCCGAACGCAGGAGCTGATCGC
Source organism: uncultured Actinomycetota bacterium (assembly GCA_963832435.1). Taxonomy (GTDB): domain Bacteria; phylum Actinomycetota; class Actinomycetes; order Propionibacteriales; family Propionibacteriaceae; genus Microlunatus. Next base: position 294,318 of record CAWHTY010000009.1, read on the forward strand.
AGGATGACCCGTGTACTGGTCGTGGAGGACGAGGAGTCCTACCGCGAAGCGCTCGCCTACATGCTGCGCAAGGAGGGCTTCGACGTGGTCGAGGCGGCCGACGGGGCGGAGGGGCTGGCCGCCTTCGACCGCACCGGCGCCGACATCGTGCTGCTGGACCTGATGATGCCCGGGCTCCCCGGGACCGAGGTCTGCCGTCAGCTGCGGCAGCGCGGTCCGGTGCCGGTCATCATGGTCACCGCGCGGGACTCCGAGATCGACAAGGTGGTGGGCCTGGAGCTGGGTGCCGACGACTACGTCACCAAGCCGTTCAGCCAGCGCGAGCTGGTGGCCCGGATCCGTGCGGTGCTGCGCCGCGGGCAGGACGTCGAGCTGATGCCCGACGTGGTCGAGGCCGCCGGGGTCCGGATGGACGTCGAGCGGCACGAGGTCTCGGTGAACGGCGGCGCCGTCCGGCTGGCCCTGAAGGAGTTCGAGCTGCTCGAGATGCTGCTCCGCAACGCCGGGCGGGTGATGACCCGTGGCCAGCTGATCGACCGGATCTGGGGTGCCGACTACGTGGGGGACACCAAGACCCTGGACGTGCACGTGAAGCGTCTGCGCACCAAGATCGAGCCCGACCCCGCCAACCCGCAGTTCCTGCTCACGGTCCGCGGGCTCGGCTACAAGTTCGAGGGATAGCCTCTGCCGGGTGACGTGCGCAAGTGATCGGAGCGGTCGGGGTGGTCGTCGGAGGATGCCACCGCCCTGGGCGGATCGCGCGGCGAGCGGATGAAAGAGTGACCGGCGAGATCACCGTCTTCTCCGGCTCCGCCCACCCGGAGTTCGCCGCGGAGATGTGCGGCATCCTCGGCGTGCAGCTCTCACCCACGCGCACCACCCGGTTCAGCAACGACTGCCTGCAGGTGCAGCTCCGCGCCAACTGCCGCCAGCGCGACGTCTACATCGTGCAGCCGCTGGTCCCCCCGGCGCAGGAGAACCTGTTCGAGCTGCTGATGATGCTCGACGCCGCCCGCGGCGCCTCCGCCGCCCACATCACCGCCGTCATCCCCCACTTCGCGTACGCCCGATCGGACAAGAAGGACGCCCCGCGGATCTCGATCGGCGCCCGGCTGGTGGCCGACATGCTGGCCGCCGCCGGCGCCACCCGGGTGCTGACCATGGCGCTGCACGCCCCCCAGGTGCACGGGTTCTTCTCCATCCCGGTGGACCACCTGAACGCCATCGACGAGCTCGCCGCGCACTTCGCCGGCCACGACCTGAGCAACACGGTGGTGGTCTCACCCGACCTCGGCAACGCCAAGATGGCCTCGGAGTTCGCGCGTAGGCTCGGCCTGCCAGTGGCGGCGGGCTCCAAGCAGCGGCTGGCCGACGACACCGTGGTCATCGACCGGATCGTCGGCGACGTGGCCGGCAAGGACGTCATCGTGCTCGACGACGAGATCGCGACCGCCGGCTCGATCGTGGAGCTGCTGGCGAAGCTGCGCACTGAGCACGTCCACCAGGTGGCCCTGGCCTGCACCCACGGTCTGTTCACCGGATCGGCCATCGACCGCCTCCAGCAGGAGCCGGACGTGACCGAGATCGTCATCACCAACACGGTGCCGCTGCCGTCAGAGAAGCGCCTGCCCACCATGACCACCCGCTCGGTGGCCCCGCTGTTCGCCGAGGCGGTGAAGCGGATCCACTACGGCGAGTCAGTCAGCGGCCTGTTCTCCGACGTGGAGACGTACGGCTGACGCCCCCGTGTGCCGCGCGGCCGCCGGCTCAGCTGCTCGGGGTCGCGCTCGGCGTCACCGTGGCGTAGTCGGGCTGCTCGGCGTCGACCACGGGCGCCCGCAGGGTGATCGAGCCGACGGTGCTGAAGACCAACGTCAGCTCCGCGTCGGCGCCGACCACCAGGTCGGCACTCTTCAGCTCGATGAACGGGCGGTCGGTCAGCACCACGGCCGATCCCGAGCCGAAGGCGACCGGGTCGGGCTGGGTCACCGCGAACGCGGCGCCGTCGGTCCCGTCGGGTTTGATCGGCTTGCCACTGACACTGGTCAACGCGTCGCGACCCTGGGCGCCGAGCGTCGCCGACAGGAACCCGCTGCCGTCCTCGCGGCTGAGGATCATCAGGTTCCGTACCTGCACCGGTGGGTTGCCGACGTCGGCGTTGACCCCGTCGGAGGGCGTGTACGGCTGGAGGGTCTGCACGTTCAGACCGCACGCGGCCAGGCCCAGCAGGGCGACCGCGAGCAGCAGCCCGGCGGCGGCGCGCCACCCGCGCAGACGCGGGCGGAGCGGGGTGGGGTGCGAGTCGGGGGCCACGAGACTCCTTGGCTTGCCGGATGGGTGAGCAGGAAGACTGGGAGCAGCCTACCGATCGGCTCCCGGCTCGTCAGTCCCCGGCACGGCAACAGCTGCGCGCGCGTCGCGGTCGGCACGGGACCCACTCGGGGACGTGACCCAGGACACACCTGATTCACATCGAAGGGTCGTTTGTCAAGTCCCTGTGTGCGCCGATCAGGCCTCTGGCTAGCGCAAACGCCTCCGAAGGCGCTCCGGAGCCGTGTTAGACTGGATGTCGCGAAAGGGGTACAAGACAATATGACCTTCACAGTCGGCGAAACGGTGGTCTACCCCAATCACGGGGCTGCCGTGATCGAGGACATCGAAACCCGTCAGATCAAAGGCGAAGACAAGCTCTATCTGGTTCTGAGGATCGTCGGGCAAACCGACTTGGTGGTTCGCGTACCTGCGTGCAACCTGGATCTCGTCGGCGTCCGTGACGTCGTCGATGCCGACGGTCTCGAGCGCGTCTTCAGCGTGCTGCGAGCTCCGCACACGGAGGAGCCGACCAACTGGTCGCGTCGGTACAAGGCAAACCTGGAGAAGCTGCACTCCGGGAACGTGATGAAGGTCGCCGAGGTCGTCCGCGATCTCTGGCGGCGCGAACGCGAGCGGGGCCTGTCGGCCGGCGAGAAGCGGATGCTCGCCAAGGCCCGCCAGATCCTGGTCTCCGAGCTGGCGCTGGCCGAACGGGTCGAGGAGGACAGGGCCGAGCACCTGCTCGACGAGGTCCTCGCCTCCTGACCGTGCAGCACCCGATGACCGTCGCCACCAGGCGACGGTCATCGTCGGTGTCCGGCGGGGCGCCCCGACCCCCCGGACCGACCCCCCGGTGACGGCCCTGCGGACCGGGATCGGCACCGACGTGCACCGGCTCGTCCCGGGACGTCCGATGACGGTGGCCGGCCTGAGGTTCCTCGATGAGCCCGCCGGCCCGGAGGGCCACTCCGACGGTGACGTGGTGGCGCACGCCGCCTGCGACGCCCTGCTCAGCGCCGCCGGGCTGGGCGACCTCGGCAGCAACTACGGCACCGACCAGCCCCAGTGGTCAGGTGCTTCCGGCGTGACCTTCCTGGCGGAGACCGTGCGCCGCGTGGAGGCCGCGGGGTTCATGGTGCTCAACGTGTCTGTCCAGCTGATCGGCAACCGGCCGCACTTCGCCGCCCGCCGGGCCGAGGCCGAGGCCGTGCTGTCGGACGCGGTCCGGGCCCCGGTCAGCGTGGCCGCCACCACCACCGACGGGCTGGGCCTGACCGGCCGGGGCGAGGGGATCGCCGCGATCGCCACCGCCCTGCTGCAACAGCGCTGAGCCCGACCCCCGGCGTCGCCCGTCAGCCGGGCGGCCCGGCCCACCGGGTCAGCGGACCAGCCGGGCCGGTGCCGTGAACGTGTTGCAGGCTCCGACCTGGCCGTTGCTCAACCCCGCCACGCCCCAGTAGCGCCGACTCTTGGCCAGCCCGTGGTTGCCGTCGACGCCTGGCTCGCCGGTCAGCGTGTCGTCACCCACCGCGACGTAGGTCTCCTCGATCCCGTTCAGGTCGGATTGGCGCACCCCGAGCGAGGTCGACACCGAGCGGAGGAACATCCCGGAGAAGCAGTCCGCCTGGGTCTCCAGCCGACGCAGCATCTGGTTCTGCTCCGACTTGCTGGACACCTCCTGGGCGAGCGCGTGCGCGCTGATCAGGATGGCGGTCCGGGCCTGCAGGGCGTGGCCGAACTCGTGGGCCATGACCACGTCGGCCGCCCACTTGTCCTGCTTGACGATCGGCACGTAGTCGGCCAGCAGGCTGCTGTAGTACACCTGCTGGTCGGCCGAGCAGTAGAACGCATTGACGCTGGTCTTGCCGCACTTGGTGGTGATCTCCTTGCCGTAGATCGTCACCGTGGGACGGACGATCTGCCAGCCGGCGCCGGTCACCGGAGGCTGCCAGACCCGGACCAGGCACTCCATCAGTCCCTCGAAGTGCGACTCGAGCCGGGCGTCGCTGGCGCTGGCCACGTCGATCGGGTCGCTGGTGCAGCGCACCGGGGCGGGCGCCGTCTGGCTGTAGAAGCGGTTGGCCGTGATCAGGTCCTCGGCCTCGCCGTAGGTCTTGGGCACCGGCAGCGGTGGGGGGTTCCTGTCCGGCGGCGGCACTTGGTAGTCGTCGTTCTGGTAGGCCACTGTGCTCGACCCGTGCATCAGGTTGGTGATGACCAGCCCGGCGAGGGCGATCACCACCAGCACCACCAGCCCCAGCAGCACACGGGTCAGCGGGTTCCGCCGTGGCGCGGGCGGACGGCCGTACGGCCCGGTGCCACCCCCGGGGGTGGGTAGCCCGGCTGCGGCGCGCCGTACCCCGGCTGCGCCCCGTACCCGCCGCCCTGTCCCCAGGCCGGCTGCCCGTAGGCCGGTCGCCCGTACGCCGCGGGGCCCGACGACGGCGCCCCGAAGGCGGGCTGCGACCAGCCGGGCTGACCTCCACCGGGGTAGCCGGGCGACGGCCGGCCGGGCGGTCCGCCCCACTGCTGCTGGGTCACGGGGGAAACTCTAGCCATGGCGCCGGGCCGTCCGGGCGGTCCGTGGCCGGCGCGGCCGACCGTGGCCCCGCCGCGGTCGAGAACCCGAAGACGTCGAAACTGGGGACGACGGACGACACCGGCGCCCGATTCGGGGCCTGCCGTGCGCCTGGGCAGCGGTGATGACAGGCTAGGCGTCGTGACCACCTCCATCCGGGCCCGGCGTCCCTGGGCCGCCTGGACGGCGTTCTTGCTGCTCACTCTGGGTCTGCTGGTCGGACCGGCCACGGTCCCGGCGCACGCCGACGGAACGGCTTCGGCGGTGCAGGTCGAGGCCCAGCTGGGACTCGACGGGGTGCTGAAGGTCCGGCAGACCGTCACCTTCGCCGCCCCGGCACCGGCCGAGCTGAGCCAGAAGTTCGAGACCGAGGAGAACCTGGTCGGGGACCGTCGGCTGGTCTTCGCCCTCAACGACATCACCACCACCGTCGGCGGGAAGGCGGTCGAGCCGACCGTCAGCCCCGACGGTCGCTACACCGCGGTCAGCGTGCCCACCGACGGCGCCACCGAGGTCGTCACCAGCTACACGGTGCGGGGCGCGGTGGTGGAGACCGACAACGGCACGGCGCTGCGCTGGCGTTTGTTGCAGGGCCTGAGTGCGGAGGTGGAGAGCTTCAGCGCGACGGTGGCGATCCCGACCAGCTTCAGCTACGTGCGCTGCACGGCGGGCACCCCCAACTCGACCGTGCCGTGCGCCTCGGCGTCGGCGGGCACCGACCAGGGCCAGCAACCCACGTTCACCGACGGCCGGCGCGGCCTCGGTGAGGTGGTCGCCGTCGACATCGGCTTCCCGTCCGGGGCGCTGGCCAGCAACCAGAACATCCACTACGTGTGGACCGTCGGCCGGGCCTTCTCCGCCGCGCCCTGGCCGCTCGCCCTCGCCCTCGGCCTGCTGGTGCTGGGCGGCATCGCCCTGCTGCTGCTGCACCGACGGGTGGGCCGCGACGCGGCCGGGGCCGGGGACGGGTCGGCGGCTGCGGCGCGGGTCGGGGAGTTCGTGCCGGTCGGACCGGGCCAGAGCGAGTTCCGGGTGGTCGACGACATCCGCCCCGGCCACGTCGGGACCGTGGCCGACGAGCGCGTGGACCCGATCGACATCACCGCCACGCTGCTCGACCTGGCCGTCCGCGGGCATGTGCTGATCACCGAGCTCCCCCGCAGCAGCGAGTTCGCCAGCACGGAGTGGGAGCTGCGGTCCCGCGACGGCGGGGACGACTTGCGGCCGTTCGAGCGGGAGCTGCTGGACGGGGTCACCGGTGCGGGTCCGGCCCTGGTGTCGACGCTGCCGACGCGGGTCGGGGCGGTGATCGGGAACGTCCAGGACAAGCTGTACGACGAGGTGGTCAGCAACGGCTGGTACGAGCGGCGACCCGACGCCACCCGGAACCGGTGGAGCCAGCTGGCCCTGACGGCGCTGATCGTCGCCGTCGCCGTGACGGGGGTGCTGGCGGCGTTCACCGTCTTCGGGCTCGCGGGTCTCGCGCTCATCGCGCTGGCCCTGGGCTTCATGTTCGTGGCCCAGGAGCTGCCGGCCCGGACCGCGAAGGGGGCCGCACTGCTGGCCGGCCTCGGCGCCCTGCGGTCCGACCTGCTGAACCACCCCACCGACCAGATGCCGCCCGGCCGGGAGCTGGCCGAGCTGTCCGAGGTGCTGCCGTACGCCGTGGTGCTGGGGGGCGCGGACCGATGGCTGCACGCGATCGTCGCGGCCGACGACGACGTGCACGCCGACTCCACCGACCTCTCCTGGTACCACGGCCCCGAGCACTGGCATCTGCGGGACCTGCCCGACTCCCTGCACAACTTCGTCACCACGGTGTCGGGCACCCTGTTCAGCCGCTGAGTCGTGGCTGTGGTCCGCTGGCTGTTCGGAGACCAGCTCGGTCCGCACTTCCGGGACGCCACCCGCGATCCGGTGCTGCTGATCGAGTCCCGGCGGGTGTTCGAGCGCCGCGCGTTCCACCGGCAGAAGGCGCATCTCGTGCTGTCGGCCATGCGGCACCGGGCCGCGGAGCTGGCGAACGCCCGCTACCTCCGGGCGAGCACCTACCGGCACGCCCTCGCCCAGGTCGACGACCCCCTCAGCGTGGTCGAGCCCACCTCCTGGGCGGCGCGGCACCTGGTCGACAGGCTGGCGACCGAGCGGCAGATCGACCGGCTGCCGGCCCGCGGCCACGCCACCAGCCGCGAGGAGTTCGTCCACTGGGCTGAGGGCCGTGGTCGGCGGCGGCTGTTGATGGAGGACTTCTACCGGGACGCGCGTACCCGGCTGGGCGTCCTGATGGACGGCTCCGAGCCGGTCACCGGGCAGTGGAACTACGACGGCGACAACCGCCGGCGGCCCCCGAGGGGCGCGACCACGTTGGGGGTGCCGGAACCGTGGTGGCCGACCGAGGACGAGATCGACGACCAGGTCCGGGCCGATCTCGACCGGTGGGCCGACGACGGCGTCCGGTTCGTGGGCGACGACGGGCCGCGGCGGTTCGCCGCGACCCGGCGGGAGGCCCTGACGGTGCTGGACGACTTCCTCCGGCACCGGTTGCCCGACTTCGGCCCGTACGAGGACGCGGTGCTGACCGGTGACCGGTGGATGGCGCACAGCCTGCTGTCTGCACCGCTCAACCTGGGTCTGCTGGACCCGTTGGAGGTGGTCCGCGCCGCCGAGGGCGCCTACCGCGAGGGGCACGCGCCGATCGCCTCGGTCGAGGGCTTCGTCCGGCAGGTGATCGGCTGGCGGGACTACGTCTGGCACCTGTACTGGCACCTCGGAGAGGGCTACCGGGACCGCAACGCCCTCGGCGCCGACGCCCGGCTGCCCCGCTGGTTCTCAGACCTCGACGCCGCCGGCACCGACGCCGCCTGCCTGCGCAGCGCCCTCACCTCCGTCCGGGAGCACGGCTGGACGCACCACATCCCGCGGCTGATGGTGCTCGGGAACTACGCCCTCCAGCAGGGCTGGAGCCCCGCCGAGGTCACCGACTGGTTCCACCGCAGCTTCGTCGACGGCTACGACTGGGTGATGGTGCCCAACGTGGTGGGAATGTCGCAGTACGCCGACGGGGGCGTGCTGGCCACCAAGCCGTACGTCGCGGGCGGCAGCTACCTGAACTCGATGACCGACCACTGCGGTGGCTGCCGGTTCGACCCCAAGGTCCGGGTCGGGGAGGACGCCTGTCCGTTCACCGCCGGGTACTGGCGGTTCCTGCACCGGCACCGGGAACAGTTCGGCCGCAACGCGAGGATGGCGCAGGCGGTCCGGGGCCTGGACCGGCTGACCGACCTGGACCAGCTGCTCGCCGAGGAGTGACCGCCAGCCGGATGATCGGCTCGATCCTCTTGACCCGCGGTGCCGGGCTCGGTCACTGTGTGGGCCTTGACGCCGACGCCCCCGAGGAACCGCAGATGACCGATCGACGCCTCCGGAGTGCCTGGCGTACTGCCCGGATCGCCGCCGTGTCCCTGGCCCTGGGCGCCGCGGCGCTCGTCGGCGCCGGGGGCTCCACGACCGTGCCCAGCACCGTCCCGACGGCGACCGCCGCCGGCCAGCTCTGCCTCACCGGGCCCGAGTCGCGGGTGCGGGCGGACTCCCAGCTGAACGGCGTGGACCCCAACAGCCTCACGCTCGCCCAGTCCACGTCCATCCAGACGCGGGTGGCCAAGCGGATGAAGAGCCGGAACGTGTCCGACCGGTCCCTGGCCCTGGCCCGGCGAGCCACCGTCGACGTGTACGTCCACGTCATCACCCGGGCCGACGGGAGCGGTGGAGTGACGCGGGCGCAGGTCCGTGACCAGATCGCCGTGCTCAACGACGGGTTCGCGGGTCGCACCGCCGGTGCGGCCGCCACCACCCAGTTCCGCTTCCGGACCGCCTCGATCGACTACACCCGCAACGACGACTGGTACGACTGGTCGGTCGACGACCCGAAGGACGACGACGACACCGAGGCCAAGCTGGCGCTGCACCAGGGCGGCTACGACGACCTGAACCTCTACGTCGCCGGGCTGGGCGGCGGTCTGCTCGGCTACGCCTACTACCCGTGGGAGGCGACGCCGACCCAGGACGGGGTGGTGCTGCTGAACGAGAGCCTGCCGGGCGGCGACGCCGCCCCGTACAACGAGGGCGACACCGCGACCCACGAGGTGGGCCACTGGCTGGGGCTGGCGCATACGTTCGAGAACGGCTGCGCGACCCCGGGCGACTGGGTCGGCGACACCCCGTACCAGGACGACGGGGACAACATCTTCGTCTGCAACGAGGCGCTGGACACCTGCCCCAGCCGCGGCCGGGACCCGGTGCACAACTTCATGAGCTACGGGGACGACCCGTGCCTGGATCGGTTCACCGCCGGCCAGTCGCGGCGGATGTCGGCGATCTGGGTGGCCTTCCGGGCCGGCCAGCGGGTGCTGCCGTGACCCGGGCTCGGGTCAGGACGACTTGAGGTTGCGCAGCGGATAGCCGTTGTCGGTGCAGCCGTCCACGACCAGCTTCCGGGCGTCGGCGGGCATGGCGTTCGGGTCGGCCGACTCGATCGCCCCGATGGCGGCCACGAGCCAGCGCTGGGCCTCGGGGTTCAGCTGGTTCGAGTCGCGGAGCGCCTTCATCCCGGCCACGGTCGCGGTGTTGACCACCGAGCCGCCGCCGACCGCGGCGTCCACGGCCGGGCAGCCGATCTTGTAGGCGTCCTGGGCGGTCAGGCCCGACTCGGCGCAGGCGGTCAGGGCGGCGGTGGAGGCGAGCACGGCGGCGGCCACGGGCAGCGTCCGGATGAGCAGGCGACGGGTCACCACCCCAGGGTAGGCAGCCTGCGGCTAGGCGTGGGCTGTGAGCGCCCGCCGGGCCGCCACCGCGGCCGGGTCACGGCCAGGACCGGTCCCGTTCGTAGGCCTCGATGGCCCGCCGCATCTCGAGCACCGCGGCCTCGATCTCGATCTCCGATCTCGGCCGGACGCGCCGCACCACCGGCTGCCAGGAGCCGAACAGGTTGTAGAGCGCGAGCGCGACGACGGCGGCCGCGAAGATGATCATGACGATGCTCGTCACGGTCGTGGGTGCCACGTCGCCACCGCCTTGTCTCAGGTGCTAGATCGTGAGTCCCGGGTAGAGCGGGTGGGCCTGCAGCAGATCCGCCGACTGGCTCCGGGTGGCCTCGGCCACGCCGTCGCCCAGCACGTACTTGGCCTTGCCCGGGGCGCCGGCCGCGGTCAGCGTCGGCGTCGTGTTCCGCAGCACGGTGACGGTCAGCTCGGCCACCTGGTCGAACTCGGCCGGGCCGAAACCGCGGGTGGTCAGGGCGGGCGTGCCGAGCCGCACGCCCGAGGTGTACCAGGCCCCGTTCGGGTCGGCCGGCACGGCGTTGCGGTTGGTCACGATGCCGGCGTCGAGCAGGGCCGACTCCGCCTGCCGACCGGTCAGGCCGAACCCGGACACGTCGAGCAGCACCAGGTGGTTGTCGGTGCCGCCGGTGACCAGCCGGGCGCCGCGCTTCAGGAAGCCGTCGGCAAGGGCTTGCGCGTTGTCGGCCACCTGCTGGGCGTAGGTCTGGAACTCCGGGGTCCGGGCCTCCGCCAGGGCCACCGCCTTGGCCGCCATCACGTGGCCGAGCGGCCCGCCGAGCACCATCGGGCAGCCCCGGTCGACCGAGGGCGCGTACTCCTCGGTGGCCAGCACCAGTCCGCCGCGTGGCCCGCGCAGGGATTTGTGAGTGGTGGTGGTGACGATGTGCGCGTGTGGTACGGGGTCCTCGTCACCGGTGAACACCTTGCCGGCGACCAGACCCGCGAAGTGGGCCATGTCCACCATGAAGGTGGCGCCCACCTCGTCGGCGATCTCGCGCATCGTCGCGAAGTTCACCCGGCGGGGGTAGGCCGAGTAGCCCGCGATCAACACCAGCGGCTTGAACTCCCGCGCCGCCTGACGCACCCGGTCGTAGTCGATGAGCTGGGTCTCGGGGTCGGTCCCGTAGGACCGCTGGTGGAACATCTTGCCGGAGATGTTGGGTCGGAAGCCGTGGGTGAGGTGGCCGCCCGCGTCCAACGACATGCCGAGCGCGCGCTGGTTGCCGAACTTGTGGCGCAGCGCCTCCCACTGCTCCTCGGTCAGGTCGTTGACGTTCTTCGCGCCGAGCTCCGCGAGCTCGGGGGACTCGATCCTGTGGGCCAGGATCGACCAGAAGGCCACCAGGTTGGCGTCGATGCCGGAGTGCGGCTGGGCGTAGGCGTACTCGGCGCCGAACAGCTCGCGGGCGTGCTCGGCGGCGAGCGCCTCGACCGTGTCGACGTTCTGACAGCCGGCATAGAAGCGGTGCCCGACGGTGCCCTCGGCGTACTTGTCGGACAACCAGGTGCCCATGGTCAGCAGCACGGCCGGCGACGCGTAGTTCTCCGACGCGATCAGCTTCAGCGACGAGCGCTGGTCGGCCAGCTCGGCGCGGGTGGCCTCGGCCACCCGCGGCTCCACCGACCCGATCACCGCCAGCGCGGCCCGGTAGGCCTCCGAGGCCGTGGCGGCGTAGTCGAATCCGACCTGACGGTCGATGGTCTGGGTCACCTGGGCTCCTGCGGGGTCACGTCGAGTGCGGCACCACCATAACCCCGGTCGGTGACCACCACCCAGGCGTCCGTCAGCCGCGGCGGCGCGAGATCTCGTACAGCGCGATGCCGGCGGCCACCCCGGCGTTCAGTGACTCCACGTCGGCGCCGATCGGGATCGCGGCCACCACGTCGCACGCCTCTCGCACCAGGCGGCTGAGGCCGTCCCCCTCGCTGCCGATCACCAGGACCAGCGGCCCGGAGGCCTCCGCGACCTCCGCGATGTCGGTATCGGCCTCCCCGTCCAGTCCGACCAGGAACAGTCCGGCGTCGGCGTAGGCCCGCAGGGTGCGGTTCAGGTTGGTCGCCCGGGCCACCGGAATCCGGGCGGCCGCCCCGGCGGAGGTCTTCCACGCCGCCGCGGTCATGCCGGCCGACCGACGCTCCGGGATCAGCACCCCGCCGGCTCCGAAGGCGGCGGCCGAGCGGATGATCGCTCCCAGGTTGCGCGGGTCGGTGATCGAGTCCAGGGCCACGATCAGCGGCTCACCGTCGGCCGCCAGCACGGCGGCCAGCAGGTCGTCGGGGTGGGTGTAGGTGTAGGCCGGCAGCTGCAGGGCGACACCCTGGTGCACCGCGCCGCCGGTCAGCCGGTCCAGCTCGACCCGGGTCACCTCCAGCAGCGCCAGACCTCGGTCGGCCGCCAACCGGAGGATGTCGCGGAGCCGGTCGTCGCGGTCCGCCCCTTCGGCGACGTAGGCAGCCTTGCTCGGGATCTCGGCCTCCAGGGCCTCCAGTACCGCGTTGCGGCCGGCGACCCACTCGGGTCCGGCCCCCGGCCGACCGGTCCGCGGTCCACGGGTGGTCCGGCCCGGTGACCGCTGGCCGGCGCCGGTCGGCTCGCCGCTCGGGGCGCCGGTCCGGGTGCTGGACTTGGCGGGCCTCTTCCCCCGGTACGCCGTGTGGTACGGACGATCCTCCGCCTTGGGGGTGGGGCCCTTCCCCTCCAGGCCGCGTCGGACCCGACCGCCGGACCCGGCGGTGTTGCCCTTCCCCCGCCGCCGGACCGCACCCTTGCGCTGGCTGTTGCCTGGCACCGGCTACTCCCTCGTCCCGCGACTCGCGACCGACCAGCGGGGTCCGCTCGGGGTGTCCTCGATCTGGACGCCGAGGGCGCCCAACGCGTCACGCACCGCGTCGGCCGCGGCGAAGTCCTTGCGGAGCCGGGCCGCCTGTCGCTGCCGGAGCAGCTCGGCGACCAGGCCGTCGACGACGCCGGCCAGCTCCGGCTGCGGCGCGCCGCCGGCGGTCGACCAGGCCGGGTCGCGCGCGTCCAGACCCAGCACGCCCAGCATGCCGAGCACCTCGCCGAGCCGGGCCGTCACCTGCTCGGTGTCGCCCGCGGACAGGGCGATGTTGCCGCTGCGGATGGTCTCGTAGAGCACCGCCACCGCCCCCGGGGTGCCCAGGTCGTCGTCCATGGCCGCGATGAAGCCGTCCGGCACCCGGAGCGGGACCCGGCCCGCCCGGGCCGTCGCCCGGTCCACGAAGCCGTCGATCCGGGCCAGCGCGGCGGCGGCCTCCTCGATGGAGCTCTCGGAGTACTCCACCGCCGAGCGGTAGTGCGGCTGGGCCAGGTACAGGCGTACGGCGCGACCCGGGTAGCGCGCGGTCACCTCCGACACCAGGGCCCCGTTCCCGAGCGACTTGCTCATCTTCTCCCCGGCCGCGGTCACCCACGCGTTGTGCATCCAGTAGCGGGCGAAACGCTGGCCGGCGGCGGTGGACTGGGCGAGCTCGTTCTCGTGGTGCGGGAAGCGGAGGTCGATCCCGCCGCCGTGGATGTCGAACTCGTCACCGAGGTACTTGCCGGCCATCGCCGAGCACTCCAGGTGCCAGCCCGGCCGCCCACGGCCCCACGGCGTCACCCACGAGGCCGTGACCGGCTCGCCGGGCTTGTGGCCCTTCCACAGGGCGAAGTCCCGCGGGTCGCGCTTGCCGCGCGGGTCGGCGTCGGCCGCCGCCTCCATGTCCTCGATCCGCTGCCCGGACAGCGAGCCGTAGGTCGGCCAGGAGCGCACGTCGAAGTAGACGTCACCGGAGTCGTCGGGGGCCGGGTAGGCGTGCCCGCCGGCGATCAACACCTTGATCATCTCGATCATCTCCGGGATGTGCCCGGTGGCCCGCGGCTCGTACGTGGGGGGGATGCAGCCCAGGGCGGCGAAGGCCTCGTGCAGCTCGCGCTCGTACCGGTAGGCATGGGCCCACCAGGGCACGCCGGCCTCGGCGGACTTGATCAGGATCTTGTCGTCGATGTCGGTGATGTTGGCGATCACCGTGACGTCGTAGCCGCTCCAGGTCAGCCACCGGCGGAGCACGTCGAACACCACCTCCTGGCGGAGGTGGCCGACGTGCGGGGAGGCCTGCACGGTCAGGCCGCAGTGGTAGATCGCCACCTGGCCCGGCCGGACCGGGACCAGGTCGTGCATCGCCCGGGTGGCGGTGTCGTAGAGCCGGAACGTCACCCGGGCAGCCTATCCAGTGCCATCAGGCGCTGCAGGGCGCCGACGCCGTCGCGGAGGGCCTTCAGGTCGCGCTTGCTCATCTTGGACAGGTAGGGCTCGACATTCGTGCCCAGGGTGTCCCGCAGGCTGCGGAGCCGCTGGCGGCCCTCCGGGGTGAGATCGATCATCCAGGCCCGGGCATCGTGCGGGTCGGACCCGCGCTGGACGAGCCCGGCCGCTTCCAGCCGCTTCACGTGGTTGGTGATCGTGGGCTGGGAGCAGCGCTCCTGGGTGGCGAGGTCGCTGATCCGGGTCGGGCCGCGGTCCGACAGCCGCGCCAGGATCCGGGTGGCAGAGAGGCTCAGATCGAACCCTTCGGTGGGCAGCCACCGGACGACCCGCGCCGCGGTGGTTGCGATGTCCTCACCGAGCTGGTGCAGGTCGTCCATCGAATCAGCCTATCGGCGCGGACGCCCCGGTGTCGTTCGTCGCGCCACGCTGGACGCCGGCGGGGTCAGCGGCGGATGGCGGCCACCACGAGCTGGGCCAGCTGGGTGTATGCCTCGGCGTCCCCGAGTCCGGTGGCGGTGCCGATCTCACCGGAGGTGATCCGCCGCATGGTCGCGGTGACGACCTCGCCGACGAAGATCGCGGACACGTTCCGGAAAGCGCCGGCCCGGATCCCGTCGTCGATCAGCTCACGGACCCGGCGGGCCGCCGCGGCGGTGTTCTGCTCGTAGATCTCGCGCGCCGGGGCGAACCGGGCCACGTCGTCGCGGAACCGCCGCCCCGCCGGTCGTAGCGCCTCGGCCACCGCCTCGAGGTACCGCGTCACCCGGCGGGCGGGGGAGCGGGTCCGGGCGATCGCGATCTCGACCTGCTCGGTGGCCCGCTGGAAGAACCGTCGCACCGCCAGCGTGGCCAGCTGCTCCTTGCTGTCGGCGAGCACGTACAGGGTGCGTTTGGAGCAGCCCAGGCGGGTCGCCACCTCGTCCACCGTGAGATCGGCGAAACCCTCGGCCAGCACCAGGCTCACCAGGTCGTCGCGCAGCGCCTGCTGCCGCTCGGTCAGCTCCCGGGGGGCCAGCGCCGGAGCACTCGAAGTGGTATACATCGCGGTACCAGCGTATCCTTCTCCGTACCGGTTGACGACACGAGAGGGGGTTGCCGAGATGGCCGTCGATCGCCTCTTCCCGACCAGCGAGGGGGCCGAGCTGGTCGGGTTGGTCCGCGAGATCGCCCAGCAGGAGCTGGCCCCCCGCGCGGCCGCCGCCGAGGCCGGGAGCGCCTTCCCGCGCGAGGTCTTCCGGCTGCTCGGTGCGGCCGGCGTGCTGGGTCTGCCCTACCCGGAGGAGTACGGGGGCGCCGGGCCAGCCCTACGAGGTGTACCTGCAGGCGCTGGAGGAGATCGCCGCCGCGTGGATGAGCGTCGGCGTCGGCGTCTCGGTGCACGTGATGGCCAGCTACCCGGTGGCCGCCTTCGGCAGCCGGGCCCAGCGGGCCGCGTTGCTGCCCGGCATGATCGGCGGGGACCAGCTCGGAGCGTACGCGCTGTCGGAGCCCCAGGCCGGCTCCGACATCACCGGGATGAGCACCCAGGCCAAGACCGCCGACGAGGGCTACGCCCTGTTCGGCTCCAAGGCCTGGATCACCCACGGCTCGCAGGCCGACTTCTACACCACCTTCGCGCGCACCGGCCCCGACCGGACCAAGGGGATGAGCTGCTTCCTGGTTCCCGGCCACGCCCCGGGCCTCAGCTTCGGCGCCCCGGAGCACAAGATGGGCCTGACCGGCTCCACCACCACCGCTCTCTACTTCGACGCGGTCGCGGTCGGGGAGGACCGCCGGATCGGCGCCGAGGGCGAGGGTATGCCGATCGCCCTGAGCGCGCTGGACTCGGGCCGGCTGGGCATCGCCGCCTGCGCGACCGGGCTGGCCCAGGCCGCCCTGGACTGCGCCACCGGCTACGCCGCGGAGCGCCGCCAGTTCGGCTCCACCATCGACACCTTCCAAGGCGTCCAGTTCCTGCTGGCCGACATGGCGGCCGCCGTCGACACGGCCCGCGCCGCCTACCTGATGGCGGCCCGCAAACGCGACGCCGGCAGGGGGTTCACCCGGGACGCGGCGGTTGCGAAGCTGGTGGCCACCGATGCGGCGATGAAGGTGACCACCGACGCCGTGCAGGTGCTCGGGGGGTACGGCTACACCAGGGACTTCCCGGCCGAGCGCTACATGCGGGAGGCCAAGGTGACCCAGATCTTCGAGGGCACCAACCAGATCCAGCGTCTGGTCATCGCACGGCAGCTGCTGCGCGCGGACCGCCGGCCGCTCGCCGCTCCGCCGGATCCGCCAGACTGACCTGATGCAGCTGACTCCCCACGACGTGGTGCTGGTCACCGGGGGCGCCTCGGGCCTCGGCGCCGCAACCGTCCGAGCGTTCCACGAGGCCGGTGCCCGGGTGGTGATCGTGGACCTGCCCGGTTCCGAACCCGAGGCCGCCCGGTTCGGCGATGCCGTCCGGTTCGCTGCCGCCGACGTCCGCGATCCCGACCAGGTGCAGGCGGCGGTGGACCTGGCCCGGGAGCAGGGCACCCTGCGGGTGGCCGTGAACTGCGCCGGCGTGGCCACCCCCGGACGGGTGATCAGCAAGCGCGGGGTGCTGCCGCTGGAGGACTTCCGGCGGGTGGTGGAGATCAACCTGGTCGGCACCTTCAACGTGCTGCGGCTGGCCGCCGCGGCGATGGTGGCCAACGAGCCCAACGACGGCGACCGAGGGCTGGTCGTGATGACGGCCAGCGTGGCCGCGTACGACGGGCAGATCGGGCAGGCCGCCTACGCGGCCAGCAAGGGCGGCATCACCGCGCTCACCCTCAGCGCGGCGCGGGACCTGGCCGACCAGGCGATCCGGGTGATGACCATCGCCCCCGGGGTGATGGAGACCCCGATGATGGCCGGGCTCCCGGGTGACACGAAGTCCATCCTGGAGGCCCTCGTGCCGCACCCGGCCCGGCTCGGCCGACCGGAGGAGTACGCCGCGCTGGTGCAGCACATCGTCGCCAACCCGCTGCTCAACGGCGAGGTGATCCGTCTCGACGGCGCGCTGCGGATGCCGCCCCGCTGACCTGCACAGGTCGCCACGACGGGGCGTCGCCCAGGCCGGCTCGGAGTGCCGCGCCGGTGCAGGCCCGGGTCGATGACGGTCAGCCCCGGGTCGATGACGGTCAGGTCCGGGGGTCGATGGGGGTCAGGGTGCCCAGTGCGTCCTCGATCACCTGCGCGGCGGCCAGCGACAGGTCGTCGCGCCACAGGTCGGCGTACACCTGCACGCCGAGCGGCAGACCTCCCTGCCCCAGCCCGGCGGGGACCGCGGTGGCGGGGATGCCCAGCAGGTTGCCCGGGGTGATGAAGCGCAGCCGGGCCAGCCCGACGTCGGGGATGTCCGGGTCGAGGTCGGCGTCGTGGGGGAACTGGACGTCGCACCAGGTCGGGCCGACGACCACGGAGTGCTGGGCGAAGAACGCCGACCATTCCCGCTGCAGCCGGTGCCGCTCCCCGAACGCCGTCGCCACCGGCAGACCGTCCATCGCCAGCAGCCGGTCGACCAGGCTGAGGGCGGCCGGCGACATCAGCACCCGCAGCGCCGGCAGCTCGGCGAGCAGGCCGGCCTGCATGAGGGCGATCCAGCCGGTGTTGGTGGCTTCGACGTCGGGCGGCATCACCTCCTGCACGATGTAGCCGGCTGCCTCCAGGGCCCGCCCGGCGGCGTGCACCGCCGCCACGAACGCCGGGGGCATGTCGAGCCCGATGGCCAGGGCCGCGGTGCGCGGCGCCGGCGGGCCCTCGATCGGCACGTCCACCGACCGCGGGTCCCGGACGTGCCGGCCGGACAGCACCTCCAGGCCGAGCCGCAGGTCGGACACCTGCCGCGCCATCGGCCCCTCCGTGGCCATCAGCTGGGCCGACAGGGTGGGGTCGACCGGCGGGATGGACCCGGCCATCGGGATCCGCCCGTGGGTCGGCTTGAGGGCGCAGACCCCGGTGCAGAAGGCCGGGTTGCGGACCGAGCCGCCGATGTCGTTCCCCAGCCCGAGCGGGGTCATGCCGACGGCCAGCGCTGACGCCTCGCCGCCGCTCGACCCGCCGGCGCAGACCGTCGGGTCCCACGGATTGGTGGTGCGACCGCGCAGCGGGTTGTCGGTCGAGATCCGCAGCCCCATCTCCGGGAGGTTCGTCCGGCCGATCAGGATCGCGCCGGCGGCCCGCATCCGCTCGACGACCGGTGCGTCACGCGCCGGCCGGGAGTCCGCCGCCGCGGGCACCCCCCAGGTGGTCGCCGTGCCGACCACGTCGATGTTCTCCTTCGCCGTGAACGGCACCCCGTGCAGCGCGCCTGACGGGTGCTCGGTGGTCCGCCCGACGGGCCTCGGACAGCGCGTCGCCGAGCACGACGGTGACCGCGTTCAGCGTCGGGTTGACGGCCTCGATCCGGTCGAGGTGGGCCTGCACGACCTCCACGCTGGACACCTCGCGGTCGCGGATCAGAGCCGCCAGCTCGCCGGCCCCGCGGCGCCACAGCTCATCGCTCACCTGATGTGTCCTTTCGCCGCCGTCACCGCGCGGGATTCGTAGGAGTTCGGCGGACGACCCGCGACCGGACGGCCGCCGCGGCGGGCCAGGCCAGGCAGCGATCCGCCCCGGGTCAGCTCTGGAGGGTGCCCTTGGAGGTGCGGGCCCGCAGGGCGGCGATGTCCAGGTAGGCGGCCGGCGGCTCCGCCTCCTCCTCTTCTCCACCGTCGGCCTCCCCGTCCTCCCACGGGTCGTACGGCTTCTCCACGCTGTCGTCGGCGAAACCCTGCGACGGGTCGTACGGGTTGGCGAGCGGTCCCATCGACTCCATCTGGGACAAGGCGATCGCCTCATCGGGCAGGCTGTGCAGCACCGTCTCCATGTAGCTGGTGGCCGCGTCGTCGATCGGCACCTCGGCTCCGGCCCGCTCGCTCAGGAACCAACGGTGCTCCAGCACCTCGTGGAACAGCTCGGCCGGCTCCAGCTTGGACCGCAGCTCCGACGGCACCGAGTTGACCACCGGCTCGAACCGGTCGGTCAGCCACTGGTGGGCCACGATGGACTCGTCGGCGCCCTGCTGGTCGGTCCAGGCGCGGAAGTAGTCGAGGTCGTTCAGCAGCCGACGGGCCTGGTTCTCCTCCACATCCAGGCCGGTGAGCCGGATCAGTCGGCGCGAGTGGTGGCCGGGGTCCACGACCTTGGGCTGGATGCGGATGGTGGACCCGGCGAAGTCGGTGGTGATGTCCAGCTCCGCCACGTCGAACCCGAGAGCGTTCAGGCGGCGGACGCGGGACTCGATCCGGTGCATCTCGCTGCCGTCGAACTCCTCCACCCCGGTCAGCTCGGCCCACAGCTCTCGGTAGCGGTTCTCGATCGTCTCCACCAGCACCAGCGGGTCCAGGGCCTCGTCCAGCAGGCCGCCGGCTTCCAGGTCGCAGAACTCGCCGAACAGGTTGGTCCGCGCGATCTGCAGGTCGTGCTCACGCTGGCCCTTGGTCAGCTCGTCGTGCAGCTCGCCGGTCTCGGCGTCGACCAGGTAGGCGGCGAAGGCGCCCGCATCCCGGCGGAACAAGGTGTTGGACAGCGACACGTCGCCCCACAGGAACCCGATCAGGTGCAGCCGGGCGAGCAGCACCACCATCGCGTCCACCAGCCGGTTGACCGTGTCCTGCCGGACCCCCCGGCTGAACAGCGACCGGTACGGCAGCGAGAACTGCAGGTGCTTGGTGATCAGGATCGGGTCCAGCGGCCCCCCGTCCTTGCCGATGCGGGTCGTCACCACGCCGTTGGCCTCCACCGACGGGGTGTCCAGGCGGGTCAGGTCGCGCAGCAGCCGGTACTCGTGGATCGCCAGGTGCTCCAGCACCTCCTTCATGGCGTACACCTGGGTGCCGACCCGGACGAAGCGCACCACGTGCCGGGAGATGCCGCGGGGCAACGCGACCAGGTGATCCTCCGGCCACTCCGCCAGCGGGGTGTCCCACGGGAGGGTGATCAGCCGGGCGTCGGGTTGTGCGGACAGGAATCGGGGCACGAGATCTCATCCATCCTCGGCGACAGGGCGGCCAGCACCGCCGCCGAGGTCCGGCGACGGTGCTGCCCCGCAGCCTATGACCCGCGCGCGCCGAGCACGACCGTGGGAGACGGCGGACCCCCTGCACCGCGCGGGTGCAGGGGGTCCGCTGCTGGTCAGCTCAGCCCGGGCGGCCGTTCAGGACAGCCGGTCCCCCGAGGTCTGCGAGAACACGTGCACGTGGTCCGGGTCGACGCTCAGCCGGACGGTGGTGCCGCGCTGCGGTGGGTTCCGCGACGAGATCCGGCCCACGATCTGCTGGGCGGTGAGCCGGGCGTCCTCGTCGAGACCGCTCAGGGTCCCGTACAGGAACGCGTCGGCGCCCAGCTCCTCGACCACGGCCACGTCGATGCCGATGCCGTCGTCTGCCCTCGGCCAGGCCGAAGTTCTCGGGCCGGATGCCGACCACGAGCTTGGTCTCGTTGCCGGCCTTGCTGATCACGTCACGCTTGATCGGCACGACGTAGTCGCCGACCTTGACGCCACCCTCGGACAGGGTGCCCTCGATCAGGTTCATGGCCGGCGAACCGATGAAGCCGGCGACGAACAGGTTCTTCGGGCTGTCGTACAGGTGCAGCGGGCTGTCCACCTGCTGCAGCAGCCCGTCCTTCATCACCGCGACCCGGTCGCCCATGGTCATGGCCTCGACCTGGTCGTGGGTCACGTACACGGTGGTGACCCCCAGCCGGGTCTGCAGGGCCGCGATCTGGGTGCGGGTGGACACCCGCAGCTTGGCGTCCAGGTTGGACAGCGGCTCGTCCATCAAGAACACCTGCGGCTGGCGGACGATCGCCCGGCCCATCGCCACCCGCTGCCGCTGGCCGCCGGACAGCGCCTTCGGCTTGCGGTTGAGGAAGTCCTCCAGGCCCAGCAGGTGCGCCGCCTCCTGTACCCGCTGCTGACGCTCGGGCTTGGCCACTCCGGCCATCTTCAGCGCGAAGCCCATGTTGTCGCCCACCGTCATGTGCGGGTACAGGGCGTAGTTCTGGAAGACCATGGCGATGTCACGGTCCTTGGGCGGCAGGTCGGTGACATCACGGTCCCCGATGTGGATGCTGCCGGCGTTGACCTCCTCCAGGCCCGCGAGCATGCGGAGCGAGGTGGACTTGCCGCAACCGGACGGTCCGACCAGAACCATGAACTCACCGTCACCGATGTCCAGGTTCAGCTTGTCGACGGAGGGGTGATCTGCCCCCGGATAGACGCGAGTCGCGTCGGAGAAACTGACTGTGGCCACGCCACACTTCCTTTCCACGGGCAGGTACGTGCCCGACGATCCGTAGTGGAAATTGCCAGCGCAGCGTCCTGCGACGCTGCGCCCGGGCAGAGAATAGCGCAGACGGCGCGGTGGACGGGAGCCGGGAAACGGGGTGCCGGGCGGCTCGGGGAGCGGTTTCGTACCGGCGGCGGACCCGCTCCGCGGACCGTGGAGCGGCCGGTTTTCGCAGGCCGGCGGCGGCTCAGAGGAGCTTGGTGAGCAGCTCCGGGTTGTCGAGCTCGAACTCGTCGACCACCGCGGTCACCTCGAGGCCGGTGAGCCGAGTGCCCGGGCCGAAGTTGGTCAGGAACGCGGTGTCGGCCGCGTCCCGGCCGGTCGCGACCCGCAGCAGGCTCTGACGCGGCGCGAGCCGGGTGGCGTCCACCACCCACCAGACCCCGTCCACCAGGGCCTCGGCCACGGCGTGGAACTCCATCGGGCTCAGACCGGGCGCGTACACGGCGGCCAGCCGGGCCGGCACGTTCAGGGCCCGCAGCAGGGCGATCGACAGGTGGGCGAAGTCGCGGCACACGCCCTGGCGGCCGAGGAAGGTGCGGACGGCGCCGTCGGTCGGCAGGCTCGAGCCGGACACGTAGGTCAGCTTGTCGTTCACCCAGCTGATCACCGCCTGCAGCAGCTGCTGCCCCTGCAGTCCGGCGAACTCGCTGGCCGCCGTCGGGCCGAGCGAGTCGGACTCGCAGTAGCGACTCGGCCGCAGGTACACGATCTCGTCGAGCGAGGTCACCGACGATGGCTGGGCCAGCCCGGTGACGACCGCGCGGTAGTCCATCGAGACGGCCCGGCCCTCGGCCCAGACCACGTGCAGCCGCGTGCCGTGCAGGTCTTCGACCTCCATCGGGGTGACCGGGTTGCCGTCGACCACCACCGACATCGTCTCGGTCTCCACCGGGGTCCCCGCGGCCGCGGCGACGCTGTAGATCAGCTTGGTGGGGCCGAGCAGGTCCAGGTCGATGTGGGCCGAGACCGTGCGCTTCATGCGGCCCATGCTGTCAGGTGCGTCGCCGGCCCGTCCCCGACCGACCCGGTACGGGACGCCCCCGGGCACCCGGGTCGACCTGTGCTACGGCGCAAAGCCGCACTTCACACCCTTCCGGTCGACCCCACACCCCAGGCCGCGGGTGTGGAGTCGACCGGAGGGGTGTGAGGCGGGGTTCGGGCCGGGAAGTCGTGGGCCCCGATGCCGCCCACCCGCGAAGCAGCGTGGTCAGCACTCGACGATGTTGACGGCGAGACCGCCGCGGGCCGTCTCCTTGTACTTCACCTTCATGTCGGCGCCGGTCTCCATCATGGTCTTGATCACCTTGTCCAGGCTGACGGTGTGCTGCCCGTCGCCGTACAGGGCGAGTCGTGCGGCCGTGATCGCCTTGACCGAGGCCACGGCGTTGCGCTCGATGCAGGGGATCTGCACCAGGCCGCCGACCGGGTCGCAGGTCAGCCCCAGGTGGTGCTCCATGCCGATCTCGGCGGCGTTCTCCACCTGCTCGGGCGTGCCCCCGAAAATCTCAGCCAGCGCCCCGGCCGCCATCGAGCAGGCGGTGCCGACCTCGCCCTGACAGCCGACCTCGGCTCCCGAGATCGAGGCCGTCTGCTGGTAGATCGACCCCAGCGCCCCGGCGACCAGGAGGAAGCGCACGATCGCGTCGTCGTCGGTGCCGGGCACGAACCGTACGGCGTAGTGCAGCACCGCCGGGATGATGCCGGCCGCCCCGTTGGTCGGGGCCGTCACCACCCGGCCGCCGGAGGCGTTCTCCTCATTGACCGCCAACGCCCACAGGGTGACCCAGTCCATCGCGGCGAGGGGGTCGACCTCGTCGCGGAACCGGCCGGCGTCGGCCTGCAGCCGCAGCAGCAGCTCCGCGGCTCGGCGGCGGACCTTCAGCCCGCCCGGCAGAGTGCCGGTGGTGGCGCATCCGTTGCGGACGCACTCCGCCATCACCTCCCAGATGTGCAGGAGGCCGGAGCGCACCACCGGCTCAGGCCGCCGGGCCCCCTCGTTCGCCAGCATCACCCCGCTCACCGGCAAGCCGCTCGCCCGGCAGTGCTCCAGGAGCTCGGCCCCGGTCCGGAAGGGGTAGGGCTCGGGCGTCGGGTCCGGCACCAGCCGGGGCGCGCCCGAACCGTCGTCGTCCAGGACGAAACCGCCGCCGATGGAGTAGTAGGTGCGCTCCGCCAACACGCCGTCGGATCCGTACGCGGTGAAGGTCATCCCGTTCGGATGGAACGGCAGCCGCTCTCGGCGGTGCAGCACGAGGTCGGCGTCGGGGTCGAAGCCGATCGCATGGGTCCCGCCGAGTCGGAGCCGCCGGTCGGCGACGATCCTCCGCGCCCGGTCCGGTCCGCGGGTGGTGTCGACGGTCTCCGGGTCCTCCCCCTCCAGCCCCCACAGGACGGCGTTGTAGCTGCCGTGGCCGTGCCCGGTCGCCCCCAGTGACCCGAACAGCTGGGAGACGACCCGCGTGGTGGCGGCCAGCCGGCCCTCGGACTCCAGCAGCGTGACGAACCGGCCCGCCGCCCGCATCGGCCCGACCGTGTGGGAGCTCGAGGGACCGATGCCGATGCTGAACAGGTCGAAGACCGAGGTCATCCGGATCGCCGGCCGTGTGGGGGAGCTGGTGGTCCGCATCCGACCAGTCTGGCGCAGGACGGCCCGAAAGAAAGGACACCCTGCCGGCTCATACCCGGCAGGGCGCGGACTGTCTGCCGCCAGTCTCGGTGCACGGCCCGTTCCTTATGGTGGCGACACGCCGTTACAGGCCGGGGACTCGCCGGTTACGTCGGCGCGAAAACCCGGCCGTAGGGTGAGGTGAGGACCGGAGAGGGGAGCAGTGCGAGCACTCGTCAAGTCCACGCCGGCCCCGGGCCTGGAACTGGTGGAGCGCCCGATCCCGCCGGTGGGGCCCTCCGACGTCCTGGTCCGCGTGCGGGCCACCGGGATCTGCGGCACCGACCTGCACATCGAGGCCTGGGACGCCTGGGCGCAGCGGTCGGTCGTGCCTCCGCTGACGATCGGCCACGAGTTCGCCGGCGAGGTCGTGGAGGTCGGGTCGACGGTCACCGACGTGGCGGTGGGTGACCGGGTCAGCGGAGAGGGTCACCTGGTCTGCGGGCGCTGTCGCAACTGCCGGGCGGGCCGCCGGCACCTGTGCATCAACACCCGGGGGATCGGGGTGGACGTCGACGGCGCCTTCGCCGAGTACGTCGTGCTGCCCTCGGCGAACGCCTGGGTGCACAAGGAGCGGGTGCCGGTGGACGTGGCCGCGATCTTCGACCCGTTCGGCAACGCGGTGCACACCGCGCTGGCCTTCCCCATGCTCGGTGAGGATGTGCTGGTCACGGGGGCGGGTCCGATCGGGATCATGGCCGCCATGGTGTCCAAGCACGCCGGCGCACGGCACGTGGTGATCACCGACCTGAGCCCGGAGCGGCTGGCCCTGGCCGAGAAGCTGGGCGTGACCCGTGCCGTCGACATCGCCCACGAGACGGTGGCCGACGCCCAGCGGGCGCTCGGCATGCGCGAGGGGTTCGACGTGGGTCTGGAGATGTCGGGCAGCCCGGCCGCGCTGCGCGACATGATCACGCAGATGACCCACGGCGGCCGGATCGCGGTGCTCGGGCTGCCGGCCGAGGAGGTCGGCATCGACGTCGCAACCGTGGTGCTGAACATGCTGACCGTCAAGGGCATCTACGGCCGGGAGATGTTCGAGACCTGGTACGCCATGTCGGTGCTGCTGCAGAGCGGGCTGGACATCTCCGGCGTGATCACGGACCGGTTCGACTGCACCGACCACGTGCAGGCGTTCGCGACGGCGCGCAACGGACACAGCGGCAAGGTGATCATGACCTGGGACGACCCGGGCACCGATGGAGCGGAGAGCGACTGACATGTACGGAGCCATCAAGGACCAGCTGCGCGGCGACCTGGACCAGCTGCGGGCGGAGGGGCTCTTCAAGGCCGAGGCGGTGCTGACCACCCCGCAGGCCGCCACCATCGGCGTCGGCGAGGAGTCGGTGCTCAACCTCTGCGCCAACAACTACCTCGGCCTGGCGGACCACCCCGCCATGATCTCGGCGGCCCAGGCGGCCCTCGACCGCTGGGGCTTCGGGATGGCGTCGGTCCGGTTCATCTGCGGCACCGCCCAGATCCACAAGGAGCTGGAGGGACGGCTGGCCGAGTTCCTCGGGTCCGAGGACGTGATCTTGTACGGCTCCTGCTTCGACGCCAACACCGGTCTGTTCGAGACGCTGCTCGGGCCGGACGACGCGATCATCTCCGACGAGCTGAACCACGCCAGCATCATCGACGGGGTGCGGCTGTGCAAGGCGGGTCGGTTCCGGTACCGCAACCGCGACATGGCCGACCTGGAGGCTCAGCTGGCGGCGGCCAGCGGGGCGCGCTACCGGATGATCGCCACCGACGGGGTCTTCTCGATGGACGGCTACGTGGCGCCCCTGGACCGCATCGTCGAGCTGGCCGAGCGCTACGACGCGCTCGTCATGGTGGACGACTCGCACGCGGTCGGGTTCGTGGGGGAGACCGGGGCGGGCACGCCGGAGCTGTTCGGGGTCCGTGACCGGGTGGACGTGGTCACCGGGACGCTGGGCAAGGCGCTCGGCGGCGCCTCGGGCGGGTACACGG
This sequence comes from uncultured Actinomycetota bacterium, assembly GCA_963832435.1. Classification (GTDB taxonomy): domain Bacteria; phylum Actinomycetota; class Actinomycetes; order Propionibacteriales; family Propionibacteriaceae; genus Microlunatus. The sequence goes on from CAWHTY010000009.1 coordinate 320,297, forward strand.
CCGCCCGAGCGGAGATCGTCGAGATGCTGCGGCAGCGTTCCCGGCCGTACCTGTTCTCGAACTCGCTCGCGCCGTCGATCGCCGCAGCCACCATCGCCACCCTCGACCTGCTCACCTCCTCCGCGGATCTGCTGTCCCGGCTGCGGGACAACACCGCCTACTTCCGGGCGGAGATGGCGGCCCGGGGCTTCGAGATCCCGGTGTCGGACCACCCGATCGTGCCGGTGATGATCGGCGACGCCGTCGAGGCCGCGGCGCTGGCCGACCGGCTGCTCGCCGAGGGCGTCTACGTGCGGGCCTTCTCGTTCCCGGTGGTGCCGCGGGGCAAGGCCCGGATCCGCACCCAGATGTCGGCCGCCCACACCCGGGACGACCTCGACCACGCCATCGCCGCCTTCGAGAAGGCCCGCGCCTCCTGAGCCGCAGGCTTGGCGGTCACGCGGCGCTCGACCACCCGCTACCTCAGTACCGGCGGGTGACGATCTCCTTGCCGAGCGGCATCAGGGCGACGGGAATCAGCTTCAGGTTGGCGATGCCCATCGGGATCCCGATGATCGAAACGAACAGCGGGATGGCGGTGACGACGTGCGCGATGGCGATCCACCAGCCGGCCACGACCAGCCAGATCACGTTGCCCAGCAGCGAGCCCAGTCCCGAGGTCGGCTTCTCGACCACCTCGCGGCCGAACGGCCAGGCCGAGTAGTTCGCGATCCGGAAGGACGCGATGCCCCACGGGATGGTGACGATCAGCAGGCAGCAGAGAACGCCGGCCAGCATGTAGGCCAGCCAGAGCCACAGACCGCTGAAGACGAACCAGATGACGTTGAGGAGCGTGCGCACGAGACCCATGGTCGACGCCGGACACGGTACGGACAATGAGGGGCTCCCTGGTCCGACCCCTGATCTTCAGCCCGGCCGCTCGATCCGGTCAACGAACCGCTCGACCTCGCGGACGAAGAGTTCGGGCCGTTCGACCGGCAGCCAGTGCCCGCAGTCCTCGACCAGCACCAGCTCGGCCTCCGGCAGCGCGGCGACGGCGGCCCGGGAACCGGCGGGGTCGACCAGCCGGTCCCGGCGGCCGTGCAGGATGAGGGTCGGGGACGTGATGCGGTGCAGGTCGGGCAGCAGCGTGTTGCGCATCCGCCGTGGCCCGATGCTGCGCTGGTTGTAGCGGCCGTAGCCCAGGCCCGCCCCGCTGCGGCGGGCCTCGGCCAGAAAGGCTTCGCGGACGCCGGCGGGGACGGTGGCCGGGTCGTGCACGAGCTGCCCCAGGTATCGGTCGGCGAACCGTCCGGCCAGCGACGACAGTCCGAACAGCAGGGGGTCCGGCAGCTGGGCCGCGAGCCAGGCCACCAGCTGGGTGGCCGGGTTCTTGATCACCTCCACCAGACCACCGGGAGCGACCAGGACCAGCCCGGCGACGAGGTCGGGTCGGCGGAGGGCCAGCCGCAGGGCGACCTCCCCGCCCATCGACAGCCCGACGACCACCGCGCGCTCGACGTGCGCCGCATGGGCCACCGCGGCCACCAGGTCGGCCATCTCGTCGGCGTCGCCGGTGACCGGCAGCCCGCTGGTCCGGCCGAACCCGGACAGGTCAGGGGCCAGCACCCGCCGGCTCCGGCTCAGCGGGCCCAGCACCTCCCGCCAGGAGATGCCGGCGTTGTCGTACCCGCCCCCGTGGATCAGCAGGAGCGGGAGCCCCTCGCCCTCCCCGGCCGCGAGCACGCGGACCAGACCGCCGTCGAGGGTGAGGTAGCGCTCCGTTGGTGGCGTGCTCATGCCGAGGTGGAGCCGGCCGCGCGGAAGGCGTCGTACGCGGCCTGGTCGTAGAGCACGAAATGGACCTCCTCGACCGCGGTGGCCGTCCCGAGCACCGCGGCGTGCGCGATCCGGGCGGCGTCGGCCATCGGCCACCGGTACAGGCCGGTCGATATCGCCGGGAAGGCGACGGAGCGGGCTCCGAGCTCGTCGGCGACGGCCAGGCAGCTGGTGAAGCAGGACGCCAGCAGCCCCGAACGGTCCTCGGACTTCGCGAACACCGGGCCCACGGTGTGGATCACCCAGCGGGCCGGGAGCCGCCCGGCCGTCGTCGCCACGGCCTGTCCGGCCGGGAGCCCGTCGGGCAGGTCGCGCGCCCGGATCAGGCGGCAGGCGGCGAGGATCTCCGGGCCGCCCCGGCGGTGGATGGCGCCGTCCACGCCGCCGCCGCCCAGTAGCGAGGAGTTTGCCGCGTTCACCACAGCGTCGACCGCCACGGCGGTGATGTCGCCGCGGTGGTAGGCGATCACGACCATGCGGTCAGCCTACGGTGCTGGATCACCGCCGCCGGCGGCCCGCCTGCGGCGGGAGACGAGCCACGCGGCGGCGACTCCGAGCGCGCCGAGGATGGCCACGCCCGCGCCGATGGCGGCGATCGGGACACCGCCCGCCGCGCCCTCGCCGCCAGTCGCACCGGGGGTCGCGGTCGGCACCGGGTTCGGGCTGGGCGGCTCGGGGGCCGGGGTCGGGGCGGCGTAGTTCGGTGCCCCGTCCTTGTCGCCGTCGATCTGCACGCTTAGCCGGTAGGGGACGACGTAGCTCTGCTCCTGCGGGTCGGCCCCCAGGGAGACGACCACGGTGTACTGACCCGGCAGGTAGGCCGTCGCCTTGGTCGGATCCTGGGCCCGGTTCAGGTAGGTGACGGGTGTGCTGGCCGCCCCGAGCACCAGGTCGGTGTCGCTGGGCAGGAAGTTCTCCCCGCCGCCCAGGGTCGTGCTGCCGGGACCCCGGTTGGGCGAGAACACCTTGATGTCGGCCTTCACCTGCTGCGTGCCGATCTGCTTGCCCAACGTGGAGGACGGCTTGTCGAATGACAGGGTGGCGTTGAGGTGCTGACCCCAGGTCTGCGGCACCGCGAAGACCTGTGTCTCACCGGGCACGATGTTGGCCGTGTAGGTGCCGGCCTTCACGGTCGGCGCGTCGGCGAACGAGGCCCCGGGGGTGACCGTGTCGGGGTTGTCGCCGAACTGCGGCCGGAAGTCCGGGGCCTTGCGGGCGGCCGGCAGGCCGGAGGTGGAGGGGACCGGCTTCTCCTCCAGCACCCGGAGCTCCACCGGCACCGTCTGCTGGCCGGAGTACCGCGGCGACCCCTCGACGACGTCGGCGCGGCGGACGGCCAGCAGCAGCTCGTTGGAGTCGGCGCAGGCCTTGACCGCGGGCTTGCCGGTCTGGGCGCCCGCGCTGACCGCGGCCGAGAGGATGCTGGAGCCGAAGTCGTCGGCCCGGAAGTCGCTCGCCGTCCCGCAGGAGGTGCCGTCGGGGGTGGTCACGGCCACCGCGACGGCGTCGGCCCGGCCCAGGCGGTTGAGGGACGCCGACAGGTGCAGGGTCGAGCCGAGGATCTTGCGGTAGACCTTGTAGTAGCGGACGTCGTTGGTCCCCGTCGCCGGCAGCTCGTCGTTCCAGTCGCCCGCGGTGATCGGGGTCGCCTGCTCCGCGGTGGTGCCGCCCTGGACCGGCGTACCGCTGACCTGGAAGGACTTCGCCGCCCGGTCCTGCAGGGTCTGCAGGCTGTTGGCCAGGGTCTTGGCGTCGGTCGCGTCGTAGTAGGTGCCCTTCCCGCGGGACGCGACGCACTTCAGCTGGTCCTTCGCTTTGCCGCTGACGCTGAATCCGACCACGTCGATCTGCAAGTCCTGGGTGCCCTTGACCAGGTCGCCGGCCACCTCGCAGGGGTCGGGGTCGCAGGTGGACTCGCCGTCGGAGACCAGCACGATGGTGCGTTTGCCGTCCCCACCGAGATCCTTGGCGCTCTGCTGCAGGGCGTAGGAGATGGGCGTCTCGCCGAACGGCTTGTAGTTCTTCATGGCGTCCCGGATGGCCCGGGTGTTGTTCGCTTTGACCGGGACCAGCAGCTCGGAGTCGGTGCACGACCCCTTGTCGTCGCGGGAGAACACCTTCGAGCCGAAGACCCGCAGTCCGACCGAGAAGCTGCTGGGGATCTGCCGGGAGACCTCGGTCAACGCCTCCTTGGCCGCCGCGCTCTTCACCTCCCCGGTCGAGGTCTTCTCCTTCATCGACCCGGAGGAGTCGAGGGTGAACACCATCTTCACGGGTTCAGCGGCGCGGGCCGGGAGCGCGAGGACGCCGGCGAGCACGGAGAGCGCCAGGGCCAGCGCGATGGTCAGCGAGCCCGAGCGGACAAGTCGCGTTCGGGTGGGGGACATGGGTTTCCTCCGTCAACGGGCCGGGTCGGACCCCTGAGCCACGTGGGAAGTACCCCATGCTATTGCGCCAATTCGGGGTGAACCGTTCCCTCAACCGGTTCACCCCGTTGTGCTTCTGGTCACCCAGCTCCTCGGTCACGCTCCACCGGCACTGCTCTGGAGGTGTCGAGTCAGTCGATAATCGCGAGTAAACAATTGACAATCGATAGAAAATAGGCGAGATTCGTTGCGTGATCAGAGAGCATGGTGTTGTGGCGCTGCTGCGGGTCTTCCTCGTGGTGCTGTTCGGGGTGCTGGTCCTGTTCCAGGTGATGTCGCTGCCGGGACAGTTCGCCTACATGGCCCAGCAGGACCCCGAGCACGCCTATCTGAGGTGGCCGGCGACGGCGGTGGCGGTGTTCTGGGTGCTGTGCGTCGAGGCGGTGATCGTCTGCACCTGGAAGCTGCTGACCCTGGTGAAGCACGACCGCATCTTCAGCGAGGCCTCGCTGGCCTGGGTGAACGGGATCGTCTGGGCCATCGCGGCCGCGTGGGTCGTCCTGGTGGGCGTGCTGCTGTACGTCGGCGTCAACGCGGACGACCCGGGACTGCCCCTGCTGCTGTTCCTGCTGACCGTCGGGGTCACCGTACTGGCCCTGCTGATGGTCGTGATGCGCGCGCTGCTGCGCCAGGCCACGACCCTGCGGACCGACATGGAAGCGGTCATCTGATGCCGATCGTGGTGCGGATCGACGTGGAGCTGGCGAAGCGGAAGATGAGCGTGGGGGAGTTCGCCGAGCGGGTCGGGCTCACCCCCGTGAACGTGGCGGTGCTCAAGAACGGGCGAGCCAAGGCCGTGCGGTTCAGCACCCTGGAGGCGATGTGCCGGGCGCTCGACTGCCAGCCCGGTGACCTGCTGGAGTGGGTCGACGAATGACCCGGCCGGAGCAGTCCATCAGGGTCGTGGTCGTGGGCCTGGTCGCCGCGATCGGCGTCGGCGTGGCCTGCGTGATCTACGGCGGGGCCGACGACGCGCCCGGCCTGCAGGGGATCGGCCTGCTGGTCATCGTCGGTGCCGTCGCGCTGACCGTACGGCGGGTTCGGAACCGCCGGCCGAGTTGACGCGGGGTTGGCGCGGTTCCCAGCACAGATCCCCGTCGCATGCCGAGGTCGGTGAGCGTCTAAGGTGGAAGTATCCCGATAGGCAAGGAAGACAATGCGCGCCGGAACCGCTGTGCCGAAGCCGACCAGACACCAGATCCTCGGGTTCCCGAACCCGGTCAACGAGAAGGCCGCGCGCACCGTCGCCGCCGGGGTCCTGCTGCTCAGCGGCCTGACGCTGGGGCTCAGCCTGACCGCCGGCGCCGGGTGGCTCTGGCTCACCGTACCGATCGCGCTCGGCTTCATCGCGCGGCTGCTCACCGGTCCCAGGCTCAGCCTGCTCGGCCAGCTGGCCACCAAGGTCATCGCGCCGCGCCTGGGCCCGGCCAAGCTGGTCGCCGGTCCCCCGAAACGGTTCGCCCAGGGCATCGGGGCGCTGGTGACGACGACCGCCCTGGCCGTGCTGGCCCTCGGCCATCCCGGGGTGACGCAGGTCCTGCTGGGCCTGATGATCGTGGCCGCCGGGCTGGAGTCCATCGTCGCCATCTGCATCGGCTGCACGATCTTCGCCGCACTGATGAGTCTCGGGGTCATCCCCGCAGCGACGTGCGAGGCCTGCACCAACGTCTCCTTCACGGTGGCTGAGCCGCAACCGTCCTCGCAGACCTGATCGAACGACCCTACGTGCCTCACCCCGCCCGCCCTGGGCGCGGTGCACAAACCACGAGGAGGAATCTGTGACTGTCCTGGATGAGGTTCTGAGCGCGAACGACCGGTACGCCGCGTCCTTCGGTGCCAAGGGAGAGCTCGCCCTTCCGCCGGCCCGCGGCTTCGCCATCCTCACCTGCATGGACGCCCGGCTCGACCCGGCCAAGTACGCCGGCCTCAGCGAGGGCGACGCCCACGTCATCCGCAACGCCGGCGGCCGGGCCAGCGACGACGCGATCCGTTCGCTCGTCATCTCCTACAAGCTGCTCGGCACCAAGGAGTGGTTCGTCATCCACCACACCGACTGCGGGATGGAGCTCTTCACCGACGAGGTCATCCGTGGGCTGCTGGCCAGCAGCCTGGAGACTGCCGCCCTGGGTCCGGACGGCTTCTCTGACGTCGGCACCGGACCGGGCTCCGCGGAGGCGAAGTACATCGACTGGCTCACCATTGGCGACACCGCGCAGAGCGTCACCGAGGACGTCAGCCGGATCCGGTCCCATCCGCTGGTCCCGGCCGGGATCCCCGTCTACGGCTACCTCTACGACGTTCGCAGCGGCCGGCTGGTCGAGGTGCCCGAGGCGACCGAGGCCGGGAAGGCGGGCTGAGCCGAGTCACGGATCACCACGATGTCCCCCGCACCAGCGGTCGAGGCCACCTAACGACCGAGCGCAGGCCCGACGGTTGGGCGGACGTCCGCCCCCGGCAGCGCCGCCAGAGCGACCGGATCCGGAGGGTCACCTGACCCCAGCGAGGCGAGATAGTCCCGTTGGGCACGGAAGAAGTCCTCGATCCCCGCCGGAGTCACGATCGTCAGGAACCGGCACGGCGATCCCGACAGGTTCGCCACGGCGTGCGGTACCCGGCGCGGGAACCACAGCAGACCGCCGGCTTCGCGTACGCCCTGCTCCTCGCCCACCCGATAGGTCAGTGCGCCCTCCAGCACCACCACCACCTCGTCCTCGTGCTGGTGGACATGAACCGGTGGCCCGCCGCTCAGCACCACGCCTTCCAGTACCGTCAGGCGGCCGTCGGACTCCCGACCCGTCACCCGCATGGACAAGACGCTGCCGTCGCCCATGTCCAGGTCCTCGAGCGATTCGCCGGCTCGCAACGCGTAGCCGTGCCCCTGGAACGTCATGACCGGATGCTATTTCCCGACGAACCGTCCTGGCCGGCGGACCGGCTGGTGCGTACCGCCGCGGAGCCCCGTCGGCCTGTCCGGCCCTGCCGGTGGCAGGTCGATGGCCCGGCCCGTCCCGCTCGCGGAACTGCTTGACTGGACCCGTGAGCGAGGCCCGACTCATTCTCACCTGCGGGTTGCCCGGGGCGGGCAAGACCACCCTAGCCAGGCAGCTGGCCGCGGAGCGGAGCGCCGTCCGCCTCACGAAGGACGACTGGCTGTGGGCTCTCGGCCCCACCCCGTGGGCCACGACGACCCAGGCGAAGGTGAACCACGAACTCTGGCGGCTGGCCCAGGAGATCGTGCGCCTGGGCCTCAGTGTCGTCCTCGATTTCGGGTTCGCGGCGCGGACCGAACGGGACGAGGTGCGATCCGTCGCTCGTGGCCTTGGCGTCGGGGTTGAACTGCACGTCCTCGAGGTGCCGGTGGACGAGCTCTGGCGGCGCATCGAGGCCCGGAACGCGAAGCCACCCTGGGACAGCGCACCCATCCGCCGCGCCCACCTTGACAAATGGGCTGCTGCGTTTCAGGCGCCCGATGCCGCCGAGCTCGCGTTGTTCGACGCCCCGCCGGACTCAGGCTGAGCCATGATCCGGCGGTGGTAGCGGTTGGTCACCCCAGGATGGGTATCTCGGCCAGTCGTGAGCTGCGCGTGGTCACGGCGCTCGAGGTGCTCACTCTCCCCGCCGGTGAGCGGGGGCTGAGGGTGCGCGTGGGGGGCCTCATCCTGTCGAGGTCCGACACCCGGCCCGCCGAAAGAGCTGGCGGGGGGACTCGAACCCCCAACCGCCTGTTTACAAGACAGGTGCGCTGCCAGTTGCGCCACGCCAGCCGACAGCGTCCCACGCTACCGTCCGGGGCGCCGGCCGGGGGACTCGCGCATCATGGGACGGCGGCCAGCCAGCGGTCGAGCGTCCGGGCGACCGACCGGCTGGCGGACCACGGCACCAGCGGCGACTGGGTCTCGCCGGCCCGCAGGCAGCGCATCACCTCCTGGGCTTCGAAGGTGTAGCCGCCGCCCGGCCACTGGGTCACGAAGATCTCCGGCTCGCCGCGACCGCGCACCAGTCTCAGCTCTGGTGGCAGGAAGAAGTTGTCCAGGGTCAGCGACCCGCGGTCGCAGAACACCTCCAGCCGGGTCGGCAGGTCCACGAGCAGCGAGCAGGTGATGGACGCGCTGGCGTCCGGCCGGGTGCCGTCGCCGGGGTAGGTAAGGGTGGCCGTGGCGTGCGCGTCGACCCCGGTGCCGGTGCGCGTGCCCCAGCCGCGCAGCTCCGCCGGCTCGCCGAGCAGCAGGTCGACGAGGTGCACCGGGTACACCCCGAGGTCGAGGATCGCGCCGCCGGCCTGGGCGGGGTCGAGCAGCCGATGGGTGTCCGGGCCGTCGAATGCGAAGCCGAACGACACCGCCAGGTGCCGTACCCGCCCCACCTCCCCGGAGCCGGCGATCTCGGCGGTCTGACGGACCAGCGGGTTCGTCCGGCTCCACAGGGCCTCCATCAGGAACAGCCCACGCTCGCTGGGCCACTCCCACGAGCGACTCGGTGTCGGCCGCGGATGTGGTCAACGGCTTCTCCACCAGCACCGCCTTGCCGGCCTCCAGGCAGAGCCGGGCCGAGGCCAGGTGGTCGTTGTGGGTGGAGCCGACGTAGATGACGTCCACGTCCGGGTCCGCCGCCAGCTCGGCGTACGACCCGTAGGCCGAGCGGACACCGTGCATCTGGGCGAACGCCTCCGCCGTCTCCGGTCTCCGGGACCCGACGGCAACCAGCTCGGCCTCCTCGGGCAGCAGGGCCAGGTCACGGGCGAAGACGGAGGCGATGTGGCCGGTGCTGAGGATCCCCCAGCCGATCCTGCCGGTCGAGTTCGTCACCGGCTCAGTCAATCGCACGACCTCCGGCCCGGACGAATGACACTGCTGTCGTTTCCGCCTAGCATGACGGCCATGCCCTCAGCCCCTTCCCCTGAGCCCGGTGCCTTCCCGCACGGTCAGCTGAGCGCCCGCGACTCCGAGATCCTCGCGTTCGAACGGCAGTGGTGGAAGTTCGCCGGTGCCAAGGAGCAGGCGATCCGCGACCAGTTCGCGATGTCGGCCACCCGGTACTACCAGGTGCTCAACGCGTTGATCGACAAGCCCGAGGCGCTGGCCCAGGACCCGCTCCTGGTCAAGCGCCTCCGCCGGCTGCGCGCCACCCGCCAGCGCAACCGCTCGGCCAAGCGCCTCGGCATCGACCTCACCATCGACGCGTAGCGCCGTTCGGTCCGTCGAGAGTGACGGAGGAGTCGGTTGCCGTCCCCGGAGGCTGCCCGGACGTCACGCTCGACGGCCGCGGAACGCCCACGCCACCCCGGCCCGCAGCCCGGCGCTGATCGGACGAGTCGGCCGCTCCAGATATCCACCGAGGCCCAGGCCCGCCTGCCGCTCGAAGAAGTTCCCGGCCGCGCGGTCGCCCGTCCGCACCAACGACCAGATCGTGCACACCGCGTACGCCGGCAGGAAGCCGACGCCCAGGCAGTACAGGTACTGCCAGCTGTGCCACTCCTCGTGCTCCAGCAGCCGGGGAAAGGCGCGGCTCAGCTGGGTGAAGGTCGAGCCGGTGATGATCACACTGCCGATGGTGAAGGCGCCGGCCACCGGGAACGGCAGCCGGTAGCCCTCGGCCAGGATGAGTCCGCGGGGACCGCGACGGATCCGGGACCGGCCGACGGCGGCGACGGCCAGACCGACCGGCGTGCTGAGGTTGACCAGGTTGCCCACCACCCGCAGCCACTGGGCCGCTCCCTGCGGTCGAGCGTCGTCCATGGCTCATCGTGGGGGGTTCGTGGGCCGTCAGCGGCGTCGCTGCCGCTCACCGTCTCACTCGGCGGACAGGATTCCCGAATCGCGGACGGTCGTGTGCGCGAGCGGGCCGTCGCAGCCTAGGCTTGAGACGTTCATCCAGAGGGGACGAGGGACCGGCCTGTGGACTCCCCGGCAACCTGCTGACCGAATCAGTGGTGGTGCCAACTCCGGCGTCGTCGACGGTCGACGGCGACAGATGATGAAGGAACACCGATGACTGCGGTCTTCTCCGCCGACAGCTCCCTGTCGAGCACCCCCGCCGACTGTCGCCCGGGTGCGTTCGGCAACGCCACCCACCTGGTCTGCCGAGCCTGCGGTGCCCACAGCCCGCTCGGCCCCTTCTACGCCTGCCTGGAGTGCTTCGGCCCGCTCGAGGTCGGCTACCACTTCCCGAGCATCACCCGCGCGGAGATCGAGCGCGGCCCGAAGTCCATCTGGCGGTACGCACCGCTGCTGCCGGTGCCGGCCGACATCGCCTCGTTCCGCTCCACCGACCCCGGCTACACCCGGCTGGTGGACGCCCGTCACCTCGCCGACGACCTCGGCCTGCGGCAGCTGTGGGTGAAGGACGACTCCGGCAACCCGACCCACTCCTTCAAGGACCGGGTGGTGGCCGTCGCCCTGTCGGCCGCCCGCGAGCTCGGCCTCCAGGTGCTGGCCTGCCCGTCGACCGGCAACCTGGCCAACGCGGTGGCCGCCGCCGCGGCCCGGGCCGGGATCCGCTCGGTCGTCTTCGTGCCGCGCAACCTCGAGCAGCAGAAGATCATCGCCTCGGCCGTCTACGACACCACGCTGGTCGCGGTCGAGGGCACCTACGACGACGTCAACAAGCTGGCCAGCGAGATCGCCGCCGAGGAGGAGGGCTGGGCCTTCGTCAACGTCAACGTCCGGCCCTACTACGCCGAGGGCTCCAAGACGCTGGCCTTCGAGATCGCCGAGCAGCTGGGCTGGCGGCTGCCCGACCAGGTGGTCGTCCCGGTGGCCTCCGGCTCACAGCTGACCAAGATCGACAAGGGCTTCACGGAGCTGATCCAGCTCGGGCTGGTGGCCGACAAGCCGTACCGGATCTTCGGGGCCCAGGCCACCGGCTGCTCCCCGATCGCCCAGGCCTACCGGGCCGGTCACGACGTGGTGCAGCCGGTCAAGCCGGACACCATCGCGAAGTCGCTGGCCATCGGCAACCCGGCCGACGGGCCGTACGTGCTGGACGTCGTCCGCCGGACCGGCGGGCGGATCGCCGACGTGTCCGACGAGGTGGTGGTCGAGAACATCCTCCGGCTGGCCCGGCACGAAGGGATCTTCGCCGAGACCGCCGGCGGGGTGACCGTCGGCGTGACCGCGCAGCTGATCGCCGACGGAGACCTCGACCCGGCCGCCGAGACGGTGGTGATCAACTCCGGGGACGGGCTGAAGACCCTGGACGCCGTCTCGGACCGGGTGGGACCCAGGACCACCATCCCGCCTCGCTACGAGTCGTTCACCGAGTTCTGGAAGGGAGTCGTGCGATGAGCGCGACCGTGCGCATCCCCACCATCCTGCGGACCTACACCGCCGGCCAGAACGAGGTGACCGCCGACGGCGGCACCCTGGCCGAGGTGCTGGAGTCGCTGGAGGGGAGCCACCCGGGGATCAAGGCCCGGATCCTCGACGACGCCGGGGCCCTGCGCCGGTTCGTCAACGTGTACGTCGGTGACGACGACGTCCGCTTCATCGGTGGCCTGGAGGCCCAGGTGGCCGACGGGGCCAAGATCTCGATCATCCCGGCCGTCGCCGGCGGCTGAGCCGGCCGGTCGCGGCCGGGTCAGCGCGGGAAGTCCTCCACCCGCAGGACCCGGAACCGGCCGTCGGCGTCCACGTAGCGCACGTCGAGCCCCCGTACCTCGGTCTGGCCGGCGGCGGTGGGCAACGGCGTGGCCGGGGGTGTGGGGCCCGCTTGGGGTGACCGGCCGGGCGTCGGGGTGACCTCGGCCGGATCTCCGGACGGCGCGGCGACGCAGCCGGCCAGGGCCAGGCCGGCGAGAGCCAGGGCGAGGAGCGGACGGACAGCCATGTCGTCCCCAGGCTAGGCGCCGGCCGCAAGCCGCTGTCCACAGCCGCCGCGGGCGGCGAGGCGTTGTCGGGCGCAGCGGCGAGAATGGCGCGATGACGACGCAGACGCTGAGCGCGGCCCGGTACCTCGAGCGGGTGATCGCGGCGATGGCCGGACCGGAGGCCCGGCCGCGGCCGGACCAGGAGCGCGCCGTGGTCGAACTGGTCGAGCACCGGCGCCGGGTGCTCGTCGTCCAGGCCACCGGCTGGGGCAAGTCAGCGGTCTACTGGGCGGCGACGGCGGCGCTCCGGGCCGGGGGAGCCGGGCCGACGCTGGTGGTCTCCCCGCTGCTGGCGCTGATGCGGGACCAGATCTCTGCCGCCGAGCGGGCCGGCCTGCGCGCGGCGACCATCAACTCCACCAACGTCGACGACTGGGGCCCGGTGCTGGCCGACCTGCAGGCCGGGGCCATCGATGTGCTGCTCATCTCCCCGGAGCGACTGGCCAACCCGTCGTTCGCGGCGCGGCTGCCCGGCCTGCTGGCCGCCTGCGGACTGCTGGTCATCGACGAGGCCCACTGCGTCTCCGACTGGGGCTTCGACTTCCGGCCCGACTACCAGCGGCTCACCACGACCCTGCTCGAGCTGTCGGCGGACACCCCGGTGCTGGCCACCACGGCGACCGCCAACGAGCGGGTGACCGCCGACGTCGCCGGCCAGCTGGGGGAGGACGCGGTGACGCTGCGGGGGTCGCTGGCCCGGGCTTCCCTCCGGCTGGCGGTGATCCCGACCCTGAGCCCGCTCGAGCGGTACGCGTGGGTGGCCGACGCGCTGCGCTCCCTGCCGGGGTCCGGCATCGTGTACGTGCTCACGGTGGCCGAGACCGAGCGGGTCGCCGAGTTCCTGACCGAGCTCGGTCTGGACGTGGCGGCGTACTCCGGTCAGACCAGCAACCGTGAGGACCTCGAGGACCGGCTGCGGGGCAACCGGGTGAAGGCCCTGGTCGCGACGTCGGCGCTGGGGATGGGCTACGACAAGCCCGACCTGGCGTTCTGCATCCACCTCGGGTCCCCGGGCTCGCCGGTGGCGTACTACCAGCAGGTCGGGCGGGCCGGCCGGGCGCTGGACGACGCGCTGGCCGTGCTCGTGCCCGCCGAGTCCGACGAGCGGATCTGGCAGTACTTCGCGACCGCCGGCATCCCCGAGGAGCACCAGGTAGAGCTGGTGCTGGACGCGCTGGCCCACGGACCGGTGTCGGTGCCGGCGGTGGAAGCCGCGACCGGCATCCGGCGCACCCGGGCCGAGGGTCTGCTCAAGATCCTGGCCGTCGACGGCGCCGCGGAACGGCTGCGGGAGGGCTGGGTGGCCACCGGCCGTCCGTGGTACTTCGACGAGGCCAAGTGGGCGGCGCTGCGCCGGGTCCGCGCCGCGGAGGCCGACCTGATGCGGCGGTACGCCCACGGCGAGGGCTGCCTGATGGAGTTTCTGCAGCGGGCCCTCGATGACCCCGACCCGGGGCCGTGCGGTCGGTGCTCGGTCTGCAGCGGCGAGCTGCCCGCCCCTGGAGCTCACCCGGCCGCCGGCACCGTCGAGGAGGCCAGGCGGTTCTTCCGCGGCCGCGACGTGGTGGTCGAGCCGCGCAAGCAGTGGGTGTCCGGCATCCCGGGGCGGAAGGGGAAGATCACCTTCCTCGCCCCGGGGCGGGCCATCGCCTTCGCCGACGACCCGGCCTGGACCGAGGAGCTCGCGCGCCTGTGGCGGCGGGACGGCCCGGCCCCGGCGGCGATCTTGGACGCGTCGGTGGAAGTCCTCAAACGCTGGTCGCGGTCGTGGGAACGGCCGGTGGCGGTCGTCGCCATGCCGTCCCGCCGGTTCCCCGCCCTGGTGACGTCGATCGCGCAGCACCTGGCCGGTGTCGGCCGGCTGCCGCTGGTCGATGCGCTGAGCGTGGGCGGTCCGCCGCCGGCCGCTGACGCAGCGTCGGCCACCCGGGCCACCGATCTGGTCCAGCGCACCAGCCTGCAGCCGGGGGTGCGGTTCGACGGTCCGGTGCTGCTGGTCGACGACACGGTCCGCACCCGCTGGACCGCCACCGTCGCCGGCGCCCTGCTGGCCGACGCCGGGGCCACCGCCGTGCTGCCCCTGGTCATCCACCACCTGCCGGGCTGAGTCCTGCCTCAGCCGTCGGCGACCGCGGCGACCAGCGGAGCCAGCCGGGCCAGGTCGTCGGCGCCGACCAGGTCCGGCAGGGCGACGAACACCGTCCGCACGCCGAGGTCGGCCAGACCGCGGTAGCGCTCGGCGTGCTCGGCCGCCGTGCCGGCGTGGTGACGCCGCGCGTAGGTCGCCGCGGCCGTCCGGCCGCGGAGCCGCTCGACCCGCCGGGCAACGTCGTCGCGGTCCCTCCCGACCACCGGCAGGTCCAGCACGGTCACCTCCACCTCACCGGGGTCGCGGCCCGCGGCGGCGCAGTGGCCGGCGAGCACCGCGAGGCGGTGCGGCAGCCGGTCATCGACCGGCAGGTTGCAGCCGTCGGCCTGCTCGGCCACGATCCGCAACGTCCGCCGCTCGCCCGATCCGCCGACGATGATCGGCAGCGGCCCCACCGGCCGCGGGTAGCCGGTGGTCTCAGGCAGGCTCACCGACCGGCCCTGCCACGCCTTGGTCCCGGGACCCCACAGCGCCCTCAGCGTCTCGATGCAGGACCTGAGGCGGTCGAGTCGCTCCGCCGCCGGCGGGAACGGCAGCCCGTACGCGGCGTGCTCCCGCTCCCACCACCCGGCTCCGATCCCGCAGAACGCGCGACCTCCGGACAGCACGTCCAAGGTGGCGGCCGTCTTGGCGATGATGCCCGGCGAGCGGAAGGTGACCGGCGAGACGAGCGTGCCGAGCCGCAGGGTGCGGGACCGGCCGGCCAGAAAGCCGAGCGTCACCCACGGCTCCGGGATGGGCTCCCAGGCCCGGCCCACCTGCGGGATCTGGATCAGGTGGTCCATCAGCGCCAGGCCGTCCAGCCCCACCTGCTCGGCGGTGTCGGCGAGGTCCGCGAGCCACCGGCCCGGGTCCTCCCCCCAGGGAAAGCGGGACACCTGCAGCACCAGCCGGATCCCGCGGACGGGTCGCTCGGCCGTTGCGACCAGGCTCGGTCCGCCGATGGCGGGAACGGCCCGGGCGGGAACAGCGAGCGGGCGAACATCGGTGTCCGCGGCCTCGACCCGGACCACCTGGTCCCAGCCCTCCGACGCGGCACCCTCGGCCAAGGTCTTCACGGCCCGCAGCTGACGGGTCAGCACCGGCGCCGGCACCGGGCGGTCGCGTGCCCGGTTGCGTCGCCGACACAGCTCGGGGTCGGTGTCCAGCAACACCAGCACCGCCGGCAGCCCGGCCCGCCGGGCCCGGGCCAGGTAGTCGCGGCGCCGGGCGCCGTCCAGACCGAGGGTGTCGATCACGGTGCTGAGTCGGCGCCGTAGCCGCGCGGCGACGACCCGGTCCAGCAGGTCGAAGGCGTCCTCGCTGGCGTCCAGGTCACCCGGGCCGCTTCCGACCACGTCCCGGAGCCCGTCAGAGGACACGATCTCCACGGTCCGGTAGCGGCCAGCGGCCCAGGTCGACTTCCCGGAGCCGGCCGCGCCGGCCAGCACCACGACAGCGGGGTCGGGGAGCCGGTTCTGCACCATGGGGGGAGTCTGGCACCGAGATCCGCCCCGGCCGACGGCCCGGGCGTTAGCGTGCCATGGGTGACCGTGCGTGGACGTCGGCGCCTGCGCAGCCGCGGGCCGGTGGGCCCGACCACCGTCCGGGTTCTCGTCGCGGTCTTCGGGCTCGTCGGGATCGGGCTGCTGATCGCCTGCGCGGTCGTCACCGCCGGCACCCTCCGGTTCCTGAGCGGCAGCCTGCCCGCCGACGGCACCGTGGTGTCGGTCAGCAGCAGCCGGAGCTGCAGCGGGACCGGCAGCGACCGGTCCTGCAGCCGGGTGTACCGGCCCACGGTGCGGTTCCAGACGCGGGAGGGCCGCGAGGTCACCTTCACCCCCGCCGCGGCCAGCAGCAGCTGGGACTGGCCGGTCGGACACCCGGTGGAGATCCGCTACCGAGCCGACGACCCCGGCACCGCCCGGATCAGCGGCTTCGTCGACTACTGGCTGGCCACCTTGGTCACCGGGGTGACCGGGGTCGCCTTCTCCGCGTCCTCGCTGCTGGTGCGGCGGTTCGGCCGGCGGGCCGGGCCGTCACCGGCGCGACCGGGCCCGCCCACCGATCTGAGGTAGCCGGGACGGCCGTCGCGGCACCCTCCCGGGTGCGTGGCTGACGCCGCGGGGGTCCTGACACGCTGGCCCCATGACCGAACCGCGATCTGTCGCCTGCTGGCTCACCGACATGGACGGCGTGCTGGTGCACGAGCAGCAGGCCATCCCCGGGGCAAGCGACTTCATCGAGACTCTGCAGCGCACCGAGCGGCGCTTCCTGGTCCTGACCAACAACTCGATCTACACCGCGCGGGACCTGCGGGCCCGGCTGCTGCGCAGCGGGATCGACCTGCCGGAGGACCGGATCTGGACCTCGGCTCTGGCCACCGCGAAGTTCCTGGCCGACCAGAGCGCCGGCGGGTCGGCGTACGTGATCGGGGAGGCGGGGATGACCTCCGCCCTGCACGACATCGGGTTCGTGATGACCGAGACCGACCCCGACTACGTGGTGCTCGGCGAGACCCGGACGTACTCGTTCGAGGCGATCACTCGCGCCATCCGCCTGATCGAGCGCGGCGCGCGGTTCATCGCCACCAACCCCGACGCGACCGGCCCGTCGCCGGAGGGTTCGCTGCCCGCGACCGGCTCGGTGGCCGCGATGATCACGCGGGCGACCGGCATCGAGCCGTACTTCGTCGGCAAGCCCAACCCGTTGATGATGCGGTCCGCGCTGAACGCGATCGACGGCCACTCCGAGTCCACGGTGATGATCGGGGACCGGATGGACACCGACGTGATCGCCGGCATCGAGGCCGGGCTGCGGACCGTCCTGGTGCTGACCGGGTCGACCACCCGGGAGCGGGTGGGCCTGTTCCCGTACCGCCCGACCCGGATCGTCGACTCGATCGCCGATGTGGTGCCGCTGGTCACCGAGCTGGCCCCCCGGGAGGACGAGGAGCTCAGCGCCGACTGAGCCGCCGGCCACCCGGGGCCCGGAACCGCGCACGCACGGCCCGGCCGCGGTGCGCGTCGTTCAGGCGTCGACCAGGCTCTCCTTGCGGGGCATCAGCAGCACCCCGACCACCAGGACCCCCGCCACCACCGTGGCGCCGGCGAAGACCTGCTGCAGAGCGGCATCCAGGGCCGGAGCCGGGATGTCGGAGCTGCTGGTCGTCCCGTGGCCACCGAGGCGCCCGGCCAGGGAGGCGTTGGCGATGGCGCCGAAGACGGCTATCCCGACCGCGCTCCCCATCGACCGGGCGAACATGCTGGTCCCGGTCACCACGCCACGGTGCTCCCAGTCGACCGCGTTCTGGGCCGCGACCAGCGTCGGGCTGGCCAGCAGGCCCATCCCGAGCCCGATCACGAAGCAGGTCGCGCCCACCTGCAGCACGCTGCTCTGCGGCGAGACCAGCAGCAGCAGGAGCGCCCCGACCACCGCCAGCCCGGCTCCCATCAGGGCGGTGCTGCGGAAGCCGACCCGCAGGTACAGCCGGCCGGCCAGCGAGGCGGCGATCGGCCAGCCCAGGGTCAGCCCGGCCAGGGCGAACCCGGCCACCAGGGCCCCGGTGCCGAGCACGCCCTGGACGTACAGCGGCACGTAGGAGGTGAGCCCGATCAGCATCACCCCCACGGCCAGGCTGACCAGGTTGGTGCTGTTCAGCAGTCGCCGCCGGAAGATCCAGCCCGGGATCATCGGCTCGGCGGCCCGGCGTTCCACCAGCCCGAACCCGACCAGCACGGCCACGCCCGCCCCCAGGATGCCCAGGCTCGGCGCGGACAGCCACGGCCACAGCACCCCACCCTCCAGCAGGCCGAAGATGACCGCGGAGCTGCCGAGGGTCAACAACACGGCGCCGGTGTAGTCGATCCGGTGCGGCCGCCGCTGCACGTCCTCGTGGAAGCGCCGCTGCAGCATCCAGGCGGCCACGATGCCGATCGGGATGTTGACGAAGAAGATCCAGCGCCAGTTCACGAAGTCGACGAAGATCCCGCCGAGGGTCGGGCCGATGACCGAGGACATCGCCCACACACTGGCCACGTACCCCTGGACGGTGGCCCGCTCGGCCACCGAGTACAGGTCGCCGATGATCGTCATGCTGGTCGGCTGGACCGCGCCGGCCCCGAGACCCTGCAGCCCGCGGAACACGATCAGCGCGGGCATGCTCCAGGCCAGCCCGCACAGCACGGAGGCGAGCACGAAGACCGCGATGCCGATCAGCATCACCGGCTTCCGGCCGACCAGGTCGGAGAACTTGGCGAAGATCGGGACCGACACCGCCTGGGCGAGCAGGAAGATCGAGAACAGCCACGGGAACTGGTTGAACCCGCCCAGGTCGGCCACGATCGAGGGGACCGCGGTGGCCAGGATGGTCGCGTCGATGGCGATGAGGCCCACGCTCAGCATGATCGAGCCGAGCACCGGCCCGCGCTCGGAGCGGAGGCCGACCGAGGCCCGGGTGATCTCCTGCTGCGCCATGAATGGTGGCAACCGCCTCGTCCCGCTATGCATTCCCGTCCGTGCGGGCCCGGGGGTGCCGGTGGCGCCGGAGCCCGGCGGATACGGTCGGGCCATGGCCGACGACGACGTCCCGTACCGCAACCCCGCCCGCCCGGTCGAGGACCGAGTCGCCGACCTGCTGCCGCGGCTCAGCCTGGCGGACAAGGCCGGGCTGATGTTCCACGACATGATCGCGATGGGGCCGGGCGGGACGCTGGTCGAAGAGGGCGACCCGTCCGGGCGCCCGGCCACCGTGGCGGTGATCCAGGAGCAGCGGCTGAACCACTTCAACCTGTTCGGCCAGATCGACGACGTGGCCGCGCTGGCCCGGTGGCACAACGAGGTGCAGCGGGTTGCGGCGGACACCGAGCTGGGCATTCCGGTCAGCCTGTCCACCGACCCCCGGCACGCCTTCGTCAACAACCCCGGCACCGAGTTCCTGGCCGGCGCCTTCTCGCAGTGGCCGCAGTCGCTGGGGTTCGCCGCACTGGGCGATGAGGCCCTGGTCGAGCGGTACGCCGAGGTGGCCCGCCAGGAGTACGTCGCCGTCGGCCTGCGGGTCGCCCTGCACCCGCAGATCGACCTGGCCACCGAGCCCCGCTGGGCCCGGATCGGGATGACGTTCGGGGAGGACGCCGAGCTGACGTCCCGACTGGTGGTCGCCTACCTGCGCGGCTTCCAGGGTGCCGAGTTCGGTCCGGACTCGGTCTCCTGCATCACCAAGCACTTTCCCGGCGGCGGACCTCAGCTGGACGGGGAGGATCCACACTTCGCCTACGGCCGCGAGCAGGTCTACCCCGGCGACAAGTTCGAGTACCACCTGCAGCCGTTCAAGGCGGCGATCGCGGCCGGGACCCGCCAGCTGATGCCCTACTACGGGATGCCTGTCGGCACGGGTCACGAGGAGGTCGGGTTCGCCTTCAACCGGGGCATCATCACCGACCTGCTCCGCGACCAGCTCGGGTTCGACGGGATCGTGTGCACGGACTGGGGGCTGGTCACCGACGCCGTCATCATGGGCCAGCCGATGCCGGCCCGGGCCTGGGGCGCCGAGGGCCTCAGCGAGCTGGAGCGCGCCCAGCGGATCATCGAAGCCGGCTGCGACCAGTTCGGGGGCGAGTGCCGACCGGAGCTGGTCGTGGAGCTGGTCCGGTCCGGTCGGGTCCCCGAGGAGCGCATCGACGTCTCGGTCCGCCGGCTGCTGCGGGAGAAGTTCCTGCTCGGCCTGTTCGACGACCCGTACGTCGACGAGGGCCGAGCGCCGGGCGTGGTGGGTCGGGCCGACTTCCGGGCCGAGGGAGCGGCGGCCCAGCGCGCGGCCATCACCCGGCTGACCGAGGCCGATGACGGCCCCGCCGCCCTGCCGCTGCGACCCGGCCTCTCCGTGTACGTGGAGAACATCAGCCCAGGGCCTGCGGCCCGGTTGGGCGCCGTCGTCGCCGACCCGGCTGACGCCGACCTCGCCGTGCTGCGGCTGGAGGCGCCGTTCGACCCTCGGCCGGGCGGGTTCGAGGCGCACTTCCACGCCGGCCGGCTGGACCTGCCCGAGACGGAGCGGCAGCGGATCCTCGGGGTCTGCGCCCAGCTGCCGACCATCGTCGTGCTGTTCCTCGACCGTCCGGCGGTGGTGCCGGAGATCGCGCACGCCGCCGCCGCCTTCGTGGTCGAGTTCGGCGCCTCCGACGACGCGGTGGTCGACGTGCTGCTCGGTGTGGCTCAGGCGCGGGGCCGGCTGCCGTTCGACCTGCCGTCCTCGCCTCAGGCGGTGGCGGACAGCCCCAGCGACATGCCGTTCGCCACCGCCGACCCCGTCTTCCGGTTCGGCCACGGCCTCTGAGCGCTCGGGTGCCGGCCCGCCCACCCGGTGCGGCCGCGGCCGGCGGGTGGCCTGATGAGCCAGCCGAAGCCATCCGGGCCCGCCGTGTGAGGGGCCCATTGCCGGACGCCGCCCAAACCCGCACGCGTCCGGACGGTCAGGTGTTTGCACTCCCTAGGGGCGAGTGCTAAAAAGGGCATTAGCACTCTCCATGCGAGAGTGCCACCTCCAGCAGCGGTGAGGGCCCCCGGGCCCGTCCGTCGCGGGCATCGCTGTCGGATCCGCACGACCCCAACAACCATCCCATACCTCAACTAGCCGGCGGCGCTGCCGCCTGCACGCGGGAGGACTCGCGGAGAACATGCCCAAACTCATCCAGTTCAACACCGAGGCGCGACGCGGCCTCGAGCGAGGCATGAACCAGCTCGCCGACGCCGTCAAGGTGACCTTGGGCCCCAAAGGCCGCAATGTCGTGCTCGAGAAGAAGTGGGGTGCCCCGACCATCACCAACGATGGCGTGAGCATCGCCAAGGAGATCGAGCTCGAGGACCCCTACGAGAAGATCGGGGCCGAGCTCGTCAAGGAGGTCGCCAAGAAGACCGACGACGTCGCAGGTGACGGCACCACCACCGCCACCGTGCTGGCCCAGGCCATGGTGCGCGAGGGTCTGCGCAACGTGACCGCCGGCGCGAACCCGATGGCGCTGAAGCGCGGCATCGAGAAGGCCGTGGCCGCGCTCGTCGAGCAGCTGGCCAGCACCGCCAAGGACGTGGAGACCAAGGAGCAGATCGCTGCCACCGCCTCCATCTCCGCCGGCGACACCTCGGTCGGCGAGATCATCGCCGAGGCCATGGACAAGGTCGGCAAGGAAGGTGTCATCACCGTCGACGAGTCCAACACCTTCGGCCTGGAGCTCGAGCTCACCGAGGGCATGCGGTTCGACAAGGGCTACATCTCGCCCTACTTCGTCACCGACACCGAGCGCATGGAGACCGTGCTCGACGACCCGTACGTGCTGATCGTCAACTCCAAGGTCAGCAACCTCAAGGACGTCCTGCCGATCCTGGAGAAGGTCATGCAGAGCGGCAAGCCGCTCGTCGTGATCTCCGAGGACGTCGACGGAGAGGCGCTGGCCGCCCTGATCGTGAACAAGATCCGGGGCACCTTCAAGTCCGTGGCCGTCAAGGCGCCGGGCTTCGGCGACCGCCGCAAGGCCATGCTGACCGACATCGCCATCCTCACCGGCGGCCAGGTCATCTCCGAGGAGGTCGGCCTCAAGCTCGACGGCGTAGGGATCGAGCTGCTCGGCCGGGCTCGCCAGGTCCAGGTGACCAAGGACGAGACGACCATCATCGAGGGCGCCGGGGACTCCGACCAGATCGCCGGCCGGGTCAACCAGATCCGCACCGAGATCGAGAACTCCGACTCCGACTACGACCGCGAGAAGCTGCAGGAGCGGCTGGCCAAGCTGGCCGGCGGCGTTGCGGTGATCAAGGTCGGCGCGGCCACCGAGGTCGAGCTGAAGGAGCGGAAGCACCGGATCGAGGACGCGGTGCGCAACGCGAAGGCGGCCGTCGAGGAGGGCATCGTCGCCGGTGGCGGCGTCGCCCTGCTGCAGGCCGCGAAGAACGTGAAGCTCGACCTCACCGGTGACGAGGCGATCGGCGGCCAGATCGTGCTCATCGCCGCCGAGGCGCCGCTGAAGCAGATCGCCATCAACGCCGGCCTCGAGGGCGGAGTGGTGGCCGAGAAGGTGCGCAACCTTCCCGACGGCGAGGGCCTGAACGCGGCCACCGGCGAGTACGTCGACCTGGTCAAGGCCGGCGTCATCGACCCGGCCAAGGTGACCCGGTCCGCGCTGCAGAACGCAGCCTCGATCGCGGCCCTGTTCCTCACCACGGAGGCCGTCATCGCCGACAAGCCGGAGAAGGCCACGGCCGCTCCGGGCGGCGGCGACCCGGGCATGGGCGGGATGGACTTCTGAGTCCCGTCTGAGCCACAGCTGGTCAGATCCGCTCACTCGCTGAGCGGCTCGCGAAGGCGGTCCCCCGACCCGGGGGGCCGCCTTCGTCGTCCCGGCCCACCGCCGGCCCGCTCGGGCTTAGCATCGGGCCATGCCGCGAGGCGTCCGACGACGGACGGGCCTGCTGCGCCGCCCGCGGCCGGGCCGCCGGCGGGTCGCAGGACTGCTCGCCGTCGCGGTCCTCGCCGGGTGCAGCTGGTCGGCCGAGGAGCCGGGCTTGTTCCCCAGCCGCGAGCCGTACCGGCCCAGCGCCGCGCCCGCCCCACCGGAGGCCACCGACCCGAACCTGCCGGTGGCCGGTGAGGGGGTCTGGACGACCGCGGAGGGGCTGCGCGTCACCAGCCGGTACGCCGTGCACGCCGTCCGTCGCCTCGCCGGGGCCACGGTGCTCGACTGGTCGGTGACCCCGCTCTCAGCCCCCGGGCTCAAGCCGGGCGACGACCTGCCGGGGGCGGTCGACCTGGGCCTGGCCAGCGACAGCCCGGGCGGGATCGAGATCCTGCTGGTCGACCCGGCCGCCCGCCGCGTCTACCGGCCGATCAGCCTGAAGAGCCGGCTGCAGTTCAACCGCTGCCTCTGCACCCCACTGTGGGCCGCCCAGCTGACCCTGCGGATCGGGGAGACCCGGCTGCTCCAGGTCACCTACCCGGAGCTGCCGGCCCGGACCGCGCAGGTCGACGTCGACTTCACCACCATGCCGGTCATCCCGCAGGTCCCGATCAGCCCGCTCGGCCAGGTCCCCACCGCCCGACAGCCCACCGACCTGCGACGGCCGGTCGACGAGGCGGCCCCGCTGACCTCCCCGTACGTGCTGGCGGTCGACGTCCGGGGTCGCCCGCGCCGGGTGCTGAGCATCACCGTTGACGCCATCGAGGCCGGCCCTCGGCACACCTCCCTGCGCTGGACGGTCCGCGCCCTGGCCGACCAGCCGGCCTTCGACCTGGTACCGCGCGGCGCCCCCATCGCCCAGGACCTGACCGAGGACTGGCTGGTCTACAACCCGTCCTCGGCGAGCGGCCCCCGGCTGCGGATCGGGTCGACCACCCTCGGCGCGGTCTGGATGACGGCCCGGATCCGCGGCCCCCGGTACGTGGAGTGCCTGTGCACCGGCTTCGGGATCTGGGCCGCCGGTCTCCGCAAGGCCGGCGGCGCGGCCACCGTGACCACCACCTTCCCCGCGCTGCCCGCGGCCGCCCGCAGCGTCGACGTCGTCCTCCCCGGGGCGACCACGCTGGCCCGGCTGCCGGTGCGGCGCACGACCCCGGCGGCCGCCGGACTCGGCCCGCCCCAGCCGGCCGCCGTCGGCCGCTGGACCTACGACACCGACCGACCCCCGCCGGGCTGGCGCACCTCGGCCTGGCCGACGCCGCTGCCCGACCTGACCCTGCTGGACGACTACAACGCGATCGTCGAGTCCATCGTGCCGGTGGGCTGATGACGGCCGCGAAACGCGACAATGACCCCATGGTGACTCCAGTGGTGGACGGCCACAACGACCTCCCGTGGCGGATGCGGGAGGTGGGGTACGACTTCGGGGCCACCGACATCGCCCGCAGCCAGCCCCGGCTGCACACCGACCTGCCCCGGATGCGCGCCGGCGGGCTGGCGGCCCAGTTCTGGTCGGTGTTCGTGCCCTGTGCGCTGACCGGCCAGCAGGCGGTCACCGCGACCCTGGAGCAGGTGGATGCCGTCTACTCGATGATCGGTCACTACCCCGACGACCTGGTGCTGGTCACCCACGCCGACGGGTTGCGGTCGGTGCTCGCGGCGGGCGGTCCGCTCGGCTGCCTGATGGGGGCCGAGGGTGGGCACTCCATCGACAACTCCCTCGGCACACTGCGCAGCCTCTACCGGCTCGGCGTCCGCTACCTCACCCTCACCCACAACGAGAACACCCCCTGGGCCGACTCGGCCACCGACGAGCCGGCGGCGGGCGGGCTGACCGAGTTCGGCCGCGAGGTGGTCCGGGAGATGAACCGGCTGGGGATGCTGGTCGACCTGTCCCACACCGCCCCGACCACCATGGCGCACGCCCTGGAGACCACCGCCGCGCCGGTCGTGTTCTCCCACTCTTCGGCCCGGGCGGTCTGCGACCACCCGCGGAACGTCCCCGACGACGTGCTGGCCCGGCTGCCCGACAACGGCGGGGTCTGCATGGTCACCTTTGTGCCGGCCTTCGTCAGCCAGCGGGTGGCGGACTGGCGGCTGGAGCTGCAGGCCGACGCCCGTGCCGCCGGGGTCGACGACCGGGACCTGGACGCGATGACGGCGTTCGCCCGCAGCCGGGGGGCGACGCCACCGGAGGCCACGCTGGCCGATGTGGTGGCCCACTGCGAGCACATCCGCGACGTCGCCGGGATCGACCACGTCGGTCTCGGCGGGGACTACGACGGGGTGACGGAGACCCCGACCGGGCTGGAGGACGTCAGCACCTACCCCGCGCTGCTGGCGGCCCTCGCCGACCGCGGCTGGAGCGACGACGACCTGGCCAAGCTGGGGCACCGCAACGTCACCCGCGCGTTGGCGGAGGCCGAGCTGGTCTCGGTCGAGCTGCGGGAGGTCTGCGGCCCGTCGCTGGCCACCATCGCCGAGCTGGACGGTCCGTCGGGTCCCTCGCAGGCCGGCGGGGACAGCGGCGGTGCCGCGTGACCGGTCTGCTGGAGGTGATCGCGCAGCACGCCGCGGACGCCGAGCGGGCCACCGAGGGTGGGGCCGACCGGATCGAGCTGGTCGGCAGCATGGACCTCGACGGCACCTCCCCCGAGCCGAGCCTGGTCGGCCAGGTGCGCCGCGTCACCACGCTGCCGATCCGGGTGATGCTGCGGCTGCGGGAGGGCTACGGCACCGACGGCGGTGAGGTCGTCCGGCTGAGGGGGCTGCTGAGCAGCTACCGGTCGGTGGGGGCCGACGGTGTGGTGCTGGGGTTCCTCAACGCGCACACCGAGATCGACGCGGCGGTGGTGGCCGAGATTGTCGGCGAGCAGCCGGACTTCGGCTGGACCTTCCACCGGGCGGTGGACGCGTGCATCTCCACCGACCGGGCCTGGCGCACCCTGCGCCGACTGCCCGGTCTGGACCAGGTGCTGACGGCCGGATCGGCGCGGGGGGTGACCGAGGGCCTCGACGACCTGGTGCAGCGGGTCCGCTCCGACGCCTTCGCCCGGCGGGTGGTGATGGCCGGCGGCGGGCTGCTGCCCGAGCACGTCCCCTGGCTGGCCCGAGCCGGGGTCCGGGCCTTCCACATCGGCTCGCCGGCCCGCCCCCTCGGGTCCTGGAAGGCGTACGTGGACCCCGAGCTAGTCGGGGCCTGGCGGAGGTTGATCGACGACGCCGTTGGGCGGGCGGGCCCGGCCACCGCGTGACCGTCCTCATCGACCCGCCCACCTGGCCGGGCCACGGCCGGCTCTGGTCGCACCTGGTCAGCGACACCTCGTACGCGGAGCTGCACGCCTTCGCCGCGGCGCTCGGCATCCCCCGGCGGGCGTTCGACCGCGACCACTACGACGTCATCTCCGAGCGGTACGCCGCGGCGGTGGCGGCCGGCGCGCAGGAGGTGACGAGCCGGGAGATCGTGGCCCGCCTGCACGCCGCCGGGTTGCGCCGCCGCAAGGTCTGGCAGCCGCGCTGAGCAGGCGGTGACCCCCGGCCGGCCCGTTTGGCGGCGGGGAGAGGATGGTGCCCGACGAAGGGAGCCCACGATGTCCACCTGCGAGCATCTGGACGCGGCGCCGCTGACGCCGGCCCCCGCCGGCTTCCGGGCCGAGTGCGAGGACTGCTTGCCGCTCGGCGGCCGCTGGGTGCACCTGCGCCGCTGCCTGGCCTGCGACCACGTCGCCTGCTGCGACTCCTCGCCCGCCCAGCACGCGAGTGCCCACGGCCGCGCCACCGGCCACCCGGTGGTCACCTCGGCCGAGCCGGGGGAGACCTGGCGCTGGTGCTATCCCGACGGGGTCGGTGCGTGAGGGATCGTGTCCCACCGGGTCCGCTCGTGACTGATCAGACGCGCGCTGCGCGGCCCGCCAGGCCGGTTCTGCTGACCGTCGACGACGACGCGTCGGTGTCGCGAGCCGTGGCCCGGGACCTGCGCCGACGGTACGGGGAGGAGTTCCGGATCCTGCGGGCCTCCTCGGGTGAGGAGGCGCTGGCCTCCATCCGCGAGGTCGTCCTGCGGGGTGACCAGGTGGCGGCGATCCTGGCCGACTACCGGATGCCGCGGATGAACGGCATCGAGTTCCTGGAGCAGGCCATGGACCTCGTGCCGCGGGCCCGCCGGGCCCTGCTGACCGCGTACGCCGACACCGACGCTGCCATCTCCGCGATCAACGTCGTCGACATCGACCACTACCTGCTCAAGCCCTGGGAGCCGCCGGAGGAGAAGCTCTACCCGGTGGTGGACGACCTGATCGGCATGTGGCGCCGCGAGGGCCAACCCGCCGAGCACAAGATCAAGATCCTCGGCCACCCGTGGTCCCCGGCCTCCTACGAGGTCCGTGACTTCCTGGCCCGCAACCAGGTGCCGTACCGCTGGTACCGGGTGGACGACCCGGACGGCGCCCGGCTGCTCAGCGCCGCCGGGGCCGACCCGAGCCAGGTCCCCGTGGTGATCACCGCCGACGGTCGGCCGCTGGTCCGGCCGGCCCTGGCCGAGCTGGCCGACGCGGTCGGGCTCAGCACCACGCCCGGCATCGACTTCTACGACCTCGTCATCGTCGGGGGCGGGCCGGCCGGTTTGGGCGCGGCGGTCTACGCGGCGAGCGAGGGGCTGCGGACCGTGGTGGTGGAGAGCAGCGCGGCCGGCGGCCAGGCCGGCCAGTCCTCCCGGATCGAGAACTACCTCGGCTTCCCGGACGGGGTGTCGGGCAGCGCCCTCACCGACCGGGCCCGGCGGCAGGCGCTGCGGTTCGGAGCGGAGATCCTGACCGCGCGCCGGGTGGCCGGGCTGGCGGCGAAGGGCCCCGCCCGGGAGGTGACCCTGGACGACGGCCTGGTCATCGGCGCGCACAGCGTGGTGCTGGCCACCGGAGTGAGCTACCGGCAGCTCGACGCCGCCGGGGTCGACGACCTGGTCGGCCGGGGCGTCTACTACGGGTCCGCGGCCACCGAGGCGGCGTCCTGCCGGGGTGACCACGTGATCATCGTCGGCGGCGCGAACTCCGCCGGCCAGGCCGCCGTGTTCTTCTCCCAGCACGCGTCGAAGGTGACCCTGGCGGTCCGCGGCGACTCCCTGGAGCGATCCATGTCGTCGTACCTGATCGAGCAGATCCGAAGCATCGACACCATCGACGTCCGGCTGAACACGGCGGTCTGCAAGTGCGACGGTGACGACCACCTCCGCTGCGTCACGCTGCTCGACACCACCGACGGCGCTCAGCAGGTGGTCGACGCCGAGCACCTGTTCATCTTCATCGGGGCCGCCCCGCTGACCGACTGGCTGCCGCCGGAATTCATCCGCGATGATGCGGGTTTCATCAAGAGTGGCCCGGAGCTGGCGCGTCCGGACCGGCCGCCGGGGTGGGACCTCGACCGCGACCCGTACCTGCTGGAGACCAGCGTCCCCGGCGTGTTCGTGGCGGGCGACGTCCGTTCCCAGTCGGTCAAGCGGGTCGCCTCCGCCGTCGGCGAGGGGGCGCTCGCCGTCACCCTCGTCCACCGCTATCTCGCCGAGCAGTAAGAAGGAAGCCGACCATGTCCGAGTCATCAGGGTCATCGGGGCCGTCAGGGGTGTCAGGGCTGTCAGGGGTGTCTGGGGAGTCCGAAACGTCCGCGACCACCGAGGTGCCGCGGCTCAGCCCCGACGAGCTGCGGACGTTGTTCCTGTTCGAGGCATTGGAGCCTGAGCAGCTGGACTGGCTGGCCTCCAACGGCCGGGTGGAGACGCGGCAGCGTGGCTCGCTCGTCTACGGCCAGGGCGAGCCGGCGACCTGCCTGTTCATCCTGCTCGGGGGAACCATCTCGGTCCGCAAGCTGGTCGAGGGGACCGAGGTCGAGACCACCCACACCGAGCAGCGCGGCGTGTACGGCGGGTCCACCATGTCCTTCATCCGCAGCGTCGACGCGCCCACCTACCTGAACTCCATGTACGCCGTCACTGACGCGGAGTTCTGGGTGATCGAGGCCGAGACGTTCGGAGAGAAGGTCCGGGTCTGGTTCCCGATGGCCATGCACCTGCTGGAGGGTCTGACCGTCGGCTGGCGCTCGACCCAGACGCTGATCTCCCAGCGGGAGCGGCTGCTCTCGCTCGGGCGGCTGGCCGCCGGCCTGACCCACGAGCTGAACAACCCGGCCTCGGCGGCCGTCCGGGCCACCGCCGCGCTGCGGGAGAAGGTTTCCCACATGCGCCGCAAGCTCGCCCACCTGGCCACCAAGAAGCTGGACCCGGCTGTGCTCTGGAAGCTGACCGAGCTGCAGGAAAGCGCGGTCGAGAAGATGGCCAAGACCGGCCGGTCGTCGTTGTCGGCGATGGCGACCGCCGACGCGGAGGACTCGCTGGGGGACTGGCTGGAGGAGCGGGGCGTGGGCAACGCCTGGGATCTCGCGCCGACGCTGGTCGCGGCTGGGGTCGACGCCGGCTGGCTGACCGAGCTGGCCGCCGCGATCCCCGACGAGCTGTTCCCCGACGGTGTCGGCTGGGTGACCTACGCGTTGGAGACCGAGCTGTTGATGAGCGAGATCGAAGACTCCACCGACCGCATCTCGCACCTCGTCAACGCCGCGCGGCAGTACTCCCAGCTGGACCGGGCGCCGCACGCGGAGGTCGACCTGCGGGAGGGCCTCAAGAGCACCCTGACGATGCTGCACCACAAGATCGTCCAGGCCGGCGGGATCACCGTGGTCAAGGACTTCGCCCCCGACCTGCCGCTGGTGCCGGCCTACCCGGGGGAGCTGAACCAGGTCTGGACGAACCTGATCGACAACGCGGTGGCGGCCATGCCGGACGGCGGCACGCTGACCCTGCGCACGGCGCTGGACGGCGACCGCGCGCTGGTCGAGATCTGCGACACCGGTGTCGGGGTGCCGAAGGACCTGCAAAGCAAGATCTTCGAACCGTTCTTCACCACCAAGCCGGTGGGCGAGGGGACCGGGCTCGGCCTCGACATCTCCTACCGGGTGATCGCGCAACGGCACCGGGGCGACCTGCGGGTGGTGTCGGAGCCGGGGAACACCCGCTTCCAGGTCCGGTTGCCGCTGGTGGAGCAAGCGTCCGTTGGGTGACCGGCGCTGGCCGACGGCGCTGCAGCCTGGCGACACGGTCGCCGTGGTGGCGCCGAGCGGTCCGTGTGACGCCGAACGGCTGGCCGCCGGCGTCGCGGTGATCCAGAGCTGGGGCCTACGGGTGCGGTACACGCCGCACACCTGGGGCCGGCACCCGCGCCTGCGGTACCTGGCCGCCGACGACGCGACCCGCGCCGCGGACCTCACCGCGGCCTGGGTCGATCCGGGCGCCCGGGCGGTGTGGGCCGCGCGCGGTGGCTACGGCGCGCAGCGGATGGTCGACCTGGTCGACTATGGCGCGCTGCGCTCCGCGGGCCCGAAGCACCTCATCGGGTTCTCCGACATCACCGCCCTGCACAGCCGGATCGGACGGGAGCTCGGCCAGGTCACGCTGCACGGGCCGGTGGCGGGGTCGGTCCAGCAGCTGGCGGACGGGCCGACCGTCGACGCCCTGCGACGTCTGCTGACCGGGAGGCCGGCGCCCGGCCGCCTGCTCGGCAGCGCGCCGCACGCCGTCGTCGAGGGGACGGCCACCGGCCGCCTGTGGGGCGGGAACCTCAGCCTGCTGGCCTCAGACGTGGGCGTCGAGCCGCCGCCGGACGAGCCGGTGGTGATGGTCTGCGAGGACGTGGAGGAGTCCGGCTACCGGGTGGACCGGATGCTGACCCAGCTCGCCCGGTCCGGGTGGCTGGCCGCGGTCGTCGGCGTGGTGGTCGGGGAGTTCACCGGCCGCGACGGGCCGGAGGTGGTGTCGGCGGTGGTGGCCGACCGACTGGCGGGCCTGAGGGTGCCGGTGCTGGCCGGGTTCGGAGTCGGCCACGGGGCACGCAACCTGCCCGTACCGCTCGGCGCCCGGGTCCGGCTGGACGTCGGGGCGGCGGGTGGGCACCTCACCCTAATGTGATCAGGATGATCAGGCTGATCAGGCTGATCAGGCTGATCAGGCGGCGAGGGCGGCGGGCAGGTCCTCGCCGTGCACCACTACCAGGGACGTCACGGCCCGGGTCAGGCAGACGTACAGCCGGCGTAGCCCGGTCGTCTCGTCGGGCTCGCCGGCCACGATCGCGGCCGGTTCCAGCAGCACGACGTGGTCGAACTCCAGCCCCTTGGCCAGCGAGGCCGGCACCAGGTCCACCCGGGCGTCGAAGACCTCCGCCCCCTCGCCCAGCAGGTCGTGGCCGATCCCGGCCGCCGCCAGCTGCCCTTGCGCTCCGGGCACCGCCGCGTCGGCGACGATCACACCCACCGTGCCCTCGTTCAGCAGCGCCGCCCGGACGGCCGGGACCAGGGCGGCCGGGTCCCGGCGCAGGTCCAGCTCGCCGCGGTGTCGACGGACCGAATGCGGCGGGGTGAGGGCCGGGGCGATCCGCGGCAGCAACCGGGCCGCGAAGTCGATCACCGCGCCCGGGACCCGGAAGCCCGCGACCAGCTCCTCCACCTCGGCGTCGCCGTGGCCCAGGTGGGTGAGCGACTCCCGCCACGAGCGGGTGGCCCATGGGGTGGTGGCCTGGGCGAGGTCGCCGAGCACGGTGACCGACCCGGTGCTGGCCCGGCGCCCCACGGCCCGCAGCTGCATCGGCGACAGGTCCTGGGCCTCGTCGACGATCACGTGTCCCAGACTCGGAGTGCGGTTCAGCAGGTCGGCCGCCTCGTCGATCAGCACGGCGTCGGCGAGGCTCCAGCGGGCGGCACCCACCGAGCGGGTCGGTTTCACCGGGCGGACCAGCGCCTGCTCCTGCTCGCTCAGCACCCCGTCCGCGCTGGCCGCCAGGAATGCGGGGTCGGTGAGCAGCCGAAGGACGACCTTGGCCGGGTCGAGGGTCGGCCAGAGCGCGTCGGCGTAGGCGCGGACCGGTCGGCTCCGGGCGACCGCGTTCTGCACCCGGTCGTCGGGGGAGTCCCCGGCCGCCTCCATCTTGAGCAGGACCTGGTGCGCGAGCCGCTGCGGCAGCATCGCCCGCCCGGCCTGGTAGCGCACCCCCCGGCCGCACAGCTCGGTCATGATCTCCTCGACCAGATACGCCGCCACCCGCCACTGGTACGCCCCGCGCGGTACCACCAGGGTCCCCTCGGGCCGGCCGAGGCTGCCCCAGACCGCGCGCCGGAGGACCTCCGCCATCCGGGCGTCGCCCTTGACCACCGCCGAGGGGACCGGGTCGAGGCCGCGGACGTCGACCCCGGTCGCCCCGCAGACCAGGGACGTGACCGTGGCCTGGGTGGCGTCGATCTCGCCGAGGGCCGGCAGCACGTCGGCGATGTAGGACAGGAAGCTGTCGTTGGGCCCCACCACCAGCACGCCGGAGCGGGCCAGCTGGTCGCGGTAGGCGTACAGCAGGTAGGCGGCCCGGTGCAGGCCCACCGCGGTCTTGCCGGTGCCGGGAGCGCCCTGGATGCACAGCGACCGGTCCAGGGCCGCTCGGACGATGCTGTCCTGCTCGGGCTGGATGGTGGCCACGATGTCGCGCATCGGGCCGGTCCGGGGCCGTTCGATCTCGGACTCGAGGATATCCGAGGTGCCCCCGCCACCGGCGCCGGTCAGGTCCTCGTCCTCGTACGCGGTCAGTGCGCCGTGCGAGAAGCCGAACCGGCGTCGGTGCCGGACGCCCATCGGCTCGCCTGGCCGCGCCTGGTAGAACGGACGGGCCATCCGCGCGCGCCAGTCGATGACCAACGGTTCCCCGCCGGCCTCGCCCACCACGTGCCGCCGCCCGATGTAGAGCGTTTCGTCGGACTCGGCGCCCAGCCGCCGGGCGTAGTCCAGCCGACCGAAGAACAGCGGCACCGTCGGGTCGTCCTCCAGGGCCTTCATCCGTCGCCACAGCACCTGCTTCAGGTGCTGGGTGGACACGTGATCACCGCCGAGGGCCTCCAGGCCGGCGGTGTGGCTCCGCATCCGGGCCAGCGCGGCGCGCGCGTCTGCGAGGTGACGGCGCTCGGCGTCGAGGGCGGGATCCGCTTCCGGGGCAGCGCTGGGCACGGTCGATCCTCCGATCGCTCGGCGGGGTGGGGGGTGCCGGGACACGCTACCCGTCGACCGCCCGCCGCGCGACCCCCTCCCCGCGGCCCTCTGCCTCCCACGTACACGCGATTCGTCCAGATCGGCGCGGAAGTTCGCGTGCACTTGGACGATTCGCGGGTAGGTGCGGGTCGGTCGGAGGGGGTCGGTCGGAGCGGGGCCCGGTTGCGATGAGGCGCGGCACGGAGGCGGAGCCGGCGGCCCGCGGGAACTGTGCCCCCCTAGGTCAGGGGGAGGGATTGTCGCCCCCCTCGGTCAGGGGGAGGGATTGTCGTGGTCGGCGTCCAGGATGACGCCGACCGACGTAGCGCAGGCGTCGCCCAGCCACGCCTCGCGGCCCTCGCGGAGGGCGAAGGTCGCGATGACCAGACCGGCGATCGCGTCGGCCCACCACCAGCCCAAGAGACTGTTCAGCACCAGTCCGGCGAGCACGGCCGCGGACAGGTAGGTGCAGATGAGCGTCTGCTTCGAGTCGGCCACGGCGGTGGCGGACCCGAGGGCGCGTCCGGCGCGGCGCTCGACGAAGGACAGGAACGGCATCACGGTCACGCTCACCGCGGTGAGGGCGATGCCCGCCGTACTGGGCTGCACCTCGCGGTGGCCGAGGAGGGCGAGCACCGACGTGGCGGTGACGTAGGCCGCCAGCGCGAAGAACGCGACGGCGATGACCCGCAGCGCCGGGCCCTCCCAGCGCTCGGGATCCCGCCGGGTGAACTGCCAGCCCACGGCGGCCGCGGACAGGACCTCGATCGCCGAGTCGAGGCCGAACCCGATCAGGGCGGCCGACGACGCCGCGGTGCCGGCGGCGATCGCGATGACGGCCTCGATGAGGTTGTAGCCGATCGTGGCGGTGACAATCATCCGGATACGGCGCTGGAGAACGCGGCGGCGCGCGTCGGTCGACCCGGAGATGATCATCAGCAGGTGCACCCCGCGCTCGGCGCAACAGTCCGGATCGACGAACAGGACGACTCGCAGCAGCTCGTCCAGGGCCGGGGAGAGGTGCGCGTCCGCCAGCCGGTACCAGGAGCGCCGGCCGTCGGGGACCGCCTCGACGAGACCGCAGCCCCGGAGGCAGGCCAGCTGGTTCGACATGACCTGGCGGGAGACGCCGAGGGCGGCGGCCAGATCGGAGGGACAGGCCGGCGCTTCGCGCAGCGCGAGCAGGATGCCGACCCGAGTGGAATCGGACAGGGCATGGCCGAGTCGGGCGAGAGCGGCCGTGTGGGTGAGCGTCGCAGTCCCGGCAGCCATCCGCATACAGTACAGCGAATCGTGAATCGACGCCGTCGCCGTCCGCCCAAATGCGGGCCGCGCCCCCTCCCCACCTACCGCGATTCGTCCAGATCCACGCGAAACTTCGCCCGCATCTGGACGAATCGCGGGTTCTTGGGGAGGGACAGGGGGTGCGTCCCGGGGCGCCGTAGGCTGAGCCGGGTGAGCGAGCAGGAGACCGGGCGGGTGTTCACCGTGCCCGACGACCCGGCCGACCGGGTCCGGAAGGTGCGGCGGACCACCCGGGTGATCATGATCGATCCGGCTGACCGGATCCTGCTGTTCGAGGACAGCGACCCGGGGATCGAGGAGTCCCGCTGGTGGGTCACGCCCGGGGGCGGGATCGACCCCGGGGAGACCGAGGCGCAGGCTGCGGTCCGCGAGGTGGCCGAGGAGACCGGGTACGTGCTGGGCGAGGACGAGCTGATCGGCCCGGTGGCCCGCCGGCGGGTCGTGCACGGGTACTCCGACCAGGTGATCGAGCAGGAGGAGAGCTTCTTCCTGACCCGGGTGCGAGCCTTCGCGGTGGACGTCGCCGACCACACCGAGGAGGAGCAGCTGACCCTGCAGCAGCACCGGTGGTGGTCCCGCCAGGAGCTGACCACCACCCGGGCCTGGGTGTGGCCCGCCGAGCTGGTGGACCTGTGGGACACGATCGACGACCCACCGGCCGAACCGCTGGACCTGGGGGACCAGGAGGAGTCGACGCTGCGCGTCTAGAGCCCTCGGCCGCCGTCAAGAGGTCCTTGGGCCGTACCGCTCCCGAGCTCGCGCTGGCACTATGGAGACTCGGGTTCAGCTGTCAGCGGGAGGCCGTTCATGTCCCAGCGTCTGGTCGTCGGCATCGACGGCTCCGAGGAGAGCGCCACCGCCCTGCGGTGGGCGATGGACGAGGCCCGGCGGCGGGAGTTCTCCGTAGAGCTCGTGCACGGACTCGCCATCCCGGTCGTCTCCGACGCGTACGGGATGGTGATGACCCGCCCGGACATCGACGAGCTGGCGGACTACTCCGAGAAGCTGCTGGTCGCCGCCGAGACGGCCGCGCACGGGTACGACGACTCGGTGGCGGTGTCCACCCGGCTGATGAACGGCCCGCCGGCAGCCGTGCTGCTCGAGGTGTCCAAGGACTCCGCGGGACTGGTGGTGGGCAGCCGCGGGCTGGGCGCGATCAGCGGCCGGATGCTCGGCTCGGTCAGCGTGCGGGTGTCGGCCAAGGCCAGCTGCCCGGTCTACGTCATCCCCCCGGGCTTCGAGGCGGCCTCGGCGGTCGGCGACCCGGTGGTGGTGGGGGTCGACGGGTCGCCGCACGGCGACGCCGCCCTCGGTCTGGCCCTGGACGACGCCCTGTGCCGCGACGCCACGCTGCACGTGGTCAGCGTCTACCGGGTGCCGTGGCTCGCCCGGCCGACCGAGCCGGCGCTCATCCAGGAGTTCCAGCGCTCGGAGCAGGCGCTGGCCGAGACCATCGCCCACGAGTCGCTGACCCGGGTCCAGCGTCCCGAGCACAGCTCCGTGCCAGTGAAGATCTCCATCCTGGAGGGCGCCCCGTCGGTGGCGCTGATCGAGGCGGGCAAGGACGCCGTGCTCACCTGCGTCGGCACCCGCGGGCGGACCGCGATCGGCCGGGCCCTGCTCGGCTCGGTCAGCCGCGCCGTGCTGCAGGAGGCCACCCGGCCGGTGGCCGTGGTGCACGCCCCCCGCGCTGAGCGCTGACCCGGAGCCGGGCGCCGCTCAGTAGTCGACGCCGTCGCGGACCAGGGGGCAGGTCATGCAGTGCCCCCCGCCGCGCCCGCGCCCGAGCTCGGCCCCGACGATCGGGATCACCTCGACCCCGGCCCGCTCGAGCAGCGTGTTGGTGTACGTGTTGCGGTCGTAGGCCATCACCACGCCGGGCTCGAGCGCGACCAGGTTGTTGCCGCTGTCCCACTGCTGCCGCTCGGTCTCGTACACGTTCCCGCCGGTCTCGACCACCCGCAGCCGGTCCAGGCCGAGGGCGTGCGCCACCACCTCGACGAACGGCTTGGACTCCTCGATCACCTCCAGACCCGGGGTGGTGTCCTTGGGCAGGAGGGTGAACGTCGAGATGTTGTCGACGATGTCCGGGTAGGCGGTCACGCAATCCACGTCGGCGAAGGTGAACACCGTGTCGAGGTGCATGGCCGCCCTGATCTTGGGCATCCCGGCCACGATCACCCGGTCGACGGCTCCGGCCACGAACAGCGTGACGGCGAGCTGCGTGATCGCCTGCCGCGACGTCCGCTCGCTCATCCCGACCAGCAGCGTGCGGTTCCCGGGCACGAGCACGTCCCCGCCCTCCAGGCTGGCCATCGCCCAGTGCACCTCCGGATCACCCCACCACACGCGGGCGTCGACGAAGTCGGGATGGAACGCGTAGATCGCCTTCATCAGCAGCGTCTCGTCGAGCCGCGCCGTCCAGAACAGCGGGTTCAGGGTGACCCCGCCGTAGATCCAGCAGGTCGTGTCCCGGGTGTACAGGGTGTTGGGCAGCGGCGGCATCAGGTACTCCGCGACCCCGTGCGCGTCGCGGATCAGCCGCAGGTAGTCGTGGCGGAAGTCGGTGGGCAGGTCGATCGCCGACAGCCCGCCGATCAGGTACCGGGCCAGCGTCCGGGGGTCCAGGGTGTCCAGGAAGCCGCGGGTGTCCTCGACCAGCCCGATCCCCACCTCGTTGGGGATGATCTTGCGGTCCAGCAGCCAGGCCTTGGCCGCGGGGTTCGTCACCGTCTCGGTCAACACGTCGTGCAGCTCGACGACCTCGATCCCGCGGCCGGTCATGGCGTCCATGAAGTCCCGGTGGTCCCGGATCGCGTTCTCCACCCACAGCACGTCGTCGAACAGCAGGTCGTCGCAGTTCGACGGCGTCAGGCGGCTGTGCGCCAGACCCGGAGCACACACCAGCACCTTGCGCAGCCGGCCCACCTCGGAGTGCACCCCGAACGCGGACGAGGCGGGCTTCAGCGTCGGTCATGGCGCTCACTATGCCGCGCCCACCGTACCGCTCCTGCTCGACCCCGGCCGGCCCGCCGGGGATGACACATCCCGTAACGGCCAGACCGTTGACGCCGACCGCGCTTGCTGAGAGTCTGATGAGAGTGGACGACCTGTCAGACAGCCGTACAGGTGAGGGCAGGCCGTTCCCGCGTCAAACCGCAGTCGGTTTCGTTCTGGACGACCTCCAGGCCGGCGTCGCTGCGGGTTCCATCCGGATCGGTGACCGCCTGCCGTCCGAGGCTGCGCTGGCCGCGCGGTACTCGGTCAGCCGGTCCGTCATCCGCGAGGTCCTACGCGCCAGCGCTGCCCTCGGACTCACCGTCACCCGGACCGGCAAGGGCACCTTCGTCGTCGGCCAGCGGCCGTCGCAGGTCGTGTACGGGCGTTACTCGGCGGCCGATCTCCTCGAGGTGCGACCGCACATCGAGGTTCCGGCGGCGGGCCTGGCGGCCGTCCGTCGGACCGAGGAGCACCTGAACACCATCCAGGAGCTGATCGCGGCGATGGAAGCCGAGCAGGATGCCGACGTCTGGACGGGGTTGGACGCCAGCTTCCACCTCGCCATCGCCAAGGCCTCCGGTAACGCCGTGTTCGTGGACGTCCTGATGGCGATCCGGATCGCGCTGAGCACGCAGTCCGGGAGGCTGAACCGCCTCTCCCACGGCCGGCAGGGCAGTTCGAACGCCGAGCACCGCAGCATCGCCGCTGCCATCGCCCGCGGTGCATCGCTCGAGGCCGAGGACGCCATGAGCTTCCATCTCGACCAGGTCCACGACGCTGTGGCCGACAGCTTGGACAGTCCCAGCGCAGCCGACTGATCCCGCATCATCTCGTACCACCCCCGCCTCCCAATGGCACGCGGGGCCGTCCACGCCGCACCCCCGCAGGAGGGGATCCATGACAGACCTCGACACCAGCGCGAGCTCCGGCTCGAGCCACGCCAGCTCGCTCAACGCCGAACAGGTCGGCTACAAGCAGTCGCTGGGCCGCCGGCACGTCCAGATGATCGCCATCGGGGGGGCCATCGGAACCGGCCTGTTCCTCGGCTCGGCGTCCCGTTTGCACAACGTCGGGCCCGCGCTGCTGTTCAGCTACGCCTTCGTCGGCGTGATCGCCTACTTCTTGATGCGGGCTCTCGGTGAGCTGGTGCTGCACCGGGCCACGTCGGGTGCCTTCGTGTCGTACATGAGGGAGTTCTTCGGGGAGAAGGCTGCCTTCGTCACCGGGTGGCTGTACTGGCTCAACTGGGGGCTGACCGGGATCGCCGAGCTGTCGGCGGTCGGGCTGTACGTCCAGTACTGGTTCCCGACCGTGCCGACCTGGGTCACCGTGCTGATCGCCCTGGCCGTGGTGCTGGCGGTGAACCTGCTGTCGGCCCGCGCGTTCGGCGAGTTCGAGTTCTGGGCCTCGCTGCTCAAGGTGGGCGCCATCGTCGTGTTCCTGCTGGTCGGGATCGTGGTGGTGGCCTTCGGCATGAACATCGGCGGCCACAAGGCCGGCATCTCCAACCTGTGGAACAACCCGGGCGGGTTCTGGCCCACCGGGGACGGCTACTACTGGTACGGGCCGATCCTGGTCATGTCCGGGGTGGTCTTCGCCTACGCCGCCATCGAGATGGTGGGGGTCGCCGCGGGCGAGATGGAGGACGCCCAGCGGGAGGTGCCGAAGGCCGTGAACGCGGTCATCTTCCGGATCGGCATCTTCTACTGCGGCTCGATCTTCCTGCTGGTCTGCATGCTGCCGACCACCGACTACACCGCCGGCACCAGCCCGTTCGTCACCGTGTTCGAGCGCCTGGGGCTGCCCTGGATGAGCACCCTGATCCAGGCCATCCTGATCGTGGCGGCCATGTCCAGCCTGAACTCCGGCCTCTACTCCACCGGCCGGGTGCTGCGCAGCCTCGGGATGTCGAAGCAGGCGCCGCAGTTCACCCTCAAGATGAGCAGCCAGGGGGTGCCGTGGGCCGGGATCGTGATGACCTCGGTGGTCTTCGTCTTCGGCGCGGTGCTGAACGCGGTGGCTCCGGACGCCTTCGAGATCGCCCTGGAGGCCGCCGCCATCGGTGTGGTGTTCACCTGGGCCACGATCTTCCTGTGCCAGCTCCGGCTGCGGCAGCTGGTGAACCGCGGGGTGATCCCCAAGAGCGACTTCCAGGCCCCGGGCTATCCGTGGACGAGCTACGTCGGCCTGGCCTTCCTGGCCCTGGTCATCCTGGGCCTGGCCGTGTCCGGCTGGCAGTCCTCGCCCTACTTCTGGCACAAGACCTCGTTCATCGTCGTGGTCTTCGGGATCCCGATCCTGGTGCTGGCTCTGATCGCCGGCTGGATGCTCGTCCGCAAGAACGTGGTGGCCAACACCAACGGGCGGATCAAGGCGGTCTGGTCCAACGACGGGCCGACCTACGGCGCGGACGTCGACCCCGACGACCTCGACCCCGCCGCCCACGGCGCCGACGACGACCCGACCATCCGATGACCGGCTCCGCAGCGGCCGAACCCACCCCTCGAACAGGAGTACCCATGCCCACCATCGGACGGCGGTCCGTGGTCGTGACGGCCATCGCCGGACTGACCCTGAGCCTGCTGGCGTCCTGCGGGACCAGCGGAGGACCGATCGGAGAGCCCTCGCTGGTGCCCGGCGCATCCAGCGGCGGCAAGCTGACCATCGGTATCTCGTTCGACCAGCCCGGGCTCGGGCTCAAGGACGGTGACACCTACCGCGGCTTCGACGTCGACACCGCCACCTACGTGGCCAAGGCCCTCGGCGTGCCGGCGGCGAACATCACCTGGAAGGAGGCCGACCCGGCCGACCGGGAGTCCTTGATCACCAGTGGCCAGGTGGACCTGGTCTTCTCCACCTACTCGATCACCCCGGACCGCCAGGACAAGATCGACTTCGCCGGACCGTACTTCGTGGCCCACCAGGATCTGCTGGTGCGGCGCAACGAGGAGGAGATCACCGGTCCGGAGACCCTGGACGACCGGAGGCTCTGCTCGGTGACCGGGACCACCTCGGCCGCGTTGGTCAAGCAGTTCTACCGCGGCAAGATCGAGCTCAAGGAGTACCCGAAGTTCTCCGACTGCGTCACCGCGCTGGCCAAGAGCGACGTCGACGCGGTGACCACCGACGACGTGATCCTCGCCGGGTACGCGGCCGAGCCGCAGTACAAGGGCAAGCTCAAGGTCATCGGGAAGGGTTTCTCCGAGGAGAACTACGGAGTCGGGATCAAGAAGGGCAACACCGACCTGGTGACCAAGGTCAACGAGGCGCTCAAGCAGTACATCGCCGACGGGTCCTGGCGGAGGTCGCTGGGCAACACCGTGGAGCCCTCCGGGTACAGCATCCCCAAGCCGCCGACCGTGGGTGGCTGACCCGGGCGGGACCACCCGGGATGATGGCGGCGTGACCACACCGGGCCGGGTCGAGCTGGAGCAGGTGCTGAGCGGCCAACCCCCGTTCAACGGGCTCGACCCGGCCGCCCGGACGGCCCTGGCGGCGGCCGCCCGGGTCGCCTCCTACCGGCCCGGCGAGCTGATCCTGGATGCCTTCACCAAGCCCAGCGTGCAGGTGTTCCTGGTGCTCGCCGGGCAGGTCGACGTCTGGAACGACGCCAGCCGGATCCACGCCGCCGCCGACGAGCGAGTCGGACCGGGCGGGATCTTCGGCTTCTCCGCCATGCTCACCGAGCGCTCGGTCGGCCCACGCGTGGTAGCGGTGGCCGAGGCGGTGGTGG
Source organism: uncultured Actinomycetota bacterium (assembly GCA_963832435.1). GTDB lineage: Bacteria > Actinomycetota > Actinomycetes > Propionibacteriales > Propionibacteriaceae > Microlunatus. Next base: position 361,117 of record CAWHTY010000009.1, read on the forward strand.
CCGGGCTGCCGGCCGCCGAGGTCAGCCCGGCCTTCTCCTCCCCCGACGGCGCCCGCTTCCTGGCCGCCCGGGGCCCGGCGCCGGCGGGGTCCGAACACGCGGTCAGCTACAGCCTGGTCGACGACCTGATCCCCTCGGCCCCGCTCGTGGTCCGTCCGGACGCCTCGGTGCTGGAGGTGGCCCGGGCGATGACCGAGCGGCACATCCCGTACGCGGCCGTCGCACTCGACGAGGGCGGCTTCGGGCTGGTCACCGACGCCCTGCTCCGGGAGCGGGCCCTGGTCGGGGGGCTCCCGGACTCGACGCCGGCCCGGGCCGTGATGGACACCGACGTGCCGACCGCGATGACCGGCGACTCGGCCGCCGAGGCCCTGATCCTGCTGCTGGAGCGCGAGGCCGAGCTGCTGCTGGTGCTGGACCGATCGGGCCGGCTGCGCGGGGTGATCAGCCCGCGCGACTTCGCCGTCTCGCCGACCACCGTGGGGGTCTCGCTGCACGAGCAGCTGCGGCGGGCAGCCACGGTGGACCAGCTGGCCCGGCGCGCTCGCCGGATCCCGCCCACCCTCAGTGACCTGCTGTCGCGCGGGCTGTCGTCGGGCCGGGTGATCGCGCTGCACTCGGGGATGATCGACACCGTGATCCGGCGGGCCATCACCCTGATCCTGGCCGATCACGCTGAGCTGTCCAGCGACGCGTTCACCTGGCTGGCGCTGGGCAGCAACGGGCGCCGGGAGGCGGTCCTCAGCTCCGACGTCGACTCCGCGGTGGCGTTCGCCGACGAGCTGCCGGCGGCGGAGATGGGCGCCTACCGGGACGCGTTCGGCGAGGTGGACGGCGTGCTGGCCGACGCCGGGCTGAGCAGCGACAGCCACGGCGCCACCGCCCGGCGGCCGGCCTTCTCCCGTCGCCACTCGGAGTGGCGGGCGGCCGCTCAGGCCTGGCTGAAGGCGCCGGAGAAGAACCAGGGGGCGATGATGACCTCCCTGCTGGTGGACGGACGCCCGATCCACGGTGACATCGGGCTGCCCGCCGTCGCCGAGGTGTTCGGCGACCTCCGCGGGCACCCCGGCACGATGCGGCTGCTGCTGGAGGAGTCGCTGTCCCGACGGGCCCGGCTGCACTCGATGCGGGAGATCTTCACCCGACGGGCCGACACGTTCGACATCAAGAGGCACGCGCTGCAGCCGATCATCAACCTCGCCCGGTGGGCCGCCCTCAGCGTGGACTCGGCCGTGCTGGGCACCCCGGACCGGCTGCGGGCCGTCGCCGGGTCGACCATGCTGCCGGCGGAGCAGGTGGAGAACCTGGTGGAGATCTTCGACGTCCTGCAACGGATCCGCCTCCGCTACCAGCTGCTCGCCTACCAGCGCGGTCAGCGACCCTCGAACGAGCTCACGCTGGACCGGATGTCGCCGATCGACCGGGGCCTGGTCACCGACGCCGTCCGGGCCATCGCCGGAGTGCAGCGCCGGGTGGACAACATCGCCGTGTACCTGCCGCCGTCGGGCTGGACGGCCCGACCGGCGCCATGATTCTCGACCTGGCCTCGGCATGACGGCTGCGCCGTGACCGCCTACGTGAGCGTGCCGGCCGTCGGCGGCCGCCGGGTCGCCGTGATCGGCGACGTCGGTGGTCACCGCCGGGAGCTGGAACGCGAGCTCGCCCGGCTGGGGGCGGACCGAGGTCGGCTGCCGGCCGACCTGGTGGTGATCCAGGTGGGGGATCTGGTGCACCGCGGCCCGGACTCGACCGGGGTGGTGGCGCTGGTCGACAGCTACCTGCGGACGCAGCCGGAGCAGTGGATCCAGCTGGTCGGCAACCACGAGGCGCAGTACCTGCGCGACCCGGCGTTCGTCTGGCCGGAGCGGCTGGAACCGGAGACCGTCGACACACTGCGGCGCTGGTGGCGGTCGGGGCTGCTGCTGGCGGGTGCCGCCGTCGGTGGCGCGGAGGATGTGCTGGTCACCCACGCCGGACTGACCGCCGGCTACTGGCGGGACGTGCTCGGGGCGCCACCGGACGCAGGCAGCACCGCCCGGGCCCTCAACGCCCAGGTCGCGGCGCGGGACGAGCGGCTGTTCCTGCCCGGCCAGATGCTGCTCGGGGGGGAGCCGAACCCGGGTGCCGGGCCGCTGTGGGCGCAGGCGGCAACCGAGCTGGTGGCGGGGTGGAGCGGCGGGCCGGTGCCGTTCAGTCAGATCCACGGACATTCCACCCTGGCCGGTCGCCATCACCGGGTCCCCGAGGCCATCCGGTCCCGCACCACGGTGCACCGGATGGCCGGGCACGAGGTCACCGAGCTGGACGGCGGCCGGATCGTCGGCGTGGACCCGGGTCACGGGCGGACGGCCCACCTCACCTGGCGGGCCTGGGAGGTCGCCGGCTGACCCGGTCCCCGCGGCCCGGGAGCCGGGTCAGTCGGCCAGGGCGTCCGCGGCGTCCATGATCGTGTAGCCGTACCCCTGTTCGGCCAGGAAGCGCTGCCGGTGCATCGCGAACTCGGCGTCGACGGTGTCCCGCGCGACGACGGCCAGGAAACGGGCCGTCACGCCGTCGCTCTTGGGTCGCAACAGCCGGCCCAGCCGCTGCGCCTCCTCCTGCCGGGAGCCGAAGGCACCCGACACCTGGATGGCCACCTGGGCGCTCGGCAGGTCGACGGAGAAGTTCGCCACCTTGCTCACCACCAGCAGGTCGATCTCCCCGGTGCGGAACGCCTCGTACAGCTTCTCCCGCTGCCGCACGGTGGTGTCACCGGTGATCACCGGCGCGTCCAGACGATCGGCCAGGTCGGCGAGCTGGTCGACGTACTGCCCGATGACCAGGGTCGGCAGGCCGCGGTACTTGGCCACCAGGTCCACCACGACCTGGGTCTTGGACTCGGCCGTGGAGGCCAGCCGGTACCGCACGTCGGGCTCGGCCACCGCGTAGGTCATCCGCTCGGCATCGGTCAGCGTCACCCGCACCTCGACACAGTCCGCGGGGGCGATGTAGCCCTGGGCCTCGATGTCCTTCCACGGTGCGTCGTAGCGTTTGGGGCCGATCAGGGAGAAGACGTCCCCCTCCCGGCCGTCCTCGCGGACCAGGGTCGCGGTCAGACCGAGGCGGCGGCGGGCCTGCAGGTCGGCCGTCATCCGGAACACCGGCGCCGGCAGCAGATGCACCTCGTCGTAGACGATCAGACCCCAATCCCGGGCGTCGAACAGCTCCAGGTGCGGGTGGATGCCGCCGCGCTTGGTGGTGACGACCTGGTACGTGGCGATGGTGACCGGGCGGATCTCCTTCTTCGCCCCGGAGTACTCACCGATCTCGTCCGCGGTCAGCGACGTCCGCCGGATCAGCTCGTCGCGCCACTGCCGGGCCGCCACGGTGTTGGTGACCAGGATCAGGGTGGTGCTCTGGGCGTGCGCCATCGCCGCGGCGCCGACGATCGTCTTGCCGGCTCCGCAGGGCAGCACGACGACCCCGGACCCGCCGTGCCAGAAGGAGTCCGCAGCCAGCTGCTGGTACGGCCGGAGCTGCCACCCGTCCTGCCGGAGGCTGATGGTGTGGGCCTCGCCGTCGACGTAGCCGGCCAGGTCCTCGGCCGGCCAGCCGAGCTTCAGCAGGACCTGCTTGAGGTGTCCCCGCTCGGAGGGATGCACCACCACGGTGTCCTCGTCGAGGCGGTCCCCGACCAGCCCTTTCACCTTGGCGCTGCGCAGCACCTCGGTCAGCACCGGGCGGTCGGTGGTCACCAGCACCAGGCCGTGGATGGGGTGCTTCTCGAGCCGGAGCCGTCCGTACCGGTCCATCGTGTCGGCCACGTCGACCAGCAGCGAGGAGGGGACGGGGTACCGGCTGTAGGTCAGCAGGGTGTCCACCACCTGCTCGGCGTCGTGCCCGGCGGCGCGGGCGTTCCACAGGCCCAGCGGGGTCAGCCGGTAGGTGTGGATGTGCTCGGGCGCGCGCTCCAGCTCGGCGAACGGGGCGATCGCCATCCGACAGGCGGCCGCCTCGGGGTGGTCGACCTCGAGCAGCAGGGTGCGGTCCGACTGGACGACCAGCGGACCGGGGGTGGTGGGCATCAGGGGGCTCCGGCTCCGGGGGACGGGGTGACCTCCGCCGGTGGCGGCGGGGGTACGGCCACCGGGGTGACGGGTACTGGGAAAACCTCGGCCTGGGTCCCGGGCCTGGGGCTGACGGTCCGGCTCCCCGTCGGGCTGGCCATCGGGCTCACGGTCGTGGGCGGCGGTGCGGGTGGCGGTGGAGGCGGGGGCGGGGCAGGCCGCCGGATCAGCAGGCCCGGGCTGTCGGTGGTCTGGTTGCCCGCCGCATCCTCGGCCAGCACCCGGACGAAACTCACGTCCTCGTCCCCGGGGTACCACGGGACCTGCGCCTGCAGGTCACCGGTCGTCAGGCGGTGGTACCCGTTGACCTCGATCCGGTACGCGACCACGCGAGTGTCGTCGATGGCCGGCGGCCAGCTGAGCAGGAAGGTCTCCCAGCTCGTGGCGGTCACGGTCGCCGCCACCGGCCCGGGTGGCGTCTGGTCCGGCTGGCTACCCGGGACGAACGGCGTCGCCGCGGGGTGCAACGGGTCCGGCGTGGGCAGTGCCAGCGTGACGTGCTCGGCGCTGAGGGCGGCCGAGCGCACCCGAGGCCGTCCGGCCGGGTCGGCGGCCGCGGCGTCCGGTGCGTCCGGGGCGAGGGTTGCGTTGACCGTCTGTGCGCGGACGACCACCGGATCCGCGGCCGCCAGGACCTCGGCCGGCTCGGATCTCCAACGACCCAGCGTGGGGGAGGTCCCGGCCAGGCTCGGCGCCACGTACAGGGTGGCGGTGCCGACGGCGCACACCCCGAAGACCAGAAGTCTTCGGAGAGTGGCGGGACGCATCGCGCCAGTCTAGTCGCGGGCGGTGGTCACGCCGGCGAATTCGACGCGGGCCAGGGGAATCGTGAGCACCCGCCCCGTGTCGTCGTCCACGGCCCGCAGCCGCCCACCGTCGAGGTCCAGCGGTGTCGCCCCCAGCTCCACCGCGTCGCCGTCGGCCGACCGGTAGCGGAGCCGGAGCGAGTGACCGTCCCGGATCGCGGCGGCGAGCCGGCGCAGGGTCTCCGCCGTGCTCTGGCCCGCCCGCAGAGCGGGCCCCGGCGCGGGCTCGGGACCGGCCAGCACGGCAGCCGCGATGTGCTGGGCGGTCATCGGCGCCGGATCATCGGCCCGCCGCCGGGTCCGCACCCGGTGTGGCGCGGGGCGGGTCAGGGTGCGCCCCTCGTCGTCCTCGACCGCGGGGCTGTGCCCGATCGCTCGCAGGACCTGGACCACCTCGTACGGGTCGGCGGCGGCCAGCAGCACCCCCGGTGCGAGCCGGCGCAGACCCAGGGCCAGCGCCTCCGCGCGGTTCAGCAGGGCGGCGGCCTGGGCGTCGTCGTCGATCCGGATGACGGCGCCGGCGGCGGCAACCCGAATGCTGCCGTGCCGCCGGGCGACGTCCTCCACCAGGTAGGCCAGCGGCTGCGGCACCCCGGTGGTCGAGTGCCGTTCGAGCCAGTCGAGCACCTCGGCCGACGTCCAGCCCGCATCGAAGGCGCGGCGGAGCGAGCTGTCGCTGAACCGGAACACCCCGCCGCCGCCCCGGGACTCCTGGTCGGCGAGCAGGCGCAGGTCGTCGCCGAGGGTGCGGGGCAGTGGGCCGGGGGCCACGGCGGTCAGGTCGGCCTGCAGGATCAACCGGTCCACCGGGGTCGGGAACAGGTCGGCCAGGGCACCCGGCACGGCTTGCTCACCATGCAGCACCAGCCCGGCCAGCGACGAGGTGGCACCGAGTGCGACCAGCCCGAGCACGGCCGCCTCGTGCCACAGCGCCGGCAGCACGACGTCCAGGCTCGACGCGCCGACGTGGGTCAGACCCGGCCGGTGCCAGCGTGCGGCCCGGGCCAGGTCCTCGAGGTCGGGCACCGACCCGGGGCCGAGGTCGACCGCGAGCCGGAGCAGCAGGTGCCGGGCCGGGGCGATCCGGGGCAGGTCGGCCTCCGGGCCGAGGGCGTGTGCGCCGGATTCTGCGGCCCGGGCCCACAGCCGGGGTGCGTCCAGCCACTGCGTGGCCACCGTGCGCCACCGGTCGACGGCCTCGCGCCCGGCCCAGCGGTCGAAGTCGGTGGTGACCGCGAGCTGGGGTCCGTCCGGCGTCAGCAGCCCGGCGGCCACCGCGGCCTCCACCACGAAGGCCGCGTGCCGGACGTCGGTGCCCAGGTCGGCGGCGAGGGCCGCGACGTCGCGGAGCCCGACGCCACCGTCCCGCAGCAGCCGGTGCGGGACGGTCTCCACCCGGTGCACGGCGAGCTCGAGATCGTGCAGCAGCCCGTACGCCGCTCCGGCCGCCGCGTTGTCGACGAGGTGCAGGGACCGCTCCCGGTGGGTCACCGCCGGCGGGTCGGTCGGAACGGGGACCGGGGTGAACCGGCCGACGCGCAGGGTGAGTGCCACCTCCCGCGGCAGCAGCACCGCGTCCGGGCCGACCGGGCGGAGCAGCCGGCGGGCCAGCAGCTGGTCGACCGGCGTGCGGGCAGTGGCGACGTCGACCGAGCGCTCGGCGCTGGGGACCGACCCGCTGGGAGACCACAGCAGCCGGTCGAGGACGGCGCGCGCGGCGTCGTCGACCTCGCCGAGCCGGGCCGTCACCTCGTCCGGGTCGAGGGGCCGCGGGGACGGCGGGGCGAGACCGCCCGGAAAGCGACCGAAGTGCTCGCGGACGGCCCGGACGAGGTGGAGCTGGTCGCCCTCACCCCAGAGCAGGGCCCGGTCGCGGAGCGCGTCGACCGTGGCCGCGATCGGGTCGGCCGGCCCGCCGACGAGCTCGACCACCTGCCCGTCCGAGGTGGGGTCGGGGAGGGCGGCCAGCGCCTCGGTGACCTGGAGCTGCCAGGCGTCGAGCTCATCCAGTGCGCGGGCCACCGACGCCGACGTGGTGGCACGGGAGGACAGGTCGGCCAGCCCCCGCGGGACCGGGTGCCGGAGATCGGGACGCAGCTCCAGCAGCCGGACCAGGGCCGGCGCGCCGGCGCTGCGCAGGGCGTCGGTCAGGGTGCGCCCCCCGGTGAGGATGGCGGTCACGCTCAGCCCCAGGTGCCGGGCGGGCGGGCCCCGCCCGCCGGCCCGAACCCCCGGCGGACCACGACGAGCACCGCGACCAGCGCGGGCCAGGCGCAGACCTGGCCCCAGCGCGCGATCATCGCCCACACCTCACTGGCCAGGTAGTCCTCGGCCAGCAGCCGACCGAGCCCGACCAGGGTGGCCAGCATCAGGATGGCGACGAGCAGCCCGAACACCGCCTGGACGGCGCGCCGGGCGACGGTCACCCGGCTGGTCAGGGCCAGTCCGACCAGGATCGCCACCGGGGTCAGGGGGTAGATCAGCCCGGCTACCAGCAGGCAGATCAGCACCCCGGGGGTCGCGGCCTGGACCACCTGGCGCGCTGTGACCGGACCGGGCGCGGGAGGGACGTGGACCGGGGGCGGCGGCGCGAACCACTGCGTCGTGCCGGGAGCCGGGTAGCCGCCGGCGGTCGTCGGCGGGCCGCTGGCCGGGGGGAACGGCAGGTCGGGAGCCGGGAACGACCCGTTCGGTGCCGGCGACCCGGGCGGGGCGGCGGGCGGGGCCGGCCAGGCGCTGCCGTTGCTCAGCGGCACCGGCACCGGCGCCGGCACGGGACCGAGGGGGGCGGTGCCGGGCGGACCGCTCCAGTGCACCGCGCTCCAGGCCGAGGAGGCCTCGGTGGCTGCGCTGGACACCACGTCGAACGGCTGCTGCGGGTCCCGGGTGTCCTCGACCGGCGGCACCAGGTCACTCAACGGGGCCACCGGGACCGCCGGGACGTCGAAGCGGGGACGCTCGGCCGGTCGACCGGCGGCGGGCTGGTCGGGCGGCGCCGTCGGCTCCAGGGGGGCGACCGCCGGGTCGGTGAAGTGGTCCGGCCGCTGGGCCGGCGCGTACTCCGGTCCGTCCTCCCAGGTGGCCATGCCCGCCATCGTAGTTGGGCCGGGTGCCGCGACCCCACCGGAAACCCTGGCGAGACTGTGCCAGGACCGCAGCCGCCGGACCGCCGCAGCGGTCGCCTTCCCGCCGTCTTCCCGGGGATCAGGAGGGGCTCACTGATGCACGATGTGCACCGGCAGACGGCCCTGCTCGCGGTGTAGGTCCATCTCCACCCGGAGATGGGACTGCCGCGCCATCGCCATCCCGGAGACCAGCGCCACCAGCGCCACCAGCCCGCCGCACAGGAACATGCTGGGCCGGGCTCCGAAGTGGTCGATCAGCCAGCCGACCGCGGGCCCGCCGACGGCCTGGCCGCCGAGCAGCACCAGGATGTAGACGCTCATCACCCGGCCCCGGACCTCGGGGGCCGAGCTCAGCTGCACCAGCGAGTTGGCGCCCGTCAAGAACAGCAAAGTGAGCAGGCCGCAGCTCACCAGCACGGCAGCGAACATCCACACGTAGGGGATCAGCGAGCCGAGCATCAGGGCTCCGCCGAGGCCGGTGAGGATGCCGACCAGCACCCGCAGGCGCAGTGTCCCGGTCCGCCGCGCCGAGAGCACGGCGCCGAGCAGCGCCCCGACCGCGGTGAGGGAGTTGAACAGGCTGTACCCCGCGATGCCGGTGCCGAACTCGTGGTCGGCGAAGGCGGCCAGGATCACCGGCATGTTCAACCCGAACACGCCGACGGTGCCGACCAGGACGATGGTCCAGCCCGACCTCGGAGGTGCGGGCGATGTAGCGCAACCCGTCGCGGAGCTGCCCCCGGTTCCGGGGCGGGGCGGGCGCCGTCCGGTCGGTCCGGAGGACCAGCAGCATGCTCACCACCAGCAGGCAGGCGACGGCGTTGATCAGGAACGACCAGCCCTGGCCGACGGCGTGGATCAGCAGGCCGGACGCGGCGGGGCCGACCAGGGCGCCGAACTGGAAGACCGACGAGTTCAGGCTGACGGCGTTGCGGATGTGGCGGGGTCCGACCAGCTCGGAGACGAACACCTGCCGGGTCGGGTTGTCGACCACGGTGACGAAGCCGAGACCGGCAGCGACCAGGTAGACGTGCCAGGCCTGGACCGTGTGGGTGAGGGCCAGCACGCCCAGGGTGGTGGCCAGCAGGGCGGCGGTGGACTGGGTGATGATCAGGATCGTCCGCTTCGGGTACCGGTCGGCGATCACCCCGCCGGCGAGGCCGAACAGCAGCACCGGCAGGAACTGCAGGGCGACCGCGATGCCCACGGCCGTGATGCTGCCGGTCAGCTCCAACACGAGCCAGTCCTGCGCGATCCGCTGCATCCACAGACCGGTGGTGGCGACCACCTGCGAGCTGAGGTACAGCCGGTAGCTGCGGACCTGCAGCGCGGCGAGGGTGCGGGGCCACCGGCGGCGGCTCTGGGTCGGGTCCGCCGGGAGTGGGGCGGGGAGCGGTGGTGTGGACGGGCGGGGGACGGACGGGCGGTCGGCAGACGCCGCGGACACGAGCAGGTCACCAGATTTCGGTTGCGGGCGGGGCGGTCACCGGGCACCGGCCGGTACGGCCGGGCCGGGCGTCATCGCCGAGGTCGGGCTGGGCTGCGAGCGGAGCCGCCCGCCGTCGAACGGCTGTCCCCACTCTACGGTGAATCGTTACTATTCATCCGTACTATTCTCCGCTATATGTTTCATTGCGCTCCTTTATGAGTCGCGGAACGGTGGCGAGGTGTCCGACGGCGTGTTCGACCCGGTGCTGCTGCGGACATTCCTGGCGGTGGTCAACGGTCTGAGCTTCACCCGGGCCGCCGACCAGCTCGGCATCAGCCAGCCCACCGTCTCCCAGCACGTCCGCCGGCTCGAGCAGTCGGCCGGGCGCCAGCTGCTCCGGCGCGACACCCGCACGGTCTCGCTGACCGACAACGGCGAGGCGATGGCGGGGTTCGCCCGGACGATCCTGGCCGCCCAGGACGAGGCGGTGGCCTACTTCACCGGCTCGGCGATGGCGGGCCGGCTGCGGTTCGGCGCGGCCGACGAGCTGGCGCTCAGCGAGCTGCCCAGCATCCTGCGGGAGTTCCGTCAGCTGTACCCGCGGATCAACCTCGAGCTGACCGTCACCCAGAGCGGGACACTGCTGCGCCGTCTGGGGGCCAACCACCTCGACCTGGTGTTCATCAACCAGCCGGCGGACTCCGACCGCGGTCGGCTGGTGCGGCGGGACCGGCTGGTCTGGGTGGGGCTCGAACGGACCCTGCTGGACCCGCACCAGCCCGTGCCGGTGATCACCTATCACGCCCCGAGCCTGAGCCGTTCGGCCGCCATCGGCGCGCTGGAGGACGTTCACCGGACCTGGCGGATCACCTGCAACACCCGGGAGATCAACGGGGTGCTGGCCGCGGCGCGCGCTGGGATCGGCATCTGCGTGCTCGCTCAGAGCCGGGTGCCCGGCGACCTGCGGATCCTCAGCGACCGGCTGGACCTTCCGCCGCTGCCGGACGTGGAGATGGCCCTGGTGGCCAACCCGCGCTCGCCCGGCGGTCCGGTGGAGGCCCTGACCAAGGCGATCCTCAACCTGCCGCTGGCCCCGATCCGACGGGGTTGACCCTCGCCCGACACAGTCGGCGGAGGACCGGCGAGAACCGGGTTGGGGCGGCCCGGTGGAACGACTACGCTTGGCGCGCCGTGAACGCGGTGGAGGCTCCTCGTCGCCGGGCGAGGGACACGTTGGAGTGAGGGTGCAGTGCCGACAGGCAAGGTGAGGTTCTACGACGCCGAGAAGGGTTTCGGCTTCCTGACCAAGGACGAGGGCGGAGACGTCTACGTCCGGTCCAACGCGCTGCCCGACGGGGTGACCGCCCTCAAGCCCGGCCAGAAGGTCGAGTTCGGCGTGGTCGAGGGGCGGCGCGGTGAGCAGGCGCTGTCGCTGCGCCTCCTCGAGGCCCCGCCCTCGCTGTCCAAGGCCCACCGCAAGGCGCCGGAGCAGATGACGGTGATCGTCGAGGACCTGATCAAGATGCTCGACGGGGTCGGCAACACCTACCGCCGGGGCAGGCACCCCGACGCCCGGACCGGCGGCAAGGTCGCCAGTGTGCTGCGGGCCGTGGCCGACGAGCTGGAGCTGTAGGCCTTTCCTCCCGTACGGAGAGGCTCGCTGCCGGGCGATCGGTCGCCGGTTCGCCGCGGCCGTCCTCGGCTGCCAGAATGGTCGGCATGCCTACCACCACCCGCGCCCGGACGATCAAGCCGGATGCGATCTGCGCTGCCGCCGTCGACCTGGCGCGAGAAGCCGCCGTGGAGGCGGCCGGGGCGATGGGAGTCGCCGACCACCTGGGGCTGGTGGCCGAGGCCGAGCGTGTCGTGACGCACCGGTTCGCGTGCCCGCACCCCGGCTACCAGGGCTGGACCTGGTCGGTGACGCTGGTCCGCGCCTCCCGGGCCAAGGTGCCCACCGTCAGTGACGCCGTGCTGCTGCCCGGGGAGGGGGCCCTGCTGCCGCATGCCTGGGTGCCGTGGGCCGACCGGATTCAGCCGGGCGACGCGACCCCCGGTCTGCTGATGCCGTCGGCTCCCGACGACCCCCGGCTGGAGCCGGGGTACACCGGTGGCGAGCAGGCGGCCGACGCCGACCCCGCCGAGCTCAGCCAGGCCCGGGCCGTAGTCGCCGAGCTGGGTCTCGGTCGGGAGCGGGTGCTCTCGCTGGAGGGCCGGGACGAGGCGGCGGAGCGCTGGCTGAGCTCCACCGGCGGCCCCGACAACCCGTTGAGCAAGCAGGCCCCTGACGTGTGCGCGACCTGTGGCTTCTTCGTCCGCCTGCGCGGCAGCCTCGGCACCCTGTTCGGGGTGTGCGCGAACACCTACTCCCCCTCCGACGCGACCGTGGTCACCATCGACCACGGCTGCGGTGCCCACTCCTGCGTGGTGTCGGAGGACAAGGCGGAGGAGCTGCCCGCCCCGGCCTGGGAGACCATCGCGTGGGACGAACCGGTCTCCCTGTTCGACTGACCGGCGGTCCGAGCGACGAGCGGTTCGACGGATCACGACCCACCATGGCGAAGAAGGCGACGCGCAGCGAGCTGGAGGAGTCCCGCCGCGCCGTCGCCGCCTACGTCGCCGCCGGGGCGGACGAGTCCGTCCAGCGGGTGGTCACGGCCGTGCACCGGGTGGCCCGGCGCCTGAACCGGTGGTACGACCAGCAGCTCGCCGACCGGGACGTGAGCACCGGCGAGTGGACCGTGCTGAGCGAGCTGGCGCGGGCTGGCGACGATGCGGTGCTGACCCCGAGCCAGCTGGCCGACGCGGCGCACGTCGCGCCGTCCTCGATGACACACCGGCTCGACCGGATGGAGACCCGCGGGCTGGTCAGCCGGCGGATGGATCCGGGCAACCGGACCCGCATCCTGGTCGGACTCACCGACGCAGGCTGGCAGCTGTACGCGGACACGATCCGGGAGTCCAACCTCGTCGAGCGCGACCTGCTCACCGGGCTCAGCGACCGCCAGGTCGGCGAGCTCGCCGAGCTGCTGGAGAAGCTGCTGGCCGGCCTGGACTCCTCTGACCTGGCCCTGCCCGAGGCCGGGCCCGGACGCAGCGACCGGCCCGCGCCCTGACTCGCTCGCGCGGGACCCGGGTTCGGTCCGCTCGGTTCGGTCAGCTCCTGGTGCGGCGGTGCCGGCGGCGCCAGCAGTACAGCAGGCCGAGGAGGCCGAGTCCGACGCCGCTGACGGCGACCCCCAGCCACCAGGTGTCCCCGGCCGCGGCCAGCCGGTCCCGGAGGGCGACGAGCACCACGCCGACCACGGCGAACAGCGCCGTGCCGACCGTGACCGCCTGGAGCCCGTCCACATCCAACGGTCGCACCGGGGCCTGGACGAGCGTCCGGCGATGGGGCGGGGTGGGCGGATCGGGCACCGCTCGAGTCTAGCCCGCCCGGTCGCGGTCGGGCCACCAGGGTAGTTAGCCGTTGTATTTAGCATTGCTAATCACTAGACTGGGAGGGTGCCCTCCCGAACCGATGTCCCGCGCGCCACCGCCGAGCTCGCCGGCGCGCTGCGCCCGGCCCTGCTGCGCCTGGGTCGCCGGCTGCGGCAGATGCGGGACGACTCGCTGGAGCTGACCCCGACGCAGCTGTCGGCCATGGGGGTGTTGCTGAACCACGGGGATCTCCTGATGGGCGCGCTGGCCGAGCTGGAGAAGGTCCGGCCGCCGTCGATGACCCGGGTGGTCAACGGGTTGGAGGAGCGTGGCCTGGTCGCGCGTCGGGCCGGTGAGCGGGACGGCCGCCAGAGCCTCGTCGGCCTGACCGCCGAGGGTCGTCGGGTGCTGCTGGCCAACCGGCGGCGCCGGGACGCCTGGCTGGCCGTGCGGTTGGCCGAGCTGGATCCCGACGAGCTGGCCGTGCTCCGTCGCGCCGTACCGATCCTGGAGAAGGTGAACCACGCGTGAACCCGGTCGTCGAGACGCTCCGTGAGCAAGGGCACCAGCGCGACGCGCAGCCGGCGCCCCGCCGGGGAGGCATGTTCGCCGCCCTCGCGAACCCGAACTACCGGATCTACGTCGCTGGCTCCTTCGTCTCCAACATCGGCACCTGGATGCAACGGGTCGCGCAGGACTGGCTGGTGCTGGAGCTCTCCGGAGGGTCCGGTCTGGCGATCGGGGTGACCACCGCGCTCCAGTTCCTGCCGATGCTGCTGCTGTCCCCGTACGCCGGCCTGGTCGCCGACCGGGTCGACAAGCGCATCGTGCTCAAGATCACCCAGACCTGGCTGGCCCTCAGCGCCGCCATGCTCGGGGTGCTGGCCGTCGCCGGCGTGGCCCAGACCTGGCACGTCTACCTGATCGCGCTGCTGTTCGGGATCGGGACCGCCTTCGACAACCCGGCCCGGCAGTCGTTCGTGTCCGAGGTCGTCGGCCCGGCCCTGCTGCCGAACGCCATCGGCCTAAACTCGGCCACGTTCCACGCCGCGCGCATCATCGGCCCCGCCCTGGCCGGGCTGGTGATCGCGGCCTTCGGCTCGGGGTGGGCGATCGCCTCCAACTCGGTCACCTACCTGGCCTTCATCGCGGCCCTGATGATCATCGGGAACCGCGGGCTCGACCTGACCAGGCCCACCCGGCGCGCCGGGCGTCAGATCCGCGAGGGGCTCGCCTACGTGCGCAGCCGGGGGGACATCCTGCTGGTGCTGGGGGTGGTGTTCTGTGTTGGCACGTTCGGGATGAACTTCCAGCTCACGTCCGCGCTGATGGCCCAGCAGGAGTTCGGCAAGGGCCCGACCGCGTACGGCATCCTGGGCACCTTCATGGCCGTCGGGTCGCTGGCCGGCGCCCTGGTCGCGGCCCGCCGGGCCCGGGCGCCCCGCGGCCGTTTCATCGTCGGCATGGCGCTGGCCTTCGGCCTGATCGAGATCGTCGCCGGACTGATGCCCACGTACTGGAGCTACGCCGCCGTGCTGCCCGTGATGGGACTGGCCGCACTGCTCACCCTCACGGCGTCCAACGCGTCCATCCAGCTCGGGGTCGATCCCCAGCTGCGAGGACGGGTGATGGCGCTGTACGCGATGGTGCTGATGGGTGGCACGCCGGTCGGCGCGCCGATCATCGGCTGGGTCGGGCAGACCTTCGGACCCCGCTGGACCCTGATCGGCGGCGGCGCACTGACCACCATCGGCGTCCTCGTGGTGGCCCTGCTGCTGGCCCGCCGGCAGCAGCTGAGGATCGTGCCGCTGCTGCGCCCCACCCCCCACCTGGAACTGCAGCGCCGGGCTGCCTGAGCCTGGGCCGGAACCCTGAGGTCTGTCAGGATGGGCGGGCGAGCGACGACTGGGAGGCACCGTGTGCCGCTGGCTGGGATACCTCGGGAGTCCGATCCGACCCCACGAGCTGCTGTACGAGCCGGAGCGGTCCCTGATCGAGCAGAGCCGACGGCATGCGCCCGACATGATGGTGCCGAACGGCGACGGCACCGGGCTCGGGTGGTACGGCACTCGGGACGTGCCGACCCTGTTCCGCAGCTCGGACCCGGCGTGGGGTGATGAGAACCTGCGGGAGCTCGCCCGGGAGGTGGAGACCGGGCTCTTCCTGTCCCACGTGCGGGCGGGTACCGGAACCCCGGTCCAGGAGACCAACTGTCACCCGTTTCGGTACGGACGATGGCTGTTCGTCCACAACGGGTACCTGGCCGACTTCGGCCGGGTCCGCCGCGAGCTGCTGTTCGCGGTGGATCCCACGCTCTTCGGCAACATTGCGGGCTCGACCGACTCCGAGCTGATGTTCCACCTCGCGCTGACCTACGGCCTGGCGGACGACCCGATCGGCGGCCTGCAGCGGATGGCTGGGATGGTCGAGCACGTCGGTCGGCGGGCCGGGGTGGAGAACCCGCTGCAGATGACGATCGGCCTGACCGACGGCAACCGGATGTTCGCCGCCCGGTACGCCAGCGGCGGGGACGCGAACACCCTGTTCGTCAGCGAGGACGTGTCGGCTCTGCGCGCCCTGTACCCGGAGCAGGAACGGTTCGCCCACTTCTCCGACGATGCCAGAGTCGTGGTGTCGGAGCCGCTGGTGGGCCTCCCGGGTGTCTGGCGCGAGGTGCCGGCCGGGACGGCTTTCGAGGTCGTTCGAGGTGGGTCCTCGGTGGCAGACCGCACCTTCGAGCCGGAGCTGCCGACCTGATGCGCGCCGGTGACCGTCCCGATCTCATCGGCTCCCCATGACGTCCACCCCGTCCTTCCACCTCCGGCCAGCGGAGCCCGGCGACACCGTCATGATCAGCGGCTGGTCGCGGTCAGCCGAGGAGACCCGGCGGTGGTGCTCCCGGAACGAGCATCCCGTGTCTGCCGAGGTGGTGGCGTCTTGGTGGACCGAGCCCGACGTGCAGCCCTGGGTCCTGGTCACCGAGCAGGCCGCGACACCGTTGGCCTACGGCGAGCTGTGGCTGGAGGCTGGGGAGGACGAGGTGGAGCTCGCCCATCTGATCGTGGACGGGCAGCGGCGCCGGACCGGACTGGGGCGCCGGCTGGTCCTCCGGCTCCTCGACGCCGCGGCCCTCGCCGGGACGAAGTCGTGCGTGCTCCGCGTCGCGCCCGGCAACGCGCCGGCCATCTCCCTCTACCGCTCCTGCGGCTTCGTGGCGGTCGACGAGGCCCGGACGGCGGAGTGGAACCACGGACAGCCCGCCACCTACACCTGGTGGGAGCGACCACCCCCACCCCTGGATCCAGTTCCGGACCCCCCGGAGCGCGAGCCCCTCGTAGGGTGGCGGCCGTGACCAGCCCGCTGATCACCGTCCGCGGTGAGGCCCAGCTCGACGTCCCGCCCGACCGGGCGACCCTCTCGGCGACGGTGCACAGCACCGGGTCGGCCGCCTCCGTGGTCCGCCGCGAGCTGGCCGAGGCGTCCGAGCAGGTACGGGCGGTGGTGACCGCGGCGGCGGAGGCTGCGGCGTTCAGCACCACGGGCCTGCACGTCGGCCCGGTGCTGTCCGCCCGCTCGGGCAGCAGGGTCACCGGGTACCGCGGCAGCTTCACCTCCACCGTGGAGGTGAGCGACCTCGACGCCCTCCCCGGTCTGCTGGCGGGGTTGGCGTCCCTGCCCCAGACCCAGGTGGACGGCCCGTGGTGGTCGCTGCGGCGGGACCACCCCGCGTTTCGGGAGGCCCGGCTGGCGGCGGTCGCCGATGCCCGTCGGCGCGCGGACGACTACGCGGCGGCGTTCGGCGCGGCTGTGGGTGCGGTCGTCGAGGTGTCTGACCTCGACGAGGGTCTCGGTGAGCGCCCGGTCAGCGGAGCCGTTCGGGCCATGGCGGTGGGCGGCGCACCGGTGTTCGACCTCGAGCCTACGGTGCAGACCGTCGTCGGCCGCGTCACGGTGCGCTTCACGATGACGACCTGACCCAGGGCGACGCCACGTAGGCGGCGATCACCAGGGCGCACACCGGCCGGTGGTCGCAGGTGACCGAGGCGGTCAGCGACCCGATCTGCTCGAAGGGGCCGCGGCGACGCCGGGCCAGGTCGGTCAGGGTGGCATCCAGGTCGTGGCGCAGCCGGTCCGCGGTGGCCGCGCTGTGCTCCACGAACAGACCGGCGCCGTCCTGCGCCCGCTCGGCCCACGCCACGCCGGCCCAGGCGGACTCACCCGGGATGCTGGCGTAGGCGTCCGCATAGACGCAGTACAGGACGTCGCCGTGGCCGCCGCGGACCTGGTCGTCTGGACCCACGGTGGCCACCGTCGACCCCGGGGGGATCACCGAGCTCAGCCGCACCAGGTTGAAGTCGGCGACGCCGGCCTGCTGCAGCGCCGCGTCGAACGCCGCCAGCCGGGTCGGCCCGGCTCCGGCCCCCCGGCTGACGCGGATCAGCAGCCCCGACACGTGTCCCTCGCTCTCCTCACCGGCGCCGACGCTACCGCCTCGGTCCGAGAGCGCCGCGGACCCGGTGGGCGGGGGGCGGCTCCGAGCCGTCATCGGGGATCTGTCGTAGGCTGACCGGGCCAGAGTCGTCCGGGGGCTGAACAGAGAGTTTCAGCAGTGAGTGCTGTGACCACGCAGCGTGGCCGTCCCACCGACGCGCACCAACCCGGCCGCCCGGTCGCGGCGCTGGCAGGCCTCACCGCGTGGGTGGTCGTCATCGGGGCGGTGGTCGCCGTCCTGGCGACGCACGGCCGGGAGTCCTTCCTGTCGCAGGTCGTCGGGAACCTGGCCATCCTCGCGGCCCTGCTGTTCTGTCTGGTGCTCTGTGTCCGGGTCGGCTGGCGGCGCGGGCCCGCCCGCCGCGCCTGGATCGCCCTGGCGGTGGCCATGCTGATGGGGTCGCTCGGCCAGGCCAGCTATGTGGCCTCGGCGTTCTCCGCCAGCGAGGCACCGCCGTCGGTGGCCACCGACACGGTA
The DNA here is from genome assembly GCA_963832435.1 of uncultured Actinomycetota bacterium. GTDB lineage: Bacteria > Actinomycetota > Actinomycetes > Propionibacteriales > Propionibacteriaceae > Microlunatus. The sequence continues at coordinate 378,972 of CAWHTY010000009.1, forward strand.
GCGTTCCTGGGTTACGCGGTCCCGTTCTTCGTGGCTCTGTTCCTCTTCCCCCGGCCGCAGGACCTGCTGATCTCGCGGTTCCGGCAGATCCTCGACGTGCTGGTGATCACCCTGGGGACGGTTCTGGTCAGCGAGGCCACCGTGCTCCGCCCGGTCCGGCAGGTCGCGGACCTGCGGACGCCGGAGGGCCTGCTGCTGCTCGCCTACCCGATCGTCGACGTGGCGATCTGCGCGACCGTGCTCTGTCTCGGTATGCGCCAGCGGCCGGGGGACCGGCTGAGCTGGCTGGCCCTCGGCACCGGGATGGTGATCGTCGCGGCCACCGACAGCGTCTACGTCCGGCTGCTGATCGAGGGCCAGAGCGATCTCACCGCCACGCCCCTGGCGGCTGGGTGGATGGCAGCGCCGGTGCTGATCGGGCTCGCCACCTTGATCCCGCGACGGGGCCGGGTGGTCGAGGCGAGCGGCACCTCCCTTCCCATCCAGTTGGTGCCCTACGTCCCGGTGCTCGGCGCCGTCGTCGTGCTCATCCTCGGCGGCGTCCGCGACGACCCGTTCCAGCTCGTCGGTGGGGTGGCACTGCTCGGCGCGGTCGCGGTCCGGCAGATCATGATCGTCTGGGAGAACGTCACCCTGACCCACGATCTGGAGGCGAAGGTCGCGTCCCGGACGGCCGAGCTGACCACGTTGGGCTCGATCGTCACCTCGTCCAGCGAGGCCATCGTCGGGATATCACTGGACAGCCGGATCACCGCCTGGAACCCGGCAGCGGAGCGGCTGTACGGCTACCCTGCGGCGGAGGTCATCGGTCAACGGCCTTCGTTTCTGCCGCCGGACGCCCTGCAGGCCGTGCAGACGCTGGTCGACGACGCGCGCCGGGGCGAGCAGCTGAGCGCCTTCGAGGTCGACTGGGAGCGTCCCGACGGCACGGTGCTGCCGGTCGCGATGACGGTCTCCCCGATCCTGGACGAGGACGGCGTGCGGGGCATCTCGATCATCGGCCAGGACATCACCGAACGGCGGCGGGCCGCGGAGTACCTCGAGCAGGCCCGAGAGGACGCGCTCGAGTCGTCCCGGCTGAAGTCGGAGTTCCTGGCCACCATGAGCCACGAGATCCGGACCCCGATGAACGGGGTGATCGGCCTCACGTCGCTGCTGCTGGAGACCGAGCTGGACCAGCTGCAGCGCCAGTACGCGGAGGGCGTACGGGGGGCCGGCGACGCCCTGCTGACCGTGATCAACGACATCCTCGACTTCTCCAAGCTCGAGGCCGGCAAGGTCGTCTTGGATCCGGTCGACTTCGACCCCCACCAGCTCATCGAGGAGGTCGGTGCCCTGCTGGCGCCGGCGGCGGCGGCCAAGCACCTGGAGCTGATCGCCTACTGCACCCACGACGTCCCACGGGTGGTGCGCGGCGACCTGCAGCGGATCCGGCAGATCCTGCTCAACCTCGCCTCCAACGCCGTCAAGTTCACCGCCGTCGGCGAGGTCACGGTCCGGGCCAAGGCCGAGTTCGCGGGCGGGGACCGGGTCTCCCTCCGCTTCGAGGTCGTCGACACCGGGATCGGGATCGCGACCCGGGACCAGGGCCGGCTGTTCCAGTCCTTCACCCAGGCCGACGCCTCCACCACCCGCCGGTTCGGCGGCACCGGGCTGGGGCTGGCCATCTCCCGTGGCCTGGTCGAGATGATGGACGGCCGGATCGACCTGGAGAGCGAGGAGGGCGTCGGCAGCCTGTTCTGGTTCGAGATCCCGCTGCCCCTGGTCCAGCCGCCGACGACCGAGCCGGCCGCCTCACACGACCTGTTGCCCGGATTGCGCGCGCTGGTGGTCGACGACAACGCCACCAACCGGATGCTCCTCCAACGTCAGCTGGGCTCCTGGCAGCTGCAGACCGACGTCGCCATGGACGCTCCGCTGGCCATGGAGCTGCTGCGCAGCCGGGCCGACGACGGACACCCGTACGACCTGGCCGTGCTGGACCTGCAGATGCCTGATGTGGACGGGCTGCAGCTGGCCGCAGCGATCCAGCAGGATCCGGTCCTGGCCGGGATGCCGTTGATCATGCTCACCTCCGACCCGCGGCCGGACCCGGAGGCGTTGACCGCAGCCGGGGTGGGCCAGTGCGTGGCCAAGCCCGTCCGCAGCTCCGAGTTGTACGAGCGGTTGGTCCGGCTGATGGCCCCGCGGGAGGCGGAGCTGCGCCTGCGGGAGCGCCCCGGTCTGGCCGACCCGGTGCCGGCCGGGTCCCGGGGCACAGTGCTGGTGGTGGAGGACAACGAGACCAACCAGGACGTGGCCGACGGCATTGTGTCGCGGCTCGGCTACCACGTGCGTCGCGCCGCCGACGGGGCCGCCGCCCTGGAGATCATGGAGCGGGAGTCCTTCCATGCGGTGCTGATGGACTGCCACATGCCGCGGATGGACGGTTTCGAGGCGACCCGGGAGATCCGGCGGCGGGAGGCCGGGGGCTCGACCCGGATCCCGGTGATCGCGATGACCGCAGGCGCACTGCCTGAGGACCGTGAGCGGTGCCTGGCGGTCGGGATGGACGGTTACATCTCCAAGCCGATCGACGTCGACGCGCTGGCCGCGGCGCTCGCCGGTGTGTCCGACGGGTCCGCTCGGCTCCCGGTGGCCCCGGGGCGGCCGAGGTCGAACGGCGACTCCATGGGGGTGATCGACACCAGCCGACTGGCCGACCTGAGCGAGCTGGTCTCCGCCGACGGGAGCGGGCTGCTGCAGGCGCTGCTGAGCTCTTTCGTGCAGCGCAGCGAGACCCGGCTCGAGATGATCCGGGCGGCCGCCGAGAGTGGTGACCGGGACGCGCTCCGCTCGGCCGCCCACGACCTCAAGGGCGCGGCTGGCACCATCGGGGCCGTTCGCGTGGCGCGGCTGTGCCGTGAGCTGGAGCTGGCCATGCGCGAGGACCGGCCCGTCCGACCCGACCTGGTCACCGAGCTCGCGACCGAGCTGGAGCAGGCCAACGACGAGCTGCTCGGGCTGCGGCGCGAGGTCCTGGCCCACGCCGCCGGTCTCGATCCGCGGCCCGGTTGATCACAGCCGATGGTGCATCCACACGTTCGGCTCGCGGTACACCGCGAGATCCTCGTCCACGTCGACCTCCAGCGGCGCCAGTCCGCCGGAGATGACGAACCGCCCGCTCCCGGGCAGTCGCAGCCCGAGCCAGCCCTCCCATTCGTGCACGGTGCCGGTGATCGTCATCGAGGTCCGGCTCACGCCGAGCACCTCGGCCCCGAGCTTGAGATGGCTGCGGACCCACGGGTCGAAGACCTCTCCGCCGGTCCGCCAGCTGAGGTAGTCCTCGATGTCGATCAACGGGTAGCGGGCCTTGAGGCTGGGCCGCACCGGTGCGATCACGGAGCCGGCGCCAGCCTGTCGGGCGGCGTCCACCATCCCGGTGATCATGGTGGTGCCCAGGCCGCGGCCGGTCAGCTCCGGGGCGATGGTGATCGAGAGGGCCGAGACCGTGTCGAGGGCGCGACCGGGGTCGAGCTTGGCGCTCTGGGTGACGGCGTCGTCCCAGCCCGCGGGGAGGTCGGCGACCGACCCGTCCCAGGCCACCGGGACGGCCAAGCCGATGCCGCGCATCGCCCCACCGCTGTCGATCAGGGCGACCTGCAGCTCGGGGTGGCGCGCGAGCAGGTCGGGCAGCACCACGTCGTGTCCGGGCCGGCCGGCCAGCATGAAGGCGGGCCAGCGGGAGGCGAGCAGTTCCGCGACCCCGGACAGCAGCTCGTGTCGGTCGGTGAGGGCCACCACCTGGTAGCTGCTCGACATCGGCGCGGCCGGCGCCGTCGGCGCCGCCGCGGGCCGGTAGTCGGCGACGAAGTAGGACTGGGTGTCCAGCGGGTCGATCCGCTCGCTGGACGGGAACAGCCGCTCCAGCCGCCGGCCGAACCCGCGGGTGGTGTTGATGCTCGCCATGTCGAAGCCGATCACGCCGTGCACCGCGCGCACCCGGCGATCCACCTCCGTCACCATCAGGTAGATGGCGCGGGTGCGTCGCTCCGGCCGGTGCACCACGGTGTACCCGATGTAGAAGAACACCCCGCGGTCGATCTCGGAGGCGAAGCGGGACCGGTAGAAGTCGGCGTTCGCCCACGGCACGGCCGAGATGTCGTTGCACAGCGTGGTCATGGCGAGCACGTGCTCGTCGCCGTCGTCGATCACCAGCAGCTTGTCGATCCGCTCGTCGGTCATCTCGAAGGTGAACTCGTCGAAGGTGAGGACGTGCCGGGCCGCCACATGGGGGAGGACGTGGTCCCAGGCCTGGACGTAGGAGGGGTAGATCTCGGCGATCAGATCGGCACCGAGCACCCGTTCGGTGATCACGTGCATTCGGCGGCTCCTCTCGGCGACGGTCGTCCCTGCGCCCACACTCCGGTCGAACCTATCGGCACCGCGACGAGGGCCGGCGTTCCACCTATGATCGGGCCGACGGGGCCGGACGGACCGACCGGAGGTCGCGGTGCGCCGCACACGGCGCGCAGCACGAACGGGAGGAGCACGCGGGTGACCGAGCAGACCCGACCCGCCGAGCCCATCCTGCTGGTCGAGGACAACATGCTGAACGAGATGGTCGCGGTCGGCATGCTGCGGCTGCTGGGCCGGACGGCGGACGTGGCGCTGAACGGCCTGGAAGCCGTCCAGGCGATCGAGCGGCACCCGTACCGCATCGTCTTGATGGACGTCCAGATGCCTGTGCTGGACGGGCTGAGCGCGACCCGGCGCATCCGCGCGGAGTTCCCGCCCGAGCGGCAGCCGTACATCATCGCGTTGACCGCGAACGCCATGGCCGGTGACGAGCAGCGCTGCCTGGACGCCGGGATGGACGCCTACCTGTCCAAGCCCCTGTCCAAGGACCAGCTGGCCGCCGCCCTGGCCTCCGCCGACGCGCCCCCGGGCAGTCCCGCCGAGCACTCCACCGAGGCCTGACCGGACGTCGGCTCCGACCGGCGTCGCGGGGGCGCGGGTGTCACCGCCGGGTCGTGGGGGGTCCTCCGGGGCCTGGCCGCTGAGCCCGGGACCCGCCGCCCGCCGCCGCCACCGACGCCGCGCCGCACGGTACGCTCGGGTTCGCTGCCCGGGGGAGACGGTCGCACGGAAGGGAGCTGTCGTTGCCCTCGTCGGTGCCTCGCGCCCGCACCCGCCTCGTCGTTGGGTACACGGCGCTGGCCGTGGCAGCCCTCGTCCTGCTCCTGGTGCCCGCCGGCCCCGTCCCGGCGACCGCGGTCCAGCTGAGCGCGCTGCTCGCGGTCGCGGCCGTCCTGGTCGGGACCCGGCTCGGCCGTCCCGAGCGCCTGCTGCCCTGGGCGCTGGTCGTGCTGGGGCTGCTGCTGAGCTCGGGCGCTGCGACCTGGGCGGCGCCCGCCGCATCGCCGGTGAGCGGGCTGCCCGTGCTGGCCCAGATCGCGTTCGTGTCTGCCCTCCTGCTGGCCCGGCGCGGTGCGCCGTGGACCGCGGCGGCCGCGCTGACCGGGGTCGGCGCCGGCGTCGCGGTCGGACTGGTGGCGTGGGCCTGGGCCGCAGTCGGCCTCGCCACGTCGGGCGCCGGTGGGCTCGGGACGGTGCTGAGCCTGCGGCTGGCCGGGGGGGTCCTGCTGGTGTCTGTGGCGACGGCCCTGGTGTCGGCGGAGCGCGGGCACCGCGGGCCCCTCGGGCCGGTGGCAGCCGCGGCCACCCTGGCCCTTGCCGCCGACCTGGCCGCGATCCTGGCGAGCCCCGCGTCCCGCCTCGCCCCGGTGCTGGCCGCACTGGGGATGCTCAGCTGGGGCTGGGTGGCGCTGCGCGGGTCGATGATCGGGTCGGACGACCGCCGGCGGGCCCCGACCGGCCCGCTGCACCCCCGGGGTATCGCCGGTACGGCCGGGCTGCTGCTGGCCCCGGTGCTGGCCCTGCTGGGGCAGCGGGCGCTGGGTCTGCCGGTGACGGTGGCGCCGATGGGCGCCGGCGCGGTCGTGCTGTACGCCGTGGTCGTGGCCCGGCTGACGCTGGCCCTCGGTGGCAGCGCCACCGCCGACCAGGAGCGGGAGCGGGCCCAGCACGAGCTGGCCCACCAGGCGGCGCACGACTCCCTGACCGGCGTACCGAACCGGGCGCAGGCCATGCGGTTGATCCACGCGGCGCTCAGCCGCGGGCGGCGCAGCGGCTCCGCGGTCGGGCTGCTGTTCCTCGACCTGGACGGCTTCAAGGCGATCAACGACAGTCTGGGCCACGGGGTCGGTGACGAGGTGCTGCGCTGCGTCGCGGACCGGATGCAGGCGAACATCCGGTCCGGCGACGTGGTCGCCCGACTCGGCGGCGACGAGTTCATCGTGCTGCTGGAGCCAGTCGACGACGACGTCGCGGCGATCGGCGCGGCGGACCGGCTGATCGAGATCATCTCCGAGCCGATCACCCTCGCCGACGGGCGGCAGATCGGCGTGGGCGCCAGCGTCGGGGTCTCGGTCAGCCAGGACGCGAGCATCGACCCGGAGCAGCTGCTGCACGAGGCCGACGTCGCGGTGTACCGGGCCAAGCAGACCGGTCGCGGGCACACCGAGGTGTTCGACCAGTCGCTGCGCCGCGAGCTGCGCCACCGCAGCGACGTCGAGTCCGGGGTGATCGCGGCGATCCAGAACGACGAGCTGGTCGTCCACTACCAGCCCATCGTCAACGTGCTGATCGGAGACGTGCTCGGGTACGAGGCCCTGGTGCGCTGGCGCCGTCCCGACGGCAACATCGTCGCCCCCGCCGAGTTCATCCTGATCGCCGAGCAGTCCGACCTGATCTGCGACCTGGACAGCTGGGTCCTGCAGCGGGCCACCCGGCAGCTCGCCCGGTGGAACCGGGAACGCGGCAGCAGCACGCTGTTCATCGCCGTCAACGTGTCCGGCCGGCACATCGTCCGCCAGCGGTTCTGCGACGACGTCGAGGAGGCCCTGCAGGCGTCCGGCATCGAGCCCCGCCAGCTGGTGTTGGAGATCACCGAGACGGCGCTGATCGACGACTCGCTGGCGCTGACCAACCTCGAGACGCTGCGGAACCGCGGCATCTCGATCAGCATCGACGACTTCGGCAGTGGCTACAACTCGATCGCGCGGCTGGAGCAGCTGCCGGTCGACATCGTCAAGATCGACAGCCGGTTCCTCAACCGGGGCGGCCCCTCAACCGACAAGCTGCTCCGGCTGATCGTGCAGGCGGCCCACGCCTTCGGCCTCCCGGTGGTCGCCGAGGGGGTCGAACACGAGTACCAGCTGGACACCCTGCGCTCCATCGAATGCGAGTCGGCCCAGGGCTTCTTCCTCGGTCGCCCGGTCGACCCGGCTGAGATCGACGTCCGGTCCGGCCTCACCGTCCCGGCTGGGCGGCCGAGCGCTGCCGGCCGTGCGACCTCGAGCTGAGCCGCCCCTCCGCGTGATGGGGGCGCCGCCTCGGCCGTGGTCGGCCACGTATCGGCGCGGTAACAATGAGCCGATAGATTTCCGCGTATGTTCGCCAAGGTCCTGGTCGCCAACCGTGGCGAGATCGCCGTCCGAGCCTTCCGCGCCGCCTACGAGCTCGGAGCGCAGACCGTGGCGGTCTTCCCCTACGAAGACCGCAACGCCGTGCACCGGATCAAGGCCGACGAGGCGTACCAGATCGGTGAGCGGGGCCACCCGGTCCGGGCTTACCTCGACGTCGAGGAGATGGTGCGGGTCGCGCAGCAGGCCGGCGCCGACGCGATCTATCCCGGGTACGGGTTCCTCAGCGAGAACCCCGACCTGGCCCGGGCCTGTGCCGCTGCCGGGATCACCTTCGTCGGCCCGCCCGCCGACGTGCTGGAGCTCGCCGGCAACAAGGTGCGGGCCCTGACGGCCGCCCGGGCGGCCGGCATCCCCACCTTGAGGTCCACCCCGCCGTCGGCCGACCTCGACGAGCTGGTGGCCGGGGCGGAGGAGATCGGCTTCCCGGTGTTCGTCAAGGCGGTGGCCGGCGGCGGCGGCCGCGGCATGCGGCGGGTGGACGACCCGGCCAGACTGCGCGAGTCGGTGGAGGCGGCCATGCGGGAGGCGGAGGGCGCGTTCGGCGACCCGACCGCCTTCATCGAGCAGGCCGTCGGCCGGCCGCGGCACATCGAGGTGCAGATCCTCGCCGACGGCGCGGGACACGTGATGCACCTGTTCGAGCGGGACTGCTCGATCCAGCGACGGCACCAGAAGGTCGTCGAGATCGCCCCGGCGCCGCACATCTCCGACGAGCTCCGGGCCGCACTGTGCCGGGACGCGGTGGCCTTCGCGGAGTCGATCGGCTACTCCTGCGCCGGAACGGTGGAGTTCCTGGTGGAGACCGAAGGGCCGCGCGCGGGCCAGCACGTGTTCATCGAGATGAACCCGCGGATCCAGGTCGAGCACACCGTCACCGAGGAGATCACCGACGTCGACCTGGTGCAGTCGCAGATGCGGATCGCCTCCGGGGAGACGCTCGCCGACCTGGGCCTGTCCCAGGACCAGGTCCGGATCAACGGCGCCGCGCTGCAGTGCCGGATCACCACCGAGGACCCGGCCAACGGGTTCCGGCCCGACACCGGCACCATCACCGCCTACCGGACCGCCGGCGGGGCAGGCGTGCGGCTGGACGGCGGGACGGCCGACACCGGGGTCGAGATCAGCGCCCACTTCGACTCGATGCTGGTCAAGCTGACCTGCCGGGGCCGGACCTACGAGCTGGCGGTGGCGCGGGCCCGTCGCGCCCTGGCCGAGTTCCGGATCCGCGGGGTGAGCACCAACATCCCGTTCCTGCAGGCGGTCCTGGAGGACCCCGAGTTCCTCGCCGGGAACGTCTCGACCGCGTTCATCGAGGAGCGGCCGGAGCTGCTGACCACCCATGCCCCGGCCGACCGCGGCACCCGGCTGCTGCGGTGGCTCGCCGAGGTGACGGTCAACAAGCCGTACGGCGACGCCCCCACCCTGCTGGACCCGATCGACAAGCTGCCCCCGGGGGTGGACCTCAGCCGGCCGTCGCCCCCCGGGTCCCGGCAGCGGCTGCTGGAGCTGGGGCCGACCGGGTTCGCCGCCGACCTGCGGGGCAGGACCTCGGTGGAGGTCACCGACACCACGTTCCGCGACGCCCACCAGTCCCTGCTGGCCACCCGGGTGCGGACCAAGGATCTGCTGCGGATCTCCCCGTACGTGGGGCGGATGACCTCGGAGCTGCTGTCGGTGGAGTGCTGGGGCGGGGCGACGTACGACGTGGCGCTCCGCTTCCTGCAGGAAGACCCCTGGGAGCGGCTGGCGGCGCTGCGCTACAACATGCCGGGACTGTGTCTGCAGATGCTGCTCCGCGGCCGGAACACGGTGGGCTACACCCCGTACCCGACCAAGGTGACGACGTCGTTCGTGGCCGAGGCGGCCGAGGTCGGCATCGACATCTTCCGCATCTTCGACGCCCTGAACGACGTCGAACAGATGCGGCCCGCCATCGAGGCCGTGCGGGAGACCGGCACCACCATCGCCGAGGTCGCGCTCTGTTACACCGCCGACCTGAACAACCCGCACGAGCAGCTGTACACGCTGGACTACTACCTGCGGCTGGCCGAGCAGATCGTGGAGGCCGGGGCGCACATCCTGGCCATCAAGGACATGGCGGGGCTGCTCCGGCCGCCGGCGGCGAAGAAGCTGGTCACCGCGCTGCGGGAGCGGTTCGACCTGCCGGTGCACCTGCACACCCACGACACGGCCGGCGGGCAGCTGGCCACGCTGCTCGCGGCGGTCGACGCCGGTGTGGACGCGGTCGACGTGGCCAGTGCCCCGATGGCGGCGACCACCTCCCAGCCGCCGGCCTCGGCCCTGGTCGCGGCCCTGGAGAACACCGAGCGCTCGACGAACCTCGACCTCCGCGCCGTGATGGACCTGGAGCCGTACTGGGAGGCGATGCGGAAGGTCTACAAGCCGTTCGAGTCCGGGCTGCCGAGCCCGACCGGTCGGGTGTACGACCACGAGATCCCCGGCGGGCAGCTGTCGAACCTGCGGCAGCAGGCCATCGCCTTGGGGCTGGGGGAGAAGTTCGAGCAGATCGAGGCCATGTACGCGGCGGCGTCCAGGATCCTCGGTCGCCCGACCAAGGTGACCCCGTCGTCCAAGGTGGTCGGCGACCTGGCGCTGCAGCTGGTCGCCGCCGGCGCGGACCCGGACGCGTTCGCGGCCAACCCGCAGGACTACGACATCCCGGACTCGGTGATCGGCTTCCTCGGCGGCGAGCTGGGGGACCCGCCCGGTGGCTGGCCGGAGCCGTTCCGGTCGAAGGCCCTGGAGGGGCGCTCGGTCCCCGTCCGCGACGTCGACCTGTCTGCGGAGGACTCGGCGGCGCTGGACGAGAAGGGTGCGGTCCGGCAGGCGACGCTGAACCGGCTGCTGTTCCCCGGCCCGACCAAGGACTTCACCAAGGCCCGGGAGACCTACGGCCGCGTCGGGCGGCTGAACACCCTGGACTACCTGTACGGGCTGCAGCCGGGCGAGGAGCACACCGTCCGGATCGGCCGCGGCGTGAGCCTGATCCTCGGGCTGGAGGCCATCGGCAGCCCGGACGAGCGCGGCATGCGCACCGTCATGTGCACCATCAACGGTCAGCTGCGGCCGATCCGGGTCCGGGACAACTCGATCAAGGTCGACATCAAGGCCGCCGAGAAGGCCGATCCCGCCACGCCGGGCCACGTCGCGGCGCCGTTCGCCGGGGTGGTGACCGTGACGGTCAAGGAGGGCGACGAGGTGGCCGACGGCGCGACCGTCGCCACCATCGAGGCGATGAAGATGGAGGCCGCGATCACCGCGCCGTTGGCCGGAACTGTGCAACGGCTGGCCCTCGGCTCGGTACAGCAGGTCGAGGGCGGTGACCTCGTTCTGGTGATCAAGCCGAGCTGAGGGGCCGGCTGGTCCGCAGTGGGGCCCGCCGTCCCGGCCGGGCCTCGCGGGGAATCCCCGCCCGCCCCACATCACACCCTCCCGGTCGACTTCACACCCCCAGCTGGGGGTGTGGGCGGTCTCAGGTGGTCAACGCAACACCTGACTCGTGGAGGTGTTGTGATGGTTCCGGCTGATTCGCAGACCCGTGCTGAGGCGTTGCGGTTGTTGGTGGAGGGGTGCTCGGCTCGTGAAGCGGCACGCCGGGTCGGGTTTTCGAACCGGACGGTGTCGACCTGGGCGAGTCTGGCCGGTATGCAGCTGAAGACGAGAACGGAGACGGGGGGGCTCGAGGGGCCGTGGCCGCCGCCGGCGGCACAGTCGCTGCGGCTGGTGTTGGCGCAGCGGGTGCTGATCGGACTCCGGCTCGATGACCGGTGGTCACTACGAGCGATCGCCCGCGCCTTGGGCGTAGCGGCATCGACGGTGTCGCGTGAGGTGGCCCGGGGCACTCGTGGCGGCCGCTACGATCCGGGCTGGTCCCAACGCCAGGCCGAGCGCCGTCGGTGTCGGCATCGGCCGGGCAAGCTCGCCCCCGGAAGTGAGTTGCGCCGCCGCGTGGTGGCCGGGTTGAACCAGCGACACTCCCCGCAGCAGGTCGCGCACCGGCTGCGGCGGGACTTCCCTGACCGGAAGGATTTGCACGTGAGCCACGAAGCGATCTACCAGGCGCTGTACGTGCAGGGCCGCGGCACACTGCGAGAAGAGCTGAAGACGGTGAAAGCGCTCCGGTCAGGCCGGGTCAGCCGGCGGCCACGGTCTCTGCTGCCAGTCCACGCCGGGAAATCCTGGCTGGCCGGCGCCCACGTCAGCCAGCGTCCCGCCGAGGCCGCCGACCGGGCCGTCCCCGGGCATTGGGAAGGTGACCTCGTCGTGGGCCGCCATGGCCGCTCAGCGCTGATCACCCTGGTCGAGCGGGCCAGCCGGTTCTGCCTGATCGCCCGACTTCCCGAGCTGCGGACCTCCCCGCTGGTGGTCGAGCAGCTCACCACCATGATCCAGGGCCTGCCGAGGGACCTGTTCCGCAGCCTGACGTGGGACCAAGGCTCGGAGATGGCCCAGCACCACCGCTTCACCGTGGCCTCGACATGTCCGGTGTTCTTCTGCGACCCGCACAGCCCCTGGCAGCGGGGGTCGAACGAGAACCTCAACGGGTTGATTCGCGACTTCTATCCCAAAGGCACCAACTTCGCCGATCACACCGACACCGACATCGCCAACACCCAGCACCTCCTCAACACCCGACCCCGCCAAACCTTGGACTGGCAGACCCCGGCTGAGAGACTGGAACAACTACTGACTGTTGCGTTGACCACCTGAGACCACCGTGAAGTGGACCGGGAGGGTGTGAGGTACGGCCCGGACCCGGGGCACCCATCTAAGATGGATAACCGAACCCAGCCGCGACCCCCCGACCGCGCATCCCGACCCGACCCGACCGCGACCCCCCGACCGCGACCCCCCGACCGCGAGGCCCGGGCCCCACGTCGTCAGGTCTCTCGCTGGCCGCCCAACGTCCAGACCTGGGGCAGGCTCGTGCGGAGGTCGGACCGGCCGGGCTCCTCGAAGTGGTCGACGTAGTCGGAGATGAAGGCCTGCCACCGGTGGTTGCGGGGGTCCTCGTCGAGCCGCCGCAGCGCGGCGGCGAGGTCGTCGCTGTCCACCAGGTGAAAGAGGTGGGAGCCGCTACGCCAGATCCGCCACTCGGTGATGCCGGCCTCCTGCAGCGCGGCCAGCAGCTCCGCCGGCACCTCCGCATGCACACGGTCGTAGTCGGCCTCGCGGCCCGGACGCAGCACCGAGTGCAGGGCGTAGGTGGTCATCCGCCCTCCCTCAGGTACGGGGTCGCAGCCGGAGCCCCTGCATGCCGCCGTCGACCGCCAGGTCCACCCCGGTGGTGGCGGAGGCGGCCGGACTGGCCAGATACCAGATGGCGGCCGCGACCTCGTCGGCCTCCACCAGCCGACCGCTGGGCTGGCGGGCGGCCAGCGCCCGGCGTTCCGCCTCCGGGTCCGGCGCGCTGTCCAGCAGCCGGGCGACCCACGGGGTGTCGGCCGTGCCGGGGTTGACGCAGTTCACCCGGATCCCCTCGTGCAGGTGGTCGGCGGCCATCGAGCGGGTCAGCGCCAGCACCGCGCCCTTGGTGGCGCTGTACAGCGCGCGCTGCGGCAGCCCGGCGGTGGCCACGATCGAGCAGGTGTTGACGATGCTGGCGTGGGGGGACTCCCGCAGCGCCGGCAGGGCCGCCCGGGAGACCCGGACCAGGCCGAGGACGTTGACGTCCAGCACCCGGTGCCACTCCTCGTCGGGGTTGTCCTCGACCGTGCCCTGCGCCCCGATGCCGGCGTTGTTGACGACGACGTCCAGCCCGCCCAGGTCGGTGACGGCTTGAGCGACGCCGGCCCGGACCTGCGCGTCGTCGGCGACGTCGGTCGCGATCCAGGGCAGGTCCTCCTCCGGCGGCGCCGCCAGGTCGAGGGAGACGACGCGGGCTCCGCGGGCGACGAACCAGTGGCAGACAGCCAGGCCGATGCCCGAGGAGCCGCCGGTGACGATCACGCGCAGGGTGCTGTCGGCCGTGGCGATCATGACTCCTCCAGGTGGGGGTTGGGGTCGGGTGGGGCGGATTCGCGGGCCGGGGTCGGGGCCGGCCCGGCACTAGGATCCTCCCGTGACGGTCACCGACGAAGCGATCGCCCGGATCCGGGACCTGATCCGCTCCGGCGGTCTGCGCCCCGGTGACCGGCTGCCGCCCGAGAAGGAGCTCAGCGAGTCGCTGGGGCTGTCCCGGAACTCGCTCCGCGAGGCGGTCAAGGCGCTGGAGATGATCAACGTCCTCGCCGTCCGCCGGGGCGACGGGACGTACGTGACGAACCTGCGGCCCAGCTCGGCGATGGACGCGATGTCGTTCGTGCTGGAGCTGCAGCAGGACGAGACGATCGTGGACCTGCTGGAGGTACGGCGGGTGCTGGAGGCGGCCGCCGGGTCCCGGGCCGCCGCCCGGATCACGAGCGCGCAGGTCGAGGAGCTCCAGCAGATGCTGACCCAGGTGGGGCCGCACTCCGACGTGGAGGAGCTCGTCACCCACGACCTGGCGTTCCACCGCCGGATCGCGATGATCAGCGGCAACGAGTTCCTGGCCGACCTGCTGGACGTGGTGGCCGGCCGGACCAGCCGAGTCCGGGTGTGGCGCGGGATCACCCAGGACGGTGCCGTCGAGCAAACCCTCGGTGAGCACGCCGCGATCGTGGCCGGGCTCGCGCTGGGGGACCCGGCGCTGGTCTCGGCCCGGCTGGCGGCGCACGTGGCGGGGGTCGAGGACTGGGTGCGGCGCGCCCTCGCGGCGGCGGTCCCGGTCGACGGGCCGGGCCCGCGGGCTACGGCACACGGCCGTACACCGTGACGGCGGTGCCGGCGGCGACCCGGTCGCGCTCCGCCGGGGTCCAGGAGGCGAGCAGCCGGTTCAGCCACTGGAGGCCCTCGGCGTAGCCGAGCTCCCCCCGGGTCATCGGCCAGTCGGAGCCGATCATGGACCGCTCGGCCCCGGCCGCGGACCGGGTGAGCTCGACCACCCGGGCCAGCTCGTCGGGGCGGGCCGGGCCGGTCGCGCCCCGACCGCCGAACAGCCCGGACAGCTTGATCACCACGTTGTCGCGGCCGGCGAGGTCGGTGAAGCCTCGCTCCCAGACCCGCCAAGCGGCAGGGTCCCCGAACGGCGGCTTGCCACAGTGGTCGACCACGATGCGGGTGCCGGGCGCGCGCTCCACCGCGACGGCCAGCGCCGGCCACAGCCGGGGGAACGCGTCCGGTACGTCGAGCGCGAGCCCGGCATCCCCGAGCAGCCGGATGCTGGCGATGAGCTCCGGGTCGGCGAGCTCGGCGGGGTCGTCGTGGTCGTGCCACAGCTGGCGGACCCCGACCAGCGGCTGGTCGGCATAGGCGGTGATCAACTTCTCGACCGCGTGCGGGTCGGCCAACGGCAGGTAGCCGACCACGCCGCGGATCCGGGGCTCGCCCCGGGCCAGGTCCAGCAGCCAGTCCGTCTCCGCCCGCCGGTCCGCCGCCTGGACCACCACCGCGGCTGCCACCCCGGCGGTGGCCATCGCCGCGGTCACCGCGGCCAGCTCGGAGTCGCGGTGGACCGCGCCCAGCTCCGGGGTGTTCCAGCCGTACCAGCCCCGGTCCAGCTGCCACAGGTGCAGATGAGTGTCGATCAGAGTGGCCGGGCGGTCAGGCATCGGCGGGCCGGTCGGGGGACGGGGCCTGGGCCAGGGCGGTCCACAGGGCGGGGTTGATCCGTTCCGCCATTCCGACCAGGCAACGCCGGATCTGTTCCGGGCTGCTGGCGCCGACCGTCACGTTGACCACCTCGGGCCATCGCGCGGCGTACTGCACGGCCGCGTCGGGGACCCGGACACCGAACCGCGCACACACCGCGTGCACCCGTTCGAGGTCCGCCAGCCGCTCGGCGGTGATCGGTGCGTACTCGTACGTCAGGTCGGGGCCCGGCCGGTCGGCGGCCAGGGCGCCGGAGTTGAAGACCCCGACGTTGACGATGCCGACGGCCCGCTCCCGGCACAGCGCGAGCAGCCGGGTACCGCTGTCGTCGAGCAGGGTGATCCGCCCGGCGACCATGATCAGGTCACACCGACCGGTGCGGACGGCGGCCTCCAGGGCGGCCACCGACTTGGAGCCGATCCCGATGGCGCGGACCAGGCCCTCCTCCCGCGCCTCGGCTAGCGCCCGCATGCCCACCTCGACCCCGTCCACCAGGTCGTACTCGTCCGGGTCGTGCAGGTAGGCGATGTCGATCCGCTCGGTGCCGAGCCGGTCCAGGCTCTCGGCCAGGGATCGGCGGACCCCGTGCGGGCTGGGGTCCCACACCCGCTCGTACGCGGCGGGCACCACGAACCCCTGGTCGTCGAGGTCCCCGGCACGGTCCGGGGTGGGCCGCAGCAGCCGGCCCACCTTGGTGGACAACAGATAGGCGTCCCGCGGGTGACGGCGGAGCGCCTCACCCAGTCGTCGCTCCGACAGCCCGAGGCCGTAGTGCGGCGCGGTGTCGAAGTACCGGATCCCGCCCTGCCAGGCGGCCTCCACCGTAGCCCGGGCGTCCTCGTCGGTGACGGTGCGGAACAGGTTGCCGAGACCGGCGGTCCCGTGCCCGAGCGGCCGAGATCCTCCGGGATGCGCAGCCTGCGGGGCTCTGGGGGCGGGGTCAGCACAGGACCACCTCGACGACGGGGACGGCGAGGTCCGCCTTCGGCGTGGTGGTCACAGCGGGCTCTCCTGCTCGGCGGGGTCAGCGGGGGGGGGTCAACGACCGCGGTGGCGGAAGTCGCGCAGCGCGGCGGCGGTCATCTGGGTGCCCGCGCCGGGTGCGCTGGGTGCGCGGTAGTGGCCGTCGACGATCTGTACGGGGTCGACGAAGTGTTCGTGCAGGTGGTCGACGTACTCCAGGTAGCGGTTCTGGCTGGTCCGCTGACCGCCACGTAGTCGATCATGGACAGGTGCTGGACGGCCTCGCACAGGCACACCCCGCCGGCGTGCGGGCAGACCCGGACGCCGTACTTGGCGGCGAGCAGCAGGTTGGCGAGATTCTCGTTGACCCCGGCGACCCGGGCCGCGTCGATCTGCATCACGTCGACGGCGCCGAAGCTGCAGCAGCTGCTTGAACATGACCCGGTTGGCGGTGTGCTCGCCGGTGGCGACCGGAGTCGGGGCGACCGCCCGGCGGATGGTCTGGTGCCCCAGCAGGTCGTCGGGGCTGGTCGGTTCCTCGATCGAGGCCAGGTCGAAGGTGCGGGAGCTCGCGGACCCAGGCGATCGCCCCGGCTACGTCCCAGCGCTGGTTGGCGTCGACGGCGATCTTGATGTCGGCTCCGACGGCCTGGCGGGCCAGCCGGAGCCGGCGGAGGTCGTCTGCTAGGCTCCCGCCGACCTTGAGCTTGATCTGGGTGAAGCCCTCGGCCACCGCCTGCCGCGCCAGCCGGACCATCTTCTCGTCGTCGTATCCGAGCCAGCCCGGGGTGGTGTCGTAGGCCGGGTAGCCGGTGGCGAGCAGCCGCTCGGTCCGCTCCGCCCGACCCGGCGCGGCCGCGGTGAGGATGGCCAGCGCCTCCGCCGGGGTGAGCGCGTCGGTCAGGTAGCGGAAGTCGACCAGGTCGACCAGCTCGCTCGGGTGTCATGGCCGAGACCAGCTGCCACAGGGGCAGCCCGGCCCGCTTCGCCTTGAGGTCCCACAAGGCGTTGACCACGGCCCCGATGGCCATGTGCACGACACCCTTCTCCGGCCCGAGCCACCGCAGCTGCGGGTCGTAGACGAGGCGGCGGTAGGTCGTGCCCATGTCGGCCAGCAGATCCTCGAGGGACGCGCCGACCAGCTGGTCGGCCACCGTCTGGACCGCCTCGGCCGCGATGCTGTTGCCCCGTCCGGTGGTGAACACGAACCCGTGCACCCAGCAGGCCGTCGGCGGCGTCGGTGGACAGCGAGAGGTAGGCGACGGGAATAGTCGGGGTCGGGGTTCATGGTGTCTGCGACCCGTCCAGCTCCGCCGAGGTCGGGAAGCGCACGTCGACGGTGTCCGCGGCGGCGATCCGAGTCACACGGTTGTCCTCTCCTTGTGACATCTCGACCCGCGACATCCGATGTCTGACCCGTCAAGAGGGGTGGGTTGTTGACCTCAGCCGGGTCCGGTGCACGGATGGTCGGATGTCCGGTCGATGTAAGGTGAGGCACCGACCGACCCTGCCCGCCGCCGACGCGACGGTGGACCACGAGGAGCGCGATGAAGTTCGCCCGGCTGGAGAACCGAGACCGGGATCCGGCCGATCGTCGTGGCGGGGGAGACCGCGTACGACCTGGGCGACCGGTTGTTCGACCTGACGCCCGCCTCGGTGGGCCAGCTCTCCGAGGTCGCCGGGTGGGTCTCGGCCGGCGCGCTCGCGGAGGTCGAGCTGTCGGACCCGGAGTTCGCCCCGCCCGTCGCCGGGGTCGGCGCGGTGATCGCGATCGGGATCAACGATGCGGCCCACGCGGCCGAGTCGGGCAGCGAGCCGCCGACCTCCCCGGTCATGTTCCTGAAGACGCCGAACACCCTGGGCGGGCCGGACGACCCGGTGCGGATCCCGCCGCACAGCCGCAAGACCGACTGGGAGGTCGAGCTCGCCTTCGTGATCGGCCGCCGCGCCTACGAGTCGGCGTGCTGGCGGACGACCTGCTCCGCCACGTGGCGGGCTTCACGGTGGCCAACGACCTGTCGGAGCGGGCCTTCCAGCTCGAGGAGTCCGGGGGCCAGTGGAGCAAGGGGAAGCGCCTCCCCGGCTACACGCCGCTCGGGCCGTGGCTGGTGACCCCCGACGAGGTCGACCACACGGCGCTCCGGCTCCGGAGCTGGGTGAACGACGAGCCGCGGCAGGACTCGACGACCGCAGACCTGATCTTCGACGTGCCGACGATCATCCGGCACCTCTCGCACTACCTGGCCCTGGAACCGGGCGATGTTGGTGCTGACCGGGACGCCGGAGGGCGTGGCGCTGTCGGGATGGTTCCCGTACCTGGTCCCCGGGCGACGTGGTCCGGATCGAGATCGAGGGTCTCGGGACGACGAGACCCAGCGGATGACCGGCGTGATCAGCCCTTGAGCGCTCCGGCCAGCACGCCGGAGATGAACTGCCGCTGGAAGCGACGTACAGGATCAGCACCGGCAGGCCGACCAGCACCGCCGCAGCCGCCATCAGGTTGAGCTGGGCGGTGTAGCGGGTGGAGAATCGCCCGAGAGCCAGGGTGACCGGCATCCGCTCGTCGTTGATCAGCACGAAGGCCAGGAAGTAGTCGTTCCAGGTCCACATGAACATCAGCAGGACCATCGTGGTCAGCGCGGGCCGGATCACCGGCAGCACGATCGACCACAGGGTCTGCATCCGACCCGCACCGTCGAGCTCGGCGGACTCGACCAGCTCGCCGGGGATGGCCAGCAGGGTGGCCCGCATCCAGAACACCCCGAAGGGGACACCCAAGCCGGTGTGCGCCAGGATCAGCCCGAGCAGGCTCGAGGTCAGCCCGACGCCCGCAGGTTGTAGTACAGCGGGACGAGGATCCCCTCGAGCGGGATCATCATGCCCGCCAGCATGATCGGGAAGATGATCTTCCGGCCGGGGGCGGCCAGGATGGTCAGCCCGTACCCGGCGAGGATCGACACCACGGTGGTGAGCACCACCGCACCGACGCAGATGGCCAGGCTGTTGAGCAGATGGTGGCCGAAGTCGGACTGCACCCAGGCGTCGGACGAAGTTCGCCGGTCGCAGGTGTGCCAGGTCGATCCCGGCGTTGGGCTTGGGACTGGAGGCGGCGAGCAGCAGCCAGGTCACCGGCGCCACGACGGCGAGTGCGAACACGGTGAGCACCACGTAGTTGACCACCGTCTCCAGCCGCGAGGAGGCCATCAGCCCTCCCGCTCGGTCAGGCGCAGGATCAGCAGCGAGATCGCCAGGCAGACCACCGCGAGCACCACGCCGATCGAGGCGGCGGCACCGACGTCACCGACGGCGAACGCCTTGGTGTACAGCAGGAACGACGGGGTGATCGTGGAGATCCCCGGGCCGCCGCGGGTGGTCAGCCAGACCAGGTCGAAGGTGCGCAGCGCGCCGGTCACGGTCAGCGTGAGCGCGACCGCGATCTGCGGGCGCAGCCCGGGCAGGGTGACGGCGAAGAACTCCTTGACCGGGCCGGCGCCGTCCACGCGGGCGGCGTCGTACAGCGAGGTGGAGATCGACGACGTGCCGGAGACGAACAGCACCATGCACAGCCCGAGCGTGGTCCAGGTGCCGACCAGGCCCAGCGAGGGCAGCGCCAGGGTGAAGTCACCCAGCCAGTCGCGGGTGAGACCGTCCAGCCCGACGGCGCGCAACGCCGAGTTGATCGGCCCGTTGGGTCCGTAGAGCTGCTTCCACAGCACCGCGACGACCACCGAGGTCAGCACCTGCGGCAGGAAGATGATCCAGCGGTAGGCCGCGTACCCCGGTCGGCGGTGCCGGGCCAGCAGCGCGGCGCTGAGCAGGCCGAGCAGGATCGGCAGGATCGCGTAGAAGATGATCAGCACCCCGATGTGCGCGATGCTGGCCGCCAGCTCGGGGTCGGTCACGAAGTCGGCGTAGTTGCGCCCCCGACCCAGCGCGCCGGCGTCACCCCGTCCCACTGGTAGAAGGAGATGTTCACGCTCTGCAGGGCGGGCACCAGCACGATGAAGGCGTAGACCACCAGCGCGGGCAGCAGGTACAGCAGCCCGATCCACCGGCGTACTCCGCGGTCGACGCACGCGCCAGCCCCGTCCGCGACCGGGGGCTCGGCCTACTTGCCCTGGCTCGTGCGGAACGCGTCGTAGTCCTTCTGGCACGCCTCGACCAGCGCGTCGGGGGTGATCTGGCCGGCCAGCAGCAGCTGGGTCTGGGCGCCCATCGTGTCCAGCATGGTCGGCGAGGCCCAGTCGAAGTACGGCACGAACCCGTCGGTCTTCTGCACGGCGTTGAGCTCGGCGATCTCGTCCTTGAGCAGGTCCCCGGCGGTGTCCGGGGCGGTGAAGGAGTCCAGGAACGGCATGACGCCGGTCTTCATCGCGGTCTCACCGGCCGACGGGCTCGACACGAAGTCGAGGTAGAGCGCCGCGGCGTCGGGGTTCTTGCTCCGGCTGGCGACGGAGAAGTTCTGGTTGGTGGCGCCGGTCGCGCGGAGGTCGCCGTGGCCGCGGGCAGCAGGAACGTGCCGAACTTGTCGCCGGTGGCGGTGGTCTTGAACGGCAGCGAATCGCTGTAGTAGAAGTAGAACAGGCCGGTGCCCTCGACGAACGCGGTGCCCGAGTCCGAGCCCGAGGTGCCGGCGAAGTTCTTCGGGCAGGTAGTCCTTCTGCGACCACTGCTGGTAGGTCGCCGCGGCCTCCTTCATCCCGGTGTCGGCCGCGGTGCCGCCGATGCCGTAGACGAAGTCGGCGATCTTGTCCTTCTCGCCGAACACGTTCATCACCGCGAACAAGGTGGTGGTGCTGAGCCACTGGTCCTGGGTGCCGATCATCATCGGCACCTCGCCGGCGGACTTGGCCTTGGCCAGGGCGTGCTCGAACTCGGCGAACGTGGCCGGGGCCTCGAGCCCGAGCGCGCTCAGCTTGGCCCGGTTGTAGTAGCAGGTGATGAACCCGCCCTGGGCGATCGGGATGCCGTAGAACGAGCCCGTGCCGATCAGGTCTGGTCGACGCACCTGGTGCTGCTTGGCGATCGTCTTGGGGATCCGGGTGTCCCAGCCGTACGCCTTGGCGTACGGGTCGAGGTTGAGGATCAGCCCCGCCTTGGCGAAGGTGCCGATGCCCTGCCAGCCGTTGTTGGCCGGCACGATGTCGGGGGTGCTGGCGTCGGACAGCTTGAGCTTGAGGGTCTTGTTGACGTCGTCGAAGGTCGCGGTGTTCCGCTTGATGGTGATGTTGGGGTACTTGGCCGTGAAGTCGGCGTTGACCTGGGTGATCCACTGCGCCTGCATCGCGGTCTTGTCGGTCCAGGTGTCCATCACGGTGAGCGGGCGGCGGCTTGCCGGGTCGGTGTGACAGAGCTGTGGCTCGGCGGATTGCCGGCGTCGCCCCATGTTCCGGGAGCGCAGCCGGCGAGGGTACGGCGGCAGCGCCGGCGGCCGGCCCCGAACGTGGGCGGTTCGACTTCATGTTTCCTCGTGTTCATGTCCTCCGTCTGGACGTCCGGGTCTCGGCTAGTGGGCGTCCTCGTGGACGCGGTCGTGGACCAGGTGCTGGGGACCGTCCCGCGCGCCGGCGCCGGCGGCACGAACGTGCTTGACCTGCTGGGTCGTGCCGGTCCGGCGCGGCCTCCATCGCCTTGAGCATGATCTCCAGGACGTGCCAGGCGTGTCGGGCCGGGTGTAGGGGCGCTCCCCGGTACGGACGCATTGATGAGGTGGCGCAGACCGTCGGTCCACGGCCAGTAGCGGGTCCGGCCTGGAAGGTCTGCCACGCCCCGACCGAGTTCTCCCACAGCTGAGACCGTCGGGAGCCCAGTCGTCGCCGAGCATCTGAAGCGTGCCGTCGAGCCCGTAGACCTCGACCGCGGGCCAGGTACTGCTGGATGCCGAAGCCGTGGTCACGGTGGAGAGCACGCCCCGCCGCCCAGCTCGAGCACGAGCTGGAAGGTGTCGTCGGTCTGGACCTCGATCTGCTCGCCGTCGACGACCCGGGTGGTGGTCAGCGTGGACATGGCCGTCACCGCGCGGCACGGCCCGAGCAGGCCGGTCAGGGTGGTCACGTTGTAGACGCCGAGGTCGAACAGGGGGCCGCCGCCCGGGCCGTAGAACCACTGGCCCCAGTCGGGGCCGTCCCATCCGTAGCGGGCCCGGGCCAGCAGCGGCCGGCCGACGCCGCCGGCCGCGATCGTCCGGGCCATCCACTGGTAGTCGGGGCTGAGCAGGACGTGCGGCGCGCAGACCAGGTGGGCCGCCCCGGTGCGGTCCAGCTCGACCAGCCGGGCGGCCTGCTCCAGGTCGGTCGACATCGGCTTCTCCACCAGCACGTGCCGGCCGGCCCGCAGGGCCCGCTCGGCGAGGTCACCGTGCTCGGGCATCGAGGTCAGGATGACGACGATGTCGAGGGGTCGTCGGCGATGATCCGGTCCGGGTCGGGTGGTGCCGCGACCGGGAACTGCGGCTCGACCTCGGCGATCCGGTCGGCGCGGAGGTCGCAGACCCGGGGCGGCGTCGCGTGGCCGCGGGCGACCTCGTTGACCAGGAGCGGCATGTAGGCGCGCTGCATGACGCTGCCGCACCCGATGATGCCGACCGAGACCGGGCCGGCATGCGCGCGCTCCTGCGCCCGAGGCATCCGGCGGGCCGGATCGATGAGCAGACGTTGTCCGGATCCCGCCGCGTGCCGCCAAACCTACATCTGCCAGACCAGTTATGCCAGATTCAGCCCATGACTGAACATCCCCCGCCGGCCGACCCCGCGGCCGCATTCGACGAGCCCCGGCTGATCAGCCGGGACGAGGCCGCCCACCACGTCTGGGGCGACGCGGAGGGCGGCCTGGTCACCGACCGGGTGATCGCCTCCACCGACCAGCTGCACGTGCTGGAGTTCGAGCTGGCGCCGGGCGGGCGGTTCCGGCACACCGCCGAGAACCCCACGCTCTTCGCTGCCGACGTGGCCTACCTGTGCCTCGCGGGGACGCTGGTGCTCGCCGACCCGACACCGGCGAGTGCCGTGGCGCGGCCGGCTGGGCGTGTTCTTCGGCCGCGACACGTGGCACCACGGGTTCGCCTCGGCGCCGAGACCACCCGGGTGCTGGAGTTCATGTCCCCGCCGCCGTCGCCGGCACCGCCTCGACCTACGGCGGCGCAGCCGCTGCTCGGACGTGCGCTACGCCGACACCCGCTGGGCGGGACGTGGCCGGACGCCCGTCCGAACGGGAGCCGGCCGCCGGCTGGCCCGCTGCTCGACGCGGACGCGCTGCTCTCGTTCCGCGGCGACTCCCGCCCACCTGGTGCGGACCCTGCTCGACACCGAGTTCCTCACCGTGCACGCGGCCTGGTCCAGCCGGGCACCGTGGACGCCTTCGCCCCGGCGGCCGAGGAGACGGTGGTGCGGGTCCTGGCCGGGGAGCTCTGGGTGGACGTCCGCGGGGCGGCGCCGGGGAGCCCGCGTACTTCGTGCAGAGCCTGCACCCCGGCGACGCTGCTTCGTCCCCCGGGGCACGAGCTGCGGCTGCTCGTGCGGGCGGACCGCCCGGCCACCTACCTGCAGGGCAGCGGCCGGGTGCCGCCGGCTGGCACCGTGACGCTCGCTCACCGCGGCGATCGACGTCGGCGGGACCAAGCTGGCCGGCGCCCTGCCGGACGACACCGGCGCGCTACGGTCCGACGGCCCACGCCCGGCCCGCGGGGACCGCGACCCGGGGTCGGCGCGGTGCGGGCGCTGGCCGCGAGCTCGCCGCCCGGGCCCGCGCCGGGTCGACGGGGTGGGCGTCGGGTTCTGCGAGTACGTGGCGGCGGACGGCTGACCAGCCCCGAGGTGATCGCCTGGGACGAGCAGCCGGCCGACTGGCTGCCCGAGCTTTCCGGCGGGCCACGTGCGGGTGGAGTCCGACGTGCGCTGCGGGCTGCTCGCCGAGCACCCGCTCGGCGCCCCGGGGTCGCGGGCCGGCCGCTACGTCTCCTGGGGGACCGGGCTGTCCAGCGCGCTGCTGGTCGACGGACGGTCTGGGCCGGCGCCGGGGCCGGGCCATCGCGCTGGGGGAGCTGCCCGCGCCGACGAGGGCCCGGTGCGCCTGGAGGCGTACGCCTCCGGGGCCGGCTGGCCCGCCGCTACGAGGCCGAGTCCGGGCCGCCCTGCGGCCCGGGAGGTGCTGGTACCGCCGCCGACCCGGTGGCCGCCCGGATGGTGGCGACTGCGGGAGCGGCCCTCGCCGAGGCGCTGGCGGAGGTGGTCCAGCTGGTCGACCCCGAGGTGGTGATCCTCGGTGGCGGGCTGGGCCGCGCCAGCGGACCGCCGCGCACGCGCCTCCGCCACCGCTGGGCGCAGCTCGGGGACCCCGCGAGCGGGTCGCGCCGAGGTGGGTGCCGACGGGCCGCTGCTCGGGCCGCGCTGGCCGCCGGCTGGCGGCCCTGACCCGGGCTCCATCGCCAGACCACGCTGCGGAACAGGTCGGCCTGGAACCGGTAGGCGTCCCCCCGGTAGCAGTTGACGGCGATCAGACCGGCGTCCGCTCGACGTGTAGGTCATGTCCGGGCGACCAGGACCGCGGCGCCGGGGGCGAGGTCGAGCAGCCGGCGCCCGCTCGTCGGCGTTCATGGCCTGCACGGTGTAGGCCGAGCGGTGGACCTGCAGCCGGGCTCGAGCGGTCGTAGAGGGACTGGTCCTTCAGGTCCACGTCGACCAGCCACGCACGGTGACCGGCAGCACGGCGGCCTCGAGGGTGATCGGACTCGTCCATCCCGCGCAGCCGGACGAGCTCGACCACCGGCGCCGCGGGGGCGATCTGCAGGTCGGTAGCCTCCGCGAGGGTCGCTGGGCGGGTCCGGCGGGAGAGCACCCGTCGGGCCCGCAGGCCCGGCGCGGGCCATCTCGGTGAACGACTCCAGCATGCTGGGCGGCTCGCCGAGCAGGAGCTGCGGGACGAACCAGCCTCGCTGGGCCGAGGCCCCAGCGGGCCCTCCTCGGCGAGCCGGGCCAGAGCCAGCCGCAGCGTGGACCGGCTGACCTTCACTCGGCGGCCAGCGCCCGCTCGCCGGGCAGCCGGGAGCCGGCGGGGAACACCCCGCGGTAGGCAGGTCTGCGAGCGTCCGGTAGGCCCCTCCGCGCCGGGTGCGCCATGCCGCGACCATACCAGTTGTCCAACTGGTCTGGCTGGCTGCGTCGACGCGACGGCGACTGCCCCCTTCCCAGGCCTGGCTCTGGCCCAACTGGTACGTGCGGGCGTGCACGTCTCCCTCAGGTCTTCGCCGACCCCGACGACCGGTGCGGCGCCGCCGCGCTGATCGGCGTCTGCTGCCGCCCGGGCCGGGCCGCCGTTCCTCCTCGGCTGCCCCGGCGGGCGCAGCCCGGGACCACGTACGCGGCCCTGGCCCGCCGGGCGGCCGAGGAGCAGCTCGACCTCAGCCGCCTGGTGATCGTGATGATGGACGAGTACGTCGTCGCCGACGGCGGCGGTCGTGGTGGAGGACGAGGAGCTGCCCCACTCCTGCCGCCGGTTCGGTCGCGAGGAGATCGTCGGCGCTGCTAACGCACGGGGGCCGGCTGCCGGAGCGCGGGTCCGCCCGGGCACCTGTGGGTCCCCGACCCGGCCGACCCGGCGGCGTACGACGCGCCGGCTCCGCGAGCCGGCGGGATCGACCTCTTCCTGCTGGCCTCCGGCGCGAGCGACGGGCACGTCGCCTTCAACCCCCCGGGCGCCGCGGCGGGACCCGGACGCGAGTGGTCGAGCTGCCCGAGAGGACCCGCCGTGACAACCTGGCCACCTTCCCGACCTTCGGCGGCGACCTCGCGGCGGTGCCGCGCCACGGGGTGACGGTGGGATCGCCACCATCCGCGAGGTCTCGGCCGAGGTCGTGATGCTGTTGCACGGCCCGGACAAGCGGCGGCCGCGCGCCGGCTCGCCGCCGACGCGTACGAGGAGCTGGCCCGCCACCGTCTTCACCGAGTGCCGCAACCCCGCACCTGCTCGTCGACCGGGCCGCGGCCGGTCCCCTCCGCTCGCCGCTGACCCCGCCGCACTGATCCCGCACCAGAAAGGAACATCCCATGGCCCGCATCAAGCTGGCCTACCTCGGCGGCGGCTCCTCTCGCGCCGCCGGCACCATGGCGTTCCTCTGGCCCACGGCGAGGAGTTCGACGGCTCCGAGGTCGTGCTGATCGACCAGCGACGCCGAGCAACTGGAGATCGTCGGACGCATCGCGGAGAAGATGGCCCGCGCGCAGGGCCTCGACCTGACGGTCACGGCGACCACCGACCAGCGCGCCGGGCTGAGGACGTCGACGCGGTGCTGACCAGCTTTCGCCCCGGCGACTTCGAGATGCGGCAGCTGGACGAGCTGATCCCGATGCGGCACGGCGTGATCGGCCAGGAGACCCAGGGGCCGGGCGGGTTCATGATGTCGCTGCGCTCGGTCGCGGTCTTCAAGGGCATCCTCGCCGACCTCGACGAGGTCGCCCCGAGCGCGCGGATCTTCAACTACACCAACCCGGTCAACATCGTCTCCCAGGCGGTCGAGGACTCACACCGACATGCCGATCTGCTCGATGTGCGAGGGGCCGATGATCTTCTGGCCGTCGATCCTGCGAGACCGCCGGCCTGGACCCCGACCGGGCTGAGGTCATCATGGCCGGCGTCAACCACAACTGCTGGTCGACCACCCACCTGTACGACGGCGAGGACCTCATGCCGCTGCTGGACCAGGGCTGGGAGCGGATCCGCGACGACCCAGCGTGCCGCGTCTGGGAGAAGCGGATGCTGCACCTGGCCGTGGCGATGCGAGTCGATCCCGGCCGACTACTTCAAGTACTACTACTTCGGCGAGGAGTTCTTCCGCGAGCAGCAGGCCAGCCGACTGACCCGGGCCGGGGTGATCCTGGACGCGTGCCCGGCTACTGGGCGCACTACGTCGAGCAGGCCGCCGCCGACACCCGTGCTGGACCCGGCCCGCTCCCGCGGCGGCATCCACGAGCTCGAGCTGGCCATCGACGTGATGAGCGCCTACTACAACGACGTGTCGGCCCGGCTGCCGGTCAACCTGCTTAACGCCGGCGGCGCGCTGCCCGGCTTCGACGAGGACACCGTCGTCGAGGTGTGGTGCGACGTCGACGGGGCCGGCGCCCACCCGATGCCGCAGCACCCGCTGCCGCACGCGGTCCGCGGCATCACCCAGACGCTGGCCGAGTACCAGCGGCTCGCCGCGACGCCGCGTGGGAGGGCACCCGGGCCGACGCGGTCCGGGCGCTGGTGGCGCACCCGTTCGTCCGCACGCTCGCCGTGGCCGAGGAGCTGTACGACGACCTGGCGCACGCGAACCGCGACCTACCTGCCGGAGCGTCTCCTGCGGTGAGCGACGGTACCTGGGCGTCGACGCCGGCAACTCCAAGACGGTCGCCCTCGTCGCCGACGCCAGCGGGCCGGTCCTGGGCCACGGCCGGGGCGGCAACGGCGACATCTACGGCGCGGTAGCGACGAGGCCGCCGTCCGGGAGGTGTTCGCGGCGGTCCGGGCGGCGCTGGCCATGGCCGGTGCCGCGGCCGGGGAGGGGCGGCAGGTGAGGGCCGCCGCCTTCTGCCTGGCCGGCCTGGACTGGGCTTCCGACGACACGTACTGGCGGGGTGAGCTGGCCGCCGGCCTGCCCGGGCTCGGGTGCTACCACCTGATGAACGACGGGTTCGCCCTGCTGCGTGCCGGCGAGCCGGCGGGGACCGGCGTGGCGGTCTCGGTCGGCACCGGTGGCGCCGTGGTCTCCCGCGGCGCGGACGGCACCGAGTGGAGCGCATCGTTCTGGATCGTGGACGCCCTCGGGGGCTTCGCCCTCGGGTCGAAGGCGTACCGCGCCGTGGTCAAGGCCGAGCTCGGCATCGCACCGGCCACCCGGCTGCGCGAGGTGCTGCTGAGCCGGCACGCCTTCCCCTCGGTGGCGGTGATGCTGGAGCAGACGACCAGCCGGGGCGCCCACCCCATCCGGCACGCCGCGCTGGCCCGCGACGTGCTGGACACGGCCCGCGCCGGTGACGCGGTGGCCCGGGAGATCGTCGCGACCCAGGCCGAGCTGATCGCGCAGTACGCCCAGGCGGCGGTCGACCAGGTGGGTCTGCGGGGCTCCGGGCCCACCGTGGTCCTCGGCGGCTCGGTGCTCAGCAGCCACAACCCGACGTTCCGGGACGCCACGCTGCAGGCCCTGGGGCGGCACCTGCCCGACGCCCGCCCGCTGCTCACGCCCCGCTCGCCGGTGGTGGGGGCGGTGGCCGAGGCCCTGGCCACCGGCGGCCGGCTCGGCCCGGACGTCACCGACCGGCTGACCCGGCACGCGTTCCCGCCCGAGTTCCTGCTCACGTGAGCGAACCGGGACCGCGCGCCACCTGGCGCAACTGGTTCGGCAACGTCACCGCCGAGCCGCGGCGGGTCGTCCACCCCGCGTCGACCGACGAGCTGGCCGAGACCGTGGTCGCGGCGGCGCGGGCCGGTCTCCCCGTGCGCCCGGCCGGCGCCGGGCACTCGAACACGCCGCTGGTCGCGACCGAGGGGGTGGTCGTCGCCCTGGACCGGATGTCCGGCCTGACCGCAGTCGACCCAGGCGCTGGACTGGCCACCTTCCGGCCCGGCACCCCGGTCGGGGCGATCGGCCCGGCGCTGTGGCGGCACGGGCTCAGCCTCGCCAACCAGGGCGACATCGACACCCAGCAGCTGGCCGGGGCGGTCGGCACCGGTACCCACGGCAGCGGGATCACGCTGGGCTCGTTCTCCGGGGCCCTGCAGGCGGCCCGGCTGGTCACCGCCGACGGCGACGTGCGGGAGGTCGGTCCTGACCCGGAGCTGGTGCGGGCGGCCCGGACCTCCCTCGGGGCGCTCGGGGTGCTCAGCGAGCTCACCGTGACGGTGGTCCCGGCCTTCGCGCTCGAGCTCACCGTGGAGGTCACCCGGTGGGAGGACCTGCTGGAGCGGTGGGACGACCTGCTGGCCGGCCACCGCTCGGTCACCTTCCTGTGGTCGGTGACCGGCCGCAACCCCTGGGTGCCCTCCGCCGACCGCCCCGGCTCGGAGCAGGTGGTGATCAAGAGCACCGACGCGCGGCCCCCCGGCACGCCCCGCCGGGGCGAGAAGTACCGGACCGCGTTCGTGGCGCCGGCGTACGAGGTGTGGCCGGACGTCTACGCCCGCGACTTCCACGAGCTGGAGTTCATGGTGCCGGTGGCCGCCGGTCCGACGGCCGCCGCGGACATCCGGGACCTGGTCCGCCGCGAGTTCGACGACCTGCCGTTCCCGGTGGAGATCCGTTTCGTCCGGGCCGACGACGCGATGCTGAGCCCGACGGCCGGCCGTGCCAGCTGCGTGGTCTCGGTCTGCGGGCCGCTGGGGACCGACAACAACCGGCTGTTCCGGGCCTGCGACCGGGTCCTGCGCCCGTACGGGGCCCGGCCGCACTGGGGCAAGTGGCACCGGCACACGGCCGTCGAGCTGGCGGGGGTCTACCCGGAGCTGGCGGCGTTCGGAGCCGTCCGGGAGCGGCTCGACCCGGGCGGCACGTTCCTCAACGACCACCTGCGCACGGTGCTCGGCGTGCGAGCGGTCTGACCCCGGCGCGTCCGGCGCGCGGACCGGCCGGGTCTCAGTTGGCCCAGAAGCCGACCAGGTCGGGCACCGGCCGGTTCAGCCGGACCGCGACCTCGGCCCAGGCGGTGAAGCCGTCGAGCCAGGTGACCAGCCCGCCGACGAGCTGGCGCTGCTCCTCGGTCTTGATCTGCGGCATCGCCGACCTGTAGGCCTCGGCCATGGCCAGCGCCTTGGGGTGCGGGTGCCAGCCGACCGTCAGCCCCTGGACGGGGATGAGGTTGACGTCGGTGTTCGAGGTCAGCAGGTGCCGGATGCCGACCGCCGCCGAGACCCCGCCGCGGGCCAGGGCGAAGTCGAGGTCGTCGACGGCCTGGGCGGTGAGCTCCATCCGGGTGGAGCCCCAGCAGCGGGACTGGACGAGGGCCTCCAGCACCCGCCAGGTCGCGCCCATCCGGTCCGGGGGGACGTAGGCCCCGGCCAGCAGCGCCTCGACGTCCTGCGGCTCGGGCTGGGTGGGGGAGAGCACCGGCGTGGCGGGCGGCCGGCGGAAGATCGGGCCCAGCCGGCCGATCAGGCCGGCGCGGGCCGGCGGCGCCGGCGGCGTGAAGGCCCGGCGGGCGGCGTCGCGGAGCTGGTCGAGGTGGGCGGGATCGGCGCCGTAGATGCTGCGCACCTCGTCGATGCCGACGGCGTACAGCCGTAGCTCACCCATGGCCCCACGGTAGTGCGCGGCGCGGGTCGCGGCAGCCTATTCTGAGCTGGTGAACCCCCGGGCGCGTCGGCTGATCGTGTCCGGGGTGCTGGTCGGGCTGGTGGTGATCGTCGTGCTGGCCGCGGTGTGGAACGTCGCGGGCTGATCATGGGCGAGCGGGCCCGTGATCATCGCGCGATCATGGTCTCGGGCGTCGCCGAGGTCAGCCCCAGGCGGCGGTCGAGCCGGCGTGGCCGATCCTGATCACCTGGACCAGGCTGACCACCGCGCTCACCACGGTGACCGCGCCGCCGATGATCACGGCGAGCCGGCCCCGGGGCTGGTCGCGGTCGATCATCACCTGGGCCAGGAAGACCGCCAGGCAGCCGGCGAACAGCAGGATGGCCCACAGCAGCAGGCCGCCGCCGATGCTGGCGTGCCGCTCCACGGCGGCCGAGTGCTGGGGCATGCTCGCGTACAGCGCCTCGCCGGCCTGCTGGGCGACGAGGGTCGACACGGCCGCGGCGAACGAGCCGACCACCACCAGCGACCCGTACCGCTTGCGGGCCCAGCCGAAGATCGAGATGGCGATCCCGCCGAGGGCCGACAGGGGCACCAGGATGACGACCGCGTGCACGACCAACGGATGCAACGGCAGCCCCATGATCTCCATCGTTGAATTGTAAACGGGGACCCGGCGGTTCGGGTCTGTGAATCACATCTGAGTGCGGTGCATCGCGTAGTGTCGCGGCGAGACGATCTCGGCAGGGAGCATCCGATGGCGGCGACGTGGTGAGCAGGGCCGGCCGGCGCGCCGTCCTCCTCGCGGTCGGGCTGCTGGCCCTGCTGCTGCGCCGTGCGGGGCTGCCCGCCGCCGCCGCGGCCAAGGTGGCGTTCACGATCGCGGACCGGCGGATCACCGAGACCTCGGGGATCGCCCGCGACACGACAACGGTCTACTGGACCGTCAACGACTCCGGCGCCCTCGGCGTGGTCTACGGGTCGACGCCAACGGCAAGGTCAAGGGCACGCTGCGCTACAGCGCCTTCCGCTCGACGCCGAGGCGTCGCGTGGAACAGGACCGGCTCTACGTCGGCGACATCGGCGACAACGACGAAAAGCGGTCGATTCGCGTCTACTGGTTCGACGACCCGAGCCCGAACAACGACCCGGACCTACAACGCCTGGGACTTCCGCTACCCCGACGGGTCGCACGACGCCGAGACGCTGCTCGTCAACCCCGACGGGCGGCTCTACATCGCGACCAAGGGCGCCAAGGGGGGCTCTACCGCGCGCCCGGGAAGCGACCCGCGTCCGGCGTGAACGAGCTGACCCGGGTCGGTGACGCTCCCGGCCACGTCACCGACGGGGTGTTCCTGCCCGGCGGCAAGCAGATCGCCCTGCTCACCTACGTGCTCGGTCGTCGCCTGACGTCGGGACGCGGAAGGCCTCGGCCCGTCGCCACGGCCACCGCGCCCAGGCCGAGGCGCTGACGCTGGGCCTGGACGGCGACGTCCTGCTGGTGGGCGGCGAGGGCCAGGGCTGAGGGTCTACTCGATGCCGGTCCCGCGCCGGCCGGGACCCCAGCGCCGCGCCACCCCGCCGGCCGACGCCGGCGGGACCCGCGCCCCGCCGGGGGAGGACGACCCCGAGGCCGACGGAAAGCGACCGCCGCCGTCGGCAGGCGCGGGACCTACCTCGCCGTCGGCCTGGCCGCCGTCGTCGCCGTGGTGGCCGGCGTCGTCGTCGCGGTGGTCCGCCGCCGTACCGTCTCGGCCACCCCCGGGCCGACGCGCCGGGTCAGGCCAGCCGCGGGACCAGCCAGTCGATGCAGGCGCACAGCCGGCTGACGTCGTCGGGATCGACGTTCGGGAACATGCCGACCCGCAGCTGGTTGCGGCCGAGCTTGCGGTACGGCTCGGTGTCGACCACGCCGTTCGCCCGCAGGGTCGCCGCGAGCCTCGCCGCGTCCACGCCCTCGAAGTCGATGGTGGCGACCACCGGGGAGCGGTGGGCCGGGTCGGTGACGAACGCGACGGCGTACGGCGCCTGCTCGGCCCAGGGGTAGATCCGGCTGGCGGAGTCCGCGGTCCGGGCCGCCGCGACCGGCGAGGCCGCCGCGGTCGAGCAGCCAGCGCAGCTGGTCGCGCATCAGGAACAGGGTGGCGATCGCCGGGGTGTTCAGGGTCTGGTCGAGCCGGGAGTTCGCCAGGGCGGTGGCCAGGCTGAGGCTCTCCGGGATCCAGCGCCCGCTCGCCGCGACCCGGCCGACGCGGTCGACGGCGGCGGGGGACAGCAGCGCGAACCACAGCCCGCCCTCGGAGCCGAAGCTCTTCTGCGGCGCGAAGTAGTAGACGTCGGTCTGGCTGACGTCGAGCTCGACGCCGCCGGCCGCCGAGGTCCCGTCGACGACGACCAGTGCGCCCTCGTCGACGCCCTCGACCCGCCGCACCGGCGCGATGGCGCCGGTCGAGGTCTCGTTGTGCGCCCAGGCGTAGACGTCGGCCCCGGGCACGGCCGTCGGCACGGCCACCGAACCCACCGGCGCGGTGACCACGCCGGGCTCCTCGAGGAAGGGGGCCGCAGCCGCGGCGGCGGCGAACTTCGCCGAGAACTCGCCGAAGCTGGCGTGCGCGCTGCGACGTTCGATCAGCGAGCTGACGGCGACGTCCCAGAAGGTCGTCGACCCGCCGTTGCCGAGCACGACCTCGTAGCCGTCGGGCAGCGTGAAGAGCTCCGCGAGCCCCGCCCGTACGTCGCCGACCAGGCTCTTCACCGGGCGCTGCCGGTGCGAGGTGCCGAGCAGGGCGGCGCCGTCGGTCGCGCAGTGCGGCCAGCGCCTCGGGGCGGATCTTCGACGGGCCGCAGCCGAAGCGGCCGTCCGCCGGGAGCAGGTCCGCGGGGATCTGGAGCGCCGTCACGGTCGGCCATCCTTCCATCTGCGCCCCGGGCCGGCGGTCGCGTCCGTCGCGGTGCTGCCAGGATTGGCGGGTGCCCGACCTCGCCGGCGAACGGATGGACTACCGCGCTGCCACGCTGCGGGAGCAGGACGCGCCGACGGACCCGTACCCGCTGTTCGACGCCTGGCTGGCGGACGCGTTCGCGGCCAAGGAACGCGGTGAGCTGCCCGAGCCGACCGCCATGGTGCTCGCCACCAGCCTCGGCGACCGGCCGAGCTCGCGGACGGTGCTGCTCAAGGGTGTCGAGGACGGCACGTTCGTGTTCTTCAGCAACTACGACTCGGCCAAGGGCCACCAGCTGCTGGTGAACCCCTACGCCGCGCTGCACTTCGGGTGGTACCCGCTGCAGCGCCAGGTCCGGGTGGAGGGTCTGGCGACGCGGGTGCCGCGGGAGGAGTCCGAGGCCTACTTCGCCACCCGGCCGCGCGGCTCCCAGCTGGGGGCGTGGGCCTCGCCGCAGTCCACGGAGGTGGCGGGGGTCGACGAGCTGGCGGAGGCGTACGCGCGGGTCGAGAGCCGCTTCGAGGGCGAGACCGTGCCCTGCCCGCCGCACTGGGGCGGGTTCCGGGTCCGGCCGTCGATGATCGAGTTCTGGCAGGGCCAGCCGAGCCGCATGCACGACCGGCTGCGCTACCGGACCGCCGGCGAGGGCTGGGACCTCGTCCGGCTGGCCCCCTGAGGGCGTCGCTCAGGCGTCGACTGTGGCCCGTTCGAGAACCCGGCCGACCGCACCGGCGAACGCCTCGGCGGGGTCGGTCCGCTCCAGCCGGGCCGCGACGGCCCGGGCGCGGGGCCCGTGCTTGAACGCCTGCTGGACGGCCTGCCTAAGCCCGGGGGGTCCTGTGAGCTTCGTCGCCGGGAAGCGGACCCCGGTGCCGGCCTCGCTGACGCGGCGGGCGACCTCGGGCTGGTCGCGGCCGAACGGCACCGACACGATCGGGACGCCGCGCGAGGTGGCCTTGCCGACGATGCCCATGCCGCCGTGGCAGATCACGGCCGCCGCGCGCTGGAGCACCGGCGGCGTGGGGGACGAACCGGGTGGCGACGATGTTGTCGGTGTCGGGGGCCGCCCGTCGTAGGCGTCGGCCAGGGTGAGCAGCACCCGGTACGGCTCGCCGCGGAGTGCCTCGACGGCCGTCCGGGCCAGGGACTCGTCGCCCTGGTAGTCGGTCGAGCAGGTGACCAGGATCCACGGGTCGCCCGGCTCGTCGAGCTAGGTCGGGTGCCCGACCGGCGGGTCCCAGGGCTGCGGGCCGACCAGCGGGACGTTGTCCGGAAGGTCGGTGGCGCGAGTATTCCAGCGGCTCGCCGGTCAGGACGATAACCCGGTCCGGCCCGGCCGAACAGGTCGAGCGGGGAGCGGAAGCGGCGCGAGGCCGGACTGCACGCAGGGGGTTCAGCCCGGGCAGCATGGCCTTGCCGAAAGCCCGCTGGACGACCGGCCACAGCACGCTGTCGCGGAGCCGGCCGAGCGGACCGCGGGCCGGCGCAGGCCCAGGCCGTACGGCGGGATGCCGGGCTCTCGCAGCGGTAGCAGCGAGGGCATGGCCAGCGCCCACGGCAACCCACTGGCCTCGGCCCGGGTCAGCGCCCCGTAGGCGTTGACGTCGACGATCAGCAGATCCGGACGATGGGCTCGGCGATCGGCGGCGTCGAGATCGGCACCGTCGAAGCGCGCCCGGCGGCATCAGGTCGCGCAGCCCGGTGACCAGCCGCTCCCGGTCGGCGCGGGCCAGGTAGTCGGTACCTCGACGTCGGGATCCGCGGATCGACCGATGAGGCGCGAGGCCGGCCGCGGGAGCTGGGGCGACCGCCCGGCCAGAGTGCGCACGTGAGCCATGACCCCGGGCTGGAGCTCGCGCAGGCCCGCGACCAGCGGGAAGAGGTGGCCCGCGGCCGGCAAGGTGTAGGCGAGGATTCGGGCCATGTGGCCTCCTCCGGGACGATGGTGTTATCTGTAGTGTCAGATCAAATTGAATAGTGTCAAGTACAATTGAAAATGACCCGGCCGAGCCGATACAGCAGGGGGCGCGGGCGGAGCCGCAGCGCAGACCCGGGAGTCGATCCTCGACGGCGGGGTACGGCCTCGAGGGCCGCTGGTACGACGAGGTGACCCTGGCCGACATGGCCCGGGCGGCCGAGGTCTCCCAGCAGACAGTCGTCAACCACTTCGGGTCGAAGGAGAACCTCTACCTCTGCGGTCTCACCGAGCGGTTCGCCCCGAGGGTCGCGGCCGCCCGGTCCGGGGTCGTGGTCGGCGACACCGCGTCCGTCGTCCAGACCCTGGTCGACGACTACGAGGTCACCGGCACCGGCACCATCCGCGTGCTGGCTCTGGCCGAACGCCATCCCACCCTGGCCGAGGTGACGCGGCAACGGACGCGCAGTACCACCGGGGGTGGGTCGCTGAGGGCTCTGGCGCCCCGGTTGGCCGCGGGATCGGCGGCCGACCGCGATCGCACCGTGAGCCTGCTGACCACAGCGCTCGACGTCCGGACCTGGTACCAGCTACGCCACGAGGAGGGCCGCAGTGTCGCCGAGACCCAGCAGGATCTGTGCCGCCTCGTCGACGCGGTGCTCCCGCCCCACCCCGACTGAGCCGCTCCGGGACGCCGGGCCGGCCGCGCCCACGTACGATCTTCGATGATGATCATGCATCCCGGGCAGCTGAGCATCGCGGTCGAGACGGTACGCGCGCTGGTCGCCGAGCAGTTCCCCGCCAGGGCGCGCCTGCCGGTCACCGCGGCCCCCTCCGGGGGGACGGTCAACGCGATCTTCCGGGTCGGGGACCGGCTGACGGCCCGGTTCCCGCTACAGCCCGGCGACCCGGGGCGGCGTCGGGGCGGCTGGGGTAGGAAGCCGACGCCGGGCGGGACTAGCCGCGGCACACCGGTTCCCCACCCGAGCCGGTCGCCATCGGCCGGCCCGGACCCGGATACCCGCGGCCGTGGTCGGTGCAGACCTGGGTGCCGGGGGCGACCGCCGCGACGACGACCCGGGCACTCGGGGGTTCGCCCGCGACCTCGCCGCTTTCGTCGCCGACGTGCGCGCCACCCACGCGGGGCCGCCCGTTCGCCGGCCGGGCCGCGGGGGCGAGCTGCGCGCACACGACGAGTGGGTGCAGACCTGCCTCCCGGAGAGCGAGGGGCTGTTCGACGTCCCCCGGCTGCGCCGGCTGTGGGAGCGGGCGGGCGCTGCCGCGCGGGGCACCCGAGGTGATGAACCACAGCGACCTGATCCCGGGGAACGTGCTCGTCTCCCGCGGCGGGCTCG
Organism: uncultured Actinomycetota bacterium; assembly: GCA_963832435.1. Taxonomy (GTDB): domain Bacteria; phylum Actinomycetota; class Actinomycetes; order Propionibacteriales; family Propionibacteriaceae; genus Microlunatus. The sequence continues at coordinate 415,625 of CAWHTY010000009.1, forward strand.
CCGGGGTGCTGGACGTCGGCGGCCTCAGACCGGCCGACCCCGCCCTAGACCTCGTCGGCGCCTGGCACCTGCTCGAGGCGGACCACCCGGCTCCTCCGCGACGAACTCGGGTGCGACCCCGCGACTGGGAGCGCGGCAAGGCGTGGGCATTCGAGCAGGCGATCGGCCTGGCCTGGTACTACGTCGAGAGCAACCCCGCCATGAGCCGGACGGGCCGGCGCACGCTGGCCCGCATCCTGGCCGACGGTACGCCGGCATGACCGGGAGCGCCGGCGTACCGTCGCCCGGCTGAGCCCACCGGCGGGTTCAGCGGGTCCGGTAGCGCGCATAGATCAGTCCGCTGTCGAAGGCACGCTCCTCGACCAGCTCGAGATCGAGGCGCACGCCGTCGGGGAAGAACCGCTTGCCGCCGCCGACCACGCTGGTGGTCATGAACAGGTGGTACTCGTCCACCAGGCCGGCGGCGATCGCCTGGGCCGCGAGGTTCGGGCCGTCGACGGAGAGGTCGTGATCAGCCTCGGCCTTGAGCCTGCGCACCGCGTCGGGATCGAAGGTCCGCTCGATCCTGGTCTTCGCGCTGGACACCGATTCCAGCGTCGTGGAGTACACGACCTTCTCCGCGGCCTGCCAGTCGCGGGCGTACTGCAGGATGTGCGGCGGCAGATCCGGCTCGGTGTCCACGGTCTCCCAGAAGACCATCGTCTCGTACATCCGTCGGCCGTAGAGGAACGTGCCGACGGGGCGGAAAGTGTCGCCGATGAAGGTGTGCACCTCCTCGTCCTCGGCCCCGGCGCCGAGGTCGCCCTCCGCCGCCTCGGCGTAGCCGTCGAGCGAGGTGATCATCGAGTAGATGAGCTTGCCATGCGTCTCCTTCGGTTACCAGTCTCACCTCACACCCTTCCGGTCGACTTCACACCCGCCGCAGGGGGTGTGGGGCGGTCTCAGGTGGTCAACGCAACACCTGACTCGTGGAGGTGTTGTGATGGTTCCGGCTGATTCGCAGACCCGTGCTGAGGCGTTGCGGTTGTTGGTGGAGGGGTGCTCGGCTCGTGAAGCGGCACGCCGGGTCGGGTTTTCGAACCGGACGGTGTCGACCTGGGCGAGTCTGGCCGGTATGCAGCTGAAGACGAGAACGGAGACGGGGGGGCTCGAGGGGCCGTGGCCGCCGCCGGCGGCACAGTCGCTGCGGCTGGTGTTGGCGCAGCGGGTGCTGATCGGACTCCGGCTCGATGACCGGTGGTCACTACGAGCGATCGCCCGCGCCTTGGGCGTAGCGGCATCGACGGTGTCGCGTGAGGTGGCCCGGGGCACTCGTGGCGGCCGCTACGATCCGGGCTGGTCCCAACGCCAGGCCGAGCGCCGTCGGTGTCGGCATCGGCCGGGCAAGCTCGCCCCCGGAAGTGAGTTGCGCCGCCGCGTGGTGGCCGGGTTGAACCAGCGACACTCCCCGCAGCAGGTCGCGCACCGGCTGCGGCGGGACTTCCCTGACCGGAAGGATTTGCACGTGAGCCACGAAGCGATCTACCAGGCGCTGTACGTGCAGGGCCGCGGCACACTGCGAGAAGAGCTGAAGACGGTGAAAGCGCTCCGGTCAGGCCGGGTCAGCCGGCGGCCACGGTCTCTGCTGCCAGTCCACGCCGGGAAATCCTGGCTGGCCGGCGCCCACGTCAGCCAGCGTCCCGCCGAGGCCGCCGACCGGGCCGTCCCCGGGCATTGGGAAGGTGACCTCGTCGTGGGCCGCCATGGCCGCTCAGCGCTGATCACCCTGGTCGAGCGGGCCAGCCGGTTCTGCCTGATCGCCCGACTTCCCGAGCTGCGGACCTCCCCGCTGGTGGTCGAGCAGCTCACCACCATGATCCAGGGCCTGCCGAGGGACCTGTTCCGCAGCCTGACGTGGGACCAAGGCTCGGAGATGGCCCAGCACCACCGCTTCACCGTGGCCTCGACATGTCCGGTGTTCTTCTGCGACCCGCACAGCCCCTGGCAGCGGGGGTCGAACGAGAACCTCAACGGGTTGATTCGCGACTTCTATCCCAAAGGCACCAACTTCGCCGATCACACCGACACCGACATCGCCAACACCCAGCACCTCCTCAACACCCGACCCCGCCAAACCTTGGACTGGCAGACCCCGGCTGAGAGACTGGAACAACTACTGACTGTTGCGTTGACCACCTGAGACCACCGTGAAGTCGACCGGAAGCGGTGTGGACGTGCCCCGCCCGTGACCCATCGGGCAGTCCGAGATCCGCTCACGGGTCGTCCGCTGCGACCCGGCCCGTGGCGGCCTCGCGCGTCCTCGGGCTGTGGACACGGTGACCCGGACGGCGCGGAACTGCTCAGGCGTGGCGCGCAGCACCCGGAGCCGGGGGTCGGGTACCGGCAGCAGGCGGGGTGCGACCAGCCGCTGCAGCGGGCTCAGCCGGGGATCCTCCAAGACGGCGGCGACGCCGGCCCGGTCACCCCCGGTGACCACAGCCTCGAGGGCAGTTGCGCTCGGGGACCAGGATCGCGACGGCGGCCTCCGTGGCGCTGGTGTAGACCGCCCGGGACTGGTTGGCCCGCCGCCGGGCGAACCGCTGCTGGGACCAGCCGCCCGCCTTCGTCCGCCCCTGGACGTAGCCCGACCCGACCTTGGAGGCCACCAGCTCGGTGCCCTGGAACACCCCGACGGCGTACCCGCCGCGTCGGACCAGCAGCACCCCGACCCGCCGCGCGGAGGTCGCGTGCGCGACCAGCGCGGGAATGGCCTCACCGGCCGGCAGCGGGGGGTGGGGGACCTCGAAGTCCGCGTGCGAGCCGTCCGCGGCGGTGAGCAGCGACCCGGGTCCCACCCAGCCCGACGACGACCCGGCCCGGCCCGTGCCGGGCTCGGAAACGTTCGACCCACCCGCTGATCCGCTCCGGGGCACCTCGACGACGCGGGCGGTGCGGATGCGGGTCCACCGGTACCCCGGTACGGACCGGTACCGGCTCCGGACATCGGACGAACCCCGCGAGCGTGACGTGACAGGCCCGGATCTGCCGGGGGCCACGGCCGGGAGGACAAGTCCGGCGTTCGCGGGTTCGGGTGTTGGCTGTGGATTCGCCGGCCGCTGCGCGACCAGGAGAATACACCAGTCGGAACGGCTAGCTGGCCGCCACCTCACAAGTCCACATGTCGCTCATCCTGGACCACCTCCTTCCCGTGTAGCACAAAGCTGTGCGCGCTCTACCGGTCGGTCAAGGGTTTTCTCCCACAGATCGTCCGTCACCGGCGCGCGGCCACAGCCACCGCCACTCAGGCGATGATCACCTCGACCCCGGTAGCCGCCAGCCGCTTGATCAGCGTCTCCTCCGCGCCGTCGTCGGTGATGATCGCCGACACCTCGGCGACGTGGCAGATCCGGGAGAAGCCGACGGTGCCCAACTTTGAGGCGTCGGCCACCACCAACGTCCGCTTGGCCTGGGTGACCATGACCCGGTTGACCGCGGCCTCGGCCTCGTCGATGGTCGTGATCCCGGCGACCGGGTCGAGCCCGGTGGCGCCGAGGAAGCAGATGTCGGGGTGAGCTGGCTCAGGTCTCGCTGGCGATCGAGCCGACCAGCTCGTAGCTCTGCGGCCGGGCCACCCCACCGCAGACGACGATCTTGATGAACGGCCGGACGGTCAGCTCGGTCGCGATGTTGAAGGCGTTGGTGACCACGGTGACGCCGTTGTGCAGCGCTGGGACGCTGGGGATGGTCCGGGCGACCTCCACGGTGGTCGTGCCGCCGTTCAGGGATACCGTGCACCCGGCCACAGCATGGCCACCGCGCGCTGGGCGATCCGCGACTTGGCCTCCCCGCGGCTGGACGTCTTGTAGCGCAGCGGCAGGTCGTAGCTGGTGGTGTTCGGCACGGCGCCGCCGTGGGTCCGCGACAGCAGCTGCTGATCGGCCAGATAGTCCAGGTCGCGCCGCACGGTGGCGGCGGAGACGCCGAAGTGCGCGCCGGCCTCCTCGACGTCGATCCGGCCGTCGGCCACCAGCAGCTCCAGGAGGGCGGCCAGGCGCTCCGCTCGAGTCATGACGGCATGATATGTTCACTTATGCTTGTTTGGGAAGCAAACGTGCATGCTGTGAGATGGTACGTGCGAGGCGAAACTGGGACATCGGTGCCGCTGCCACGGTTGCAGGCCCACAGAACGGAGCGAGCGGTGAACTCCTTCGTGCAGACCGAGATCGCCAGCCAGCCGGACTGCTGGCGCGGGCCGCCGGGCTCGCCCCCGAGGTGCGCCGCTGCTCGGGGCCGCCGGCGAACGCGTCGCGTTCGTGGGCTGCGGGACCTCCTGGTTCGTCGGCCAGGTGCTCGCGGCCTGGCGGGAGAGCCGCGGGCTGGGGGAGTCCGACGCGTTCACCGCCTCCGAGGTGCCGGACCGGCCCTACGACCGGGTGGTGGCGCTGACCCGCTCCGGCACGACCACCGAGGTCGTCGACGTGCTGCGGGAGCGGGCGGGCCGGACCCCGACGACCGTCGTCCTCGGCACCCAGGACACGCCGGCGGCCGCCGCGTCCGACCAGGTGATCGACCTGTCGTTCGCCGACGAGCGGTCGGTGGTGCAGACCCGGTTCGCCACCAGCACGCTGGCTCTGGCTCGGGCAGCGTTCGGGGAGGATCTCGCCCCCTGGTCTACGCCGCCCGGGCCGCGGTCGATGACCCGGTCGACGCGGAGCTGGCCGGGGCCGAGCAGACGACGTTCCTCGGCCGGGGGTGGACCATCGGCCTCGCTCACGAGGCCGCACTCAAGTTCCGGGAGACCTCCTCCAGCTGGGCGGAGTCGTACCCGGCGATGGACTACCGGCACGGGCCGATCTCCGTCGCCGAGCCGGGCCGGGCCGTCTGGATGTTCGGCACGCCACCGACCGGACTGGCCGCGGAGGTGTCCGCCACCGGGGCGCGGTTCGTGGCCGACGGCCGGGACCCGATGGTGCAGCTGGTCAGCGCGCAGCGGGTGGCCGTGGCCCGCGCCGTGGCGCAGGGGCTCGACCCGGATCAGCCCCGTCATCTGTCCCGCTCGGTCGTGCTGGCAGGCTGACCTGGTGGTCCCGCGGGTCAGGACGGACGAGTCGGCGCACCGGGTGGTGGCCGTCGACCTCGGCGGCACCTTGACCAAGATCGCCCTGGCGGACGCGGCGGGCACGCTGTCGGCGGTCGACCGGGTCCCCACCCGGCTCGACCAGGGACGGCTGGACCCGGACTGGCTGGCCGCCGCGGTCGCCGAGCAGGTCACCCGGGCCGCCGGATCGTGCGCCGGCTACGGCGTGGTCGTCCCCGGTGTCATCGACTCGACCACGCGGACGATACGGGCCGCCCCCAACCTGGGCTGGGTCGACGTCCCGCTCGGGCAGCTGCTGTCGGGCGCGCTGGATCTGCCGGGCGCTGTGGGTCACGACGTTCGCGCCGGCGGTCTCGCCGAGTGGCGGCTGGGGGCCGGCGCCGGGACCGCCAACCTGCTGTTCGTCGCCCTCGGCACGGGGATCGCCGGCGCGGTGATCATCGACGGCCGGCTGGTCGAGGCCGACGGCTACGCCGGCGAGATCGGCCACCTGCGCGTCTCCGCGGCCGCGGAGCACCGGTGCGCGTGTGGGCTGTTCGGATGTCTGGAGACGGTGGCGTCGGCAGCCGGGGTGGCCCGGTCCTACGCTCGGCTGACCGGCCTGCACGTTGCGGCCGACCGGATCGCCGAACGCGCCAAAGCCGGGGACCAGGCGGCGCAGCAGGCCCTCGCCGTGGCCGCCGCCGGCTTGGCCGAGGCGCTGGCTGCGTACGTGGCGATCGCCGGTCCGGAGCTGGTGGTGCTCGGCGGCGGGCTTGCCGGCTCCGCTGCGCTGTTCCTGCCCGGCCTCGAGCGCGCGCTGGCCGACCGGTTGTCCTTCCACCGGATGCCCCGCCTCGTGGTCGGCTCCCTGGGGCCCGACGCTGGTCTGATCGGGGCCGGACTGGCCGGCTGGGACGCCGTCGCCGGGACGCATCGGTGACCGACCGGGTGGTACGCGGCCGTCGGGTGGTCACCCCGTCGGGGGTGCTGACCGACGTCGAGCTGGTGGTGTCCGGCGGCCGGATCGCGCAGGTCCGGGCGGCGTCCGGCCCGGAGGGCCCGGACGGCCTGGCCGGATGGGTCGTGCCCGGGTTCGTCGACACCCACTGCCACGGGGGCGGCGGGGCCGACTACGCCACCACCGACCCGGAGGAGGCCCTGCGCGCTCGCGCCTTCCACCGCCGGCACGGGACGACCACCACCTACGCCAGCCTGGTCACCGCCGATCTGGCGACCCTGACGGTGCAGATCGAAGCGCTCCGTCCCCTGGTGCAGGACGGTGCCCTGGCCGGGCTGCACCTGGAAGGGCCGTTTCTGGCCGCGGCGAAGCGCGGCGCGCACGACCCCGAGCTGCTCCGACCGCCCACCCGCGCCGATCTCGACCGGCTGCTGGCCGCCGGGGCCGGCACCCTCGCCATGGTCACTCTCGCGCCCGAGCTGGACGGGGCGCTGGCCGCGATCGAGCACCTGTCGGCGTCCGGCGTGGTGGCCGCGGTCGGTCACACCGACGGGGACGAGACGATCACCCGGGCCGCGCTCGACGCCGGCGCCACCGTCGCCACCCACCTGTTCAACGCCATGCGCCCGGTCCACCATCGCCAGCCCGGGCCGATGCCCCTGCTGCTCACCGACCCGCGGGTGGGGGTCGAGCTGATCGGCGACGGCTTCCACCTGCATCCCGACGTGATCGCGCTGGCGGTGGCCGCCGCCGGGCCTGGCCGGGTGGTGCTGGTCACCGACGCGATGGCGGCGGCCGGGATGCCGGACGGGGACTACAGCATCGGGGCCCTGGACGTCGCCGTCCGCGACGGCCGGGCCCGGCTGGTCGAGCCCGACGGGGGTCTGGGCTCCATCGCCGGGTCGACGCTGACCATGGCCGCCGCGGTCGAGCGGCTGGTCGCGTACGGGCTGGCGGTGCCCGAGGTGGCGGCGATGGCCGCCACCACGCCGCGGCCCGGCACGGCCTGACCGAAGTGGGGCGGATCGAAGGCGGCACCTGGGCGGACCTGTGCCTGCTGGACGACGGTGGTCGGCTGCAGCGGGTCATGCACCGCGGGGAGTGGGTGGTCTGATGCTGGTCGAGATGGGGTCGGTGCTCCGCCCGGCGGCGGCCCTGGGCACGGCCCTGGGGGCCTTCAACGTGTTCAGCCTGGAGCACGCCGAGGCGCTGGTCAGCGGGGCCGAGGCGGTCGGCCGCCCGGTCGTCCTGCAGATCTCCCAGAACGCCGTCCGCTACCACGGGGCGCTGGCGCCGATCCTGACCGCCACGCTGGCGTTGGCCCGGGCCGCCGACGTCCAGGCTGTGGTCCACCTCGACCACGCCAGCGACGTCGAGCTGATCCACCGAGCGGTCGAGCTCGGCTGCGGCTCGGTGATGTACGACGGGTCCGCGTTGCCGTACGAGCAGAACGTGGCCCGGACCGCGGAGGTCGCCGGCTACGCCACGACCACGGCGTGCACCTGGAGGCCGAGCTGGGTGAGGTGGGCGGCAAGGACGGCGTGCACGCCCCGCACGCCCGGACCGACCCGGCCGAGGCCGCGGCGTTCGTCGAGGCCACCGGCATCGACGCGCTGGCCGTCGCGGTCGGGACCTCGCACGCCATGACGGAGCGGACCGTGGGCCTGGACCTCGAACTGGTCGGCCGGCTGCAGGCCGCCGTCGCGGTGCCGCTGGTCCTGCACGGTTCCTCCGGGGTGCCCGACGAGGAGCTCGTCCGGGCCGTCCGCGCCGGGATGACAAGATCAACATCGCCACGCACCTGAACAACGTGTTCACCGCGACGGTGCGCGCCACCCTCGACGGCGACCCCGACCTGGTCGACTCCCGGAAGTACCTCGGGCCGGCCCGCGACGCGATGGCCCGGGAGGTCGCCCGGCTGCTCCGGCTGCTCGCGGCCTGAACGGCCCGGCGGAGCGATGTCCTCAGCCGCGCATCTCGGCGTACCGCGCCAGGGCCTCCTGGCGCTCCTCGGCGTGGTCGACGATCGGGGCGGGGTAGCCGCCGGGCGGGCCGGCGGGTGCGGACCACGGCTGGTGGACGTGGGCGTCCGGGACGTCGGCCAGCTCGGGGACGTAGCGGCGGATGTAGCGGCCGTCGCCGTCGAACTTCTCGGCCTGCGGGGTCGGGTTGAAGATCCGGAAGTACGGTGCGGCGTCGAGGCCGCAGCCGGCGACCCACTGCCAGTTGAGCTGGTTCTGGGCGATGTCGCCGTCGCGCAGGCGCGCCATGAACCAGTCCGCGCCGTGCCACCAGCCGATGTGCAGGTCCTTGACCAGGAACGACGCCACGACCATCCGGACCCGGTTGTGCATCCAGCCCTCGGCGAGCAGCTGGCGCATCCCGGCGTCCACCAGCGGGAAGCCGGTCCGGCCCTGCTGCCAGGCCCGAGCCGCTCCGCGGCCTGCGGGTCGTGGTCGGGGTCGTCGGACGGCAGCCGCGCGAACTCGGCCCGGATCGGCCGGGTGACCGCGTGCGGGCGGTGCAACAGGGCGTCGGCGAAGAAGTCCCGCCAGGCGATCTGGCGGGACATCGCCGCGGCGCCCGCGGAGGGCCGCTCGGCCAGGTCGGCCAGCACCGTCCGCGGGTGCAGGTGCCCCCAGCGCAGGGCGATCGACAGGTGGGCGGTGGCGTCGGCGCCGGGGACGTCGTGCAGGCGCTCGTAGTCGTCCACCCCGTGGTGCTGGCGGCGCAGCCAGCCCCGCCAGGCGTCGCGGGCCGGGCGCTCGCCGGCCAGCGCGACCAGGTCCGCGTCGGCGGCCGGCGGCGCGGTGCGCTGCTCGGCGGCCACCCAGGTCACCGCGGAGGCGCGACCGCCGGCGCCGGGTCGTGCACCCCGTGCCGCAGCCAGGCCCGGTGGAAGGGGCTGAACACCTGGAAGGGCGCGCCGCTGCCGTTGAGCAGGGTGCCCGGGGCGACCGCGTACGGCGAGCCGGTCGGCACCAGCTCGACGCCCTGCCCGGCCAGCGCCGCGCCGACGGCGGCGTCGCGGCGCCGCCCGTACGGGCCGAAGTCGGCCGCGACGTGCACGTGCCGGGCCGCGACCGAGCGCGCCACCTCGGGCACGACATCGCCGGGCGGCCCTCGAGCACGCTCAGCCGGGTCCGCCGGCGTCGCGCAGGTCGGCGTCCAGGGCGTGCAGGGCGGCGAGCAGCCAGGCCCGGCGGCGGCGCCGGCGCGCCGCAGCAGCGCGGGATCGAGCACGAACAGCGGCAGCACGCCCCCGCCCTCGTCGACGGCCCGGCGAGCGCGGGGTTGTCGGCCAGCCGGAGGTCGCGACGGACCCACCAGATGGCCGGGGCGTCGGCGGAGCCATGAACTAATCTTGCACGTGCCCTCCGCGACACCCGATCCGGGCGAGCACCGGCGACGAGAGGAGAGTGAAGCGTTGAGCGACCTGATCGACACCACCGAGATGTACCTGCGCACGATCTACGAGCTCGAGGAGGAGGGCATCGTCCCGCTCCGGGCCCGGATCGCGGAGCGGCTGCACCAGAGTGGGCCGACGGTGTCCCAGACGGTGGCGCGGATGGAGCGGGACAACCTGGTGCACGTGCAGGGCGACCGTCACCTCGAGCTGACCGACGAGGGTCGCGCCCGGGCCACCCGGGTGATGCGCAAGCACCGGCTCGCCGAGCGGCTGCTGATCGACGTCATCGGGCTGGACTGGGAGAAGGTCCACGACGAGGCCTGCCGCTGGGAGCACGTGATCTCCGAGGACGTGGAGCGCACGCTGGTCGTGCTGCTGAATGCCCCGACCGAGTCCCCGTACGGCAACCCGATCCCCGGGCTGCCGAGCTGGGCGTGGTGGACCCGCCGGAGAAGTTCCGGGCCGGCAACGAGCAGCTCGACGAGGCCGTGTCCACGGGCGGTGACGACCGGATCCGGGTGGTCATCCAGCGGATGAGCGAGGAGATCCAGAAGGACGTGGAGATGATGGGCACGCTGCGCGAGGCCGGCGTCCAGCCGGGGATCAGGTCGTCGCCGAGGCCGGCGGCCTCGGGGTGCGGCTGACGGCCGACGGCTCGCCGGGCTGCGAGATCGACCGGGAGGCGGCGACCCACCTGTTCGTGACCCGGTTCTGACCGCGCGGCCGGTGAGCGGTGGTCCCGGTGAGCCGCCGTGAGCGACGGCCGGTCGACTGGCGGGGGTACCTCGCGGGTTCCACCGCGAGCGGCCCGGGGTGGTCGAGGCGGTGCTGTCCCGGTCGTTCGCCGGCGACCACTCCCCGTACCGCTGGCTGGCGCGCGCGGTCTCGGCGGCCTCCAGCGTGGTCCTCGACCTGGCCTGCGGGTCCGGTCCGATGTCGCGGGAGCTGGCGCAGGACGGCCGGATGGTAGTCGGCCTCGACCTGTCCGCCGACGAACTGGCCCTTGCGGCAGCGGGGTCCGGGGCCCTGGGTGCGGGGAGACATCCTGGGGCTGCCGTTCGCGGACGGTCGGTGGACGCGGTGACCAGTTCCATCGGACTGGTGGTGGTCAGCCGCTCGAGCGGGTGATCGCCGAGGTGAGCCGGGTGCTGCGGCCCGGCGGGGTGCTGGCGGCGATCGCGCCGGCGCTGCGGCCGCTGGGGCCGCGGGACCTCCGGGTGCTGTCCCGGATCAACGCCCGGCTCCGGACCAAGCCGCAGTTCCCGGGGCCGGTCGAGATGGTCGGGTGCCCAAGACGCTCCTGCCACGGGCTGCGCAGGGTCGAGGACGCCCGCGAGCGCTACCGCTTCACCGTCGCCTACCGATCCGACGCCGAGCTCATGCTCTCGGCGCGCTATCTGCCGCAGACGCGCAGCTCGCGGGTCGAGGCGGCGATCGAGCTGCTCGAGGACCGGGTGACACGCGCGGGCCGGTCGACGTGGCGATCCCGATGCGCCGGCTCGTCGCGATCGAGTGACCCGGGACGGGCCGTGGGAGGGAATACGGCTCTGGGTCAGGCTGCCGTTTGCTGAGCCTGCGTGAGCTAGCCCAAATTCACAGGTTGCTCCCGAGAAACCGTCGAACCGAGGAATTGCCATGGCCACCCTCGACATCGACGCCAACAGCTTCGAGGACACGATCACTGGCAACGACATCGTGCTCGTCGACTTCTGGGCCGACTGGTGCGGCCCGTGCAAGCGGTTCGCCCCGATCTACGAGAAGGCGTCGGAGGAGAACGGCGACATCATCTTCGCCAAGCTCGACACCGACGCGAACCAGGGGCTCTCCGGGGCTCGGCATCGAGGGCATCCCGACCCTGATGGCCTTCCGCGAGGGTGTCCTGGTCTTCAACCAGGCCGGCGCACTGCCCGGCCGGCGCTGAAGCAGGTCATCGACGCGGTCAAGGAGCTCGACATGGAGGAGGTCCACGCCGAGGTGGCCAAGCTCCAGGCCGAGCACGGCGACCACGAGCACTGAGCCGCAAGTGCCCTGACCGTGCACGTGACCTGACCGCGTGTCCTCCGGGGCCCGGCCGGCGGTCGTTCCGCCCGCTACCCTGGGTCGCCGGCCCCCATAGCTCAGGGGATAGAGCAAAGGTTTCCTAAACCTTGTGTCGCAGGTTCGAATCCTGCTGGGGGCGCCCTGGACGTCCCGCCTGAACCGGCGGTTGACGAGGCGAGACCCGCTGACCACGAACCCGCGGATCCACGTCCATCCGCAACCTGATGATCAAGATGCGCGCGTTCATCAACGGCTGGAACGACCGCTGTCACCTCCATCTGGACCGATCCCGCCGACGAGTTGGCAACAAGATGAAGACGTCAAGGGAACTCGCCAGCACGCCATTGAGTCAGCGAGTTCTCAGGATTTCTGAGGGAAGTCGGCGCTCTATGAGATGAGCGGCAGGCGACGCCGTAGCCGCGGATCTGTTCACTTCTCGTCCCGGAGGCCGACATGGAGGCTGGCTATGCGGTCACCGTGTCGGGATGGTCGCTCTACGTGTTGCTCTGGCAGTTCCTCGTCTACAGCGTGCTCGGCGTTGTCATCGAAACCATCTTCTGCCTGGTCCGCGGGCGGCACGTGGAGTCACGCCTCGGTCTGCTGTACCTGCCGCTGCAGCCGATGTACGGCGTCGGTGGGGTGGCGAGCACCCTGCTGCTGGATCGTTTCCTGCCCGTACCGATCGTGGTGTTCCTCGGCGGCGTGCTGATCTGCAGCGTCGTCGAGTACGTGACCGGCAGCTTGTGCGACAAGGCATTCGGCACGCTGTCGTGGGACTACCGCAGTAAGCCGCTGCATCTGCACGGCAAGGTGTGCGTCGAGTACTCCTGCTACTGGGGCCTGCTCGCGGCGCTGACGGTGTACGTGTTCAACCCCTCGGTCTCGCACCTGGTGGGTCGGTTCGACCGCACGGTGGGTGAAGCTGTTCTCACTGCGTTCCTCGTTCTCACGCTGGCCTCCGCAGTTCTCACTGCGGCTGCGTGGAGTCGAGTCGGCAGACGGCTGGGCGCTCTCCGAGACCAGCCCCACGGCCGCGTGAACGTCCGAGCGAGCGTGGCCGGCCGGATGATCGATCTGCTGGCGCCGGACGCGTTGGTGATCAAGACATTCCCTCGGACCAGGTTGGCGCAAGAGCTGGCGGCGCTGACGGGCCGGCCGCGGCCCGGGGCGGGATGGCCATGCCAGCAGCCTCGCACGCTCAGGTCTACGAACGCCTCGACGTTCGAGCCGACTGAGGTTGCTAGCCGAGACTTCCGCGGCGCTGACGACATGATCGTGAAGGTCGGTGGCCAGCGATGACCGTCTCAACCAAGGCCACCGCAATCTCCGACCTGCGTCGCGTCCTGACCGAAGACCACCCTGCCGACCAGCCCGAGTCCCTCCCGGGGTCAGCAGCCCGGACGCCCACCTCCTCGACGTTCACACCGCTCACCATGGCGCAGGCGACTGCCTCCGCTCAGATCGGTCAACGGCGGACCCGATAGCGCAGGTGGAGCACCCGGTTGCCCTGAATCACCACCTCGGGATCCTCCAACAGGTGCTGCGCGTGACCGACCCGAAGTAGCGCTTGCCGGACCCGAACACAACGGGTACGACGTCCATGCGCACCTCGTCGACCAGGCCCGCGGCAAGCACCTGGCCACCGACATCGCCTGCAGCGACCTCGACAGATGCGGTCACCCGCAAGCTCCTGCGCCGCGGCCACGGCTGCCTCGACGCCGTTGACGAAGTGGAACGGCGCCTCAGGGGCCCAGCCCTCAGGCTCTGGCCGGTGCGTCACGACAACCACGTGGTCGATCCCGCTCGGAGGCGTCCCGTCCCAGCCGTCCGTGATGTCGAAGACGTGGCGGCCGACGATGGTCACCCCGATCTGGTCCCAGTACGACCGGGTGTGGTCGTAGGACGTCTGCGACACCTTCAACGCGCCGCTCTCGTCCAACGGGACGTCCCGCTGGACAACCAGTCGAACAGGGGCCGGGCTGGTCGTTCTCGTCCGCGACGAAGCCGTCCACCGACACCGAGCTGTACATGACCACCGTGCCCACGGGCGCTCCTCTGCTGTCAAATGCCCCAAGTTAGTGTCTCGTCAGTGTCGCTCGGAAAGAAATCGGTCGGCCGCAACGGCCGCCGTCCAGCACATGGCCGGGATGTTTCGCGCCGAGCGCGTCGGATTCGCGAGGTGACCCGGAGTCCCCGAACAGATCCGGTGGACCTGACTCGATCTCGGACGTCCCGACTCCTCGGCGGGGATGCGATGCCGGCCGCACGGCCGCACGTAGGGAGCGCAGTCCTCCAGCACTTCGGCCGTGGGTCAACCCCCACACCCCACATCGGGCAGAAGAGTTTGTCAGTCGTGCGCCGCCACGTCGTCTACTTCCGCTACGACAGGCTGACTGGGTTTGGTCGTTCTGTGCGGGGTTGACCGGGCGTGGGTGAAGGTGATCCGCCCGCTTCAGCACAGGGGTCAACGCGCCTATTGTATTCGAACTGGTGTTCGTATAGACTCGGTTCATGTCGGCCCTTCCGATCAGCTCGCTGCACGCGGCGCTCGATGAGGTGCTGGCGGCCGTGGCCGGGCTGGAGCCGGCCGTGGTGCTGGAGGCGATGCAGCAGGTCGAGCGGTTCCGCAACCGGCTTCCGCTGCTCGACCACGCCCTGATCGCCCGGGCCACGCTGGTCGGTCTGGCCGAGCGGCAGTGCTTCTCGACCCTGGAGAAGCTGATGGTGTCGGCGTTGCGGATCTCCCCCGCGGAGGCGAAGCGCCGGACCCGTGCGGCCGCCGCCTTGTCGGTCGGGTCGCCGGACCTCGGTGGGCGGGTCCGCCTCCCCGAGCTGGCGGTCGTGCAGGCCGCCGGGGAGGTGTCGCCCGATCAGGTCGGGCTGGTCGAGCGGGCGCTGTGGCAGGTCGACGTCGTCGATCCGGGGCAGCGCCGGGCCGCCGAGATCACCCTGGTCGACTACGCCCGGGTGTTCGCCCCCCCAGAGCTCCATCGGATCTGCGCGCGCCTGGTCGATGACCTCGACCCCGACGGGGCCCGGCCGCCAGAGCTCGTGCAGCACGACCTGCGCGGCCTGTGCCTCACCCACCGCAAGGACGGCATGGTCGCCGTCGACGGCCGGCTCACCCCCGCCGCCGGCGCCCAGCTCCAGGCCGTCCTCGGCCCGCTGGCCCGACCACGGCAGACCACCGAGCCGGGGCCCGCCGGCGGCCAACGACCCATCCCCGACCCCCGCAGCCCCCGCCCAACGCCTCCACGACGCCCTCGAGGACGCCTGCGCCCGGCTGCTCAAGAGCCCCGACCTGCCCGCCTCCGGCGGCACCCCGGCGACCGTCATCATCACCATGAACCTGGCGGCGCTGCAGACCGGGCTCGGCACCGGCCAGACCACCACCGGGGAAACCCTCAGCGTGCGCGAGGCCCTCCGGATCGCCGGCGAAGCCGAGATCGTGCCCACCGTGTGCGCCGCCGGCGGACGGCCCCTGCACCTGGGACGGACCCGCAGACTCGCCACCACCGCCCAGACGTTCGCCCTGGTGGCCCGCGACGGCGGCTGCTCCTTCCCCGGATGCGACGTCCGGCCCGAATGGTGCGACCGGCACCACATCCAAGACTGGCTGTCCGGCGGACCCACCGACATCGACAACCTCACCCTGCTCTGCCGCTACCACCACACCAACTTCGCCGCAACCGCTGGACATGCACCCTCAACCCCGCCGGACTACCCACCTGGCAACCACCCGGACAGACGCACCGCAACCACGCGCCGATGCTCAACCACCGCCTGCGTCAACGACACCAACCCAGCGGATGAACTCGACCCGGCACCAGACCCCAACCGACACCGAGGCGCGCCCTGAGCGTGCGCCCCGTCGCTGGAGCGCAGACCGAGGCAAGAGGGGCCAAGGCATGGACCTCAATGACAGAGCAGGTCGTGAGGCGGTCCCTGTCGCCCGGCTTGGACGTCAGCGCGCGGGTTGACGACGACGGCGATCTGGTGGTGGTCGTGGCGGATGGGAGCCCTCGCGTCGCCATCCTCGCTGACCACGGGTCCGGCCGCTTCTCGCTGAAGCTCGACGATCGGTGGGTGTTCCAGGAGTTCGAGTAGGGCGCTGACTCGGAGTTCAATCTGCTTGAGGAGAGGGCGAACCTCTCGATCGAAGTCACCGGCACCATCTCCAGCGATATCGACCACGGTTCGCCTCCGCGTCCCAGGTGAGCGTGCACGGACGGCCCCAAAGTCCTCCGAGCTCGAGGCGACCACTGACAACCCACGCGCGTGCGACCTCAGGCCGACCAAGTCCGGCTGCCATCCGTGGCGAGCCTCCCGCCGGTCGGCTCCGGTCGCCGAGACCGGGGCGACACCCATCGGGGTTAGGGTCTGTCCCGTGAACGAAAGCCAGACCCCGGGACCGTACGACACCGGGCACCGCGCCCCGACCAGCGCGCCACCGGTGCCCGGCCCGTCCCTCACCGGGTCGCCGACCCGAACGGGCAGGCGCCCTTCGCCCCGCCGGGGACGGGCCCCTCACCACGGCCCGACCGGGAGGTCCAGCCGCCGGCCGTCACGCCCGCGGGCGACGTCGGGTACGCGACCGATAACCTGGTGCAGATGCTGCAGCCCGTTCCGCCGCCACGGGCCCGACGCGGCTGGCGGGCCTTCTTCGGCCTCGGTCCGTCCGAGCGGGAACAACGTGAGATGGCCCAGCTGGACGCGGTGCGCTCCCAGTTCTCCCGCCCGGTCACGCTGATGGTGGCCAACCCGAAGGGCGGTACCGGCAAGACGCCGATGTCGCTGCTGCTGGCCGGTGAGTTCGGCGAGGCGCGGGGTGGTGGCGTGGTGGTGATCGACAACAACGAGAACCGGGGTACCGCCGCGTTCCGCTCCTACTTTCCGCACCATCGCACCGTGGCGGACCTGCTGGAGGCCGCCGACGAGCTGGAGCGCCCGGAGGCGCAGTTCGCCGACCTGGCCTACTACCTGGCCCACCAGACGGCCGGCAAGTACTACGTCCTGGCCTCGGACGAGTCGGTGACCCGGATGCTGGACGAGAAGCTGTTCGCCCGCGTGCACCGCATCCTGAGCCGGTTCTTCGCGGTGATCATCATCGACTCGGGCAACAACGAGCTGGCCTCCAACTGGCTGGCCGCCCTGGACGTGGCGGACGGAATGGTGGTCCCGACCCAGTGGCGACAGGACCACGTCGTAGGCCAACAAGATGCTCAAGACCCTGCGGGACCGGCGGCACCCGATCCTCGAGCGGACCATGATCATCGGGACGAACGCGCCGGCGGCCGAGCAGGCGATGCCCAAGCGGGCGGCGTACCAGTGGTTCCACCACCAGCACGGGCACCAGGTCGTGGAGATCCCGACCGACCGGCACATCCACGAGGGTGGGGTGATCGACCGCAACAAGATGGGTGTGGCGACCCGCCGGGCCGGTCTGGCCGCAGCGGCCGTGGCCAGCTACCTGATCGTCGACGCTGCCTCCGCCCGCGGGTCTGACCCGCCTTCCACCCGCGCACCCTTCCGTCGGATCCGCACCCACTCCAGAGGGTGCGACGCGACCAGGGGGTGCGCCTCGGGGTCGGCCAGGCAGCCAGCTCCCGCTCGCCGAGTCGAGGTCTGAGGCCCCGCCGCGGTTGCGCCCGCTGGATAGGGTCAGTCCTGTGCAGGAGAGCCTGATGCGCGTGGCCGCGGGCCGGCGATGACCAGCGAGCGGGGCGACGAGCTGCCCGAGGGGGTACGCCGGATGCTGGCCGCGGCGGCCGAACGAGGGCTGGCGGTGGAGGTCCGGCCCCGGCCGGCGGCCCGCGGTCTGGCCGAGGCGGCCCAGCTGATGGGGGTGACGCCGGCGGACATCGCCAAGACGATGGTGGTCCGGCTCCCGGCCGGCCGCTACCTGCTGGCCGTGGTCGGCGGCGATCGCCAGATCGCCTGGCCTCGGCTGCGGGCGCTGGCCGGAGCCAACAAGATGACGCTGCCCGACGCGGCCGAGGCGTTGGCGGCGACCGGGTACGAGCGCGGGACGATCACGCCGGTCGGCAGCCACGGCGACTGGCCGGTCTTCGTGGACGCCGACCTGGCGGGCCGGCGGGTGGCGATGGGCTCCGGGGCGCACGGCTTCGGCGCGTTCCTGGACATCGACGCCCTGGTGCAGGCCTACGCGGCTCGCGTGGCGGACTTCGCGGGCTGACCGGGACCTACACTCTCTGCCATGTCACAGCCGGGATCGCTGAGCCGGTTCGTGCTCTCCCTGGTCTGGATCGCGGTCGGGGCGCTGCTGCTGGGCATCCCGATCTGGCTCGCCGTCACCCGGCTGGATCTGCTGCTGACCGGCCACCCGGCCATGCTGGTGGCCGCGGTGGCCGTGGCCGCCCTCGGCGTGGTCGCCGTGGTCTGGGCCGTCGCCACGCTCGTCTCGGGCGGTCGGTACGACGCCGAGGGGGACCCGGAGCACCCGCGCCACCGGACACCGCCGAGCAGCGGCTCCGGCCCGGCGGCGGATCCTGCTGGCCGTGCCGGCGCTGGTGGTCTGCGTCCTGCTGGCGTCGGCGCTGGTCTACGTCAAGCCGTTCGCGGCCACGCCGGCGGCCCTGGCGGCGATGCGGTCCGACAGCCGCGTGACGGTGTCCGACCGGCTGACCTGGTACGAGATGACGTCGGCCCGGCGCAACGCCAACGGGGACGTGCCGGCCCCGACCATCGGCCTGGTCTTCACGCCGGGGGCGCGGGTCGACCCGCGGGCGTACGCCCCGCTGCTGCGGCCGCTGGCCGCCGCCGGATACCTGGTGATCGTGCTGAAGGAGCCGTTCAACTTCGCCCTGCCCGGCACCGACCATGCGGCCACCGCGATGGAGATCCACCCGAAGGTCCGGTACTGGGCCGTCGGCGGGCACTCGTTGGGCGGCGTCGCCGCCGCCTCGTTCGCCGACCGGCACCCCGAGGTCATCGGGCTGCTGCTGTGGGCGTCCTACCCGGCCGGGCGCCTCGACCGGCAGAGCCTGAAGGTCACCTCGATCTCCGGCACCGCGGACCGGCTGGCCACCCCCGCCGAGATCGCCGAGTCGCGGGCCGACCTGCCGAAGAGCACCCAGTTCGTCGTGGTCAAGGGCGGGGTGCACAGCTACTTCGGCGACTACGGCGACCAGCCCGGGGACGGCGTGCCGACCATCTCCCGGAAGGACGCGCAGGCTCAGATCGTCAGGAGCAGCGCCGCTCGGCTGGGCTCGATGGTGCCGCCCCGCCCGGAAGAAGTGAGCCGTCAGCCCGGTCTCGCCCGCGTCCTGACCGGGGTTCCGACGAGCGACGCACGTTCCCTAGGATCGGCCCATGACGACCACGTGGAAGCGCAGCGACCTCCGGCCCGTGCAGCGAGCACTGTGAGCGCCGGGGGGCTCGAGCTGGCCCGGGCCAAGATGACCGCGGCGGGCGTGCATCCGCAGGCCATCGACGTGTTCAGCCACTACTACCGGCAGCTCGAGGAGGGCGTCACCGGCTTCATCGCCGAGGACTCGATCGAGCCGCTGACCGACCCGGACCTGCTGTCCGACGTCGACGTGCCGCGAGCCGACGCGCCGCGGCGCTGGCCCAGACGGTGATCATCAAGCTCAACGGCGGTCTCGGCACGTCGATGGGGATGGACAAGGCGAAGTCGCTGCTGCCGGTGCGGGACGGGAAGTCGTTCCTCGACCTGATCGTGGATCAGGTGCTGAGCGCGAGGTCCGTCGTACGGGGTGCGGCTGCCGCTGGTCTTCATGGACAGCTTCCGCACCCGCGACGACACCCTGGCCGCGCTGGCGCCGTACGCCGACCTGGCCGTCGACGGGCTCGACCTCGACTTCCTGCAGAACTCCGAGCCCAAGCTGCTGGCCTCCGACCTGACGCCGGTGGAGTGGCCGGCCGACCCGACCCTGGAGTGGTGCCCGCCGGGGCACGGCGACCTCTACACCGCGCTGGAGGCCTCCGGCGTGCTCGACCGGCTGCTCGAGCTGGGCTACCGGTACGCCTCGGTGTCGAACTCCGACAACCTGGGCGCCGCCCCGGACGCGACCATCGCCGGCTGGTTCGCGGCCAGCGGGGCGCCGTACGCCGCCGAGATCTGCCGGCGGACCGCGGCCGACCGCAAGGGCGGTCACCTCGCCATCCGCAAGGCCGACCGGCAGCTGATCCTGCGCGACACGGCGCAGACGGCGGCGGAGGAGATGCACTACTTCACCGACGAGCACCGGCACCCGTACTTCCACACCAACAACCTGTGGTTCGACCTGGCGGTGCTGTCCCGCACGCTCAAGGAGCGCAAGTCGGTGCTCGGGCTGCCGTTGATCAAGAACGTGAAGACCGTCGACCCGGCCGACTCCTCCTCGCCGGAGGTGATCCAGATCGAGTCCGCGATGGGCGCGGCCGTCGAGGTGTTCGAGGGGGCGACCGCGATCGGGGTGGGGCGGGACCGGTTCCTGCCGGTCAAGACGACCAGCGACCTGCTGCTGCTGCGCTCCGACGTGTACGAGGTCGGCACGGACGGGCGGCTGACCAAGGTCGCCGACCCGGCGCCGCTGGTGGACCTGGACTCGGCGTACTACAAGACCATCGGGGCCTTCGAGCAGCGGTTCCGCGACGGCGCCCCGTCGCTCAGGAAGGCCCGCAGCCTGGCCGTGAAGGGCGACTGGACGTTCGAGCCCGGGGTGAGCGTGGTGGGGGCCGGACAGCTCACCGACCAGGGGTCACCCCAGACCGTCCCGTCCGGAACGGTGATCGGCGACTGAGCCGCTGCCCGGGTCGCTCAGACCACGGCGACGACGTCGTCGAAGCCGAGCCGCGGCTGCCGCGGTCGGTACGACTCGTCGGTGGGGTGCCCGATGTTGACCACGAGCAGGGCCCGGTGCCGGCCGTCGGGGAAGAACCGGCGGCTGACGGCCTCGGCGTCGAAGCCGGCCATCGGACCGGCGGCCAGACCGGCGGCGCGCAGGCCGACCAGGAAGTAGCCGATCTGCAGGGCCGAGTTCAGCGTGGCCGTCGAGGAGCGGAGGTCGGCGTCGGTGGCGAACGCGTCCCGGGCGCCGGGGAACGCCGGGAACACCCGGTGCAGCTCGTCGTGGAAGTCGTCGTCGGCGGCGAGCACGGCGACCACCGGGGCGGCCAGGGTCTTGGCCTTGTTGCCCTCGCTCATCAGGTCGACCAGGTCCTCGCGGGCTGCGCGGCTGCGCACCAGCACCGCCCGCAGCGGCTGGGTGTTCATGGCGGTCGGGCCCCACTTGACCAGGTCGTAGACGGCCGCCAGCTGCGCGTCGGTGACCGGCTCGTCGGAGAACGCGTTGGCGGTGTGCGCGTCCCGGAACAGCAGGTTCTGCGCGCTCGGGGACAGCTCGAGCGCCGCGGCCGGGTCGTGGCCCTCAGCGGCGGTGGTGTCAATAAGATCGTGGGGGAGAGCGAATGACGTCACGATCGGTTGAACCGTCAATCAAAAGATACATTCCCCGATCTATGCGAAAACGCACGCGATGACACCGGGATCGCCCGGCGGGGGGCCGGCGGCCGAGCCGGACCGGGGCCGGGCCCACCCCGCTCACCCGCGCCCTGGCCCACGCCGCGCTGGGGCGGGTTCCCGAGGGGCTGCCGGCGACCGCGAACCGTTCCGTCGAGCACCTGGTGGCCGAACTGGGCCGCCGGCACCCGGACGGCCCGGGAGGACTGCGGCGGGAGGTGCGACGGCTGCGGGCCGCCGGACAGGTGGCCGATCCCGGTGCCGGAGACCTTGGCCTCCGGCACTGGGTACGCCCAACTTGCGGCCGCCCTCCACCAGCTGCGGCTGTTGCTCGGTGCTGACGCACCGTCGTCGGTCACCGTGGATCGCCCGCTGTCAGCGGACGATCGGCGGCTGCAGGACGACGTGCCCCCGCACCACGGTGCCTGACCCGGTCCGGGTCGTCAGGAGCCTTCGGTGCGCCCGGCGATCGAGGAGCCGCGCGCCTCGTTCTGCACCTTGAGGAGGTCGCGGATCTCGGCCAGCAGGTCCTCGGTCGACGCCGCGACCTCCGGCTCGCCCTTCTTGGTGATCTCGGAGAACCTGTTGTACGGCAGCACCACGAAGAAGTAGATGACAAAGGCCGTCAGCACGAACGTGAGCAGGGCCGACAGGAACGCCCCCACGCCGATCCCGAAGATCGAGGTGCTGCTGAAGTCGGGAACGCCGCCGAACTTGCCGATCACGTCCATCAGCATGTCCGTGAACGCCTTGACCACAGCGGCGAAGACGGTGCCCATGATGACGGCGACCGCCAGCTCCACCAGGTTGCCGCGCATCAAGAATTCTTTGAAGCCCTTCATTCCCCACCCTTCAGAACAGTCCGGCGGGCCGGACGCGTATGAGCGCCAGACTCTAACAGCATCGTGTTACCGCCAGACGACAGAAAGGCGCGCGGCGACCGCCGCGCTGGCCAGCCGCTGCGCCGTCGGCCGGTCCACCTCCACCAGCACCAGCGCGCCGCCCGCGTCGGTGCCGCCCGCGTCCTCGGTCGGTGGGGGCACGCCGAGAACCCGGACGCCCGATGCGACCGTCTCGGCGGCCCCGCTCTGGCTGTCCGCCGCCAGCACGTCGACGACGGTGCCCTCGGTCAGCAGCGCGGAGGTGGCCGGGTCGGCCAGCCGCAGCGGGGCGACGACGTGGCCGGACGGCAGGGCCCGTCGCGAGCCCACCAGATCGGCCTCGGCGAGCAGCTGGCCGTCCGCGGTCCGCGCGACCAGAACCCGGCCGACCACGCTCTGGGCGTCGGTGATCGCACCCTCCGGGAGAGCATCCGGGGGCAGCCGGTCGGTGCGGAGGTCGTGGGCGGCCAGTGCCCCGCCACCGGGCAGGCTGCCCCGGACGCGTACCACGTCGACGGTGCTGGGGGCGGGCGGGGCCAGGGCGGTCAGCGCGGTCAGCACGGCGGTGACGGCCGCCGTCACCGCGAGCTTGCGGCGGTGCCAGGACACGGCGCGACGGAAGCTGCGCAGCCACCCGCGCCACGGTGCAGAGGAGCCGGTTCGGCGTATCACACCGAGACGCTAAGGACGCGGCGCGGACCTGGTTCAGCCCGTCCACAGGGACGGCGGCGCCCTAGGAGGCTGTGGAGGACCCGGATCCGCTGGCCGAGCCGGCCGGCTGCTTCGCCTTCGCGCCCGAGCTGTCGGCCGTGCTCTTTTCGCCCGAGCCGTTGGCGCCCGCGGTCGACCCGTCACCCGACTTCGCCTCCACGGAGGTCGTGCTCTTCTCGGTCTTGGCGCCGTCCCCGGAGGTCTCGGAGCTCCCGTTGCCGTTGCCGTTGGCGCCGCTGCCGGCGCGGCTGTCGTTCCGGTAGAACCCGCTGCCCTTGAACACGACACCGACGGCGTTGAACACCTTGCGGAGCGAGCCACCACACGTCGGGCACACGGTAAGCGCCGCGTCGCTGAACTTCTGCACGACCTCGAGGTCGCTGCCGCACGCGGTGCACCGGTACTGGTAGGTAGGCATTGGGGACGCTCTCTCGGATCACGGCCAACGGGAACTAGCACTCCATCATACCGACTGCTAACCGGGGCCCCGGCGGCGTCGCCGTACGCTGTCGAGGTGCGTCGCCTTCCCCGCTGGCTGCTCTTCACCGCCGTGGTCGTGGTGATCACGATCGGCGCGCTCGGCAGTGTCGCCGTCGGCACCGCCCGCCGGGCGTTCCCGCAGCTGTCGGGTGAGGTCGCGGTGCCGGGCCTGTCGGCCGAGGTCGAGGTGCTCCGCGACGGCTACGGGGTGCCGCAGATCTACGCCGACAACGCCGAGGACCTGTTCGAGGCACAGGGGTACGTGCACGCCCAGGACCGGTTCTTCGAGATGGACGTCCGCCGGCACGTGACGGCCGGCCGGCTCTCGGAGCTGTTCGGCCCCTCCCAGGTGGAGACCGACACGTACCTCCGGACGCTGGGCTGGCGGCGGGTCGCCGAGGCAGAGCTGGGGCTGGTCTCGGCCAGCACCCGTCGCTATCTCGATGCGTACGCCTCCGGAGTGAACGCCTACCTGCGCAGTCACGGACCGGCCGACCTGTCACTGGAGTACAGCCTGCTCCGCCTGCAGGGGCTGGACTACCAGCCGGAGGACTGGACGGCGGTCGACTCGATCAGCTGGCTCAAGGCGATGGCCTGGGAGCTCGGCAGCAACTTCGACGCGGAGGTCGAGAACGCCCTGCTCACCACCGTGGTGGGTGCCCGCCGCGCAGCCGAGGTCCGCCCGGCCCGACCGCTGGAGGGCTACGACCCGATCGTGACCGGGGGGGCGGTGCGGGACAACGCGTTCGATCCCACGGTGTCGTCCGGATCCCGCCGGGTCGCCCCGGCGGGGCTGGACCCGGGCCGGCTGCCCGGGGCGGTCGAGGCGCTGCGGGCCTCCGCACGCGCCCGGCACGCGATCCCGCGGTTGCTCGGCGACCCGTCCGACGGCGGCACCGGCTCCAACGCCTGGGTGGTGTCCGGGGACCGCACCGCGAGCGGCAAGCCGATCCTGTCCAACGACCCGCACCTCGCGACCTCCATCCCGTCGGTCTTCGCCCAGGTCGGCCTGCACTGCCGGACGGTCAGCCGGAGCTGCCCGTTCGAGGTGTCCGGATTCAGCTTCGCCGGGCTGCCGGGGGTGGTCATCGGCCGCAACGCCAACGTGGCCTGGGGGATGACAACCAGCTACGCCGACGTCCAGGACCTCTACCTGGAGGAGCTCCGCGGGAACACGGCCCGGGTCGGCGAGGTGTACCAGCCGCTCCAGGTGCGGACCGAGGAGATCCGGGTGCAGGGTGAGGACGAGCCGCGGCGGGTCACCGTGCGCAGCTCCCGGCACGGCCCGCTGCTCTCCGACGCCGACCCGGAGGTCCGGCGGGCCGGGGAGCAGGCGGCGGAGCGGGACCAGTCCGCGTACGGCGTCGCGCTGGCCTGGACCGCCCTCACCCCCGGTCGGACCATGGACGCGGTGTTCGCCATCGACGCCGCCCAGGACTTCACCCAGTTCCGGGCCGCGGCCGCCCTGCTGGGCGCGCCGTCGCAGAGCGTCGTCTACGCCGACGTCACCGGGACCATCGGCTACCAGCTCCCCGGGGCGATCCCGGTCCGCGGCAAGGGGGACGGGCTGCAGCTCAGCCCCGGCTGGGACCGCGCCTACGACTGGACCGGGACCATCCCCTTCGCCCAGCTCCCGTACCTGGTCAACCCGGCTGACGGCGTCGTGGTGACCGCCAACAACCAGGTGATCGGCGGGCGGTACCCCCGGCGGCTGGACGCAGACGGGTCGTACGGCTGGCGGAGCCAGCAGATTCTCGAGCGTCTCGGCGACAACCGATCTCTGACGGTCGAGCAGAGCGAGCAGATCCAGTCCGACGACACCGTGCGGTACGCCGACGGGGTGGTCCCGCAGCTGCTCCGGGTGAAGATCAACGACACCTGGGTCCGAGAGGGTCAGCAGACCCTGCTGGGCTGGGACTACACCAGCGGGCCGGACTCGGCCGCGGCGGCGTTCTTCTTCGTCACCGTCCACGACATCATGAAGCGCACCTTCCGGGACGAGCTGCCCGAAGAGCTGTGGCCGAGCATGGGGGACCGGTGGTTCGCGGTCCTCACCGAGCTGATGGACGACCCGGACAACCGGTGGTGGGACGACGTCCCACACCGAGGGGGTCCGGGAGCAGCGGGACGACATCCTGCTGGCCGCCATGACCGACGCCCGCAAGGAGCTGACCTCGCTGATGTCCCGCGACACCGCGGGCTGGAGCTGGGACCGCATCCACCGGGTGACGCTGCGGCACGAGACCCTCGGCTCGAGCGGGGTGGCCGCCGTGGAGCGGCTGTTCAACCGGGGCGACTACGGGGTCGGCGGCGGCAACGCCGTCGTCAACGCCCTCGCCTTCGACGACCGGGCGGGCTACCGGGTGATCAACGGACCCGCGATGCGGATGACGGTCGACCTGGCCGGCCCGGACGGCTCGGTGTGGGTGAACCAGAGCGGGGCCAGCGGCCACGCGTTCCACCCCAACTACGCCGACCAGACCCCCCTGTGGGCCACCAACCGGAGCTGGCCGTTCGTCTCCTCCCGCGCCGCCGTCGAGCAGCGCACCACCCACCGCCTGCTGCTGCTGCCCTCCAGCTGAGGTCCGGCGCGTGTGGCCCGGCCGCGACGCGGCCGGCGGCGCCAGCCGGCAAACCGGTGGGGCGGGGGACGTCGAGCGGGCTAGGATCGGCACACAGGCATCGACCCGGCCATCACCGGTGAGCCTCCGGAAGAACGAGCGTCCACGAGGTCGCTTCAGTAGAACCGGACGGGTGGACCCGTCATCGTCCACGAACGAAGCGGTCGGTCGTCTGCGGAGGACCGGCAAGCGAGGTGGTACCGCGGTGGAGACATCGTCCTCGTGGCAGCGACACGACGACGAAGGACAGCTCCGCGATGACGTACCCCAAGGCCTCCACCGGCCCATCGACCGATCCCGGGCGCGAGGCCCGCGTCCCGTCGACCCCGACCTTCCCGGCCGTCGAGGAGCGGGTGCTGGCCTACTGGCAGGCCGACCACACCTTCCGGGCCTCGGTCGAGCGCAACCCGGCGGGGGAGAACGGGGCCAACGAGTTCGTGTTCTACGACGGCCCGCCCTTCGCCAACGGGCTGCCGCACTACGGGCACCTGCTGACCGGGTACGTGAAGGACATCGTGCCGCGCTTCCAGACCATGCGCGGCCGCCGGGTCGAGCGCCGGTTCGGCTGGGACTGCCACGGCCTGCCGGCCGAGCTGGAGGCTATGCGGCAGCACGGGCTGAAGACGACCGACGACATCGAGGAACTGGGGATCGCGGAGTTCAACGCCGCCTGCCGGGCGTCGGTGCTCCGCTACACCGCCGAATGGGAGGACTACGTCACCCGCCAGGCCCGGTGGGTCGACTTTGAGCACGACTACAAGACCCTCGAGCCGGACTACATGGAGTCGGTGCTGTGGGCCTTCAAGTCGCTCTACGACAAAGGCCTGGTCTATGAGGGCCTGCGGGTGCTGCCCTACTGCTGGAGCGATGAGACGCCGCTGTCCACCCACGAGCTGCGGATGGACGACGACGTGTACCGGCCGCGGCAGGACCCGGCGGTCACCGTCGGGCTGCGGCTGGAGACCGGTGAGCTGGCTCTGGTCTGGACCACCACACCCTGGACGCTGCCCAGCAACCAGGCCATCGCGGTCGGCGTCGACATCGACTACGTGGTGGTCGAGCGGGACGGGGATCGCTACCTGCTGGCCGAGGCCCGCCTGGGGGCGTACGCCCGCGAGCTGGGGGAGGAGCCCGTCGTGGTCGAGCGGCTGACCGGCCAGGACCTGCTCGGCCGTCGCTACACCCCGCCGTTCAGCTACTTCCGGGACGACCCCCGTGCCCACCGGGTGCTGGCCGGTGGACACGTCACCACCGAGGACGGCACCGGCCTGGTGCACATGTCGCCAGCCTTCGGCGAGGAGGACAAGGTGGTGACCGACGCGGCCGGCATCACCCCGGTGGTGCCGGTGAACGCCAAGGGCCTGTTCACCGCGGAGGTGCCCGACTACGCCGGGGTGCACGTGTTCGACGCCAACCTGCTGATCATCGACGACCTCAAGGCGACCACCGCCGGGACGCCGTCGGGCAGTGTCAGCCCGGGCACGGTGCTGCTGCGCCGGGAGACCTACGACCACTCCTACCCGCACTGCTGGCGGTGCAAGAACCCGCTGATCTACAAGGCGGTGTCGAGCTGGTTCGTGCAGGTCACGGCGTTCCGTGACCGGATGATCGAGCTCAACCAGCAGATCACCTGGATCCCCGACCACGTCCGGGACGGCCAGTTCGGCAACTGGCTGGCCGGGGCACGGGACTGGTCGATCAGCCGCAACCGCTACTGGGGAACGCCGATCCCGGTGTGGACCTCCGACGACCCGGCCTACCCGCGGATCGACGTGTACGGCTCGGTCGCCGAGCTGGAGGCCGACTTCGGCGTCCCGGTCACCGACCTGCACCGACCGTTCATCGACCAGCTGACCCGGCCCAACCCCGACGACCCGACCGGCCGCTCGACCATGCGCCGGATCACCGACGTGCTCGACGTGTGGTTCGACTCCGGCTCGATGCCGTACGCCCAGGTGCACTACCCGTTCGAGAACACCGAGTGGTTCGAGCACCACTATCCCGGCGACTTCATCGTGGAGTACATGCCGCAGACCCGCGGCTGGTTCTACACCATGCACGTGCTGGCCACCGCGCTGTTCGACCGGCCCGCCTTCTCCAGCTGCATCAGCCACGGCACGGTGCTGGGCAGCGACGGCCTGAAGATGAGCAAGTCGCGGCGCAACTACCCCGACGTGTACGAGGTCTTCGACCGCGACGGCGCCGACGCCATGCGCTGGTTCCTGATGTCGTCGCCGATCCTGCGCGGCGGCACGCTGGTCGTCACCGAGCAGGGCATCCGCGAGGGCGTCCGCCAGGTGATCATCCCGCTCTGGAACAGCTGGTACTTCTTCTCGCTGTACGCGAACGCCGCGCGCGGCGGGCAGGGCTACGAGGCGAAGATCGCCACGGACTCGACCGACGTGCTCGACCGCTACATCCTGGCCAAGCTGCGACCAGTTCGTGAAGGCCACCGGGGATGCCCTGGAGGCCCTGGACGTGGCCGCGGCCTGCGACAGCACCCGCGCGTTCGTGGACGTGCTTGTCGAACTGGTACATCCGGCGCTCGCGGGACCGGTTCTGGGACGGTGAGTCGCCCGGTTCGCTGGCGGCCTTCGACACCCTCTACACCGTCCTGGAGGCCACCACGCGGACGGTGGCTCCGCTGCTGCCGCTCGTCAGCGAGGAGGTCTGGCGCGGTCTGACGGGCGGACGCTCGGTGCACCTCAGCGACTGGCCGGACGCCGCCGCGCTGCCCGAGGACACCGGTCTGGTCGCCGCCATGGACCGGGTTCGCGAGGTGTGCTCGACCGGCTCGGCGCTGCGCAAGGCCGAGGGCCTGCGGGTCCGGCTGCCGCTGTCGTCCCTGACCGTGGTCGCGGACGACGCCGCCGAGCTGGGGCCGTTCACCGAGCTGGTGTGCGAGGAGCTGAACGTCCGTGAGCTGGTGCTGACCGACGTCTCGGCGTGCCGGCGACGGTGCCTTCGGCGTGCGGCAGACCCTGCTGGTGAACGCCCGGGCGGCCGGTCCGCGGCTGGGTCGGGAGGTGCAGACGGCGATCCGGGCGAGCAAGGCGGGGGACTGGTCGGTGACGGAGTCCGGGGCGGTCAGCGCCGGCGGGATCGCCCTGCAGGAAGGGGAGTACGAGCTGCACACCGTGGTCTCCGACGCGGCCGCCGATGATCATCGTGCGGTGGCCATGCTGCCCGGGTCCGGATTCTTGATCTTGGACACCGAGGTGACGGCCGAGCTGGCGGCCGAGGGCCTGGCCCGCGATGTCGTCCGGGCCGTGCAGCAGGCGCGCCGGGAGGCGGGGCTGGAGGTCAGCGACCGGATCTCGCTGGCGGTCGGCGGGTCGCCGGCGGTCCGGGCGGCCGTCGATCGGCACCGCGAGCTGATCAGCGCCGAGACCCTGGCCGTCGAGCTCGCCGTGGTGGAGCGGGACGGCGCGGAGCTGGACGGCGCCGCGGTGGTGGAGGTCGGTGATCACCAGCAGGCCTCGGTCAGCGTGACGCGTGCGGCCTGAGGTCGCCCGGCGGTGGTGCCGGGTGCCGACCGGGCCCCGGTAGGGTTGGCCACGCGGAGGGCCGGTCGAGGACGTCGGAAGTCGGAGGACACGTGCGAACGGCTCGAACGCTGACCCTTGCTCTCACCTGCTGCCTGATGCTGGCGTCCTGCGGGGCGCCACCGTGGCAGCAGGCCGGCCCGTCGCCGACGGCCGCCACGCCCTCGGCCAGCCCGTCCGCCACCCCGGCCGCGACGGCCGCACCCTCCTCGGCCGCGCCGAACGACCTGGCCAAGGGCAGCCTGTCGCGCACGCTGGCGGCCGGGAACACCGAGCTGACGATCAAGTACTGGTCCACCCTCGACCTCGCCGCCTGGACCCCGGCGGCCACCAAGCCGTTGAGCCTGTCGGCCTCGGCGAAGTTCACCGACGACAGCGAGCAGGACATCTTCCTCAGCGACGTGCAGGTCGCCGTCGAGGCCGTCGACGCCGAGGGCCGGGCCACCGCCGTCGACCCGATCAAG
Organism: uncultured Actinomycetota bacterium; assembly: GCA_963832435.1. GTDB lineage: Bacteria > Actinomycetota > Actinomycetes > Propionibacteriales > Propionibacteriaceae > Microlunatus. Next base: position 445,277 of record CAWHTY010000009.1, read on the forward strand.
GACACCGCCGACGTCAGCCCCGGCTACGTGGTCACGGCGCCGACGTCGTACGGCCAGGTCTTCCCGCTGCCGGCGGTGCCCGAGACCTCGACGGCACTGTCGGTCACCATCACCTACCAGCTGCTAGTCCAGACCGCCCCGGACGCGAAGCGCTACTCCCGGCAGGCGGCGGTGGACCGCCTGCAGCTCGCCCTCAGCACCTGACGCCCCCGCCCTGGCGTGCGGCCTCGGCGCAGGCGCACCCTCTGGTCGGCGATGCACCCTCTCGGTCGGGCGGCCTCGGCGCAGGCGCACCCTCTGGTCGGCGATGCACCCTCTCGAGAGGGTGCGGACGCGACGAGGGGGTGCGCCTGGCCGGGGAGGGCGCCGGGATGGCCGTTGGCGCGGACTTCCTGAGGTTCTTGGCGCGGTGATCGAGACTTCCTGAGCGTCGCCGCCGGGTTTGGGGAACTCCTGATCGAACGGTGAACCGATCCGTACCCCGCGTGATGGTTGAACAGTCAATCTCGATGACATCAGGCCAACGTCCTCCCAGAGAGTCCGCCCCATGTCGATCATCACCCCCGATACCACGCCCGCCGTCGAGACCGACCCGTCGCTGAGCCACTACGTCCGGCAGCACCTCGCCGACGTGGCCGCCCTGCCGACGTACCTCCGGTGATCGCCTGCGTCATCCCCGCCTACAACGAGGCCGACACGATCGAGGGGTGCTGCGCTCGCTGCTGAAGCAGACCCGACTCCGGAGCAGATCCACGTGGTGGTCAACAACACCACCGACGACACCTTCGAGCTGGCGGCCAAGTTCGCCGGCCCGACGGACCGCCAAGCGGAAGCGCAAGGGCGAGTCCGCCAAGCAGACCACCGAGATCTTCGTGCACGACATCGGCGAGAACGCCGACAAGAAGGTCGGCGCGCTGAACTACGGCTTCTCGCTGATCCAGGGGGCCGACTACCTGCTGGGCGTCGACGGTGACACCACGCTGGCCGCGGACGCGGTCGAGCAGCTCGAGGCCGAGATCAGGTCCGACTCCCGGATCGGCGGCATCTCCGCGATCTACACGATCGACGACTCCAACTTCCGCGGCGCTGGTGGCGCCGTTCTTGATCGCCGGCCAGCGGGCCCAGTTCGCCGCGTTCAACATGCAGAACATGCTGCGCGGCCGCAACATGGCGGTCCTCGGTGGCCAGTGCTCGATCTTCTCGATGCGGGCGCTGCGCGACGTGATGGCGGCCAACCACCAGGCAGACCCCGTGGGTGAACGACTCCGAGGTCGAGGACTCGCTGCTCAGCCTGCAGATCAAGTCGGCCGGCTACCTGACCAAGATCTCGGCCCGCGCCCGGGCCAGACGTCGGCGGGATGACCACCTGCGCTCGCTCGACGGCCAGCAGGTCAAGTGGAACTACGGCGCCATCGACCTGATGTGGCCGGGCCAGCGCGGCGACACCAAGGGTCAGCCGTTCCACCCGAACCTGCGCCTGCGGTGGGCGGAGAACTTCGGCATGGCTGACCAACATCTTCACCCGGATCGCGTTCGTGCTGCTGCTGCGCCGCCGCGCTGTCGATCGCACGCGTTCGTGTTCTCGCCGCTGTGGCTGATCCCGCCGGCCGTGGCCATCCTGCTGAACGTCCGGATCGCCGATGTCGATGAAGGACCGGAACTGGAAGGACATCGCGTTCGCGGCGACCGGCCTGCCGGCCGAGCTGTACATGTGGCTCCGGGCCGGCCACTTCCTCCGAGCCTGGACCAAGTTCCTGTCCCGGGTGCAGACCGACAACTGGGCGGAGCAGGCCAAGGCCGAGCGTGGCTCGGGCAACAGCCACCCGGTGCCGCTCGCGGTCCTGCTGGTCGGTTCGCGGTCCTCGGGTGGACCTGGTTCCACCTCCCCATCCTGATCCAGACCTCGATCCTGTGGCTCGGCCGGCCGGTGCTGTACGTGGTCACCATCGCCCAGACGGTGGTCATGATCGGCAAGCTGTTCCGCCGTCAGCGCGGCTACCGGGTCTGACCCGGCCGCCGACCCACCGGATCCGCCGGGTCGGCCCTGCCCCTGCGGCAGGGCCGGCCCGGCGGTCGCGTCAGGCCGGCAGGAGACTGGGTCCGTGATCGCACGACGGGTGGTGGCGACCGGACGCGTCCAGGGGGTGTTCTTCCGGGATGCCTGCCGTCGACAGGCGCAGCGGCTCGGGGTGTCCGGCTGGGTGACCAACCGCGACGACGGGACGGTCGAGGCCGTCTTCGAGGGCCCGCCGGACGCGGTGACGCAGATGATCGGCTGGGCGCGCTCGGGCCCGCCCCAGGCGCGGGTGGACCACCTGGCGGTCCACCACGAGCCACCGGCCGGGAAACCGGGCTTTCGGGTGGTGTGAGCGCCGACTCCTCAGCCGCAGGCCACGAACCGGGTGGGGGTGACGATGCCGTCCACCGGGCGGTCCCAGTGGGCCGTCGGCACCGCGGCCAGCACCTCGTCGTCGTTCAACAGGACCCAGGCCGGGGCGGCGATCGTGGACAGCACCCGGTCGTACCAGCCTCCGCCCCGGCCGAGCCGGTCGCCGGCCGTGGTCGCCGCGAGACCGGCGCAGATGATCAGCTCGACCCGACGTACGGCCGCCCCCGTCAGCATTGGACCGGTGGGCTCCAGGATCCCGTGCCAACCGGCCCGTAGCGCGTCCGGGCCGCCGTACGTGGCCCAGGCCGGCTCGCTGCGCAGCCCGCCGTCGCCGTCGGTGAGCACGGGCAGCAGCACCTCGGTGCTGCACGCAGCCAGCCAGCCGATCAGCGGAAGGGTGCCGGGTTCGTCGCCGTCGGACAGGTAGCCGGCGACGACCGCCGGCGGCCGGTCGTCGGTGCGGCGGCGGAGCTGGTCCACCCGGCGGAGGTCGTCGGCGGTACGCGCCCGCGCGTCCCGGGCCGCCCGCCGCAACCGCACGGCCTTGCGCAGCAGCGTCTTGGCCATCCGTACGGCCTCGTCGTCGGCGGTCATCGCGCCCACGCTAGCCCGGCGGGCTGGCCTCCGGTGGGCGGGCGACGGTCCGGCGCAGGGTCAGCGCGGTCGGCAGGACGATCTCCCGCTCCGCCGGGTCGGCCCCGGCCGCGAGCTGCAGGGCCAGGCTGGCGGCCCGTCGACCGAGCTCGGCCACCGGCTGCGCCACGGTGGTCAGCCCCAGCGTGGCCGCCAGCTGGTGGTCGTCGAAGCCGAGCAGGGAGATGTCCGCGGGCACCCGGAGCCCGGTGGCCCCCAGCGCCGACAGCAGGCTCAGCGCAAGCTCGTCGGACTCGGCCATGATCGCGGTCGGCAGCTCGACCCCGCTCAGCAGGCCGGCGACCACCCCACCCCCGGCGTCGATCGAGTCCGCCCGCACCGACGGCAGCAGCCGGGCGTCGGTCGGCGCCAGCGCCGCGCGGAACCCCTCCTCACGGTCGCTGGCGCTGTAGGAGAAGCCGGCCCGGTTCCGCAGCCCGACGTAGACCAGCCGCCGGTGCCCGAGGTGGTACAGCTGCCGGGCTCCGTCGCGGGCGCCGGCCGCGTCGTCGATGGACACGCTGACGGACCCCGGCACGCGCTGGTTGACGTAGACGATCGGCATGCCCAGCTCGTCGAGCCGCTCCCGCTCGCCGGCGGTGAGCGCGAACGAGGCGACGACCAGCGCGTCGGCGTTGCGGCGCGCGGGCAGGCGCGCGAAGAAGTCCGTGCGCTGGGCCGCGTCCATGATCCGGTAGATGACAAGCTCGTGGTCCTCGGCGCGGACGACCTCGTACGCGGCGTCGAGCACTGCCCCGTTGAACCAGGCTGCGATCGGTCCGCTGACCAGCACCGCGATCCGGCCGACCCGCCCGGTGGCCAGGCTGGAGGCCGCCTGGGACACGGCGAAGGACAGCTCCTCGGCCGCGGCCAGCACCCGCTCCCGGGTCTGCGGGCTGACCAGCGGTGAGCTGCGCAGCGCCCGCGAGACCGTGGACTCCGACACCCCCGCCAGGGCGGCCACGTCGGCCATCCGGGCGGCGCCCGCCGCACGGACACCGTCCGCTGCAAGCGCATGCAGGTTGGTGTGACCAGGATTACCCACTCGGCGCCAACTTCCCTTTGACCTGTGCCATCCGGGGTTCCTAGGCTAGTGCAATCGCTGTCATCAATGGCTGGATGACGCCCCACACCTCTGCTTCTCGAAGGATCACCGCGCCATGACCGATCAGCTGACGCTGGCCGTCGACCCCCGCCTGGACGCGAACTGGTGGCGCCAGGCCGTCGTCTACCAGGTGTACCCCCGCAGCTTCGCCGACAGCAACGGCGACGGCCTGGGTGACCTGCCGGGTCTCACCTCCCGGGTCGGCTACCTGGCCGGGCTCGGCGTGGACGCCATCTGGCTGAGCCCGTTCTACCCCTCTGCGCTGGCCGACGGCGGGTACGACGTGGCCGACTATCGCGACGTGCACCCGCAGCTGGGCACCCTGGGCGACTTCGACGACCTGGTGGCCGCGGCCCACACCGCCGGCCTGAAGGTGATCGTCGACATCGTTCCCAACCACACCTCGGACCTGCACCCGTGGTTCGCCGAGGCCCTCGCCTCCGCGCCGGGGTCGTCCGCCCGGGCGCGCTACATCTTCCGCGACGGGACCGGGCCGGAGGGCTCCCAGCCGCCCTCGGACTGGCCCTCGCACTTCGGTGGCCCGGCCTGGACCCGGGTGGTGGAGGCCGACGGGCGACCCGGCCAGTGGTACTGCCACCTCTTCGCCCGTGAGCAGCCCGACCTGAACTGGGGCAACCGCGAGGTGCGCGACGACTTCCTCACCACGCTGCGGTTCTGGGCCGACCGGGGGGTGGACGGCTACCGGGTGGACGTGGCCCACGCCCTGGCCAAGGACCTGTCCGAGCCGCTGCGCAGCCAGCCGGTGCTGTACGCCGACCTCGGCCTCGACGGCAACGACCCGCTCTTCGACCGGGACGAGGTGCACGAGATCTACGCCGAGTGGCGGCAGGTCTTCGACGAGTACGACCCGCCCCGGGCGGCGGTGGCCGAGTGCTTCGCGCGGACCGAGCGGCGGTCGCTCTACGCCCAGCCGACCGGGCTGGGCCAGGCCTTCAACTTCGATCTGCTGAAGTCGGACTACGACGCGGCCGCGTTCCGCGACGTGATCACCTTCTGCCTGGAGGAGGCGCAGCGGACCGGGTCGTCGTCCACCTGGGTGCTGTCGAACCACGACGTGGTCCGGCACCCGACCCGGTACGCCCTGCCGGCCGGCACCGACCTGGAGGCCTGGCTGATGAGCGACGGCACAATGCCGCCGGCCGACGAGGACCGCGGTGTGCGTCGGGCCCGGGCGGCCACGCTGCTGATGCTGGCGCTGCCGGGGTCGTCGTACCTGTACCAGGGCGAGGAGCTGGGCCTGCTGGAGGTCGCCGACCTGCCGCTGAGCACCCTGCAGGACCCCATCTGGCTGCGCACCCTGAACGAGAAGAAGGGCCGCGACGGCTGCCGGGTCCCGCTCCCCTGGGCGCAGGAGGGTGACTCGCTCGGGTTCGGCTCGGGTCACGGCTGGCTGCCGCAGCCGGCCTCGTTCTCCAAGTCCGCGGTGGCTGCCCAGCAGCGCGACCCCGCCTCGACCCTGGAGCTGTACCGCGAGGCGCTGCGGCTCCGGCACCAGCTGCAGACCGCAGAGGACCTCGAATGGGTCGAGACCGGCCGTCCCGACGTGCTGCACTTCGTCCGGCCGGGGGGCTGGCACTGCGTCAGCAACTTCGGGTCCGAGCCGGTCGCGCTGCCCGACGGCGTGGTCCGGGTCAGCAGCCAGCCGCCCGTGCTGGGCGTACTGCCCGGCGAGGCGACGGCCTGGCTGACGGAGTGGCCGGCGGGCTGACCCTCCGGCTCGGGGTGCTGTTGGGCGGGGGCGTGCCGGCGGTGCGGCGTTATCCATCTCGAGTGGGATGACGCGGGGGCGGGTGCCTCGGCGCTGCGGCGTTATCCATCTCGAGTGGGATGACGCGGGGGCGGGTGCGTCGGTGCTGCGGCGTTATCCGTCTCGAGTGGGATGACGCGGGGCGGATGCCTCGGTGCTGCGGCGTTGTCCATCTCGAGTGGGATGACGCCGGGCGGGTGCCTCGGCGGTGCGGCGTTATCCATCTTGAGCGGGATGACGCAGGGCGGGTGCCTCGGCGGTGCGGCGTTATCCATCTTGAGCGGGATGACACGCCGGCGACGCGTCGTCCTTCGGCGTGTCCGCCATCCCGAGATGGATAACGCCGCCGGAAGCGGCCGGGGCAGGGGCCGGGGCCTCGGCCGGGGTGGGGGCCGGGCCAGGGGCCCCGGGCGGAACGTCGCGGCCCGTCCGGCCCGTCCGGCCCGTCCGGCCCGTCCGCCCGTCCGCCCGTCCGCCCGTTGAGCCAGTGCGAGCGCGCGGTCGTTGAGATAGCGCTGCTGCGGCAGGCTCCGGGCGCGTTCGGCAGCGGCCCGGTACGCCTCGGCCGCTGCACCGTGGGCGCCCACCTTCTCCAGCAGGTGAGCGCGGACGGCGTACCAGCGGTGGTCGTCGGCGATCCGTGGGTCGGCGGCCAGTGCGTCGAGCTCGGCAAGACCCGCCGGGGCACCCTCGGCCATGGCGACCGCGACCGCGCGGTTCAGCCGCACCATCGGGTTCGGCGCCAGCCGGAGCAGCTCGTCGTACAGGCCGACGATCCGCGGCCAGCGGGTGGTGTCCCAGCTCGGCGCCCGGTCGTGCTCGGCCGCGATCAGGGCCTGCAGCCGGTACGGTCCCGACGGCGCCGGGCGGCCGAGCAAGCCCAACCCCTCGGTCACGAGCTCACGGTCCCAGCGGGTCCGGTCCTGCTGCTCCATCGGCACCAGGGTGCCGTCGGCGCGAGCCCGGGCCGGACGCCGCGCCTCGGTCAGCAGCTGCAGCGCGAGCAGCCCGACGACCTCAGGGTGCTCCGGCAGCTGCCGGTGCACCATCCTCGTCAGCCGAATGGCCTCCGCGGACAGCTCGGACCGGTGCAGCGCGGAGCCCGACGTGGCCGCGTAGCCTTCGGTGAAGATCAGGTACAGCACGTGCAGGACGGCGACCAGCCGGTCGTTGAGGTCGGTTGCAGCGGGCATCCGGAAACGGGCGCGGCTCTCCCGTAGCTGCCGTTTGGCTCGGGAGATCCGGCGCGTCATGGTGTCCTCCGACGTCATGAACGCCCGGGCGATCTCGGCGGTGGTGAGCCCGCCCACCGCGCGCAAGGTCAAGGCCACCTGCGACTCCGGCACCAGGTCGGGGTGGCAGCACAAGAAGATGATCACCAGGCTGTCGTCCCCCGCCGCCGGGGTGTCGGCCGCCGGGCCGTGGCCGCTGCCGGGCAGGGCCCACGCCGCCACGGCGCCCTCGCGGCGGACCCGGGCCTGTTCGCTGCGCAGCAGGTCGGTGAGCCGGCGCGACGCCACCGTGATCAACCATCCGCGCGGGTTGGCCGGCACGCCGTCTGTCGGCCAGCGGGTGGCCGCGGTGAGCAGGGCCTCCTGGACGGCGTCCTCGCTGCTGTCGAAGTGCCCGTACCGCCGGACCAGGGCGCCCAGGACGTGCGGTGCCTCGGTCCGCAGCAGATCCTCGAGCTCCTGGCCGGTCACCCCCGGGCCCCGCTCAGGCCCCGACGTCCTCGCGAGTGTCCATGATGGGTCGCACGTCGGCGTAGGCGGACGCCGCGACCTCGGCCGGGGCCGGGCAGCCGGCGAGCCGGCCGGCGATCTCGGTGGCCCGGTCGAAGCTCGGGCACTCGACGATCCAGTACCCGGCCAGCACCTCCTGGGTCTCGGCATAGGGACCGTCGGTGACGAAGGGTGTCCCGTCCCGGCTGCCCAGCCGGCGCGTATGCACCGGGGCGGACAGGGCTCGGGTCTCAACCAGCTCCCCGGACTCGGCCAGCTCGGTGTTGAACCGCTCCATGAACTCGCCCATGGCGGCGAAGTCCTCCGGGCTCCACACCGACCCGCCCTGGCCGGCCATACCGTCGTAGTCGGCCTGCGAGCCGTACGTCAAGATCATGAACTGCATGGCGATCTCCCCTCAGCCGCGGCGCCCGCGGTGGACGCCTGTCACCGGTACGTCGGTGCCGGTCCGCCGTTCCGGACGCTAACAGCGTCCCGGGCGCCCGCGGGGGGCCGGAGACGGCCGACCTAGGGTGACGTCATGGACTACATCAAGCTGGGCACGACCGGCCTGGACGTCTCGCCGATCTGTGTCGGCTGCATGACGTTCGGCGACCCGGCCCGCGGCACCCACCCGTGGACCCTGTCGGAGGAGCAGAGCCGGCCGCTGATCCGGCAGGCTGTGGAGGCCGGGCTGAACTTCTTCGACACCGCCAACGTCTACTCCGACGGGTCCAGCGAGGAGATCGTCGGTCGGGCCCTGGCCGAGTACGCGCGCCGGGACGAGGTGGTCATCGCCACCAAGGTGCACGGCCGGACCGGGGATGGGCCCAACCGGTCCGGACTGTCCCGCAAGGCCGTGCTCACCGAGGTTGACGCCAGCCTGCGGCGGCTGGGCACCGACTACATCGACCTCTACCAGATCCACCGCTGGGACGACCGGACGCCGGTCGAGGAGACGCTGGAGGCGCTGCACGACGTGGTCCGCGCCGGCAAGGTCCGCTACCTCGGGGCGTCGTCGATGTACGCCTGGCAGTTCTCCAAGGCGCTGTACCTCCAGCAGATCAACCACTGGGCCCCCTTCGTCACCATGCAGGACCACTACAACCTGCTCAACCGCGAGGAGGAGCGGGAGATGTACCCGCTGTGCGCCGACCGCGGGATCGGAGCCATCCCCTGGAGCCCGCTGGCCCGCGGCAAGCTGACCCGGGACTGGGACGCGACCACCGAGCGGTCCGCGACCGACGAGTTCGGCAAGCGCCTCTACGACGAGTCCGCCGACCGCGCGATCGTCGAGGCGGTGGCGAGGGTGGCCGCGGCCCGCGGCGTGTCCCGCGCGCAGGTCGCGCTGGCCTGGGTGTCGGCGAACCCCGTGGTCACCGCGCCGATCGTCGGCGCCGGCACCGCGCAGCACCTGAGCGACGCGCTCGCCTCGCTCGAGCTGAGCCTGACCGAGGAGGAGCGGCGCCAGCTGGAGGAGCCGTACCGACCGCACGCGGTGGCCGGCTTCTGAGCGGCCCACGGGACGCCCCCTGCGCCGGGTTGGCCGACCCGGGCGGCCGGGGCATCTAGGGTGAGCCCATGCCCCTGTTCGGCCGCAAGAAGCACGCCGACGCCTCGGCCCTGAGGCCGTACGAGGCGCTGCCGGCGCCTCCCGTGCCCGGGGAGAGCGGGATGCGCTCCCTGGAGGACCATCGCGCCTACCTCCTGGCCTGCGTCCAGGAGCTGCCGCCGTTCGGCCAGCAGATCCTCGACGCCCTGGACCTGGCGATCTGCGAGGACGTCGTGTCCGCGGTCAGCCTGCCCGGCTTCGACAACTCGGCGATGGACGGCTACGCGGTCCGGGCCGCGGACATCCACCGCGCTCAGGAGCGCCTCCCGGTGCGCCTGCCGGTGGTCGGCGAGGTGCCGGCCGGGCAGTCCGCGTCGCACCGACTCTCCCCGGGCACGGCGATGAAGATCATGACCGGCGCGCCCGTGCCGCCGGGGGCCGACACGGTCGTGCCGTACGAGGCGACCGATCGCGGCACCGACGAGGTGCTGGTCTTCGCCCCCCGGGACGTCGGCGCGCACATCCGGCGGGTCGGGGAGGATGTGGAGGCCGGCACCACCGTCCTGCACGTCGGAGACCAGCTCGGTCCACGACGGATCGGGCTGCTGGCCGGCATCGGACTGGACAAGGTGCTGGTCCGGCCGCGGCCGCGCGTGGTGGTGATCTCGACCGGGTCCGAGCTGGTCGAGCCCGGGCTGCCGCTGCGCAGCCCGGAGCTGATCTACGACTCGAACTCCTACCTGCTGTCCGCGGCGGCGCGGGCCGCGGGCGCGCAGACCTTCCGGGTGGGCCTGGTCAGTGACGACCCCGACGAGGTCAAGGAGCTGATCGGCGACCAGCTGGTGCGCGCGGATCTGATCCTGACCACGGGCGGGGTGTCCCAGGGCGACTACGACGTGGTCAAGGCGGTGATGCCCGAGCTGGGCGCCACCGACTTCGCCCAGGTGGCGATGCAGCCCGGCAAGCCCCAGGGGTTCGGGCTGATCGGCGAGGACCGGGTCCCGATGATCATGCTGCCGGGCAACCCGGTGAGCGCGTTCGTGTCCTTCGAGGCCTTCGTCCGCCCGGTGATCCGCAAGCTGATGGGCGTCACCCCGTACGTTCGGGCGGCGGTCCGCTGCCAGGCGAGCCGGGCCATGACCTCGGTGGCGGGCAAGACGCAGCTCGCCCGCGGCATCGTCAGCACGGCCGCCTCCGGGATCCGGCAGGTCGAGCTCGTCGGTGGCCACGGGTCGCACCTGATGGCCGACCTGTCGCGGGCCGACGCCCTGGTCCTGCTGCCGCCGGAGGTGGACTTCGTGGCCGCCGGTGACGACGTGGACGTCTGGCTGCTCGGCGAGGACCACTGACCGGTGACGCTCCGGATGAGCTCGCGATGACCGACGGGGCGCTGCCGCACCTGTCCGGGACCGGGGAGGCCCGGATGGTCGACGTCTCGGCCAAGGACGTCACGGTCCGTACAGCCACGGCCGCGGGCCGGGTGCTGCTCAACCCGGCGGCGGTCGCCGCCCTTCGCGACCGCACGGTGCCGAAGGGGGACGCGTTCGCGGTGGCCCGGATCGCCGGCATCCAGGCGGCCAAGCGCACCCCCGAGCTGATCCCGCTCTGCCACCCGATCGGGATCTCCGGGGTGGACGTGACGACCCGGCTGCAGACGGACGGGGTGGAGATCACCGCAACCGTCCGGACCACGGATCGCACCGGGGTGGAGATGGAGGCGCTGACCGCGGTCAGCGTGGCCGGCCTGGCCATGATCGACATGATCAAGGCGCTGGACCGCACGGCGGTGATCACCGACGTGCGGGTGCTGGCCAAGTCGGGCGGCCGGTCGGGGGACTGGCGGCGGGGGGAGGCCGGATGAGCCGGACGGCGCTGGTGATCACGGTCTCCACCCGGGCCGCGGCCGGGGTGTACGAGGACCGGTCCGGTCCGGTGGTGGCCGACGGCCTCGCCGGTCTCGGCTTCACCGTCGACGGGCCGCGGATCGTGCCGGACGGGGACCCCGTGGGGGAGGCCCTGCGGGCCGCCGTGGCGGAGCCGTACGACGTGGTGATCACCACCGGCGGCACCGGTCTGAGCCCGGATGACCACACCCCGGAGCAGACCCGCGCGGTGCTCGAGCGTGAGGTGCCGCAGCTGGCCGCCGCGATCGTCCGGTACGGGGCCGACCGGGGGGTGCCGACGGCCGTGCTGAGCCGCGGGCTGGTCGGGATCGCCGGCCGGACGCTGATCATCAACCTGCCCGGGTCCCGGGGTGGCGCCGCCGACGGCCTGGCCGTGCTGGCCCCGGTCCTGCGGCACGCCGTCGACCAGGTCGGCGGCGGGGACCACTGAGGTGACCACGGCCGAGGGGCCGGCCCGGCCGACGGTGTTCCGGATGGACCCGTGGCTGCCAGGCCACCGCTGGCCGGTCACTCTGCGGCACGGTGCGGTCGAGCTGGCGCCCATGCGCTACCGCGCCCGCGCCGAGTGGGAGCGGATCCGGCGGGAGAACCACGCCTGGCTGCACCCCTGGGAGGCCACCTTGCCGGCCGGGGCGGATCCGGGCCCGAGCACGTACGGCTCGCTGGTCCGCACCCTCAACCGGCAGGCCCGCGACGGTCGGGTGCTGCCGTGGCTGGTCTTCCTGCACGAGGAGTCCGGTGCCCACCTGGCCGGCCAGCTCACCGTGAGCGGCATCGTGGGTGGGTCCGCGTCGTGGGGTCAGGTCGGGTACTGGGTGGACCAGCGATGGGCCGGGCGGGGGATCATCCCGACTGCGGTGGCGCTGGCCGTCGACTACTGCTTCGACGTCCTCCACCTGCACCGGATCGAGATCGCGATCCGGCCCGAGAACGTCCGCAGTCTCCGGGTGGTCGAGAAGCTGGGCTTCCGGCCAGAGGGCCTGCGGCCGCGGTACCTGCACATCGACGGTGACTGGCGTGATCATCTGGTCTTCGCCCTCAACGCCGAGGAGGTGCCCGGCGGCCTGTTGCGCCGCTGGGAAGGGCGTTCCGGCTGATCATCGTCGTATTCTTCGCGACACACCGACGAGCATCGAGCGGCCCGGACGACCGGCCGCATACGGTCAGCCTGTGGGAACGACTGGGGTGATCTTCGCGGCCATCGCGATCGCATGGCTGGCGTATCTGGTGCCTCATTTCGTCCGCCGCAAGGACGACGACCCGGTCGAGGAGGCCGACCCGGCCGACCGCTTCTCCGACTCGGTCCGCGTCGTCGAGCGGGGACGGGCTCCGCTGGTCGACCAGGATCTCAGCGAGATCGGTGACTACGAGGTGTCCACGCCGATGACCCGGCGGGCGGCGATCAACGACCTGCGTCGACTCGAGCGCCTCGCCGCGCTCCGTCGGCGCCGCGTGCTGCTGGGGCTGCTGGCGGTGCTGAGCGCGACCATCGGCGTCGCGGCGGTCGGGTTCGTGCCGTGGTGGGCGGTCGCCGTGCCCGGCGGGACCGTGGTCCTGTTCGCGGTCACGGCCCGCATCTCGGTGATCGGTCTGCGTCGCAGCCTGGACCGCCGGTACGCCGAGATCACCGAAGGCAGCGCCGAGGTGACCGTCCTCCTGAAGCGGGAGATCGTGGCCGACGGCGGGCCGCGCTCGCGTCCCAAGGCCATGACCGCCACTCCCGCCGAGCACACCGGCCGGCTGTGGGACCCGGTGCCGATCACCACCGCGACGTACGTGTCCAAGCCGCTGGCCCCGCGCACGGTCCGCACCATCGACCTGTCCGGACCGGCTCCCATCCTCAGCGCCCCGGTGGCGCCGCCGGTCACGGCGGACGCACCCGCGACGCCGGCCGCGCACGGTGCCGCGAGCCGCGGCCGAGGAGGAGACCGGCGGCTCGAGCCGCGCGGCCACCGCCTGAGCGGTGGTAGAGTCTCCGTTCGGTTCCGGGTCAGTCCGGCACCCGAGGGGCTATGGCGCAGTTGGTAGCGCGTCTCGTTCGCAACGAGAAGGTCAGGGGTTCGAATCCCCTTAGCTCCACCCGGAAGTCTCTGTGCCGTTCTCACGAGCGTGCACCCCATGTGCACCCCGACCCCGACTCAGCCGCTCCAGATCGGCCGTATCGGCGGATGTTCCGAGGTAGTGCAGATACCGGTTCGTCGTGCTGATGGAGGCGTGACCGAGCCAGGCCGACACCGTAGTGAGGTCGACCCCGCGCGTCAGTGAAAGGCGCGCCGCGTGTCCCCGCACAGTTGCGCCGGGGCCTCGCGCCCCAGCCAGACCAGCAAGAGTCTGGCCTCCACTCGGCAGGTGTCAAGATGGGGAAGCAAACAAAGTCGAGGAACATGCATGCAACGCAAGCGGTGATAGTCGGCGACTCGTACTATGTCGGCGATAGCTGCCAAGTTGGCATTCACCCGTATTCGTCGTAGAACCTCAAGCCCAGAAGGACTCGCCCGTTGCCCATCCCTGTTGCCATTCTCCTGTTGCTCGCCGCGGTGATCATTGTCCCGGCGGTCACCGGCCGTCTCTGGTTGACGGTGATCGCGCTGGTTGCGATCCTCGTCGCGAGCCCCATCATTCGCACCATCCGCAAGAACCGCTACTTCGCGTCCGAGCACTTCCAGACGCTGAAGTCGGAGATCGTCTCGGTGGTTGCTGAGCACAACGGCGTCGTCGATTACGTCAGAGAGATACGCGCTCAGGGCTCATTCGAGCTCGGATCATCATCAACAGGGCAGCACGCTCACCTTGCCTCGTCTCAGAACACCTCGGCCTGGAACAATCGACGCGACCGAAACGTCGCCCAGTACGCCCCTCACGTGCACAACGCGTCACTGCAAGTCGTACGCAACGCAAGCGTCGACCCGCTCAAGTACCTGATGAAGTACTTCTCGATTAAGACTGATCAAAGCACTCTTGCCGATGTTCAGCGCGTCGCCGACAGTGTCTCGCGGTTGGAAGAAGCGGTTGCCAACGTCAAGGAGCGCGAGGCGGACATCACCCGAAAGATCGATCCGCCAGCGTTCATCCTAAAGCACTACCGCGAGGAGTTCTGGAGTCAGGTGGGCGTTCACTTGTCACCCATCCAGGTGCCCTATCCGATGTACAAGTTCCAGTACACCTCTGCGGGTGGCAACAGCAGTCAGGAGACGACCGTCGAACTCAACACCCCGACGCTTGAAGCGCTGTCCGCCATCCTTGTCGACAAGATCCGCTGGGCAAAGTCAGCTGCTGGGCAGCGTGCACTGATGACCACCGCATTGCGTAGACACATCAAGGAGCGAGACAACCACACCTGCTTGAACTGTCGGGTATCGCTGGCCGCTGAGCCTCACCTGCTGCTTGAGGTCGACCACATCATGCCGGTTTCCAAGGGTGGACCCAGCGTGCCTGAGAACCTTCAGACGCTGTGTTGGAAGTGCAATCGTTCGAAGGGTGCCAAGGTTCTTGCGTGAGGGGATCCCGCTCGGGATCGCACCGCTGAGCGACGCGTCCGAGCACTCCTTACCGTGGGCGCACAGCCCGGCAGCCGGAAGCCGCCCGAATCGGGCAACGCTGACCGTTCCCCAGCCACAAGCCCCCATTTGGCGGCTCTTCGATCTTGAGCGGGGCGCCTGACTGAGTTGGGCTCGTGGCCTCGACATGCTGTTGGTCTCCTACAACGTCCAGCAGCGAGGCCACGAGCATGCCTGAGGCTACGGCAGTGCTGTTCGGGATCGAGGACGAGTTCGACGTGATCAGCGTCGACCGGACCGGTCCTGGGCAGGTTCAGATCATCATCGAGATGCGGTCGCGGGAGGCGCCGTGCCCGGCGTGCGGGGTGCTGTCTGCGCCGGGTCCGGGACCGGCCGCTGTGTCGGGTCAAGGATCTGCCGGCGTCGGGGCAGCAGGTCGAGCTGTGGTGGCGGAAACGCCGTCTGGTCTGCGTCGAGCTGTTGTGCCCGCGGCGGTCGTTCACCCAGACCAGCGACGCGATCCGGCCGCGGGCCCGGGTGACCGAGCGGCTCCGGGACAAGGTGGCGCAGGCGATCGCCGGCAGCAACCGGGCGGTCGCGGAGGTGGCGCGGGAGTACGGCGTGTCGTGGCCGACCGCGCACAAGGCGCTGGTCGCCGCGGCGGCCCGCTGGCTGCCGGAGCCGGAGCCGACGAGCCGGTTGGGGATCGATGAGACCCGGTTCCGGTCGGTCCGTTGGGTGCTCGACGGGATCATCTGGAAGCGGTCGGATCCGTGGCTGACCTCCTTCGTCGACTGCTCCACACGACGGGCCGGGATCGCTGCTGGGGTTGGCTCCTGGCCGCACCGGCGGCTGCGTCCGGGACTGGCTCGGCGAGCAGACGCCACGAGTTCCGGGACGCCATCGAGATCGTGGTGATCGACCCGTCGGCGCCGTACGCGTCAGGGATCCGGGCCGCGCTGCCCGGAGTGAAGATCGCGGTCGACAAGTGGCACCTGGTCGCCCTCGCCAACCAGATGGTCACCGAGGTCCGGCAACGCGTCACCCGCGACCTGCTCGGCCGCCGCGGCACCGTCGCCGACCCGGTCTGGGTGAACCGGCGGCTGCTGCTGACCGGCGCCGACCACCTGTCGACCAAGCAGTGGCGACGGCTCAACGCCATGCTGGACCGCTGCGACCCGACCGGGGAGATCGGCGCCGCCTGGGGCGTCAAGGAACGGCTCCGGATGCTGCTCGCCGAATCACGAGCCGTCCAAGATCCGGTGGCGGCTGGCCGACTTCTACGACGCCGCGATCGACGCCCAGCTGCCCGAGGCGACCCGGCTCGCCCGCACCATCGAAACCTGGTGGCCCGCCGTCCTGGTCGCGCTCACCCACAACGTGTCCAACGCCCGCACCGAAGGGTTCAACCGGATCATCAAACAGGTGAAACGGGTCGGCTGCGGCTACCGCAACATGATCAACTACCAACGCCGTATCCTCAGCCACATCGCGGTCACCCGACCGCAGAGATCAGCAGCATGAACGGGTCACACCCCGCTCAAGTTCGTAGAGCCCATTTGGCCAGCTACGACTCGTAGCCGCTCGCGCTGATCTCCAGGCCGTCGGCCCGCGCCGACAGTCTCGGCGACTAGCCTCGCGGTCATGGCTCAGGACCTGCAGAACATGGACCGCTTCGCGCTGCGGCAGCGGGTCACCCTGATGGTGAACCGGTACGAGGTGCGAGCCGGCGGTCGGGACGGGCCGCTCCTGGCCCTCGCCGAGCAGAAGCGGATGGCCTTCCGCGAGCAGGTCACGTTCTTCGCCGACGAGCGCAAGACTCAGCCGTTGTTCGAGTTCCGGGCTCGGCAGGTGATGGACCTCGCCGCCACCTACGACATGATCGACGCCCACGGTCAGGCCCTCGGGTCGTTTCGCAAGGACTTCGGGCGGTCACTGCTGCGCTCCACGTGGGTCGTGGACGTCCCCGGTCAGGGCATCTCGGGATCAGGGAGTGAGCGCAACGCCGTGGTTGCCGTGCTCCGCCGCTTCGCCGACTTCGCCTGGCCCGTTCATTTCGACTTCACCACGGCCGAGGGCGCGGTGTTCCTGACCGTCGAGCGTGCCTGGTCCCTGCGCGACGCCTACGCGTGCTCCCTTCCGCCCGACCCGTACGGTCGGCGCCTGGATTGGCGGGTGGGCGCCTGTCTGGCGGTCGCCTGCGACGCCCTGCTGTCGCGCTGACCTCCCCGGCACCACCACGACTTCCCGTCAGCTCGGCTGCCGATGCCGATGCCGCTGGCGGTACGCGCGGGTCTTGTGCCGGTTGCCGCAGACCTCCATCGAGCACCAGCGCCCTCGGCCGCTGCGTGAGGTGTCGTAGAAGGCCCACCGGCAGTCCGCTGAGGCACACAGCTTCAAGCGGCCCCAGGTGCCGTCGGCGACGCTCACCGCCACCGTCTCCACGATGACGTCGACGCCCCGCGCGACCCCGTCGGCGGTGAGGCGCAGCTGTCCGGACGGCTCCGACACCAGGCACAGTTTGAAGCCGGCCAAGGGCGGGGCGGCGTCCACACCGTCCCCCACCAGCGCATCGCGGAGAGCGGTGCGCAACGAGACCGCCGCGGCCAGGTCGGCGGGGCGCAGCTGCTGCCCCGGGCCGAGGAGGTCGTGAGCGGCCATCCAGGCCGCGAAGGCGTCCATCGAGGCGAGCTCGTCGGAGACGACGCGCTGGGTCCCGTACCGACTGAACGTCCGCTCGTCGAAGGTGTTGAGGAAATGCTCGACGAGGACAAGATCTTGGCCGCCAACCACAACACCACTGTACGCCAATGCCGGTGTTGACGACTGCGCGACACCTGTTCTACGTTTATCTGGTGTCGCACACCTGGATGACGACGTCGTCGGTCGCTGGTCACCTCGCGGATGTCGATCTGCACGTGCCTGAGCAGGCCCTGGACGATCTCCGGGACCGGCTTCGGCGCACGCGGTGGCCCGACCCTGAGACCGTGGCCGGACCGACGGGGCTCGTTGGACTGGTCGCAGGGTCCACCGCTGGCCTATGTCACCGAGCTCGTCGAGGGCTGGCGGCGGTACGACTGGCGCCGGGTCGAGTCGGCGTTGAACGCCCGCGGTCAGGGGCTGACGGAGATCGACGGGCTGAGCATCCACTTCCTGCAGGTGCGCTCAACCCGGGCTGATGCCCGCCCGCTCGTGCTGACGCACGGCTGGCCGAGCTCGGTGCTCGAGCCGCTCGAGGTGATGGACGCGCTGGCCAACCCACCCCAACCGGACCTGCCCGCGTTCCACGTCGTCGCGCCCTCGCTGCCCGGTTTCGGCTTCGGCGGCAAGCCCACCGCGACCGGCTGGGACGTGGACCGAACGGCGGACGCGTGGGCCGAGCTGATGGCGCGGCTGGGCTACGAGCAGTTCTTCGCGGCGGGCGGTGACTGGGGTGGACGGGTGGTTGCGGCCCTGGGCCACCGGCACCCTGACCGCGTGGCTGGTCTGCACTGCTTCACCCCGTACGTGCCGGAGCCCGCCGAGCCCGATGCCTACGGGGGACTCACCGCGCAGGAGGAGCAGTGGCTGTCCGAGCGGGACGAGTTCCTCCGCTCGGGTCGGGGCTACTCGTTGGAGCAGTCCACCCGGCCGCAGACCGTCGGCTACGCCCTCACCGACTCCCCGGTCGCGCAGCTGACCTGGCTGCTGGACAAGTTCTGGGCGTGGACCGACCACGACGGCGACCCCAGGAGCGCGATCAGCGAGGAGCGCATGCTCGACACCGTCACCTTGTACTGGCTCTCGGCGACGGCCGGGTCGTCGGCTCAGTTCTACTGGGAGAACTTCCCGCCGGCCAATAGCGGCACGGTCACTGTTCCGAGCGCCGTCACCATCTTCCCGGCCGACATCGAGAAGGTGCCGCGACCGTGGGTCGAGAGCCGCTTCACCGGCCTGCGCTCCTTCCGTGTGGCCCCCTTCGGCGGCCACTTCCCGATGCTCGAGGTGCCCGAGCTGTACGTCGAGGAGCTGCGGTACGCGCTCGGATCGATGTGAGGACGCCGATCCGAGGTGGGAGCCAGTTCCCTGAGGGGATCGGTGTGGCTCAGGCGCCGTACTTCTCGTAGTAGCGACCCAGCACCGGCCAGCTGTAGGACTCCTTCGTCGTCCCGTTGCGGTACTCCGTCACGGCGAAGGCGCCGCACGTGCCGTAGAACACGACCGCGGCCACCGTGACCGAACCCTTGCCCTTGGCGGCCCAGCCCTTCAGACCTGCCTCACCGGTGGCGAAGGCCTGGCCTCGGGCACCGGTGATCTTCTGAGCCTCACGCTTGGTCAGGCACCGCTGCTTCTCCAGCTGGCGACCGAGCTTGTCGGACTCGGCCCGGGTCACCGTGCCGTTGGACCGGATCGCCTTGGCCTCCGCCGGCGCGGCGGTCATGGCCACCGATCCCAGACCCACCGCGACTGCGGCACCGATGCCCGTCAAGCGGCGAATCCACGTGTTCTTGCTCATCCTGCTCCTGCACTCCACTGGTCGGATCGTCCCGGTCGTAGCCGCCGGGCCTGTGACTGTTCTACGGAGAGGGCCGAACAGAACCTCAGCCGCTCCCGCACGCCCAGGCTTCCGTCACCGGAGCGGCTACCCGAAAGCCCGACGTCAACGAGACGGTCGAGACCGCTCCGACCACCCCGCTCCGCACCCCCGGCGTTCGCGCCGATCATGATCGTGGGCCGCCGGTGAGGGACCGAATCGAGTCGGTCTCTCGAGGCCACCGGGCGCAGTCGACGTGGGACGCTGGGCTCGGATGCGTTCGGGCACGTTGGGTTGCCGGAGCGCCGCCGTCGACCCGTCACGCCAGAGAGGACCGGGGTGCCATGCCGCCGAAGCAACGAGTCACCTGGGCCGAGGTGCTTCGGCTCGCCGTGATCGTCACGGCCTTCTCCAACCTCGTCGTCCTCGGCGGCGGCACCGCGCTGTGGTTGGCCGAGGGAGACCGACCCGACAGCACCGTCCGCTCCTGGGGGGATGGGCTGTGGTGGTCGCTGACCACCCTGACGACGGTCGGCTACGGCGACCACGTTCCGGTGACCACGACGGGCCGCCTGGTCGGTGCCGTGGTGATGGTGGCGGGCGTGGCCGTCATCGGGGCGGTGGCGGCGATCGTCGCGCTCGCCGTGGCCCTTCGCGTCGCTCGCGAGGAGGAGCTGGCCCTCGAGGCGGAGGCGGAGGTCCTGGAGCAGAGACTCGACGTACGCCTGGCGCGGATCGAGGCTCAGCTGGCCGGGCTGGATGCACGACTCAGCGCTTGGCCGGCGGTCCCGGTCGATGACGCAGCCAGCCGACGAGACCCTCACTGAGGGTCGGCTGCAACGGTCGGCTAGCGAAGCCTGGTGAGGATCCAGCCGAACATCGCCCCGGTTGCTCGACCTCAGTCGAGCGACGCCCGGCCCTCGACGTGGGGGACTGCCGACACCGGTTCGCGGAGCTCCTCCTCGGTCGGGATCTCGGCGGCGACGTCGGACGCGTGCAACGCATGCGCCATCGCCCACGCGATCCACCCGACGAGCACGAACAGGACCGAACCCACCGCGATCCAGGCCGCGGGGCCGGGCAGCTGGGTCAGCTCGTACATCACCCAGCCGAGGATCACCGTCGACGGGATGGTGATCACCCAGGAGGTGAGCATCTTCAGCACGACCCGCACGTTGACCCCCTGGCCGGACGCGACCCCCGAGCCCATGATCGAGGACGCCACCGCGTGGGTGGTCGAGATGGGAATGCCGAGGCCGGTGGCGCCGAAGATCGCCGTCACCGCACCGACGTTGGCCGCCAACCCGGAGCTGGCCCGCAGGGACGTGATCCGCAGGCCCATCGTCTCGATGATCTTCCAGCCACCCCAGACCGTGCCGAGCGCGATGGCGCTGTACGCGAGCAACGGAACCCACCAGTCGATCTGGAGATCACCGTCCGGACCCAAGGTGATGTACCCGCCGGCCAGCAGGACGGCCGCCATGATCCCCATCGTCTTCTGGGCGTCGTTCGCGCCGTGCCCGAACGACACCGCAGCGGCCGACAGCAGCTGCAGCCCCTTGAACAGCTTGGCGTCGTCGTGGACCGCCCACCGGCGCTGGAGCCGTGCGAGCACGACCATCGCCAGGAACGCCACGGTGAAGGCCACCACCGGCGAGGCGACGATGGCGACCACCGCGGTCCGGACCACGCCCCAGTTGATCGCCGCGAGCCCACCCGCGGCGAGCCCGGCCCCGACCAGCCCGCCGATGATCGCGTGACTGGAGGAGGACGGCATCCCGACGTACCAGGTGAGGTAGTTCCAGGTGATCGCCGCGATCAGCGCGGCGAACACCACCGCGACGCCCTCGGCGTCGTGATGGACGACCTTGGCCACGGTGTTGGCGACCGCGGTGCCGACGAAGAAGAAGGCGCTGAAGTTGAACACCGCCGAGAACCACGGCGCCCAGCGGGCCGGCAGGGCCCGGGTCGCGACCACGGTCGACACGGAGTTGGCCGCGTCGTGGAACCCGTTGGTGAAGTCGAAGATCAGGGCCAGCACGATCACCCCGACGATGCCGATCAGCAACCCGTCCACGTAGCCTCTTCCTCGACGCCAGCTGTCTCCAGCGTGGCCGATGACGTGACCGGGACACGAGGGCCGAACGTCTCGGCGCGGCCCCACTTTGGTCCCGCGCCCCTCGGTGCCCGATCGGTCCACCGGGTCTGCCCTGACGGCCACACCGGAGCCGGTTGGCGGGACCCGCCGCATCGCGCACGGTCGAGGGGAGCGGACGGGGGCGGCATGCAGGGGAGTGACAGCCAGGCGGCGGTCGGTCGGCTCGCAGACCGATGGGTACGGGTGGGGCCCGCCGGTCGCTGGGCCGGGTTCACCGTCTGCGGGCTGGTCGGTCTGGCTCTGGCGCTGGCCTGGACCCTGGCTCTGGCGGTGGCCGCGGGTCGCCCCGCCTGGCTGGCGCTCGTGGTGGCGGGCGGCATGCTGACGGGTCTGGTGGCCGCGGCCGCAGTGGAGGCCCTGGTCGTCGGTCGGCCCCGGCTGGTGTGCTTCCACGGCGAGCTGGCGGCGTTCGCGGTGACCGTCGGCGCACTGCTGCTGGCCGACCTGCCGGTGGTCGCCGCCCTGGACCTCGCCGTGCCGGGGCTGGCCGTCTTCCTGGCCTGCGGCCGGGTCGGCTGCCTCGTCACGGGCTGCTGTCACGGCCGCCCCGCCGTCCGCGGCATCCGGTACGGGGCGCGCCACGCAGCCGAGGGCCTCCCAGCCGAGTACGTCGGCGTTCCGCTGTTCCCGGTGGCCGCCGTCGAGGCCGCCGTGTTCGCCGGGTTGGCCGGGGCCCTGACGGTCGTGGTCCTCTCGCCCGCTCCGGCCGGTGCGGCCCTCAGCGGCTACCTGCTGGTGCACGTGGCCGCGCGCTTCTGGCTGGAGTTCCTCCGGGGCGACGTCGGACGGGCCCACTTCGCCGGCCTGTCGGAGGCCCAGTGGACGGCGCTGGCGGTCACCCTCGGCGTCGGTCTGGCGGTGACCGTCGGCTGGGACGTGCTGCCCGGGTGGCTGCCGGTGGCCACCGGGGTCAGCCTGGCGGCGGGCCTGGGACTGGTCGCCACCCGGCCGGAGCGGGTTCGGCTCCGCGGCCCCGCCCACGTCCTCGAGCTGGCCAGGATCGTCCGGTGCGCCGACGCCGCGCGGGGTGGGCTGGTCAGGGCCACGACCGGCCTCGGGGTCCGGGTGTCGGCCTCCGCCGGCGGCGGCGGCGGGCGGGGCGGGCCCGGGTTTCACTACGCGTTCTCTCGTCCGTCGGGAGTGCTGCGCGCCGCCGACGCCGCCGCCCTCGGCCGGATCGCCGCCACGATCGGAAGCCGCGGCCAACCCGCGGGCGCGACGCTGTACCGCTCGGGCAACGGTGTCTTCCACCTGATGGCCGACTCGTCGGCGGCCCGCGGCACGCCGTGACGGAGCACGACGGGGGCCGGCGCTCCGACCACGCCACCGGTCACCGCACCGATCGTCCCCGCTTCCCCGAGCACCCGACCGGCCAGGATCGAGCCGGGTGGGACCGGCTCGGGATGGAGCTGGTCAGCGGTCACCGCCTGCCGGCGGGCGGCAGCGGCAGCGCGGCGTCGGCCACGCTGCTGGCCCGGCTCCAGCGGTCGGCCGGCAACGACGCGGTGCAGCGCCGGCTGGCCGGCTCCGTCGTCAGCCGACAGGCCGAGGGCGGCAGCGCCGACCTGCCGGCGGGCCCGGTGGTCGACGACGGTGCCGAGCCGGCGCCCGGCCAGCTGCCGCGGTCCGCCTTCCTGGCCGCGCTGCGCGCCGAGGTGGAGGGCGTGCTGGCCTCGGCCGACCCGCTCGCCCAGGCCGACGCGCGGGCGCACTACCCGGCGGCGTTCGACGACCTGGCGAGCCAGGACACCACCGGCCTGACCCGCTCGTTGCGGGAGAACCTACCGGGGGTGGAGGGGGCCGACGCGCGGCGTTACATCACCGCAGCCGGGGTCGCCGCACGGGCCCGACTCGCCGGGGGCGTCGTCGCGGCCCCGGTCGGGGTCCTCGGGCGAGTGCTGTCCGCGCTCGGTGGCCTGGTCAGTGCGCTGTTCAAGGCCCGGGACGGGGTGGCCACCCCGGACGACGCGCGAGTGGTCCGCAGCCGGCTCGGCGTCGGCCAACCGCTCGACACCGGTGTGCGGACGCCGATGGAGTCCGCGTACGGGCAGGACTTCGGGGACGTCCGCGTGCACACCGACGCCGGAGCGGGGGCGCTGTCGGACCGGCTGGGCGCCCGGGCCTTCACCGTGGGTCGCGACATCACCTTCTCACCCGGGGAGTACCGGCCCGGCAGCCTGGAGGGCAACGCCTTGATCGCCCACGAGCTGGCGCACGTGGGACAGCAGGGCGAGCGGGGCACCACCTCGGTGGCGGCGCTGGAGGAGGACGCCGACCGGGCGGCCGTCGGGGCCGTGGTGTCGCGGTGGTCGGGGGAGACCGGGGACCAGCAGCAGATCGAGGGGTTCGTGCCCCGGCTGCGGGCCGGGCTGCGCCTGCAGCGGTGCGCCGGACCGGGGACCCAGGTGCGCCCAGCGGGACCGGGCGCCGCCGGGGGTCAGGCCTGTGTCACGTTGACGAACGACCAGTGGCGGACGGCGGTTCAGGCGGCGCAGGGCATGAGCGGAGAGCAGCGGGCCGGGGCCATGACCCGGCTGGCTCAGCAGGCGGTGTGTGAGCTCGGGATCTCGGTGCGGGCGGCCGGCACCTCGAACGTCGCGGCGGTCGATCCCGCCGACTACGCCCCGATCCCGGTGCTCAACTTCGACGCAGCCCTGAACGACAAGGCTCGCTGGCGGACGTCGAGGACCCGCGACCCCGCCCCGGTGGGCAGCAACGCCGGCTACAACTTCCGGGCCGGTGACCGTCGGTTCGCGATCATCGGTCCCAACGCGCTGAACCCGAGCACGTGGCTGACCACCCGCCAGTTCGCCCAGCACGAACTGGCCCTGGTGGTCGCCCCGCAGCCCGAAGGCCGCAGCCACGACGACCTGGAGCTGCAGGCCTGGACCGAGGACTTCCGCGGCTACTTCCACCAGTACCTCGCCCTGCCCCTTCCCAGCCGGCCGGCCTGGCAGCCCCTGATCGGCTACTACGAGCGGGCCGCGCCGGAGGTGCGGCAACAGTCCGTACGGCGGCTGGTGGACTACTACACCAACCCGCCGGTGACGGGCGAGGAGGCGGACCGGGTGCGCCGCCAGATCAAGAACTGGCTGCGACGGATGAGCGGCACGCTCGTCACCGACCTGAGAGCCGCCCTGCCGGCCGGACCGTGATCACCAGTCGGTGAGCGCCCGGCTGACCGCGGCGACGAGACGCCGGAAGCTGGCGTCGGCCGACCGGGGCAGCCCGAAGCCGCCACCGAGCTCCAGGCTGACGAAGCCGTGCAGCGCACTCCGGACGAACCGCGCGGCGTCGACGGCGTCGGACGGCGGGATCCCGTAACCGGCGAACACGTCGTCGAAGATCGACAGGATGTCCGCCGCGGCCGCCGCCAGCGCCTCATCCTCGGGCTCGGGCGCGCGCACGACGTAGCCGTAGCGGCCCGGGTGGGCCAAGCGCGTAGGCCCGGTAGGCGGTGGCCAAGGCGCTGACCGCGTCGGCGGCGGCCTTGCCGGTGCAGGCGCGGCGCATCGCGTCCCCGACCTCGCGCAGCACGCGGACGGCCAGGAGCCGCTCGAGGCCCTCGAGCCCGTCGACGTGCTTGTACAGGCTCGGCGGCGCCACGCCCAACCGCTTCGCCAGCTCGGACAGGGTCAGCCGCTCGCGACCCACCTCGTCGACGAGGCGGGCTGCCTCGTCCACGATGACGCTCGGGCGAGAGGCCCGCCCTAGGCACGACCGGCCTCTTCGAGCGAGTCAGCGATGGCCGCCGCGGTGACCTCGGGGGCCTGGGCCTGCGGATAGTGACCGACGCCGGGGACCATGACGACCTCGGCCTGCAGCTGCTCGCCGATCCAGGCCGCCTCGGCCGCCGGGTCCTTCCAGTCGACGTCGGCCGTCCCCATCACCACCACCGAGGGGACCCGCACCTCGCTCAGCCGCCGCTCGGCCGGTGCGTGCGAGGTGCGGGTGGTCCGCACGAAGGCCGGCCAGTGCCCGGGATGGCGGAGGTTGTCCCGAACCCGGGCCTTGTGCTCCTGGTAGCCGGGCGGCTTCGGCCCCGGCAGCCACTGCGGATAGTAGGCGAG
Organism: uncultured Actinomycetota bacterium; assembly: GCA_963832435.1. Taxonomy (GTDB): domain Bacteria; phylum Actinomycetota; class Actinomycetes; order Propionibacteriales; family Propionibacteriaceae; genus Microlunatus. Next base: position 470,587 of record CAWHTY010000009.1, read on the forward strand.
GAAGGCCGCCGGACCCCACGGCTTGGTCAGCAGGATCCGGAAGAGCAGCTTGGCGAAGGCACTGCCTTCGCGGGTCACGGACGAAGGGGCCGAGCAGGGCCAGCCCCTTACCGCGCCGGGGCCTCGGCGGCCGCGATCACGGCGGCGCCCGCCGCCATGGAGTTCCCGACCAGGTACGCCGGCTCGCCCAGCTCCTCGACCAGCGCCAGCATGTCGCCGGCCAGGGCGACATCGTCGTAGGTGCTGAAGGTGGCGTCGCTGTCACCGTGGCCTCGGATGTCCAGGGTCACCACGCGACAGCCCTGCCCCGACCAGCAGCGGCGCCAGCAGGCGGTAGCTCTGCCGCAGCTCGCCCATGCCCGGCACGCAGATCAGCAGCGGGCCGCTGGTGCCGGTGACGTCGTACGCGAGCCGGCCCTCCGGCCGTTCGAGATAACTAATGGTCATAGCCAAAAAGCTATCATGCGTAGTCAAGCCTGCGAGCGTGCGTTCCGGTTGCTGGCCGCGCGGGTCGGCGTGCGCAGGCTGTTCCCTCTCGCGCCGGGCGGGTCTAGAGTCCACAATGACGCTGAAGCCCCGGACGGACTCGTGCTGATGAACTGCAGGGGTCCCTCCAGCCGAGCGGCGAAGTCCGTAAGTCCTTCTGTCGAGACCAGGTAGCACCCGCGAACTGCGGCAGGGCCGGACTACCCGTCCACGCGGCTGGTCACCGAGGGGAGCCGCCAGGCGGTGGCCGAGACTCCAGTGCTCGGGCTGCCAGCCTTGGTGGGGGCCAGGGTCTGGCAGCCCGCCCTCGTCCGCTCGCGCCTCGCGCGGCTCGGCCAGCCGCGGCTGCCGAGCGATCCCCATCCGTAACCGCTGACTCCGCGAGCCGGTCGCCCTCGCTGGACCGTCGGCTACTGAGGTCGCTGAGCGAGGGTGACGGCGAGACGGGCCTCCAGGCGGGCCCGGATCAGATGTGCGGACAGATCGGGTCGAGCAGGTCCCACCGCAGGCAGGATGTGGGCGGGGTCGGGAAGGAATCCGAGAACATCGCTGACCGTCCAGAACCGGGTTGCGTCGGGGTCGGGGTCGAGGCGACCTCCGGCTGACAGGTACGCCCTCCGGAAGCGGTCGGCGTCCGCGCCGGCGTGCATCAGGGCGAAGTCGGAACACATGTGCGCCACGTCGACGTCTGGCGGGCCCCACGAGGTCTCGGCCCAGTCGATGAGCCCGGTGATCTCGTCCTTCTCCCACAGCGTGTTGCCGAGGTGGAAGTCCCGATGCAGGAGGCCGTGACGGGCCGTTGGGACACCGGCGTGAAAGACCTCGATCGCTCGCCGCCACAGTTCCGGCCGGCCGGTCCAGCCGGGCACCTGCGGGTCGTCGAGGCCACGGAACGTGAAGGTGGGAGGTCGATCGCGGTGCGGTACGGGCTGCTGGTGGATGCTGACCGCTGCCCGGGCCAGCGCGTCGATCGCCGACCGGCTCAGCGGGTCCAGCCGTGAGCGGCCGGGACGCCAGGTCAGCAGGTTCGCAGGGCCGCCGGCGCAGGCCCCCTCCGGGTCGCTCGCGATGAGGACAGGAACCGGCAGACCGGACCCGACCAGCAACCGGCCCGCCAGGGCTTCCCGCCGGACATGCCCACGACCGAGGAGTCCCCACCGCGCCGGATCGGCCCACCGCAGGACCAGCCGCTCACCACCGGCCAAGGCGAGGACCCACTTGGTGTTGGTGATGCCACCACCCAGCGCGGCGACGTCCACGACGTCGTCCGATGCCGCCGCTGTCGCCCACCTCACGGCGGTGGCGGGCGGCCCGGGCAGGTGGTCGATACCCATCGGGTCAGGATCGCAGGGTCAAGACCGGGTCGCGCTGAGGCCGTCATGGGCAGGCTGGACGGGGGTTCTCGCTGGACGGTCGTCGCTCGTGTGCTGGGGTCGCCGATCGAAGGAAGGACGTCCATGGCCACCGTGTTCCAGGTCGCGATCGACTGCAGCGACGAGGAGCGCCAGATCGAGTTCTGGACCGAGGCTCTCGGCTATGTGCGACAGCCGCCTCCGCCGGGGTTCGCGAGCTACCGCGACTACTGGCTGTCCCTCGGCATCCCGGAGGCCGACCTGGGCGACAGCACCGCCGGCAACGCCATCGTCGACCCGGACGGCGTCGGCCCGCGGATCTGCTTCCTGCCCGTACCCGAGGGCAAGCAGAGCGAGAAGAACAGGCTGCACTTCGACCTGCTGATCACCGACCGGCTGGCGACGCCGTACGCCGAGCGGCGCCGGTTGATCGACGCCGAGGTCGAGCGGCTGCTCGCGCTGGGGGCGACGCACGCCTGGACGAACGCGCCGGACGACGCCGACTTCTACGGGGTCACCCTGCGCGACCCGGAGGGCAACGAGTTCTGCGTGACGTGAGCATCGGTGGAGGGGTCGGCGATCGGTACGACCCCACCCTGAGCCCCAACGGTTCGCGACGGAATTGGCGGCCGTCGGGTCGTGTCGTCCAGCGGCCGCCGTGGGTTTCCTGCTGGTCGGTCAGGCTGCAGCGGCGACGGGTTTGCGGAGCGGCGCCAGGGCGGTGCTCCAGGCGACGACCTGGTCGAGCAGGGTGTCGAGCGCGGCGCAGGTTGTAGTCGCCGGGCTTGAAGACGCTGAAGTTCTCGAACTCGGTGACCAGGGAGAGGGCGACCTGTTGGCGGACGTCGGCCATCTGCAGCTCGCCGGCGACCAGGCGGAGGTGCTCGGCGGCGCGGGCGCCGCCGATGCGCGCCGTAGGAGACGAATCCGACGGCCTTGTTGTTCCACTCCGCGTAGAGGTAGTCGATGGCGTTCTTGAGCACGCCGGAGGTGCCGTGGTTGTACTCGGGGGTGACGATGACGAACCCGTCGAACGAGGCGATCTTCGCTGCCCACCGCTTGGTGTGCTCGTTCTGGTACTGGCCGAGCGAGGGGGGCAGCGGCTCGTCCAGATGCGGCAGCGGGTAGTCGCGGAGGTCGATCAGCTCGAACTCGGCGTCGATGCGCTGTCCGGCGATGTCCTTCAGTGACTACGGCACCTTGATGCACCTGTCCGAGGCTCCAGCGCGAACGCTGCGCATGAGCGAGCTGGCCGCCGCCGGGTCGCTGTCGGTCAGCGGCATGTCGCGCATCGTGAGCCGCCTCGAGGCGCAGGGTCTCGTGCAGCGGGAGCGGTCCACCTGCGACCGACGCGGTCTCAACGCGCGGTTGACCGAGGCCGGCCTGGCCCGCCTCCAACAGGCCTGGCCCACCCACCTGGCAAGCGTGAGACGACACATGATCGACCACCTCACCGGGCTGGACTTGGCCGCCGTCACCGCCGCGATCCAACACTTCGCAGCCACCACAGCCTGCGAGGAGCCAACCACGGTGGAGCGGTAGCACCGACGAAAAGCAGGGCAGGCCCGACAGCCCCCGCTCGCATCGTCGCGGCGCGCCCCGGCGATTCTCGACGCGTCCTGGGCGCCGTGACCGGAGGTGGGGCTCCGGCTCCGGGGACCTGCGTCACGGCGGGTTCCGGTACAGCGCGAACGGTGCATCGGGGTGCAGGCCGGAGTGCCCAGCCATCAGCCCCTCGCGATAGATGACGCCCGAGTCGCGCAGACCGAGGCGCCGCATGACCTCCGTGGAGGCGTGATTGTGTACCTCGGTGAAGGCGACCACCGGGAGATCGGGGAGAAAGGCTGCGGCCCAGTCGAGCGCAGCCCGTCCGATCTCGGAGGCGTAGCCGCGGCCGGTCAGGCCGTCACGGACTGCCCAACCCAGCTCGAGCACGGTCTCGCCGCTGAGATCCATCCGGCTGAGGCCTCCGCGTCCCACGAGCGACCCGTCCGACCGGTCGTGCGCCATCCACTTCCCGACGCCGTCCCTGGCCCAGCGGGCTGCCATGGCTCGCGCCCAGGCCTCGACGGCGTCGAAGGTCCACGGCCCGGTCCAGTAGGCGACCAGCGGCTCCTGGCAGAGTCGCCAGAGGTCGTCGACGTCCTCGGCACTCACCGGCGTCAACACCAGCCGGTCGGTCTGGACCGGGTCGATCGCCTGAGCCGGAGACACCTGCCCATCCTCGCGCACGGCCGATGAGCTCAGGGATGTTCAGGCTCCGGCCTGGAGCCGCAGGCCGGCCAGGGTCAGTTCCAGCGCAGCGCGGAACTGGTCGGCGTCGTCGTGGCCGTCGAATTCGTCGATGATCTCGTGCACGAACGGAAAGTCCTCGGGGTCGAGCTCACGCCAGGACTGGGCCCACCGGTGAAGGTACTGATCACGGTTCATCGTGCCGTCCAGCACGTCCGGGGGTAGGCGCCCAGCCACGGGCGGTGCACCATCGCGTCGAAGAGCGTGGTGGCCATCACCCGGAGGTCGTGGATCGGGTCGTCCGTGGCCGGTTCCGCCCTCCCCACCATCGGTCGTGAGCTTGGCAGCGCGATTACGTCGCTGCAGTGGGTCGTCGGCGCGTACTCACTGACCTTCGGTGGTCTGCTGCTCACCGCCGGATCCCTGGCCGACCGGTCCGGAGGTCGCCGCATGCTGCTGGGCGGCCTCACCGTGTTCGGGCTCCTCAGCCTGTGCGTGGTCGCGGTCACCACGACCGGTGAGCTCATCGCGTTGCGGGCCGCACTGGGCGTCGCCGCCGCGGCGATGGCACCCATCACCAACTCACTGGTCTTCCGCCTCTTCGACGACAACCAGCTGCGGATGCGGGCCATGACCGTGATGATCGTGGTCGGCATGGCCGGCTTCGTCCTCGGACCGCTGCTCGGTGGCACTGCGCTGGCCCATGTGCGGTGGGAGTGGCTCCTGCTCGTGAACGCCCCGATCGCGCTGATCGCGTGCCTCGGCGTCCGACTCGGTGTGCCGGCCGACCGGCCCGAGGACCTCACCCACGATCCGCTCGACCTGCCGGGCGCCGCGCTGAGCGTCATCGCCATCGGCCTCGCCTGCTACACCTTGACCAGCGGCGTCGAGCACGGCTGGCTCTCGGTGAAGACCGTCGCCTCGATCATCGGCGCCGTCGCGGCCGCGGTCGTCTTCGTCTGGCACGAGCGCCGTCGACCGGCACCCATGCTGGACCTGAGCCTGCTCGCCAACGGCACCGTGCGCGGTGCCGTCATCGCCCAGATCGGCACGTCGATCGCCATGGCCAGTGTCATGTTCGGCCTGATCCTCCACTTCCAGTACGCGTACGGATGGAGCCCCGTCCGCGCCGGCCTGGCCAACCTGCCCATGATCGTGACGATGATCGCCGCGACACCGACTGTCGGAGTGGCTCGCCCACCGGTTCGGCCACCGCTTCGCCTGTCTGGTCGGCGCGGGCTTCCTGGCCGCCTCGCTGGCCGGGCTCGCCTGGGCCGTCAACCACGGGTACCTCGCCATCGCCGTCTGCCTGGTCGTGATGACCATCGGACTGCGGACCGTCATGACGATCTGTGCGGTGGCACTGGTCGGCGCGATGCCCGGCAACCGCACCTCCATCGGCACCGCGCTCAACGACACCGCCCAAGAGCTCGGCACCAGCATCGGCACCGCGGTGATCGGCACCATGATCGCCGCCCTGGTCACCGCCCAGCTCCCAGCCGGCGTCTGGGGCAGCGACCTCATCCAGTCGCTCTTCCACGCCGAGCAGATCGGCTACGCCCTGCTCGCGGTCGGCGTCGGCCTCATCGCCGCCGGCGGCGCGTTCACGCTCACCGACTCCCATGCCATCGAGGAACCCGCCTGAAGGAGCCGGAGGAACGTCCAGGCAGGCGGCGCGGGGTCACCAGGGGATGATGCCGGCATCCTCGAAGTAGCCGCCGGTGGGTCCGTCGTCGGGCAGGGTGGCGAGCCGGATCGCGATGGCGGCCCCCTGCTCGGGCGTGCGGACGCCGCGGAAGCCGTTCAGGTCGGTGGCGACGAAGCCCGGGCAGCCGAGGTTGATCAAGATGTCGGTGTCGGCGAGCTCTTTGGCGTACTGCACGGTGACCGCGTTGAGGAACGTCTTGGACGGCGAGTACGAGCCCGAGATCGGCCCGGTGGACCCGTCCGCCGCGGACTGGCGGGTCAGTGAGCCGACGCCGCTCGACATGTTCACGATCCGTGGCGAGCGCGACCGGCGCAGCAGCGGCAGCATCGCGTCCATCACCCGCATGACGCCGATCACGTTGGTCTCTACGACGGCCCGTACCTGGTCCGGCGAGGTCCGCGTCGGTTCCTGCGGCATCCCGCCTGTGATGCCGGCGTTGTTCACCAGCACGTCCAGCCTCCCGGCCACGGCGTCGATCTGCTCGGCCGCGGCGGCCACGCTCTCGTCGTCGGTCACGTCCAGCGGCACGCCGAACGCATCCACCCCGGCGGCCCGGAGCCGCTCGACCGCGTCGTCGCGCCGCCCGTCGTCGCGGGCTCCGACCCCCACCCGCCAGCCCAGGGTGCCGAGGCCGGTGGCGATCGCGTACCCGATGCCCTTGTTCGCCCCGGTGACCAGGGCGATCGTCGTCTGTTCGGTCATGGTCTCGATGGTCCGTCCACCGCGGCGCCGGCACCAATACCGATCGGGCCGGCCGCGATACCGCGGCGGTATCGACCCCGCGGCTACCGTGAGAACGTGGAGACCAGGGAGCTGCGGTACTTCGTCGCGGTGGCCGAGGAGCTGCACTTCGGTCGTGCGGCGCAGCGGCTCGGCATCGCCCAGCCGCCGCTCTCGCGGGCCATCCAGCAGCTCGAGCGGCGTCTGGGGGTGAGTCTGCTCCAGCGGTCGGCCCGTCGCGTCACCCTGACCGAGGCCGGGTCGGTCCTGCTGCGGGAGGGCCGGGCGGCGCTCGACGGGATCAGCGCAGCCGAGCGGCGGACCCGTCGGGCCGGTGGGGTCGACCGACGACCGCAGCTGGTGCTGGCCACCAAGGCGGGCGCCTCGGTCGAGCTGCTGGCGAAGCTGCTCGACGCGTACGCCGCCGAGCCGGACGCGGTGGCCGTCGACGTCGTGCTCTGCGGCCCGGCCGAGCAGGAGCGGCTGCTGCGCGACGGCCGAGCCGACGTGGCCCTGCTGCACCGTCCCTTCGACTCGATCACCGGACTCGACGCCGAGGAGCTGACCGTCGAGGGGCAGGTGGCCGTGCTCCCCGCCGGACACCCGCTCAGCACTCGACGGTCGCTGGGCCGGGCCGAGCTCGACGACCTGGCCGAGCTCCCGGCTCCGCGCTGGCCCAGGCGAGACGGGAGCTATCCCGACGGGCCCGGGCCGGAGGTGCACAACCACGAGCAGCTGATGCAGCTGATCGGCCTCGGACGCACGATGGCCGTACTGCCGGAGTCGGTCCGCCCGCACCTGCGGGCCGACCACGCCGCGGTCCCGGTGTCCGACGCGCCCCGGGTGACCACGGTGCTCGCCTGGCCGCCGCACAGCACGTCGCGAGCCCTGGCCGCCCTGGTCCGGACCGCCGCCCGGCTCTGAACGCTCCGACCGTGGCGTTCGAGTCGAACAAGATCATCGGGACCCCGATCAGGCCGGCGTGGGGCACCGCCCCTGGCCGTCAGCGCCGCCGGAGATGGTGCTGGACGATGTAGCTGCCGACATCGCGGCCGAGCGCCTTGCCGTGCTCGGTCGCGAACCGGAAGTGGATGCCGGCTCTCACGCGCGAATCGGCGTTCTCGTCGGCCGCCTGGGTGAAGGTGCGGAACGAGCGGACGGGGTTCGCCGGCAGCGCCGTCAGTCGATCCCATCGAGAACGGCACACGATCGGTCCTGAAGCAGCGCTTGAGGACCTCGGCCGCTGCGGCGCCGAGGGCGCTGTGGGTCGACGGGTAGTCCTGGATCGGCGGGGTCTCGAGATAGTTCTGCCAGGTGGCGTCCTTGACCGTGTGCGGGTTGCCGTCGGTCTCGCCGGCCCGGATCGCGGTGTAGGGCCGCCAGAAGTCCCAGTGGAACTTCGAATCCCAGCCCGCGACGTAGCTGTCGTAGAGGGCCATGTTGACGAGCGCGAACATCCGGGCAGCGCGCCAGAGCTCCAGCTCTTCGCTGGTCGTGGTGACGCGGGCGATGCGGGTCCAGCCGATGTCGGAGGCCTCGTACCACCAGTTGGCGTAGTTGCTCTGGTCCGTGGTGCGGGTCGTGCTGTTGATGGCTCCGACCGACTTGACCTCGTTGTAGGCCCTCGCGTAGGTGCGGCTCGTCAGCGCCGGGGGAGGGGGCACCCGGAACTGCTCGGGAGACTCGAGTCCGAACGGCGTCGCGAACCGGAAGTCGACCGCGAAGGCGAAGTCGTACGGGGGGACGAACTGGTAGTCACCCGGCTGGGTGCCCGGCGTGTAGTCGGGGCTCGAAGAGGTCGACGTCCGTGCCGTCGTTCTGACGGAGCGCGACGATGGCCGCCGCCGCCTTGGCTCCCACGGTGAGGGCCTTGGTCTTGCCGCTGCCGTTGGGCACTCTCGCGAGCCAGGTCGCGAGCTCGGCGTCAAGGGTCGCCTGCTGCGCGGGATAGACCGCCACGAGCACGTCGTGCGCGGCCTTCGCCGCGGCCGCGATCGGGTTCGCGCCCTTCGCACGGCCGAAGTAGGCGTACTGGTCGTACCGGGGGTCGATGGCGTTGAGCGCGTCGTGCATCGCGATGTGCACCATCGCCTGGTGTCGCGTGCCCTTGAACGAGACGAAGCCGTCGTCGGTCATCGCTGCTTCGAAGACGATCCGGCTCCAGTCGACGATGACGTCGCTGCCCCTCGCGGTGGGGGCCGCCGCGGCGGGGTGCGGCCGATCCGGCTGGCCTGTTGCCGCCGCGCCGATCCCGGGCACGACGAGCGCGATCGCCAGCGTCATCGCCCAGGCAAGCCTGCTGATCCACGACATGTCCGTCTCCTCTTCCGCAAGGTCGGTCCGAGCCTCACTGTTGTAGACGTCTGGCCCGGCACATCGGTTGACACCTACGGCACGACGGTGAAGGTGATGTCACGGATCCCGCTGACCGCGCCCTCCCCGCTCAGCGGTTGCCCGGTAGCGTCCTGGTTCGAGGGTGAGGACCGGCTCGAAGCCGACCGTCGCGGCCCGATCGGCAGGCCCGAGGACCTCTTGCTCGTAGGCGATCGCGCCGGTGTCGAGATCGACGATCTGCACGCGAGCCGGCTTGCCCGGACGCGCCGTGGCGGAGCCGAGCAGCACGAAGGTGCGCGGCGCCACGTCCCCGTCTCGAGGACTGTCGAAGCCGATCCGGCCGGACGACCTGCACCGACTCATCCCTGGTCAGCGGCTGGGCCGTGTCGATGGCGGAGTACAGCCAGAACGGCTGTCCCTGAAGCGTGATCAGGACATCGTCGCGAACACCGAGGGTGTCTTGCAGCGTCCGCACCCAGGCCTGAGCCATCACGTGAGCCTCCGGTTCGGTGAACACCTGGCTGCTGAAGCCATTCAGCTCGACGCGGATCAGGCCACCGGACACCGTGACCGAGGTGACGTCGATCCTCTGCACGATCTTCTGCTCGAGCCAGTTGATGTTCCCGGGTTGGACCGGTGCGGTGTCGAACATGGCCTCCAAGGCGGCTCGGCCGACCTCCGGAGAGTCGGTCCGCATCCGCTCCGGGGTGATGGTGAACGTGTCCGGCGCCGCGCCCTGAGCTGGATACTCACCGGCCGTGGTCCGGTACACCACCAACGTCGGGATCGATGCGTCGTAGCGCGGAACGGTCGTCGTCACCGGGGCAACAGGTGCGGGGCTGAGATCTGCCGGGCGCCAGCCGAGAACCACGGCCAGCACAATGGCTGCCGCGACACCGATGCCGGCGACCACTCCGCCCAGCACGGCGGCGCCGACGGGTGGCGGTGACCGGGCCCAGGCGGGCACTCGGCCGGTCGGGCTCGAGAAGGCGACGGCCGATGGCATCCCAGGCATCACCCACCTCGATGGTGTTCGCCTCCGTCTCCAGGATCTGGGCCAGCCGCTGCCCCACCTGGTCGTCATCGAGGCGCTCGGCGGTCATCGGTTCACCTCCATCGCTGTCCGCAGCGAGCGGAGTCCACGAGAGCTGTGGCTCTTCACCGCACCTCGGCTGATGCCCAGCGTGCCGGCGATCTCGGCCTCGGACAGCTGGCCGTAGTACCGCAGGATGAGCACCTCGCGTTGACGTCCGGGGAGTTCGGACAACACCGACAGAACTCGTTCGTGCTCGATCTGGGCCAGCGCCTCGGTCTCCGCGCTGTTCACCGGCGACGGCCGGCTCACTGGTTGTCGATCGACCACCGCCCGATGCCGCAGATGGGAGCGGGCCCCGTTCGCCACGCACGTGCGAAGGTAGGCGGCCGCCGCCCCCGGGTCGCGGATCGTGCGCCAGCGGGCCACCAGATCCACGAACGCGTCCTGGACGATCTCCTCGGCACGACCCGCGTCGCCGACCAGCAGGATCGCCAACCGCACCAGCCGCACGTAGTGGCGCTCGTACAGGTCGCGGACCGCCGAGATCGCGGATGACTGGTCCACGAACTGCCCTCGCCGTGTCGTCGGCGGGCTCACCGAGTCCATGTCGGCCTCCTCCCGCCCCTACAGACGCCCCAGGCGGGTCACAGGTTTACCCGAGCGTCAGTCTCGCCGAGAGCGGGCCGCCGAGCCAGATGCCCGAACGACGAAGCGCTGCCGACCGGGGGGAGCCCGATCCGCGAGGGCAGTGACGGCCACGTCAGCCACGCCGCGGCAGTCGGCCACGACGGCCCGGTGATCGGAGGGGTAGGGCCGTCGACTGCGTCCCCGAGCATGCTGCTCGGCGGGGCGGCCGCTCGCTGACTCTGAACGGGGCCGATGAATCTCCGCCTCGCATCGGGTCTGATCCCGTAGGACGGCAGCGTCCACAGACGGAACGAAGGGACGGCAGATATGGCGGTGGGCATCTTCGCGGGCATCGCGGTGAGCAACTTCGGGGTGGCCCTGGAGTGGTACCAGAAGCTCCTCGGCGCGGAACCGGCCTTCTACCCCAACGACGTCGAGGCCGTCTGGCAGCTGGCCGAGAACGGCCACGTGTACATCATCCAGGATGCCGACCGAGCCGGCGGCGCCGTCAGCATGATCTGGGTCGACGACCCGGACGCCGAGGTGGCCGGAATCGCCCAGCGAGGCCTGAGACCGGTCGACGTGGAGAAGCACGACGGAGTCTGGAAGTACGTCTTCCGCGACTCCGACGGAAATGAGACCGGCATCGGCGGCCAGGTCTCAGGGACGGACCGCCCCCGCTGACGCTCAGGTGGGGTGGTTGGCCGGTGACGGACGGACATCCGTTGCTCGAAACGACTGGTCGGCGCGGCGAACGCTCATCCACGACGAGTTGCCGCTGCGGGGCCGCTCCACCTGCGAGTCAGGCCAGCACCCAGTACGCGGCGACGGCCATCGGCAGCAACCCGCAGGCGAGCAGGGGCGAGTAGGGGTGACGCCGGTTGATGACCAGGACCGCGGCGGTGGTGAGCAGCCCGGTCACCCCGGACATCACCCACAGGCCGAGGACGCTGGCCCGGTCGCCTCCGCTCGGGACCAGGGCGGTGTAGCCGGCCAGCAGGAACGAGATCGCCCCGCCGACCACGATCACCAGCACCGAGCCGACCACGCGCTGGACCAGGTCCAGGCTGCGTCGGTCCTCCTCCTGATCCAGCAGAACCGGATCCACCGGCGCCGGACCGGTCACCTCGAGCTCCTGGTGCCGGCGCTCCTTGACGTGATGCCTTCTCATCTCGACCTCCCAGGCGGCGATCCACGGCTGCGGATCTGGCGGGGTCGTCTGGTCGCTCGACGTGGCAGTCGGCGCTGAGGGCTCAGGCGGTCGCGTGGGGGCTGGGGCGACGCCGTCTCCTTCGAGGGTACCCGCGTGGTGCGGATCCGGGCGCGCCGATCCGCGGTGGGATCCTCAGTCCTCGAGCTCCCGTCCGCGCCACTCGGGGAGGAAGATCGCGGCGAGCATGGCCAGCACGAACGCGGCGGCGAACACGGCGAACAACCCGACGATGCCGATCGAGTCGCGCAGCGGCAACACCACCAGCGGGGCCACGATGGCGGCGATCCGCCCGAACGCGGTGGCGCTGCCGGCCCCGGTCGCGCGCAGCGCCGTGGGGTAGACCTCCGGGGTCACCGCGTACAGCGCCCCCCAGGCGCCGAGGTTGAAGAACGACAGGGCGATCCCGGCGGCCAGGATGGTCGCGACTCCGGAGGCCAGCCCGAACGCGGCCGCCGCCACGGCGGAACCGGCCAGGAACGTGACCAGGGTGGCCCGGCGGCCCCACACCTCGATCAGGACCGCGGCCAGCGCGTACCCGGGCAGCTGGGCCAGGGTGATGATCAACGTGTAGCCGAACGACCGCACCAGGGGAAACCCGGCGGACACCAGCAGCGTCGGCAGCCAGATGAAGGCGCCGTAGTAGGCGAAGTTGACCCCGAACCAGGTCAGCCACAGCGCCAGCGTCCGCCGCCGCCAGCGGGGCGTCCACAGCTGCGCCGGGTTCGGCCGGACCTCGACCGCCGGCGGGTGGTCGGGGGACGACGTCGGGACCACCCCGGCCGAGGCCTCGAACCGTCGGACCGCCTGCTCGGCCTCGGCGGTGCGGCCCCGGCGTTCCAGGAAGCGCACCGACTCGGGCAGGGTCCACCGGATCACCAGGGCGTACGCGGCCGGCAGCAGGCCGATGGCGAAGGCCCAGCGCCACCCCGCGGCCGAGGACGGCACGACGAGGTAGCCGATCAGCGCGGCAGCCACCCAGCCGACCGCCCAGAACGACTCGAGGATCACCACCATCCGGCCGCGGATGCGCGCCGGGGCGTACTCGCTGACCAGGGTCGAGGCCACCGGCAGCTCGGCCCCCAGGCCCAGCCCCACCACGAACCGGAGCACGAGCAGGGCGCCCACCCCGGTGGCCAGCGCCGAGGCGCCCGTCGCGAGCCCGTAGACCAGCAGGGTGACGGCGAACACCGACCGCCGCCCGACCCGGTCGGCGAGCAGCCCGCCCAGGCTCGCCCCGACCGCCATCCCGACGAAGCCGATCGAGGCAATCCAGGACAGCTGGGCCCCCGACAGCGACCACTGGGTGGCCAGGGCCGCGAGGATGAACGAGACCAGGCCCACATCCATCGCGTCCAGGGCCCAGCCGACCCCGGAGCCGACCAGCAGCCGCCGGTGCTGGGCGGTGAACGGGAGCCGGTCGAGGCGCTGGGACCGGGTGAGCTCACTGGTGGCCGCCGGCATGGCTCGGGACTCTACCGGCCCCGCCGGCGGACCCGCCGGGAGCGTGACCGTCGTCGCCGACTCCGGGCTGGCCTAGGCTCCGCGTCATGGAGCTTCTGCCGATCGCGTTCACCAGCGGGTGGACCAGCGGCATCAACGCGTACGCGACGGTGCTGGTCCTGGGTCTGCTGGGCCGCTTCGCCGGCATGGGCGAGATCCCGCCCGGTCTGCAGCGCACCGACGTCCTGATCGTGATGGCGGTGCTGACCGCGGTGGAGCTGGTCGCCGACAAGATCCCCTACGTCGACTCCGTCTGGGACACCATCTCCACCGTGGTCCGCCCGGTGGCCGGGGCCGTGATCGGGGCCCTGCTGGCCGGCAACAACGGTGATCTGCTGACCATCGCCCTCGCCTCGGTGGGCGGGGTCACGGCCCTGCTCAGCCACCTGACCAAGTCCGGCCTGCGGCTGGCCATCAACACCTCGCCGGAGCCGGCCAGCAATATCGCCGCCTCGGTGGCCGGCGACGTGAGCGTGGTCGGCGTCAGCGTCTTGGCGCTGCTGTTCCCGGTGCTGGCGGCCGTGGTGGCGGCGGTCCTGCTGGTGGTGGGCATCGTGGTCACCGTGGCGGTCCTCGGTCGGGTGCGGCGGGGCTTCCGGTCGTTCCGCCGGTGGTGGCGACGGGAGCCGGGGGCCACCCCGAGCTGAGACCGGCCACCTGAGGGAGCACCTCGGGCGGTCAGATCCAGGAGCGGAACCACATCCGGGCCCGCCAGGACTCGTACGGCAGCACGGCGTCGGTGAGGATCGGGTAGAGGTAGGCGAAGTTCGCCCCCACCAGGGCCACGAACGCGCCGGTCACGACGGCGCCGAGCATCCGCCGGTCGCCGGCGCGGGCCGCGCCCAGGATCGTGCCCAGGCAGAGCGCCACCGCCATCACCGAGAACGGCAGCAGCGCGATCGCGTAGAAGTAGAACACCGGGCGGCTGTCGTAGAGGAACCACGGCAGCCACACCGACAGGACGCCGACCACCGGGATGCCGAACCGCCAGTCCCGCACCCCCACCCAGCAGACCGCGGCCACGATCAGCGCGACCACCGCGGCCCACCACAGGGCGGGCGTCCCGATGCCGAGCACCACGCTGATGCACTTGTCGGTCGCCGTGCAGCCCGAGGTGCCGGTCGCGATGTCGTTCTGCACGTACATGCTCAACGGCCGGGCGATGATCAGCCAGCCGCCCGGCTGGGCGTCGTAGGCGTGGGTGGCGCTGTTGATGAAGGCCCCGGTGTGGAAGTCCCAGATGGCCCGGTGGTACTGCAGCAGCGAGGCCAGCGGACGGCCGAGCAGCTGGACCGAGAGGGCGTCGGGGTGCTTGGCCCCCCAGTCCCGCTGGTAGCCGCCGCTGGTGGCCAGCCACGACGCCCAGCTCGCCACGTAGACCAGGCCCGACAGCACGACCAGCGACACGAACGCCGGGATGCCGTCGCGGAGCAGCCCGACCAGGGTGAGCCGCCCGCTGCCGGCCAGTCGGCGGGCGCCGACGTCCCAGGCCAGGGACAGCAGCGCGAACGCCGCCAGCACGTACACGGCGTTCCACTTGGTGCCGAGCGCCAGGCCGAAGCACACGCCCGCGGCGATCCGCCACGGTCGGACGAGCAGGGCCGGGCCGAACCGTCCGCCGAGCTCGACCAGCCGGTGGCGTTCGAGGTGGTCGGCGAGCCGGTTGCGGAGCCAGTCCCGGTCGGCGGCCAGGCAGGCCACCGCGGCGACGAGGAAGAAGGCCAGGAAGCCGTCCAGCAGCGCGGTCCGGGACAGCACCGTGGCCAACCCGTCGAAGGCGAGCAGCAGCCCGGCGATGCCACCGACCAGGGTCGACCGGGACACCCGCCGGACCAGGCGGACCAGCACGAGGACCAGCAGGGTGCCGAAGATCAGCGGGCCCACCCGCCAGCCGAGCGAGTTCATCCCGAACAGGTGCTCGCCGAAGGCGATCAGCCACTTGCCGACCTGCGGGTGCACCACGAACTCGGCGCTGGTCTGCATCACGTCCACGTTGCCGGCCACGATCTTCGCGTTGGCGTCCTGCGGCCAGTTGCGTTCGTAGCCGAACCGCAGCAGCGAGTAGGCGTCCTTGGCGTAGTACGTCTCGTCGAAGACCAGCGCGTTCGGCTTGCTGATCCCGACGGCGCGGACCACGAACGCGATGGCGGTGATCACGGCGGTGACCAGCCAGCCGAACAGCCGGTCGGTCATCGGCGGCACCCGGAGCCGCTCGACCGTGGTCGGCAGGTACGGGCGCGGGCTGCCCCCGACGGCCGGCGGCGGGGCCTCCGTCGCGACGGCGGGCTCGATCACCGGGCCATAGTAGGTGAGCACTCCGGGTGGCCCGGGCGGCTCACGCGGGCGGCCGGAGCGGTCTGCCAGGCTGGGTCCATGAGCGGTACGGGCATGACCGGCGACCCCGGCGTCGTCGTCCTCGCCGGCACCCCCATCGGCGACGTCGACGACGCCACCCCCGCCCTGCGCCGGGAGCTGGCCCGGGCCGACGTGATCGCCGCCGAGGACACCCGCCGGCTGAAGCGGCTGCTGGAGCGGCTCGACCTGGGCACCGCTGCGCGGGTCGTCTCCTACTTCGAGGGCAACGAGGCCGGCCGGCTGCCGGAGCTGCTGGCCGCGCTCGCCGACGGGCAGCGGGTCGTGGTGGTCACCGACGCCGGGATGCCGTCGGTCTCCGACCCGGGGTACCGGCTGGTCAGCGCGGCCGTGCAGCACGGGTTCCGGGTGACGGCGGTGCCGGGGCCCTCGGCGGTGCTGACCGCGCTCGCGGTCTCCGGGCTGCCGGTGGACCGGTTCTGCTTCGAGGGCTTCCTGCCCCGCAAGGCCGGGGAGCGGGCTCGGCGGCTCGCGGACCTGGCGGGTGAGCCGCGGACCATGGTCTTCTTCGAGGCGCCGCACCGCACCGCGGAGACGCTGGCCGCGATGACCGAGGCGTTCGGCCCGGAGCGAGCGGGGGCGGTCTGCCGGGAGCTGACCAAGACCTACGAGGAGGTCCGCCGCGGCGGGGTGGCCGAGCTCGCGGACTGGGCCCAGGGCGGCGTCCGGGGGGAGGTCACCCTGGTGGTGGCGGGAGCGGCACCGGCCGCCGCCGACCTGCCCTCGGCCGTGGCCGAGGTGTGGCGGCGGGTGCAGGACGGCGAGCGGCTCAAGCCGGCGGTGGCCGAGGTGGCGCAGGCCAGCGGGCTGCGGAAGAACGCGCTCTACCAGGCGGCGCTCGAGACGGGCCGGCGATGAGCCCGGCGGGCCCGCCCCCGGCGGCACCGGCGGCGCTGCCGTCCCCGGTCACCGACACCCACTGCCACCTCGACCTGGCGGCCGAGCTCAGCGGGCTGCCGGCCGCGGAGGCACTGGGGCGGGCGGCCGAGGTCAACGTCGACCGGATCGTCCAGATCGGCTGCGACGTCGCCGGGTCGCGCTGGGCGGTGGCCGCCGCCGAGCGCTGGCCGCAGGTCGTCGCCGGGGTCGCCATCCACCCCAACGACGCGGCCCGGATGACCGGGGCCGAGCTGGACGCCGCCCTGCAGGTGGTGGCCGAGCTGGCGCCGCAGCCCCGGGTCCGGGCGGTGGGGGAGACCGGGCTGGACTTCTTCCGCACCCGGGAGGCGGCGGGGCAGGCGACCCAGCGCCGGGCGTTCGCCGCGCACATCGCGGTGGCCAAACAGCACGACCGCACGCTGGTCATCCACGACCGGGACGCGCACGCGGCCGTCCTGGACGTGCTCGACGCTGAGGGCCCGCCCGCGCGGATGGTGATGCACTGCTTCTCCGGCGACGCCGAGTTCGCGCGCGCCTGCCTGGACCGCGGCGCCCACCTGTCGTTCGCGGGGACGGTGACCTTCAAGAACAACGAGCAGCTCCGGGACGCCCTGCGGGTGGCGCCGCTCGACCGGGTGCTGACCGAGACCGACGCCCCGTACCTGACGCCGGTGCCGCACCGCGGCCGGTCCAACGCCTCGTACCTGATCCCGTACACGGCCCGGGTGATGGCCGAGGTCCGCGGGGACGACCTGGACGTGCTGTGCCGGGCCCTGCGGGAGAACGCGGACGCGGCGTTCGGTGGGGCCTGGGGCTGAGGTGGAGCTCGTCGAAGCGCTGCGCCGGCGCCGGATGACCCGGCGCTACGACCCGGGGCGGCCGGTCACCGACGAGCAGCTGGCAGCCGTCCTGGACGCCGCGGTGCGGGCTCCGTCGGCCGGCTTCAGCCAGGGCGTCAGCTACCAGGTGCTGGTCGGCGCCGACGTGGCGGCCTACTGGGCGGTGACCGCGCCCGCGGAGGGTGACCGTTGGCTGGCCGGGCTCCGGACGGCGCCGGTGCTGGTGCTGGTCTGGACCAGCCAGGACGCCTACCTGGACCGGTACGCCGAGCCCGACAAGGGCTGGACCGACCGTGATCCGCACCGGTGGTCGGCCCCGTACTGGTGGGTCGACGCCGGGATGGGGGTGATGGCCGCGCTGCTGCGGGCCACCGACCTGGGCCTCGGCGCCTGCTTCTTCGGCCTGCCCCCCGACCGCCGGGACCAGGTCCGGGCCCGCTTCGGGGTGCCCGCCGACCAGCTGTCCGTCGGCGTGCTCAGCCTCGGCGCGCCGGCCGGACCGGCCACGCGACCGCAACGCGGTCGGCGGCCCCGGGCCGAGGTCGTGCGCTTCGGGGCCTGGCCTTCCTCCGGTGCGGGTGATAAAGGTACGGGTACCCACGGTCGGGAGTGAGGACGCATGGCGGACGTGTCGGCGCGGGCCGTCGCTTGGCTGTGCGGCGTGCTGGACCTGATGCGCGAGCCGCTGGTGAAGATGCCGACCCAGCCCGTCCTGCAGCTGCTGCACGAGGCGTACGGCGCGGCGGCCGCCTCCCGGCACTGGCTGGATGAGACCGGGCGGATGCGGACCACGATCGACCCCGCGGACGCGCTCCAGGGGGAGCAACCGACGCAGGACGAGTGGGTGAGCGGCCGGCTCTGGGATGCGCACCCGTTGCTGACCTGGTTCGTGCGCACGCAGGACCCGGCGCCGCAGACGGCGGCCCGGGTGCCGACCGCCCTGGTGCCGCGGCGACGGCGGATGGTGCTGGAGGTCCCGCTGCGTCGGCTCGGGCTCGAGCACCAGCTGAGCATCCCCTACCGGCTGACCGGGCGCGACCACCAGGCCTTCGTGCTGGGCCGGGGGGACCGCGACTTCTCCGACGACGACGTTCTCCTCAGCCGGTACGTGCAGCGGTCCCTCGTGGCGCTGGACGCCCAGGTCCGGGTGCTGCGTGGCACGCGGGTGGGGGGCGGCCCGGTCGACGCGGCCGGCCTGACCGGGCGGGAGCTGGCCGCGTTGCGGCTGGTGGCGGCGGGCGAGACCATCCGGGCCGCCGCGCGGCGGCTGGCCTGCTCGCCACGCACGGTCGAGAAGCACCTGGAGCACTGCTACCGCAAGCTCGGCGTGCGCGACCGGGTCAACGCCATCCGGGTGGCCCAGCTCGCGGGGTTGATCGAGGCGCCGGGCCGCTCCACCGGCCGTGCCGTCGGGGAGCCCGACCGCGGGTGAGCCAGGCTCCACCCGCTATAGTCCCTTAGGGATCAAAGCCGGTGCGGAGAAGGAGCCAACATGACCGACGGTGCGCTCACGCCGACGTCCTACGCGATCCTCGGCCTGCTGGCGGTCCGTCCGTGGACGACCTACGAGCTGGCCAAGCAGGTGGACCGTACCCTGCACCGGTTCTGGCCCCGGACCCGCAGCAAGCTGTACGAGGAGCCCAAGAAGCTGGTGGCCCAGGGCCTGGCCGAGGCCGAGCCCGGGGCCCAGGGGCGCCGGCCCCGGACCGTCTACACGATCACCCCGGCCGGGCGGCGGGCCCTGGCGGCGTGGCTGGCGGCGCCCAGCTCCCCCCCGGTCCTGGAGTCGGAGGCGCTGCTCAAGGTGTTCTACGCCGAGAGCGGCACGACCGCCGACCTGCGGGCCACGCTCCAGGGGTTGCGGGCCTGGGTCGGGCCCCTCACCGAGGAGAACGTCCAGGTCGGTCGGGAGTACGTGTCGGCGTCCGGTCCGTACCCGGACCGGCTGCCCGTGCTGGTGCTCACCAGCCGCTTCCTGGACGACTACCTGGAGCTGGTGGACCGGTGGTGCGACCTGGGCCACGGAGGTGGTGGAGGGCTGGCCGGACCGGCCCGGGGCCGCGACCCCGGACCTGGACGAGCTGGCCGCGACCGTCCGGCAGGCCGAGGCCCGGGCCCGCCGGCGCGCGGCCGCCGGGCCCGGGCCGGATCCTCAGGTGCCGACCGGCTGAACCGCGGCGAAGGCGTCGCGGTGGTCGCGCAGGAAGTCGACCAGGGTCCGGGCCGGTGCCCCGGTCAGCTCGGCCACCGTGTCGGTGACGCTGTCCTGGACGCCGTCGCGCAGCCGGGCGAACACGGCCACGACCTGCTCGGCGACGACCTCAGGCAGGCCCGCCTGCAACCAGACCCTCGACGGCCGCCGGGTCGGGCACCGGCGAGGAAGGACACCGACCCTCCGGTGACGGAGCCGAGGGCGGTGGCCACCTCGTCGAAGCTGATCGCCGCCGGCCCGGTCAGCACGTACGAGGCGCCCTCGTGACCGGCGGTCAGCAGGGTGGCGGCGGCCGCCGCGGCGACGTCCCGCGGGTCGGTCATCGCGATCCGGGCGTCGCCGGCCGGAGCGATCAGCAGCCCGTGCCGCCGGACGGGTTCGGCCGAGGCCAGCAGGTTGGTCATCAAGAACCCGGGTTGCAGGACCACCGCGGGCACGCCGGAGGCCGCCAGGTGCCGCTCGATCAGCCCGTGGGTGTGCCAGTAGGGCGCCGGTGAGCCGATCCCGGCGCCGCGGGCCGACAGCTTGACGATCCGGCCGACCCCGGCCCGGGCGGCCTCGTCGATGACCGCGGACTCGTACTCGAGCTGGCCGGGCACGTTGCCGCAGGCCAGGAACACGGCCTCGGCGCCGGCCAGGAGCCCGCGGACGGCGCGCGGGTCGCCGAGCTCGCCGACCACGGGTTCGACGCCGGAGCGGGCGAGGACGCTGGCCCGGTCCGGGTCCCGGACCAGGGCTCGGATCCGGGTGCGCGGACGGTCGAGCAGCGGGAGCAGCTGCGATCCGACGGTGCCGGTGGCCCCGGTCACCGCGATCGTGCGCGAGGAACTGGTCTCGGTCATGGTGGTGCCTGCTTTCTGTGAGGAGGGCCGGCCCACGTCAGGCCGGTCCGATGGGGCGGGTGAACCGGAAGAGGTTCCGGGGGTCGTAGTGCTGCTTCAGGGAGACCAGCCGGGCCCAGTCGGCCGGCGTGTACGCGACCCGCACCCGCTCGGGTGTGGCGGCCTCCAGGTCGAGGAAGTTCAGGTACGTCTCGCCCGTCACGTGCGGGCGCATCGTGGTGGCCAGCCGGGCGAGGTGCCCGGTGACCCGGGTCGCGTGCTCCGGGGTCGGGGTCACCCCGACGGCGTTGAGGCTGAACCGGGCCCGGGTGTGGGCCATCGGGTGCAGGGCGTCGGGCGGACCGTCGAGGGCGCCGCCCAGCAGCCGGAGCTCCACCATGACCAGCGGCGACGCGCTGCCCGGGCCGGCCAGCGCGACCAGGGCGTCGATGGCCTCCGGAGTCAGGTCGGCGACCAGCTCGGTGTGGTTGGCGACGGCCAGCGGCTCGGTCGGGTCCATGCTGATCGAGGGCAGGGCGGGGATCGGCAGCCGACCGAAGGTGTCGACCGCCGCCGGTCCCAGCGCGGTCCGGGCCTGGTCGATCAGCGCCGCCCCCTCGGCGAGGTCACCGCAGAAGCAGCCCCGCAGGGCGACCAGGGACCGCCCCCGCAGGGCCTCCGGCACGCCCGGCAGCGGCGGGAAGGACCGGAAGGTGGCCGCGGCCGTCAGCTCCGGGGGAGCCGTCCGGCTCCACTCGGCGAAGAAGGCCAGCACGTCGCGCGCCCGGTCCAGCGGGTAGTAGAGGTTGCCGGCGTAGACCTCGGTCAGCGGCTGCAGGGCGATCTCCAGCGCCGTGACCACCCCGAGCGTGCCGGCGCCGCCGGGCAGGCCCCAGAGCAGGTCGGGGTGGGACGCCGGGCCGACGGTGACCAGCTCGCCGTCCGCGGTGACGACCTCGGCGCCGAGCACCGCGTGGGCCGCGAGCCCGAAACCGGCGCCCCAGCCAGCCGAACCCGCCGCCCAGGGTGTAGCCGACCACCCCCACGCTGTGGCTCGATCCGGGCAGTCCGGCCAGACCGTGTGCGGCGGCGAGCGGCACCAGGTCGTCCCAGAGCGCCCCGGCGGCCACCCGGGCGGTCCGGGCGGCCGGGTCCACGCTGACCTGCCGCATCCCGGCGGTGGTGATCAGCAGGCCGCCGTCGCAACCGCGGCCGGTGCCGTGTCCGGTGGCCATCACACCGACCCCCAGATCGGCGCCGGCGGCGAAGCGTACGGCGGCCTGGACGTCGGCGGCACTCTCGGCGGCGACGACGAGGGCGGGCCGGTGCACGGCGTTGCGGTTCCAGGCCGCGCGGGCCGGGTCGTAGGACGGGTCGCCCGGCCGGTGGACCCGCTGCGCGAGCGGGCCGAGGCCGGCGAGGCTGCGCTCGACGGACGGGGTGCTGGTGGTGGTCATGATCGTTCCTCGGGGGTGCTGGGTGCCGGTGGCCGCACCGGGGTCGACGACCCCGGGCGCGGGTGGTGGCGGAGGTGGAGGGTGAGCATCAGGGCGCTGGCCGCGATGTAGAAGCCGTGCAGGAACCAGATCGGCCCGACCGGCAGGGTGCTGATGTAGACGGCCTGGATCGCGTTGCCGACGTTGGCCAGGACCAGGCTGGGGCGGCTGTAGGAGGCGAGGTCCCGGGTGCGCAGGGCCCGGTAGAGCATCGGCAGGTAGCTGCCGACGAACACCGCGGTCGACACCAGGCCGGCGAGCAGGGCGAGCTGTCTCACCGACGCCACCCCCTCGAGCGGCAGCAGCGCGGCGGCGCGGTGTGGCGACGTGCCGCACGGATCGGTACCACATGACGTACTCCTGGAGCTTGGATAGTCCATTTGGGACTATGACGAAATGATAGTCCCTTTGGGAGTAACGTCAAGCGCTTGGTGAATACGCCGAGCAGGTCGTGTGGCCCAGGTCACGGAGATCGTGACGTTTTGGCCGGTCCGCGAGGTCGCCGTTATGATTTCGTGACCGAACGGCCGTTGGCCGAACCGTGACCGATGCCGGCTCGACCGGCGCACCCCTGGAGCACTCGTGCGCAAGATCATTCCCGCTGTCGTCGCCGGCGCTGCGGCCCTGGCCGTGGCCGGCGGCACCTTCGCCTACGCCAACCTGGACAACGACGTCACCTTGTCCGTGGACGGCGCCGACCTCCGACGTCAGCACGACGAAGGACACGGTCGGCGAGGTCCTCGCCGACCGCGGCATCAGCCTCGGGCAGCACGACGTGGTGGCCCCCGCGCCCGGCACCACCGTCACCGACGGCACCCGGATCGCCGTGTCCTACGGTCGCCAGGTGACCGTGAAGGTCGACGGCCGGCCGAAGACCTTCTGGACCACGGCCACCACCGTCGGCGACGCCCTCGGTGCGCTGAACCTCGACGCCGCCGGGGCCGACCTGTCGACCAGCCGCAGCGCCACCATCGGGCGGCAGGGGCTGTCGCTCGACGTCGCCACGCTGAAGACGGTGACCATCAAGCAGGGCCGCGACCGGCGCACCCTGAAGACCACCGCCCCGACCGTGGGGGCCGCGCTCGACGCGGCCAAGATCACCGTCGACGCGAACGACGAGCTGAGCACCAGCGCCGAGCACCCGGCTCACCGACGGGGCTTCGTTCCGCGTCACCGAGGTCGACGTGAAGAAGGTCACCAAGACCGTCGACGTCGGCTTCGACACCGTGTACAAGAAGACCGCCAAGCTGGACAAGGGCAAGACCAAGGTGGACACCGCCGGCCGGACCGGTGAGCGGACGGTGGTCTACACCGTGGTCCGCCACGACGGCAAGGTCGACAGCCGCAAGAAGGTCAGCTCCACGATCACCGACAGGCCGACCGACAAGGTCGTCCTGGTCGGCACCAAGGAGGAGACCGCCGGGTCCGGCGGCTCCAACTTCGCCGGCGGCAGCACCGTCTGGGACCGGCTGGCGAAGTGCGAGTCCGGCGGGAACTGGGCGATCAACACCGGCAACGGGTTCTCCGGTGGCCTGCAGTTCATGGCCTCCACCTGGCGGGCGTACGGGGGCAGCGGAGCGGCCCACAACGCGAGCCGGGCCGAGCAGATCCGGGTGGCCGAGAAGATCCGCGCCGACGTCGGCTACAGCGCCTGGCCCGGCTGCAGCGCGAAGCTGGGCCTGCGCTGAGCGACGGTCCGCGGTCGGGTCTGCTGGACCCGACCACGGTCCGTGACCTCGCCACCCGGTTGGGTCTGCGGCCCACCAAGCAGCGCGGCCAGAACTTCGTCGTCGACGCCAACACCGTCCGACGGATCGTCGGCCTGGCCAAGGTCGGGGCGCAGGACACGGTGCTGGAGGTGGGCCCCGGCCTGGGCTCGCTGACGCTGGGGCTGCTGGAGGTCGTCGAGCGGGTGGTCGCGGTCGAGATCGACGCGCTGCTGGCGGAGGCGCTGGCCGGGACCGTCGCGGACCGGATGCCGGAGCGGGCCGGGGCCCTCGACGTGCTCGCCGAGGACGCCCTGAAGATCACCCGACTGCCCGCGGAGCCGACCGCGGTGGTGGCCAACCTCCCGTACAACGTCTCGGTGCCGGTGCTGCTGCACCTGCTGGCCACCTTCCCCCACTGGCAGCGCGGTCTGGTGCTGGTCCAGGCGGAGGTGGCCGACCGGCTGGCCGCGCCGCCCGGCTCGCGGACCTACGGGGTGCCGTCGGTCAAGATGGCCTGGTACGCCGAGACCCGTCGGGTCGGCACCGTGTCGGCCAGCGTGTTCTGGCCGGTCCCCAACGTCGAGTCCGGCCTGGTGTCGATCCTGCGCCGGGACCCGCCGGCGACCACCGCCACCCGGACCCAGGTGTTCGCGGTGGTGGACGCCGCCTTCGCCCAGCGCCGCAAGATGCTCCGCTCCGCGCTGGCCCGGGTCGCCGGGTCCAGCAGCGCGGCGTCGAGCGTCCTGGAGGCGGCGGGCGTGGACCCGCAGGCCCGCGGTGAGGTCCTCGACGTCGCCGCCTTCGCCCGGATCGCCGAACGGCTGCCGATCCAGCCGTCGCGACCCTGACCGGGGCGGCTCGCCCCAGGTGGCTAGCCTCGGCCTGTGGCGTCACCCCATCCGCCCGGTCCCGTCGGCGTGCGCGTGCGGGCGCCGGCCAAGATCAACCTCGCGCTGAAGGTCGGACCGCCGCGCCGGGACGGGTACCACCCGCTGGCCACCGTCTACCAGGCCGTCTCCCTGTACGACGAGGTGCACGCCGCCTGGGCCGATCCGGACGAGTTCGAGGTCACGGTCAGCGGCGAGAACGCGCACCTGGTCCCCACCGACGACACCAACCTGGCCATCCGGGCGGCGCGGCTGCTGGCCCGCACGCACGGGGCCCACGACTCGCTCGGCGTCTCGTTGAGCATCAAGAAGGCCATCCCGGTCAGCGGGGGACTCGCCGGCGGGTCGTCCAACGGCGCCGCGGCGCTGCTGGCCTGCGCCGCGCTCTGGGACCTCGACCTCAGCCCGGACAGCCTGCGCGTACTCGCCGCCGAGCTCGGCAGTGACGTCCCGTTCGCGCTGCTCGGGGGCACCGCGCTGGGCAGCGGCCGGGGCGAGCAGGTGGCGCCGGCCCTGGCCCGCGGCACGTACCACTGGGTGCTGGCCTTCGGCCACCACGGACTGTCGACGCCGGCGGTCTACCAGCACTTCGACCGGCTGCACCCGAAGGCCGCGGCGCCGGCGGTGCCGGACGCGCTGATGAACGCGCTGCGCTCCGGTGACCCCGCCGAGCTGGGACGCGCCCTGGTGAACGATCTCGAGCCGGCCGCGCTGGACCTGCAGCCCCAGCTGCGGCGGACCCTGGAGACCGGCCGGGAGTACGGCGCCCTCGGTGCGCTGGTGTCGGGCTCCGGCCCCACCTGCGCGTTCCTGGTCGGGTCGGAGTCCGCGGCCATGGATTTGAGCGTGTCCCTCAGCGCCGACGGGGTGTGCCGGTCGGCGCGGCGGGCGGTCGGGCCGGTCAGCGGCGCCCGGTTGGTGGCGTGAGCGACGGGGCGGGCCTCAGGTCCGGTCGTACGGGGCGAGCAGCTCGCGGAGGGCGACGGTCAGCTGGTCGAAGTGCCCGGGGGGGAGGCCGGCGAGCAGCTCCCGCTCGGCGGTCATCAGGTCAGCGAAGGCGGCGTCGACTGCGTGTTGCCCGCTTTCGGTGAGCCGGACCAGGACCCCGCGGCGGTCGGCGGGATGCTCCTCGCGGACCACCAGCCCTCGGGCGGCGAGCCGATCCACCCGGTTGGTCATCGTGCCCGAGGTGACCATCGTCTCCCTCAGCAGCTGGCCCGGGGACAGCCGGGCTCCCGGCCCGGACCGGCGGAGGGCGGCCAGCACGTCGAACTCCCAGGACTCCAGGCCGTGCCGGGAGAAGGCGGCGCTGCGCTCCCGGTCGAGGTGGCGGGCCAACCGGGTGACCCGCGACAGCACCTCCATCGGCGTCACGTCCAGCTCGGGCCGCTGCCGCCGCCACGCCTCGACGAGGCGGTCGACCTCGTCGCGCAGGGCGACCTCCGGGGGCTGGCTCACCCTCGGCAGTCTAGGGTTCAGCCCCGCAGGTCGGCGTCGCTCTTGGGCAGGGTGACCGCCAGTGCGACGATCCCGGCGCAGAGTACCGCCGGCACGGCCATCGTGTGGTGGATGCCGAGGTGCTGGACCAGGAAGCCGATGGTGGCCGGCCCCATCAGGAACGCCGCGTAGCCGAAGGTGACGACCACGGCCAGCACCCGGCCGCCGCCGATGTGGCCGGCGACGGCGTAGACCTGCGGGGCGATCATGCCGACGCCGAAGCCGACCAGGGCCCAACCGGTCAGCAGCAGCGGCAGGGTGTCGACCAGGGCCACCGTGGCGTACCCGAGGGCAGCACACACCCCGCCGAAGCGGACCACGTTCCGGCGGCCGAACCGGCTGACCAGACGGTCGCCCACCAGTCGGATGACGACCATGAAGCCGCTGACTGCGACTAACCCGAGCGAGCCGGTGGTCGGGTCCACGCCGGCGACGTCGGTGACGTGCAGCGACGACCAGTCCACCGCGGTGCCCTCCGACAACCCGAAGGCCAGCGCCATGGCGCCGAGCAGCCAGGCCAGCCGCGGAATCCTGGTCTTCACCCCGTCGACGCTGTGAGAGACCACCTCGGCCTCGGGGGAGATGCGGAGCAGCAGCACCAGGACCAGGGCGGCGATCACGGCCAGAGTGGTCATCAGCGGCAGTACGACGTCCCCGCCGGACAGGCCGAACAGGGTGGCGAGCACCAGCACGGCGCCGGCGCCGATGAAGTTGCCGACCGAGAACAACGCGTGGAAGAAGCTCATGATGGGTCGGCGGCGGGCCTTCTCGACCTGGACGCCGAGCGCGTTCATGGCCACATCCATGGCGCCGTTGCCCAGGCCCATCAGCAGCCCGCCCAGGACGGCCACCGGATAGGCCGGCGCGAAGGCCAGCACCAGGGACGCCACGATCAGGACCGGCAGCCCGCCCAGGACCACCCGTCGGGCGCCGACGGCGTCGGCCAGCCGGCCGCCGATCTGCATCGAGGTGATGGCCGCGATCCCACCGGCGAACAGCAGCACGGCGATCTGGCTCGAGCTGAGGTCGAGCCGCTCCCGCAGCGAGGGCAGCGAGCCGCCGAAGCCCCCCAGGATCATGCCGTTCACCGCGAACATCACGGTCACGGCTACGGCCGAGCGGGGGTCGCCGAGCCGGCCGGCGGGGTTCGTGGTGGCAGAAGGCGTCTCGGTGTGCGTCACGGCGGCTGGATCCTGGCTTCTAGAACGATTTAGTAGACCGGCCAGACTCTACCGACAACGCCTCGCCCGAGCAAGCCGGAGCGGCGGCCGCGACCGCCCGGGTCAGGACCCGCCCGCGGTCGCTCGAGCCTCCAGCACGGCCAGGTCGCGGGTGGCGTAGCGGTGGTGCTCGCACTCCTCGTCGAACACCACCCGCAGGCACCTGCGGACGGTCCGTTCCTCCTCGGGGTAGCCCGGCCCCGGCGAGCGATGCACGGTCCGCTCGAGCTCGGCGTCGGTCAGCCCCTGCACGATCTGCCGTACGCGGGCCAGCCGCCCCGTCCGCACCTCGACCACGTCCGGGTAGGACGGCCGGGCGGACAGGTCCAGCCCGAGCATCTCCGCGTCCGCCCGCCGGTACCCGCTGTGGCACAGTCCCAGCGGGTGGAACGGCATCGGCTCGTCCAGGATCGTCCGGAAGGCCCAGGCGTCGGTGGCGAAGACGAGGTGACGCAGGGTCTCCACGAACGACCACTCGTCGGCGACCCGTTCGTGGCGCAGCGGCTCGGGAAGCCGTTCCGCCCGCGCGCCGGCCGCCGCCCAGATGCGCTCCACCGTGGCCCACATCGCCTGGTGGTCGGCGACGGTCCGGACCTCGCGCAGCTGGGCCCGCTCGGGGTGTTCGCGGTCCAGCTGCTCGTCCACGTACGCCGTCACGTCGATGCCGTTGACCCGGAAGTTCTGCACCAGGCCGGACACGTCGACGTCCATCAGCAAGGAGTCGGCGACCTTAGCCCCCCGCAGGTCGCAGTCTCGGAACGTCGCCCCGGTCAGGTCCGCCGCGGTGAAGCGGGCGCCGCGGAAGTCGTCGCCAGGGCCGTAGGTTGCTGCCATCGCGTCAGTGTGGCCGACCCTCGGACCCGGCGCCAGACCGACACCGGCGGGCCGGCCGGTCAGCCGTCCCCGACCACCAGCCGGGGCTTGGCCTCCAGACCGCTCAGGCCGTTCCAGGCCAGGTTGACCAGGTGGGCGGCGACCTCCAGCTTCTTGGGTCGGCGCGCACCCAACCACCACTGGCCGGTGAGGGCGACCATCCCGACCAGCATCTGCGCGTACATCGGCGCGGTCTTCGGATCCAGTCCCTGCTGCTTGAAGGCGGCCGCCAGGATGCCCTCCACCTGGGACGCGACGTCGCCCAGGATGGTGGCGAAGGAGCCGGTGCTGCTGCCCACCGAGGAGTCGCGGGCCAGGATGCGGAAGCCGTCGGTGTGGGTCTCGATGTAGCCCAGCAGCGCCAGGGTCGCCTGCTCGATCAGCTCCCGGGGGCGGCCGGTGGTCAGGGCGCCCTGGATGGCGTCCAGCATGGCCCGCACCTCGCGGTCGACCACCACGGCGTACAGGCCCTCCTTGCCGCCGAAGTGCTCGTACACGACCGGTTTGCTGACCTGCGCCTTGGCTGCGATCTCCTCGACCGAGGTGCCCTCGAACCCCCGCTGGGCGAACAGCGCGCGGGAGACCGCGATCAGCTGCTCCCGGCGTTCGGCACTGGTCATCCGGACCCGGGCGGACCGCCGGGCCCGGGTCGGCTCCCGGAAGTCCTCGCTGCGTGCCGCCATGGCCCCAGTCTCTCCCACGTCTCGGACCAGCTCGGCGCCCTGCTGCGATCGGTGTGCGGGCCCGCAGAGGCATGCGTACTCTTGTCACCGCAGTCCCCGGTTGGTCTGCCGGCAGGGCCCGCCTGACTTTGAATCAGGATCAGCGTCGTAGGTTCGACTCCTACCCGGGGAGCGAGCCACCCGAGCACCCCACCCCGCCGAGCAGCACGACAGCACCAGGCCGAGCACCAGCCGACAGCACCAACGCACCGAGACCGCACCACGACCGAGACGAGGGAGTGTTCGTGCCCGAGAGTCCGCTGCCGGCGCCGCCGGCTGCCGTCATCGTGCTGGCGGCCGGAGCCGGCACCCGGATGAAGTCGGTCCGGTCCAAGCTGCTGCACGAGGTGGCCGGCCACAGCCTGCTCAGCTACGCGGTCCGCGCGGCCACCGTGCTGCAGCCGGAGCGGATCGTCGTCGTGGTGGGCGACAAGCGCGAGCAGGTCCAGGAGCATCTCGCCGAGATCGCACCGCACGTGATCGCCGCGGTCCAGGACGAGCAGCGCGGCACCGGTCACGCGGTGCGGTGCGGCCTGGAGGCCATCCCGGACGTGAGCGGCGAGGTGGTCGTCACCTACGGCGACGTGCCGATGCTGAGCGGGGAGACGCTGGCCGAGCTGGTCGGCGCTCACCGCAGCAGCCGCGCCCAGGTCACCGTGCTGACCGCCCGGGTGCCCGATCCCACCGGGTACGGCCGGATCCTGCGGGACCCCGACGGGCAGGTCGCCGCGGTGGTCGAGCACCGCGACGCCACCGACGACCAGCGGGCGGTCGACGAGATCAACTCCGGCATCTACGTCTTCGACGCCGACACCCTGCGCTCCGGGTTGGGCGGGCTGACCAGCCAGAACGACCAGGGCGAGCTCTACCTGACGGACCTGGTCGCGCTGACCCGGCAGGCGGGTGGCCAGGTGATCGCGCACGTCACCGAGGACCTGTGGCAGACCGAGGGCGTCAACGACCGGCGTCCAGCTGATGCGGATCAACGCCGAGATGAACCGCCGGATCCTGCACCGCTGGATGCGGGCGGGCGTCACCGTGCTGGACCCGGCCACCACCTGGGTGCATGCCTCGGTCGACCTCGGCACGGACGTCACCCTGCTGCCCAACACCGCGCTGGAGGGCGCCACCTCGGTCGCGGCCGGGGCGCGGATCGGCCCCGACACCACCCTGACCGACGTGGAGGTCGGGGAGGGCGCGGTCGTCACCCGCACGCAGGCCTCGCTCAGCGTGATCGGAGCCGGGGCGAGTGTCGGCCCGTACGCCTACCTCCGACCGGGCACCCAGCTCGGGGCCGGCGGGAAGATCGGCACCTTCGTGGAGACCAAGAACGCCCGGATCGCCGACGGCGCGAAGGTGCCGCACCAGACCTACGTCGGGGACGCGGTGATCGGTGCAGGGGTCAACGTGGGGGCCGGGGTCATCTTCGCGAACTACGACGGGGTGACCAAGGCCACCAGCACGGTCGGTGACTTCAGCTTCGTCGGCAGCAACTCCGTGCTGGCCGCCCCGGTGACGGTCGGTGACGGCGCCTACATCGCCGCCGGCTCCACCATCACCGGGGACGTCGGGCCGGGCGAGCTGGGGGTGGCCCGCGGGCAGCAGCGGAACATCCGGGGCTGGGTGCTGCGCAGACGAGCCGGGACCAAGGTGGCGCGGGCGGCCGAGGCGGCGCTCCGGCGCGCCGCCGACGCCGCCGCGGGGAGCGAGGAGCAGCCGTGAGCGGCGTCAAGAAACCCAACGACAAGCACCTGATGCTGTTCTCGGGGCGGGCCTACCCCGAGCTCGCCGACGAGATCTCGGCCCTGATGGGTGTCGGGCTGGTGCCCACCCGCGCGCTCAACTACGCCAACTCCGAGATCTACGTCCGGTTCGAGGAGTCCGTCCGGGGCTCCGACGCCTTCGTCATCCAGAGCCACGCCGCACCGGTCAACGAGTGGGTGATGGAGCAGCTGATCATGGTCGACGCCCTCAAGCGGGCCTCGGCGAAGCGGATCACCGTGGTCGCACCCTTCTACCCGTACGCCCGGCAGGACAAGAAGCACCGGGGTCGGGAGCCGATCTCGGCGCGGCTGGTCGCCGACCTGTTCAAGACCGCGGGAGCGGACCGGCTGATGTCGGTGGACCTGCATGCGGCGCAGATCCAGGGCTTCTTCGACGGTCCGGTGGACCACCTGTGGGCCCTGCCCGTGCTGGCCGACTACGTGGTCGGCAAGTACGACACCTCGGAGATGACGGTCGTCTCGCCTGACGCCGGCCGGGTCCGGCTGGCCGACATGTGGACGGACCGGTTGAACTCGGCGCTGGCCATCATCCACAAGCGGCGCGACCCCGACGTGGCCAACCAGGTCGCCGTGCACGAGGTCGTCGGCGAGGTCGAAGGCCGGGTCTGCCTGTTGGTGGACGACATGATCGACACCGCCGGCACCATCTGCCAGGCCGCTGAGGCCCTGATGGCCCGGGGGGCCAAGTCGGTGATCGCCGCCGCCACCCACGCCGTACTGTCCGGACCGGCGGTGGACCGGCTGAAGGCCTCCGCTTTCGAGGAGGTCATCGTCACCAACACCCTGCCGATCACGCCCGACCGCCGCTTCGACACCTTGACGGTGCTGTCGATCGGCCCGCTGATCGCCCGCGCCATCCACGAGGTGTTCGAGGACGGGTCGGTGACCAGCCTGTTCGGCGGGCAGAGCTAGCCGGCGCGGCGGTTACTCCGCGAAGTCGGCTTCGACCCCGTCGGGAGTGTCGGGCACGGCGTCGGCACCGCCGGTGGTGGTCTCGCTGGCGGAGAAGCCGGACGGTCCCTCGGAGACCTGCCCGCCGCGGCCCTCCCGGTCGGCGTCGGGCTGCTGGTCCGCGGGATCTGGGTGCTCGGTCACGGTGTCGGTTCTACGCCGTCGCCGCCCGGGGATGCACACCGGCCCCGCCCGCCATGCTCCCGCCCGCCGCGGGGCATGCCCCCGCCTTACACGCGAATCGTCCAGCAACACGCGAACCTTCGCGTGCAGCTGGACGATTCGCGGTAGAAGGGGGCGGCGACGGCCCCGTTCCGGATCTGACAACGGCGGCGACCTCGGCTAGGGTTGGACGGTTGCCTGGGCGAGGGTCGCGAGACCGTGATCGACCGGGGTCGAGGTCCGACCCTGATCGGCGGTCGAGACCTCCCCGCCGGGCACATCTGACAGCCGCACACATCTGAGTACCAAGGAGTTCTTCCGTGCCCGAGGTCAAGCTCACCGCTGAACTGCGCACCGAGTTCGGCAAGGGCGCTGCCCGCCGGATCCGTCGCGCCGCCAAGGTCCCCGCCGTCCTGTACGGTCACGGCACCGACCCGATCCACATCACGCTGCCCGGTCACGAGACCTTGCTGGCCCTGCGCGCGGCCAACGCCCTGCTCTCCATCGACGTCGACGGCACCGCCCAGCTGGCACTGCCCAAGCAGGTCCAGCGCGACCCGATCAAGCACACCATCGAGCACGTCGACCTGGTCCTGGTCCGCCGCGGCGAGAAGGTCACCGTGGACGTCCCCCTGCATGTCGAGGGCGAGGCGGGTCCGGAGACCCTGGTCGTGGTGGACCACAACACGATCTCGCTCGAGGCCGAGGCCACGCACATCCCGCAGCGGCTGGTGGTCTCGATCGAGGGCCTGACCGCCGGGACGCAGATCCTGGCCCGGCAGCTGGAGCTGCCCGAGGGCTCGACGCTGGCCATCGACGGAGAGTCCCTGGTGATCAATGTGACGAACGCGCCGACCGCAGAGCAGGTGGAGGCCGAGCTGGCCGAGGCGGAGGCCGAGGCCGGCATCGAGCCGACGGTGGCCGAGGACGAGACCGCCGAGGGTGAGGCGGCCGGGGCCGCTGCCGAGGGCGAGGGCGCCCCGGCCGAGAGCCGCGACGACTCCTGACCGCGCCGCAGGGCGGATGCGCTGATGGGTTCGTTCTGGCTCGTGGTCGGGCTCGGTAACCCGGGCCCGACCTACACCCGGAACCGGCACAACGTCGGCTTTCTGGTGGCCGAGGAGCTGGCCCGGCGGGCCGGGGGGCGGTTCGCCCCGGCCAAGGGGATGCGGGCCGACCTGGCCGAGGTGCGCCTCGGTCCGCCCGGCCTGACGGACGCACCACGGCTCGCCCTCGTCAAGCCGCGGACGTACATGAACGACAGCGGCGCCGCGGTGCAGAAGCTCCTGAGCTGGTACAAGCTGCCGCCCGACCAGCTGGTCGCCATCCACGACGAGCTGGACCTCGACCCCGGCCAGATCCGGGTCAAGCGCGGCGGCGGCGACAACGGCCACAACGGGCTGCGGTCGATGCGCTCCGCGCTCGGCGGCGGTGACTTCTTCCGGGTGCGGGTCGGGGTCGGCCGGCCGCCGGGCCGGCAGGACCCGGCCGACTTCCTGCTCAGCGACTTCTCCGCCCGCGAGCGGGAGGACCTCGGCGCTGAGGTGGCGCGGGCCGGCGACGCCGTCGAGTCCCTGGTCACGCTGGGCCTGGAGCGTACCCAGAGCGCGTTCAACTCCTGAGACCCGCCGGGCCCCAGGCTCGGTGACCGGGCCGCTAGCCTCGGCAACGACGGAGGAGGTCGACGATGAGCAGGTACCGGATCGTGCAGCGCGACGCGACGCCGTACGCGGCCATCCCGGTGACCACCACGATGGCCGACCTGGGCCGCGACGCACCGCCGCTCAACGGCGAGGTGTTCGACTGGATCGCCGCCCGCCCGGTGTCGCCGGCGGGCCCGCCGTTCTGGAGGTACGACGTGATCGACATGGCCGGCGCCCTGCAGCTCCAGGTCGGCGTCGCCATCACCGCAGCCACCGAGGGTGACGACCGGGTGGTGGTGGGGGCGCTGCCCGCAGGGTCGTACCTGCAGACGACGCACCGCGGCCACCCCGACACACTGGCGCAGGCCACCGCCGACCTGCTGGCCCACGCCGCCGCCCAGGGCCTGACCTTCGACGTCGCTCCCGGCCCGAGCGGCGAGCGGTGGGCTGCCCGGCTGGAGTTCTACCTCACCGACCCCGACGAGCAGCCCGACCTCGACGCGTGGCAGACCCTGCTCGCGGTCAAGCTCGCCGGCTGAGTCCCGCAGGCCGTCGGCCGGGAACGATCGGCGCTCGGCACTCACACCACGGGGCGCGCACCCCTCGAGGTGGCCGCCGCAGCCCCCGAGGAGGTGCGGCGGTGACCAGTGGGTGCGGCGGTGACCAGCGGGTGCCACACCCGCTCGGCGCTGCCGAGCGGGCTGTAGGTTTACTCGGTGACCCTTGCGGGACTCGTTGACCTCTTCTCCACCGACCCCACCATCTCCGAGACCATCGGTGATGCGCGCTCGCGTGCCCTGAACGCCCTCGATCTCACCTCGCCGCCGGCCATGCGCCCGCTGATCGCCGCGGCGCTGGCCGCCGGCCAGGACCGGGGCGGGGCCGACCGGCCGGTGCTGCTGGTCACCTCGACCTACCGCGAAGCCGAGGAGCTGGCCGGCTCGCTGGTCTCGCTGGTCGGCGAGGACGCGGTCGCCTACTACCCCGCCTGGGAGACCCTGCCGCACGAGCGACTCAGCCCGCGGTCGGACACGGTGGGCCGCCGGCTGGCCGTGCTGCGGCGGCTGGCCGGCCACGACCCGCTGCCCGCCCCGCGGATCATCGTGGCCCCGGTCCGCAGCGTCCTGCAGCCCCAGGTCAAGGGTCTCGGTGACCTGCTGCCGGTGCGGCTGGTCACCGGCCAGGACTTCGACCTGGGGGAGCTCAGCGCCGCCCTGGTCGGGGCGGCCTACGTCCGGGTCGACATGGTGGAGCGGCGCGGCGAGTTCGCCGTCCGCGGTGGGATCGTGGACGTCTTCCCGCCCACCGAGGAGCACCCGGTCCGGATCGACTTCTTCGGCGACACCGTGGACGACATCCGCTCCTTCACCGTGGCCGACCAGCGCTCCGCCGACCACACCCTGACCGAGATCGTCGCCTCCCCGTGCCGGGAGCTGCTGCTCACCGACCAGGTCCGGACCCGCGCCTTCGAGCTGTCCCAGCAGCACCCCGAGCTGATCGAGATGCTCGACAAGATCGCCCAGGGTCACGCCGTGGACGGGATGGAGGCGCTGTCCCCGGTCCTCGTCGACGGGATGGAGCTGCTGGTCGACCTGCTGCCCACCGACACCCACGTGCTGGTCTGCGACCCCGAGCTGGTCCGCGGCCGGGCCGTCGACCTGGTCACGACCAGCCAGGAGTTCCTGCAGGCGTCGTGGGCCGCCGCGGCCGGGGGCGGGCAGGCGCCGATCGACCTGGGCGCCTCCTCCTACCAGCCGCTGGCCGAGGTCCGCCGGGCCGCCATCGCCCGCGGGCTGGCCTGGTGGACGCTGTCACCGTTCAGCGCCGGCCCGGCCGCCGGCCAGCCGGTGCGGACGGAGGACGGCGAGCTGGTCGACTTCTCCGCGACGGTGTCGACCACCGGCGTCGAGGCCCGCACCGTTGCCGGGCAGGCCGCCGACACCTACCGCGGCGACACGGAGGCGGCCGTCGCCGAGATCGGCGGCCGGATCCGCGCCGGCTGGCGGGTGCTGCTGACCGCCGAGGGTCGCGGGATGAGCGAGCGGATGACGGAGGTGCTCACCGAGCACGAGCTCCCGGTGCGTACGGTCGAGGGTCTGGCCGGCGAGCCGACCGCGGGTCTGGCCACCATCGTCTGCGCGGACCTGCCGCACGGCTTCGTGGCCGAGGCGATCAAGCTGGCGGTGTTCACCGCCGGCGACCTCTCCGGGCAGCGGTCCGCCGACAAGTCCGCGCGCCGGATGCCGGTGCGGCGCAAGAACCAGATCGACCCGCTGGAGCTCACCGCCGGCGACGCCGTGGTGCACAACCAGCACGGCGTCGGACGGTACGTCGAGATGACCCAGCGCAGTGTCGCCGGGGCCACCCGGGAGTACCTGGTGATCGAGTACGCGTCGTCGAAGCGGGGCCAGCCCGGCGACCGGCTGTACGTGCCGATGGACTCCCTGGACCAGGTCACCCGCTACGTCGGCGGGGAGAACCCCACCCTGGACAAGATGGGCGGCGGCGACTGGGCCAAGCGCAAGGGCCGGGCCCGCAAGGCCGTCCGCGAGATCGCCGCCGAGCTGATCAAGCTCTACGCCGCCCGGCAGGCCACCCGCGGGTTCGCCTTCTCGGCCGACACCACCTGGCAGCGCGAGCTCGAGGACGCGTTCAGCTTCGTCGAGACCCCCGACCAGCTGGCCGCCGTGGACGAGGTCAAACGGGACATGGAGCAGATCGTGCCGATGGACCGGCTGATCTGCGGCGACGTCGGCTACGGCAAGACCGAGATCGCCGTCCGCGCCGCCTTCAAGGCGGTGCAGGACGGGAAGCAGGTCGCCGTGCTGGTGCCCACCACCCTGCTGGTCCAGCAGCACCACGCCACCTTCGCCGACCGGTACGCCGGGTTCCCGGTCAACGTCGCCCCGCTGAGCCGCTTCCAGACCGACGCGGAGGCCAAGGCCACCCTGGACGCCGTGGGGAGCGGCACGATCGACGTGTTGGTCGGCACCCACCGGTTGCTGTCGGGGGAGGTCAAGTTCGCCGACCTCGGGCTGGTGATCATCGACGAGGAGCAGCGGTTCGGCGTCGAGCACAAGGAGCAGCTCAAGCGGCTGCGGACCTCGGTCGACGTGCTGGCCATGTCCGCCACCCCGATCCCGCGGACCCTGGAGATGGCCATCACCGGCATCCGCGAGATGAGCACCATCGCCACGCCCCCCGAGGAGCGGCATCCGGTGCTGACCTTCGCCGGCCCGTACGAGGAGGCCCAGCTCACCGCCGCCATCCGTCGCGAGCTGCTGCGGGAGGGCCAGGTCTTCTACGTGCACAACCGGGTGCAGAGCATCGACAAGACCGCCCGACGGATCGCCGAGCTGGTACCCGAGGCGCGGGTCGTCACCGCCCACGGACAGATGGGGGAGCAGCGCCTGGAGCAGGTGATGGTCGACTTCTGGGAACGCCGGGCCGACGTGCTGGTCTGCACCACCATCGTGGAGGCCGGCCTGGACATCTCGACTGCCAACACCCTGCTGATCGAGCGGTCCGACCTGCTCGGCCTGTCGCAGCTGCACCAGCTCCGGGGCCGGGTCGGCCGCGGACGCGAGCGGGGGTACGCGTACTTCTTCTACCCGCCGGACAAGCCGCTGACCGAGACCGCCCACGACCGGCTGAGCACCATCGCCGCCCACAGCGACCTCGGAGCCGGGATGGCGGTGGCCATGAAGGACCTGGAGATCCGCGGCGCCGGCAACCTGCTCGGCGGGCAGCAGTCAGGGCACATCGCCGACGTGGGCTTCGACCTGTACATCCGGCTGGTCGGTGAGGCGGTGGCGGAGTTCCGGGGGGAGGACACCGAGCCCGAGCCCGAGGTGCGGATCGAGCTGTCGGTCGACGCCCACCTGCCGCCCGACTACGTCGAGTCGGAGCGGCTGCGGCTGGAGATGTACAAGCGGCTCGCCGAGGTCCGGGACGCGGCCGAGCTCACGGCCGTGCTGGAGGAGCTCACCGACCGGTACGGCGAGCCCCCGGCCGAGGTCCGCAGCCTGCTCGCGGTGGCGGCGTTCCGGCTCACCGCCCGGGCGGCCGGGCTGACCGACATCCTCACCCAGGGCAGCTTCATCCGGTTCGCCCCGGCCGAGCTGCCGGAGTCCCGGGCCCTGCGGCTGAAGCGGCTCTACCCGGGCAGCGTGGTCAAGGAGGCGGCCAAGCTGGTGCTGGTGCCACGTCCGCGGTCGCAGACCATCGGCGGCCCGCCGGTCCGCGACGCCGAGCTGCTGGCCTGGTGCACCGAGGTCGTGGAGGCGGTCTTCGCGCCGGTGCCGCAGCCCGTGGGGTGAGCGTGCGCGACCGGCCGACCGACCGGGTCGGTCCGCGGTCGAGGGGGCCGGTCCGTCACCGGGCGTGGCATAGGATCGCCAACCGGAGCACGGGTCGGACGTGGGACTGAGGGAATCGATGAACAACTTCCGGGTCGGTCGGCGGGGGCTGGCCACCGCGGTCGCACTGGTCGCACTGCTGGTGGCGGGCGGATGTGGGTACTCCCCGGGCGTGGTTGCCTACGTGGGTGACGCCCGGATCACCCAGTCCGAGCTGGACCGCGGGGTGCGGGGGGTGCAGCAGACCCTCGGCGAGGGCCAGCAGGTCGCGGTGGGGGCGGTGGTCAACGTGCTGATCCAGGGCCGGGTCGCCGAGCAGATCGCACGGGAGCGCGGGATCACCGTCACCGACACCGACCGCGACCAGGTGCTGAAGAGCTCCAACCTGGCCCCGCTGCTGGCCGTGCCCGACGCGAAGCCGGTCGCGTTCGACGCCGCCACCCAGCAGATCGTGGCCCAGCGGATCGGCGCCGAGGCCTACCTGAAGGCCCTGGCGGCGACCACGGTGACCCTGAACCCCCGGTTCGGCACGCTGGAGCCGCAGCAGAAGACAATCCTCGACGGGTCGTCGGGGTCCCTGTCGCAGCCGGCGAACCCGCAGCCCACCCCGTGACGTGACGGCCCACCCGGAGCTCGACCGGCTGGTGGAGGTCATGGACACCCTGCGCGAGCAGTGCCCATGGGACCGTCGGCAGACCCACGTGTCGCTGGTCCCGTATCTGGTGGAGGAGGCCTGCGAGGTGGTGGAGGCCGTCGAGGTCGGCGGGCGGGACCACCTCCGCGAGGAGCTCGGGGACCTCCTGCTGCAGGTGGTCTTCCACGCCAGGATCGCCAGTGAGCGCGCCGACGGGTTCGACCTCGACGAGGTGGCCGGCGGGATCGCGGACAAGCTGGTCGCGCGGCATCCGCACGTGTTCGGCGGCGACGCGGTGCCGGCCGACCTGCACGGGGTCTGGGAGCAGCGCAAGGCGGTGGAGAAGGGCCGTACATCCGCGCTGGACGGCATCCCGGAGCAGCTCTCGGCGTTGTCCCGTGCGGCCAAGGTGATCGGCCGGGCCCGCTCCCACGGGGTCGTGCTGCCGCTGCCCGAGGCTCCGGTGGCGGCCGACGAGCTGGGCCGGCAGATCGTGGACCTGGTGGCCCGCGCCCAGCGGAACGGGGTCGACGCCGAGCAGGCCGTCCGCGCTGCCGTCCGGGAGCTGGAGGCCGAGGTGCGGTCGCGTGAGGTCCCCGCCGGATAGGCTGGCGCGCATGACCCAGCCGGACGAGAGGTACCGGCCGGAACCCCCGCCCCGCCCGGCCGCCGATGCCGAGCTGCGCCGGGATCTCGAGGCGGCCGTGGCGGCCCGCCGCGACCTCGGACCGGAGTACGAGGAGCACATCGCCGCCGGGCTGGCCCAGCGGGTCGAGGAGCTGGTGGCGTACCGCACCGCGGAGCTCCGTGCCGACCGGTCCGCCGCCGGCCGCGACCAGGAGCTGGAGCGGCGGGCGCAGACGCAGGGCTTCGTGCTGGGCATCATCTCCCTGGGCATGGGGGTACCGGTCACGGCGATCGCCGCCACCCAGGTCGACCAGGGGCTGCTCGGCGTGGCCGTCGGCTGGGCCGGCATCGTCGGGGTCAACCTGGCCCAGGCCTGGCGGTCCCGGCAGGACCGCGACCGCTAGGTCGCGAACGGGCCGGGCCGCCGACCGGTGGCGCGGGGCAGCCGCCGGGCCTACCGTGGTGAGGTGATCACCGGTCTGCACGCCCTGCTCTACTCCGAGGACCCGCCGGCGACGCGGGCGTTCTTCTCCGACGTGGTGGGCTGGCCGTCCCGTGAGCACGACGAGTCCGGGCCCGGCTGGCTGATCTTCGGCTCCGGCCCCAGCGAGCTCGGGGTGCACCCGACCAGCTGGACCGGGCAGGGCCAGACCACCACGGTGCCGGTGCACCACAGCGTCTCCCTGGTGACCGACGACGTCGCCGCCGAGGCCGATCGGCTGCGGCAGCGCGGCGCCGAGATCGACGGCGAGCCCCAGGACATGGGCTTCGGCCTCGGGGTCATGGTCACCGTCCCCGGCGCCGGCCAGATCCTGCTCTACCAGCCGGCGTACGAGCCGTCCTTCGACCTCTGAGCCCGCCCCGGTCTGCTCGCCGAACCGGCACCCGCGGCGCCATCCCCCACCGGTCGCGGAAAAGCCGGGGCGCCAGACGTGCCTCGACGCCCCGGCCCACCCGCGCCGATAGAGTGGCCGGAGTTTCAGCCGACTCCTGACCGACCCGACGACCGGCCATGCCTGGTCGTCACTGCGAAAGGCAGCGCCCCAACGTGGCAAGTATCGAGTTCATCGGCGCCCGGGAGATCCTCGACTCCCGCGGAAACCCCACGGTCGAGGTCGAGGTGATCCTGGACGACGGCTCCGAAGGTCGGGCCGCCGTCCCCTCCGGTGCCTCCACCGGAGCGTTCGAGGCCGTCGAGCTGAGGGACGGGGAGGACCGCTACGGCGGCAAGGGCGTCAGCAAGGCGGTCCTCGGCGTGATCGACCAGCTCGGCCCCGAGCTCGTCGGGTACGAGGCGAGCGAGCAGCGGCTGGTGGACCAGGCGATGCTCGACCTGGACGGCACCGAGAACAAATCCTCGATCGGCGCCAACGCCATCTTGGGCGTCTCGCTCGCGGTGGCCCACGCGGCGGCCAGCTCCGCCGAGCTGCCGCTGTACCGCTACGTCGGGGGTCCGAACGCCCACCTCCTCCCGGTGCCGATGATGAACATCGTCAACGGGGGTGCGCACGCCGACTCCGACGTGGACGTGCAGGAGTTCATGATCGCGCCGATCGGGGCGCCCACCTTCCGCGACGCACTCGAGCAGGGCGCCAGCGTGTACCACGCGCTCAAGTCGGTGCTGAAGAAGCAGGGCCTGTCCACCGGCCTGGGCGACGAGGGCGGCTTCGCGCCCAACCTGCCCGCCAACGTGGCGGCCCTGGAGCTCATCTCCACCGCGGTCGAGTCGACCGGCCTGCGGCTGGGCACCGACATCGCGCTGGCCCTCGACGTGGCCTCGACCGAGTTCTTCGACAACGGGGTCTACGCCTGGGAGGGCGGCACCAAGTCCGCCGACGAGATGACCGCGATCTACGAGCAGTGGATCACCGACTTCCCGATCGTCTCCATCGAGGACCCGCTGGCCGAGGACGACTGGGCCGGTTGGAGCTCGCTGATGGGCCGGATCGGGGAGCGGGTGCAGATCGTCGGCGACGACCTGTTCGTCACCAACGTCAGCCGGCTCCAGCGCGGCATCACCGAGAAGGCGGCCAGCGCGCTGCTGGTCAAGGTGAACCAGATCGGCTCGCTGACCGAGACCCTCGACGCGGTGGACCTGGCCCACCGCGCCGGCTTCGCCTGCATGATGAGCCACCGCTCCGGGGAGACCGAGGACACCACGATCGCCGACCTGGCGGTGGCCACGAACTGCGGGCAGATCAAGTCCGGTGCCCCGGCCCGGACCGACCGGGTCGCCAAGTACAACCAGCTGCTGCGGATCGAGGAGGACCTCGACGACGCCGCCCGCTACGCCGGGGCCTCGGCCTTCCCGCGGTTCGCCGGGGCGAAGTAGCCGCCCGTGCCGTCAGGTCCGCGACCGACCACCCGCCCGGGCTCCGGCCCGGGGCGGGGGCGGCCGCGTACCCGCGACAGCACTCGCGGCAGCACGGCCCGGACCCCGCGCCCTCCGGCGGAGACCGCGGCGGCCGAGCCCGGCCGGGCCGGCGACCGGCGGCCCGACGCCGCCGGAGCAGCGTCACCACCCGCGCCATCGCGCTGGCGGTGGTGCTGCTGATCCTGACCATCTCCTACGCCAACAGCCTGCGGATCTACGTCGCCCAGTCGCGGGAGATCGCCGCCACCCAGCAGGAGATCGTCGAGCGGCAGCAGCGCATCACCGCGCTGCAGGGCGAGGTCGCGCAGTGGGACGACCCGGCATACGTGAAGCAGCGGGCGCGGGACCGGCTGGGCTGGGTGGTGCCGGGGGAGACCGGGTACCGCGTGGTCGACAAGAACGGCAAGCCGCTCGGCGGCGGCTCGGAGATCGGCAAGGCCCGGATGCCCCCCTCGACCAAGCCGGACGCCTGGTGGCTGCGCCTGTGGGGCTCCGTCGAGGGGGCCGACCAGCCGGCGCCGGTGAAGCCGGCCCAGCCGAAGGCGGAGAAACCGATCACCGCCGACGACAAGCCGACCAAGAAGTCGCGCTGACCGACCGCCGACCAACCGCTGCCCCACCGCCGACGAGCGCGACCGCCCCCGACCGAGCACCGACCGAGGGGGCCGGACTGCCAGAATGAGGCCGTGCCGGAACCTGTGACCGCCGAGGACGCCCGCGTCGTCGCCGCCCAGCTGGGTCGACCGCCGCGCGGGCTGGCCAGGGTGGCCTACCGGTGCCCGTGCGGCCGGCCCGCGGTGGTCGCCACCCGGCCGCGGCTGCCCGACGGCACCCCGTTCCCCACCACCTACTACCTGACCTGCCCCCGGGCGGTGGCCGGCTGCTCCACCCTGGAGGCGTCCGGCGTGATGACCGAGATGAGCACCCGGCTCGGCGCCGATCCCGAGCTGGCCCGTCGCCATCGGGCCGCCCACGAGTCGTACCTCGCCGACCGGGCCGCGCTCGGTGCCGCCGCCGAGATCGACGGCGTCAGCGCCGGCGGGATGCCGGACCGCGTCAAGTGCCTGCACGTGCTGGCCGCGCACAGCCTGGCGGTGGGACCGGGCCGGAACCCGCTCGGGGACGAGACGGTGGCGGCCCTGGGCGAGTTCTGGCGCCGGCCGTGCCTGACCAAGGAGCCGGCGTGACCCGGGTCGCGGCCGTGGACTGCGGCACGAACTCCCTACGGCTGCTGATCGCCGACGACGACGGCGGCGGCGGGCTGACCGAATGGGTGCGGCGCACCGAGATCGTCCGCCTGGGCCAGGGCGTGGACGCCACCGGCGAGTTCCACCCCGACGCCCTGGCCCGGACCTTCGCCGTCACCGACGACTACGCCCAGCTGGTCCGGGACGCGGGGGTGCCGACCGAGCGGATCCACTTCGTAGCCACCTCTGCCTCCCGGGACGCGCGGAACCGCGAGGAGTTCTTCGCCGGCATCGAGCAGCGGCTGGGCGTCCGGCCCGACATCATCAGCGGGGAGCGGGAGGCGCAGCTCTCCTACGCCGGGGCGGTCAGCGGCGTCGGGGTGGTGCCGGGGCGCGCGCTGCTCACCGATGTCGGCGGCGGCTCGACCGAGCTGGTCCAGGGCCACGGGGAGGCCGGCATCGAGCGGGCCGTCTCGCTCGACGTCGGGTCAGTTCGGGTGACCGAGCGGTTCCTGCGCGGAAGCCCACCCGACCCGGCGGGCCGCGTCGACGCGGAGGCCTACGTCGACCGGCTGCTCGCCGGCAGCGGGGTCGACTTCGCCTCCGTCGGGACCTGGATCGGGGTGGCCGGCACGGTGACCACCCTGGCCGCGGCCTTCCTCGGCCTCGAGCGCTACGACCGGGCGAAGGTCCACGGCGCCCGGCTGCCGACCGAGCAGCTGCCCGGGCTGCTGGACTGGCTGGCGGGAATGACGGTCGAGGAGATCCGGGCCATCCCCTCGATGCACCCGGGCCGCGCCGACGTGATCACCGGCGGTGCGCTGGTGGTGACTCGGGTGGCTCGCCTGGTCGGGGCCGACACGCTCACGGTCAGCGAGTCCGACATCCTGGACGGCATCGCGCTCGCGCTGCTGCGCCCCTGAGGTGGCCTGCTCGCCACCGGACCCTGGCAGAATGCCCGGGTGACGA
The DNA here is from genome assembly GCA_963832435.1 of uncultured Actinomycetota bacterium. Classification (GTDB taxonomy): domain Bacteria; phylum Actinomycetota; class Actinomycetes; order Propionibacteriales; family Propionibacteriaceae; genus Microlunatus. Next base: position 514,012 of record CAWHTY010000009.1, read on the forward strand.
ACCTGGCCATCACCGTTCTCGGGCACGACCGGCCCGGGATCATCGCGCAGACCGCGGACGCGCTGTCCGGCTGCGGGATGAACCTGGAGGACTCCTCGATGACGTTGCTGCGCGGCCACTTCGCGATGACCCTGATCTGCGCGGGCTCCGCCGACGTGGCCGAGGTCCGCACCGCGCTCGCGCCGCTGGCCGACGACTCCCTCGCCGTCGACGTCCGCGAGGTCCCGGCCGAGGACAGCTCGGCCCCGATCGGATCGGCCTACCTGATCACGGTGCACGGGGCGGACCGGTTGGGCATCGTGGCTCGGCTGGCCGGGGTGGTGGCCGCGGCGGGCGGCAACATCACCGACCTCACCACGCGGCTGTCCGGATCGCTCTACGTGCTGGTGGCCGAGGTCGAGCTCCCCGCCACTGCCGACCCGGGCGCCCTGGACGCCGAGCTGACCCGCGCGGCCCAGACCCTCGGCGTCGAGGTCGGCCTCCGCCCGATCGAGCGCGACGAGCTGTGACGGCGATCGAGCTGCCGGCCCTGCCCGAGGGCCGGGTGCTGGAGGTCGTCCGCGCTCCCGCGACGGTGCTGTCCCGGGCGGGTGCCGCGCTGGACCCGACGAGCCCCGAGGTGGCCCAGCTGTGCGCCGACCTGGTGGCCACCATGCGCGTGTCCCCGGGCTGCGTCGGCCTGGCCGCTCCGCAGGTCGGCGTCTCGGCGCAGGCGTTCTGCGTGGACGTCAGCAGCCACCCCAAGACCAGGACCACCCACGGTCTGCTGGTGCTGGTCAACGCCGAGGTGACCGAGGCGACCCGGAACGAGAAGGCCCGGGAGGGCTGTATGTCGGTGCCGGACCTGACCGGCGATGTGAAGCGTCCGACCCGGCTCACGGTGCGCGGCCAGCTGCCGGTGACCGGGGAACGGGTCACCATCAGCACCGACGCCTTCGAGGCGCGGGCGCTGCAACACGAGATCGACCACTGCGCCGGGCTGCTGTTCCTGGACCGGGTCACCGGCGCCCACGCGCTGCACGCCCGCCAGGTCTACCTCGAGGCACCCTGAGCCTCGGTAGGCTGCTCGGTGCCGGTGCGGTGCCGGTGCCGGGGCGCGAGGCGCAGCGCCCCCGCCCCCGTAGCCCAATTGGCAGAGGCAGGCGGCTTAAACCCGCCCCAGTATGGGTTCGATCCCCATCGGGGGCACGTCCGGCGTCCACCGTGGCTTTCTCAGCCGTTTCCCAGACCGGAAGAGGGGACGCCCTGCGTGCGTTGCGTACGATGGAAGTCGCACCACCGTGGTGCGGATGAGCAGGAGGACCCTCCATGTTGCGCAGTTCGAACCCGATCCTCTCCAAGAAGGACGCGTTCACACCCGCAGCCCCCCAGGGCCCGTACGGGCAGCAGCAGTACAACCAGTACAACCCCTACCCGCAGGCCTACCAGCAGTCGCCGGTCCAGGACCCGTACGGCGGCCAGCCGCCACGGGGCTACGGCCAGCCGGGCACGCAGGTCCCCGAAGGCCGGATGACCTTCGACGACGTGATCACCAAGACCGCCGTGGTGATGGGGGTGCTGGCCATCTCGGCCGCCCTGGCCTGGGTGTTCATGCCACCGGCGCTGTACATGCCGGCCCTGATCCTGTCGGCGCTGGTCGGTTTCGGCGTGGTGCTGCTGGTCTCCTTCCGCCGGGTGGTCTCCCCGCCGCTGGTGTTCGTGTACGCCGTGATCGAGGGCGTCTTCATCGGCATGATCAGCAAGGTCTTCGAGGGGCTGTACCCGGGGATCGTCGCGCAGGCGGTGCTGGCCACCTTCGTCGCGGCCGGCCTGACCCTGGCGGCGTACAAGTTCTTCAACATCCGGGTGACGCCGAAGTTCCGCAAGGTGGTCATCATCTCGACCCTGGCCCTGGCCGGGGTGCTGCTGATCAACTTCGTCTTCAGCCTGGTCACCGGAGGCGCCGGCCTGCGGGGCGGCATCACCGGTCCGGTCAGCCTGCTCAGCATCGGCATCTCCGCGGTGGCGATCGTGCTGGCGGTGCTCAACCTGATCCTCGACTTCGACTACATCGAGCAGGGCGTGGCCATGGGGGCCCCGGCCAACGAGTCCTGGCGCGGCGCGTTCGGCCTGACCGTCACCATGGTCTGGCTCTACATCGAGCTGCTCCGGCTGATCTCCTACATCCGCCGGTAGTCCCCGCACCACCCCGGCACCAGTCCGCGGGCCGCGCACCCACCCCGGGTGCGCGGCCCGCGTGCGTGTCGCCCCGGTCGACGCCACCCCACCTCCACGCGATTCGTCCAGATGCGCGCGAAACTTCGCGCGCATCTGGAGAATCGCGTGTAGGTGGGGGACGGCGGGCAGGTGTCAGCCGCCGGGTCCGGGGCCAGGGGAGGGGTCGAGCGGGTGACGTCTAGGCTCGCACCCATGCAGTACGTCGAGTCGCTGATCGACCTGGTGGGCAACACCCCGCTGGTCAAGCTGTCCAAGGTCACCGCGGGGCTGGCCCCGCTGGTACTGGCCAAGATCGAGTACATGAACCCCGGCGGCTCGGTGAAGGACCGGATCGCGGTGAAGATGATCGAGGCGGCCGAGCGGGAGGGCAAGCTCCGGCCCGGCGGCACCATCGTCGAGCCGACCAGCGGCAACACCGGCGTCGGGCTGGCGATCGTGGCCCAGTCCAAGGGCTATCACTGCGTGTTCGTCTGCCCCGACAAGGTCAGCGAGGACAAGCGGAACGTGCTCGCCGCCTACGGGGCCGAGGTGGTGGTCTGCCCGACCGCGGTGGACCCCGACCACCCGGACTCCTACTACTCGACCTCGGACCGGCTGGTCCGCGAGATCGAGGGTGGCCTGGAAGCCCGACCAGTACTCCAACCCCAACAACCCGCTCAGCCACTACGAGTCCACCGGCCCCGAGATCTGGCGGCAGACCGACGGCAAGGTCACGCACTTCGTGGCCGGCATCGGCACCGGCGGCACCATCAGCGGCACCGGTCGCTACCTCAAGGAGGTCTCCGGCGGGCGGGTGCAGGTGATCGGGGCCGACCCCAGCGGCTCGGTGTACTCCGGCGGCAGCGGCCGGCCGTACCTGGTCGAGGGGGTGGGCGAGGACTTCTGGCCGACCGCCTACGACGCCAGCATCCCCGACCGCATCATCGAGGTCTCCGACGCCGACTCCTTCGCCATGACCCGGCGGCTGGCCCGGGAGGAGGCGCTGCTGGTCGGCGGCTCGTGCGGGATGGCGGCGCAGGCCGCGCTGCGGCTGGCCGCCGAGCTGGGCCCCGACGACGTGGTGGTCGTGCTGCTGCCCGACTCGGGCCGCGGCTACCTGACCAAGGTGTTCAACGACGAGTGGCTGGCCCGGTACGGGTTCGCGTCCCGCACCGACGAGCGGGTGGTGGGCGACGTGCTGCGGGAGAAGTCCGGCAGCCTGCCGTCGCTGGTGCACACCCATCCCAACGAGACCATCGCCGAGGCGGTCGGCATCCTGCGGGAGTACGGGGTCTCGCAGATGCCGGTGGTGCGGGCCGAGCCGCCGGTGATGGCGGCGGAGGTGGTCGGGTCGGTCAGCGAGCGCGGGCTGCTCGGCGCCCTGTTCGGCCGGCGGGCCCGGCCGGCCGACGCGGTCGAGTCGGTGATGGAGCACTCCCTGCCGGTGCTCGGGGCGTCCGAGCCGGTGGCCAAGGCCGTCGCCCTGCTGGAGGAGGAGGACGACGCCCTGCTCGTCCTCGACGACGGCAAGCCGGTCGGGGTGCTGACCCGCCAGGACCTGCTGGGCGACATCGGCTGACCGGGTCCCGGCGGCCGCCGGGACGACGTCCGCGGTCAGCCGCGTCGGCCGCCCACCGCGGCCAGCACCGCGTCGGCGTCGGTGGTCTTCATCCGCCGCGGTCGAGCGCGCCTTCGACCCGTACTCGACGGTGACGGCCGACGCCGGCGTAGGTGTGGTTGTACCAGGCGGTCATGGTGCCGTGGCACTCCCCGCCGCAGTCCAGGCGGCGGAGCGGGATCCGCAGGTTGGCCGACAGCCGCCGGGACAGGGCCAGGTCCTTCACCTTGTCGGTGTCGACGCCGTACAGCGGCTGGTGCCAGGAGACCAGGAACCGCGGCCGGACCCGGGCCAGGAACGTCATCGTCACCGCGGTCTCCCGCTCGGACACCGCCCGCGGCCCGCTGTTGGCCCGTTTCACCCACGCGTACGGGAAGTTCCGGTTCAGGTCGACGTGACCGTTCACCCAGCGCCGGTCCTGGGCGAGCCCGTCCGGGTTGAGCACGGGCACCACCCACAGGTCGACGCCGGTGATCGGGCGGCCCTCCAGCAGCCCGTACGCCAGGTACTGACCGAAGTCCTCCTCGCCGTGCATGGTGGCGGCGACGACGACGACCGGCATCCCCGCCTGCCCCGCGCGGTAGGCGACGATCGGCCGGCCGCTCTGGGACCGCCCGATGGTCTCGGTGTGGTACCAGGTGCGGGGTCCGGTCATCTTCCGTACGGCCGTGGTCAGGGCCCCCGCCGTCGCCGAGCCCATCCGGCCGGTGGCTTTGATCGCGTACGCCCGCTGCAGCCGCTTCACCGCGGCTCGGGTCTTGCTGCCGTAGTAGCCGGTGCGGTACTGGGCTCGGAGGTAGTTGGCCTCGACCAGCTGCTTCTGCAGTGCCGACACCTTGCTGCCGCGCTGCCCCGGCTTGGGGTAGGCCGCAGCCGCGGCGGACTGGACGCCGGGCCACCGGCCGCTCTCGGCCGGGCCGGTCAAGGTCAACGGGCCGAGCAGACTGAGCGCGGCCACGATCGCCACCATCGGGCGAACACGGAGCAGGCTCATGGGGGTCACTCCGATTCCCGCCGCGAGGGGGCACGACGTGGGTGCGAGTATCGCCGGGGCCGTGGGGGCTGCCACAGCGGGGGGCCCGACGCGGCGCCACGCCTCTGGCTCGTCGACCCGCGCGACGACGGTGGAATCGCCACTCCTGCGACCCTCCGGAGACGCCTCGTGCGGTGCTGGCAGGGTGGTGACTCCGACGACGGTGTTGTGCCGCGGTCGAGCGGCACCTGCGCGGGATTCACCATCGGGCCGATGCGGCTCGACGAGAGGAGCCGACATGCCCAAGACGACCAGGTCCGGCAAACCGAAGCAGAGTGAGCTGCCCAGCACGCTGCAGAATTCCGGCGGCAAGGCGCAGCGGACCTTCACCAAGGCCTACGACGCAGCCATCGACCGGTATGGCGACGAACAGCGCGCCCACCAGGTGGCGTTCGCGGCGCTGAAGTACACCCACGAGAAGGTGGGTGATCGGTGGAGGAAGAAGGAGAAGGGCAGGAAGGGTCCGTCAGACGCCCAGGCTGAGGGCGGCCGAGAGACGAACCGGCCCACCGCCGGCGGCGTCGACACCAGGGCCTCTCAAGCGGCACCTCTACGACCTGGCCAAGCAGCTGCAGATCCCCGGTCGGTCGTCGATGTCGAAGGCGGAGCTGGTCGACGCCCTGCAGAAGGCGAACGACCGGCAGTCCGCGACGTCACGAGAGAAGAAGGCGAGCGCGAAGGAGTCGAAGGCCGCCAGGGGCTCGAAGAAGTCGAAGAAGTCGAAGAAGTGATCGGCCGCTGATCGGCCGCCGTGGCATCGAGAACCACCGACATGTCGATGGTCCGGGCCGATGAGGACCCTGGACAGTCCCCAGACGGCGACAGCACCTCTCGCACGCCCGACCTCGACCGGCCACGTCGGCTCGGACGCCGACCGCACAGAGACCGGTGAGCCCAGCTGACGTCGATGTGCGATCCCTCCCCTGGAGGCCGGTCCTTCAGGTGACCCGAGCCGGCCAGCTTCTACGTGGAGGAGCGGTGCCGTTGAACCGGCGACGGGAGCTGCTCGGCCCGGTAGAGCGCGAAGGGCGCCTCGGGGTGCAGTCCGGGCCGTCCCGCGATGAGGCCCTCCCGGTGGATCACGCCAGCGTCGTGCAGGCCGAGGCGGTGCATCACAGCGCGCGATGCCTGGTTGTGCACCTCCGTGAAGGCCACGACGGGTAGGTGCGGGAAGAAGGCCGCCGCCCACGCGAGTGCTGCACGTCCGATCTCGGTCGCATAGCCGCGGCCGGTCAGGGCGTCGCGGACGACCCAGCCCAGCTCGAGCACGGTCTCCATCCTCGACCTGGCTCAGCGACCGCAGCGGGTCGTGTCTCCGGTCGCCAGGGACTTCCCGTGCGCCAGCCTGCCACCCATGTGGCGCGCGTAGGCCGACGACGACCCGGCTCCGGTCCGTCCGGACCAGCACGCGACGCCGGGATGGCGCCGCCACCCCCGGCTGCCTCGATCCTGTCGAGCTGGAGGTCGACGGGGAGCGTCTCGTCGTCGCCCGTCGTCCGGCTCACCCGGCACGTACGACTTCGACTGGACCTCCGAGCCTGAGCCGTACGGGTGCACGGTGCGCGCGAGCGCCGAGTGGAGACCTGACCAGAAGGAGATGATCGAGGAGATTCGAAGCTTCCTGTCCCCGGTCGACCAGGGGACCGGCTACCGCCCGACTGACCGGCCAACCGGTTCGCCGGCCGCCGCCCGGGCCGCCGTCCCTAGACTGTGACGGTGCGTAGACGGACGGGCCGTGGGACCGCGGCGGCCCCGGGGCCGGAGACCGTCGCCGACCGGCCGCCGAGCGGTGCCGCCGGACCGAGCCGGGCGGCGGTGATCGGGCCCAGCGCCGCCGGTGCCGCCGCGGTGCTGGTGGCTCTGGGACTGCTGGGGATCACCGGCCAGCTGCGGGCGGTGACCCCGCGCATCTTCGACCCGGGGGCGCTGGTCCGCTACGGCCTGCCGGTGGCCCGCGTGCTGCACGACCTGTGCGCCGCCGCCACGCTGGGCACCCTGGTCGTGGCGGCCTTCTTCGTGGCGCCTGAGCGCGGCGCGGGGGGCGGGCTCGGCGAGCTGCAGCGGGCCCTGGCCATGGCCGCCCGTCGGTTCGCCGTCGGATGGCTGGCCGCAGCGGCCGCAGTGCTCGTGCTGACCGCCGCGGACCTGGCCGCCGTCCGCCCGTTCACCCCGGGGTTCGGCAGCGTCCTCGGCTCGGTGCTGGGCCAGGTCGACCTCGGCAAGGCGCTCGGCGTGAGCGCGCTGGTGGTGCTGGTCGTGATCAACGTGGTGCTGGTCGCCGCTCGACCGCTCCATCTCGCGCTGGCCGCCGGTCTCGCCGTGCTCGCCCTGCTGCCGCTCGCCCTGGCCGGCCACGCGGCCGGCACGGCCGACCACATGAACTCCGTCGACAGCCTGGCCCTGCACCTGGTCGGCGCCTGCCTGTGGGTGGGGGGCCTGATCGCCGTGCTGCTGTTCTCCGGCCGGCTCGGCCGGCAGCTGCCCACCGTGGTCGGCCGATACTCGACGCTGGCCGGGGTGTGTTTCGTGCTGGTGGCGGCGTCCGGGGTGGTCAACGCCCTGCTCCGCCTCGGGTCGCCCACGGCCGTGACCAGCGGCTACGGGCTGCTGGTGCTCGGCAAGGTGGCGGCGCTGGGCCTGTTGGGCGTGGCCGGCTGGCGGCACCGCGCGCTCAGCATCCCTCGGCTGGGCGTCGACGGGGTCGGCCGGACGGTGTTCGTGCGGTTGGCGGCCGTCGAGGTCGCGGTGATGGGGGCCACGATGGGTCTGGCCGTCGCGCTGTCTCGGTCCGTGCCGCCCGACCCGGGCACCACCCTGGACCCCGTCGCGGTCCTGCTCGGCCACCCGGTGCCGGCGCCGTGGACGCTCGGTCGCTACCTGAGTGCCTACTACCCCTCGATCGTCTGGCTGGTGGTGGCCGGGGCCATGGTCGGCCTGTACCTGGCCGGCCTGGTCCGCCTGCGCCGTCGCGGGGACCGTTGGCCGGTGGCGCGCACCGTGTTCTGGCTGCTGGGCTGCGCCGTGCTGGTGTTCCTGACCAGTGGGGGGCCGGGCGTCTACGGCCGGCTGAGCTTCAGCCTGCACATGGTGCAGCACATGGCGTTGATGATCATCGTCCCGCTGCTGCTGGTCTTCGGCGCGCCCGTCACCCTGGCCCTGCGCGCGCTACGGGCCCGCACCGACGGCAGCCTGGGGCCCCGCGAGGTGCTGCTGGCCGCGGTGCACTCCCGTCTGCTGAGGGTCCTGGGGCACCCGATCGTGGCCACCGCCCTGTTCACCGGCGGCCTGGTTGCCTTCTACTACACGCAGCTGATCGACCTGGCCATGTTCACCCACGTCGGCCACGTGCTGATGACGGCGCACTTCCTGCTCAGCGGGTACCTGTTCGTCTGGGCGCTGGTCGGCCTGGACCCGGGACCGGAACGCCCCCCGTACCCCCTGCGGCTGGTGCTGCTGCTGATGATGCTGGGCTTCCACGCGTTCTTCGGGATCTCCCTGATGTCCTCCGGTCAGCTGCTCGCCCCGGACTGGTGGCACGCGCTCGGCCTGACCGACGACGCGGCCCTGCTGGCCGACCAGCAGCGCGGCGGCGCGATCGCGTGGGGCACCGGGGACATCCCGTCCCTGCTGATCGGCGTCGCGCTGATCATCAGCTGGGTGCGCAGCGACACCCACGAGGCGCGCCGCCGGGACCGCAAGGCCGACCGCGACGGTGACGCCGACCTGCGGGCCTACAACGAGCAGCTGGCCGCCCTCGCCCGGCAGGACGACACCCCCTGAGACCGGTTGACCTGAGACCGGTTGACCTGAGACCGGTTGACCTGAGACCGGTGACTGAGACCGGTGACCCGAGACCGGTTGACTCGTGCGCGCCCGGGCCGGGCCCTCAGGTCCCGCGCAGCAGCTCGGCCAGCAGCTGCTGCCAGCCGGTCGTCCAGGTCAGCGACCGCCACTGCCCGACCGGCACCCAGCGGGCGTCGGCCGTAGTGCCGTCGGCGTCGAGCACCCGGACGTCGGTCGGGTCCGGGCACTCGGCCCGGTACACCAGACGGACCGCATGGAAGTCCTCGACGCGCCGGCTCGGGCTGCGGCCCACCCAGTGCGAGGACTGGACGGTGACCAGCTCGCCCAGCACGACGGTCTGCGCGGTCTCCTCGTGCACCTCCCGGAGCACCGTGTCGGTGGGCTGCTCGCGGTCGTCGACCCCGCCGCCCGGCATCCCCCAGCGGCCGCCCACCGCGGTCTTGCCGGAGTACTGGGTCGCCAGCAGGCCCCGGTCGGAGATCACCACGGCGTAGGCGGCCACCCGTTGCCGGGGGACCGCCACGTCGCGCTCCCCGAGGACGAGATCGCGGTCCCGACCGCGTCTCACCCGCTCGGGCGGTGTGTCGTCCCTCCGGGTTCGGCGGACCTGCAGAGTCAGAACCAGCTCGTCGGACACCCGGTCGGCCCGCAGCGGGCGGACCGCGACGAACCCGGCCTGCCACGCGGCGACGTCCGGGGGCTGGCCGTGCCGCAGAACGGCCTCGAACGCCGGCCGCCCCTCGGTCGTCACGCCCCGGATCAGCATCCGCCCATCATGGACGGCCGGTCCGGGTGCCGGGTAGTCGACGCCGGTGAGCGGCCCGCCGCGGGGTCTGCCGCGCGCCCGCCGATCACTCCGAGGGCAGGCCGTCGACCTCGAGCTCGGCGGGTTCGGGCAGCTGCGGCCGCGCGGTGGCGGGTCGGTCCAGGTAGAACCACGCGGTGGACGCGACGTCGTCGCTGAGCAGCCGGTACCGCCCGTCCGGTCGCCAGCCCAACGCCTGGATGTCGACCCGGAGCGCGGACGCGAACCGGACCGGGTCGGGCAGGTGCCAGCGGTACAGTCCGAACCGTTGCTGGCTGGCGTAGCGGCCGTCGGGACGCAGGACCTGCGGCAGGCCCAGGTAGGGGGTGCTGAACTCGCTGTACCCCTGCCCGGGGACGTCGAAGTTCCAGGCTCCGCCGAAGTAGTCCTCGGTCCCGGTGCCGGCGATGGTCGGGAACTCCTCGTCGGCGTCGAGGTAGAACTTGACCTCCCCCTCGCCCCACCAGCCCGGGGCGTTCACCCCCCAGGCCAGGTAGGTGCCGACGTAGTGGCCGCGGCCCTCGACCCGGCCCAGGACGGGGTGGGTCTCGCCGCGCGGCACCGGGTTGCTGCGCCGGAACTGGGCGTGCAGGTAGCCGAGCTCGCTGGTGTCGGCGCCCAGCTCGTAGCTGACCTGGTAGTAGACCAGGGCCTCCGCGGCGCCGCGGTTCTCGACGCTGATCCGCGCGTTGCGGCCGAACGGCATCGGCCAGTAGGAGTTGAACCCGCCGTACGGGTTGACCGCGACCACCGCCGAGGACACCGGGGCGAACCGGCCCCAGCCCTGGCAGAAGAAGTCGCCGAGCGGCACCTCGACGGCGGGCTCGGCGGCGTCGTCCCACCAGGCGCGGATGATCATGGTTCGCCAGTGGCTCCGGTGGGTGGTCAGCCAGACGTGGGTGATCACCCCGGACCCGGTGATCACCGCCAGATCCTGCCCGGTTCCGGCCGGGACGGACACCGACGGGGACACCTTCCAGCCCACGCCCAGGTCGCGAGCGGCGTGGGCGCCGGTGCCCTCGCGGGCTCGGGCACCCCCGCCCGGGGCCCCGTCGGGGTTCTCGGCGCTGATCGAGCGGGTCTCGAGGTCTCGGAGCCGGCTGATGCCCTGCCAGTCGCTCACCGGGTCACGGCCGCCGCGCAGTGATGATCAGGAAACCGCCGGGCAGCGGCACGCCGGCCCCGTCGTGCCGCTCGGCGGCCCAGCGGGTGAGGTGTCGGCGCAGCTCGGCGATCACCTCCGGCGGCTGGTCCTCGGTGACCACCCGACTGGGTCCGAGCTCCAGGATGCCGGCGGCCACGTGGGCGGGGTCGCCCGGCCCGCTGACGTAGATCCGGCGGTCGTCCGGCCGGAGGGTGACCTCGCTCCAGCCCGCCGCGCCGAGCAGGTCGGGGCCGGCGGTGGCCAGGCTGAACTGGGCCGCGTCGGCCGGCGGCTCGGTGTAGTCGGCGCCCATCCGGGCCAACGCGGCGACCACCTCGGCGTACGGGACGCCGAACACGGGCGAGTCCTCCCGCCGGCGCCAGACAGCCAGCGCCAGACGGCCGCCGGGCCGGCAGGCGGTGGCCAGGTTCGCGAACGCGGCCATTGGGTCGGGGAAGAACATCACCCCCATCCGGGACAGCACCAGGTCGAACGCACCGGCGCCGAAGTCGTGGGTCTGCGCGTCGGCGACCACCCACTCGATGCCGTCGGGTTGAGGCCGCAGGCTCGCTGCTTCGATCAGGGTGGGGGAGAGGTCGGTGCCGACCACCCGACCCTGCGGGTCACCGACGTCGGTGCCCACCAGCCGGGCGGCTCGGACGGTGGTCGGCCCGGTGCCGCAGCCGACGTCCAGCACGCGTTCACCGGGCTGCAGGTCGGCGGCCTCGAACAGGGCGTCGGACACCGGCTCGAGCTGCCGTTCCCGGTCCCCGGCGGTGTTCAGCCACCGGCGGGCCCGCTCCTCGTCCCACCCGACGACGCTCGGTCGGTCACTCATTGGGCACCTCCTGGTGCGGCCGGATGCGGGGGAAGTCGCCGTCGATGTAGCGCTGGACCTGGGGGCCGACGGCGGCCACCAGGTCGGCCGGGGTCGGACCGGTCAGGGTCGGCAGCTCGACCACGTACCGGCCGACGAGCAGCCCGAGCATCTGCGAGGCGGCGAGGCCGGCGCGCAGGTCGGCCTCCGGCGCCGGCAGGTCCGGATCGCGCAGCACCTGGCCGATCACCTCGAAGGTCAGGAACTCGGTGAACGGCCGGGACAGGGCGGGGTCGGCCAGGGTGGTCCGCAGGGCGGCCACCAGCGCCGCCCGGTGGGGTCCCTCCCAGATCTGCAGGGCCCGGGTGACCAGGCGCGGACCGAGCCCGGCGTGGCCCCCGGCGGTGACCTCGGCGACCAGGGCCGGCAGGTCGACGGGCAGCCGCACCACGGCCAGGAAGAGGGCCTGCTTGCTGTCGAAGTAGTGATGGATGAGCGCGGCGTCCACCCCGGCGGCGGCCGCGATCGACCGCAGGGTCACCCCGGTGAAGCCGCGCGCCGCGAACGCCTCCCGGGCGGCGGCCAGGATCTGCCCGCGGGTGTCCTGGTTGCCGGGCCGGCGGCCGGGGCGGGCGGCGATCTTCGGCACCCCGCCAGGATCACACATCCACCCCCGGGCGGGCGCGGTTGCTGCGGCGGCCGAGCGGTTAGGTTGTGGTCGTGTTCAGCGGGCTCGCGTACGCGGTGATGATCGTGGCCGGGGTCTCGGTCGTCTGGGGGGTGGTCACGGCCGTGGCGGACAAGCCCCCCGGTAAGGCCCAGCTGCTGTATGCGGCTTTCGTGGAGGTCGTCACGCTCGCGCAGAGCGTGATCGCGCTGGCTCGCCTGGCCGGGGGCTTCCGTCCGGCCGAGGCCGCGACCACGGTCGGCTACCTGATCGGGGTGGTGGTGCTGATTCCCGTGGCCTGGTTCTGGGCCAACACCGAGCGCACCCGGTTCTCCGGGGTGGTGCTGGCCGTGGCCGCGGGTGCGGTGCTGGTGATGACCCTGCGGCTGCTCAGCCTGTGGGTCCCCGCGTGAGCGCCGGCGGGCCGCCGGGTCCGCGGTTCACTGCCTCCGGCCCGGGCCGTGTCCTGGTGGCCGTGTACGCGATCTTCGCGCTTGCGGCCTGCGCCCGGGCCGGGGTGCAGCTCGCCACCCGGTTCGATGAGGCCCCGCTGGCCTACCTGCTGTCGGCATTGGCCGGCCTGATCTACGTCGTGGCCACCCTTACCCTCGCCCGCGGCACCCGGACGTCGCGACGAGTGGCCCTGGTCGCCATCGTGATCGAGCTGGTCGGGGTGCTCACCGTCGGCAGTCTCAGTCTGGCCGACCCGGTCGCCTTCCCACGGGCCACCGTCTGGTCGCTGTACGGGATCGGGTACGGCTTCGTCCCGCTGGTGCTCCCGGTGCTGGGCCTGGTCTGGCTGAGGCGTACCCGGACGCGGCCCTGATCACCGGCTGCCCCAGCTCCAGGGCGGCCCCTCCAGCCGGCCGACGCCGTCCACCCGCGTCTCCCCGAGCTCCTTGACGAGCTCCAGGGTCGCCGCCGCCGCCATCGCGGCCAGGGCCTGCACCAGGTCCGGAGCGTGGGTCACCACCAGGATCTGGCTGCGCTCGGCGGCGGTGGCGATCAGCCGGGCCAGGGAGGGCAGCAGGCTCGGGTGCAGGCTGGTCTCCGGCTCGTTCAGGACCATCAAGGCTGGCGGCCGAGGGCTGAGCAGCGCGGCCACCAGCAGCAGGTAGCGGAGGGTGCCGTCGGACAGCTCTGCGCCGGTCAGCGGGCGGAGCAGACCGGGCCCGCTCAGCCGCAGCTCGAACCGCCCGCCCTCGGCGGCCACCCCGAGCTCCGCGCCGGGGAAAGCGTCGTCGACGGTTCGGGCCAGACCACCCTCGTCCCCGATCTCCAGGATGGTCTGCAGCGCCGCCGCCAGGTCGCGTCCGTCGCCGCCGAGCACCGGGGTCCGGGTCCCGATCTGCACCCGGCGGGCGGGCGCGTCGACATCGGTCCGGAACTGGTCGTAGAACCGCCAGGACCGGACCTGGTCGCGGACCGCCAGCAGCTCCGGGGCCGACCGCGGGTCGTTGACCTCGGTGAGCACGCTCTCGTAGGTCCGCAGCCGGTCCGTCACCGGCTGCCACCCGTCGTCGTCGCCCCGCAGCTGCAGCAACCCCCCGTTGCGCCGGGCCAGCAGACTCGACGGCCGCAGCTGGGGGCCGGTCCACACCAGCTCACGCTTGATCTCGGGATCCAGGTCGAACGCCGACCGGGGGATCCCCGGCGGCAGACCCAGATCCACCAGGTAGGAGAAGTCGTCGGAGGCGAAGCCCAGACCGAGGCTGACCGGGCCGGTGCGTCGGGTGCCCTCCAGCTGGTGCTCACCGGAGCGGACCGACCGCCCGATGGTCTCGGGTCCGGCCCACAGCACCGAGGGCAGGCCGCCCTCCCGGGCCAGCGAGCCGATCACCCGCCGGTCGGCGCAGTCGGCCAGCAGCCGCAGGGCGCGGTACAGGTTGGACTTGCCGCTGCCGTTCGCGCCGGTCACCACCGTCAGCCGGCCGAGCGGCACCCGCAGCTCGTGCAGCGAGCGGTAGTTCCGCACCGCGATCGTGGTCAGCATCCCCCCACCTCCCGGCCGTTACGGTAGACGCCACCCCCGACGAAGGCGGTGACCGTGGCGTACACCCAGATCTTCCCCATCCTCAGCAGCCCCGACCTCGACCGCCTGGTCGCGTTCTACCGGACCGCGCTGGACGCGGTGGTGAGCTATCGGTTCCCCGCCGAGGGTGAGGCCGGCTATGTCGCTCTCGACCTGGCCGGCGGGCACCTGGGGATCGGGCGGGAGCCCGCGGCGCCGCCGGCCACCGACCCGCAGCGGGTGGCGCTGTGGATCTACACCGAGGACTGCGACGCCGCCGCATGCCGGGTCCGCGCGGCGGGCGGGGCCGTGCTGGACGAGCCGGCGGAGGCGCCCTGGGGGGAGCGGGTCGCCAAGGTCGCCGACCCGGACGGGAACGTCCTGCACCTGGGTCAGCCTCCGGCCGACCAGTGAGGTCACCGAGGCCGGATCCGGTGGTGGTGGTGTCGGGCGCCGGAGCGTACGCGGATCGCTGGCACCGCTTCGACGAGACGTCGGCGCGGGTGGCCGACGTGGTCCGCGGCCTCGGTCACCGGGTCGCCGTCACGGGCGACGTCGAGGGCCGGCTGGCGGCGCCGGGCGGGTGCCGGCTGCTCGTGGTGAACATCGGCAACCCGGCCCGTCCCCGGCCGGCCGGGGCGGTCGCCGCGGTGGAGGCCGGGCTGGACAGCTACCTGGGCGGCGGCGGCTCCCTGCTGGCCCTGCACGCCTCCGCGACCTCGATGCCCGCACTGCCCGGGTGGGAACGGATCCTCGGCGGCCGGTGGGTCCGGGGTCGGACCATGCACCCGCCGCGGGGGGCCGCCCGCATCCTCCGCAGCGGGGCGGAGCACCCGATCACCCGGGGACTGGGCGACTTCGAGGTCCTGGACGAGCGCTACACCGACCTGGCCACGCGCGCCGACACCACCGTGCTGTACGAGCACGAACACGAGGGCCACCGGCACCCGCTGGTGTGGGCGCGGCAGCCGGGCCCCGGCCGGGTCGTCTACGACGCGCTCGGCCACGACACGGCCTCGTACGCCAGCGCTGGGCGGGTGGCGCTGCTCGAAGCGTCCGTGCGGTGGCTGCTGGCCGGCGACCCGCCGCCCAGGGTGGGACCCGCGGTCAGCGGGTGAACAGCTCGGTGCGGGCCAGCGGCTCGACCAGCTCCCGTTCCTCGTAGGCCAGGTGGGACAGCAGCGCATCGCTGAGCGCGTCCACGGTGCGGGTCAGCTCGACGCCCTGGTCGTCGGCGCCGACGAACGCCACCAGGGCGGCGTCCACCCGGTTGAGCACGTCGTGGATCACGTGGTGCTCGCCCTCCAGCCGGTCCAGCACGGGCCCCAGCCGCGGGTCGGCGGTCCGCAGTCGCGGGAAGACTGCCTGGTCCTCGATGCCGTGGTGGCTGGTCAGCAGGTAGTTGTACGCCGCGCAGTGCGCACCCACCGTCCACCGGTTCTGGCGGAGAGCCATCTGGTTGACCTGCTGGCGGGCGGCTACGACGTCGATCACGCCGCCGGTGACCTGCCGCACCAGGTCGCGGGCCTGGTCCAGCTCGCGGCGGAGGTGGTCGTGGATGTCGACCAGATGCTGGGCCGAGGCGAGCTGGTGGGCGGTGTAGGTCCGCTCGGGGTCCGGGGCGGGCCCGACCGGCCGGGTGGGCTCGTCGAGCAGCTGCTCCCCGCTGAGCCGGGTGCCGTCGTCGGGGGTCGGGACCACGGTGAACGACGCGTGGTAGCGGTGCGGGTGCTGCGCCGACGCCGACCCGGGTACGCCCGCCGACGGCGTCGCGGCGGGGCCGGTGGGGGGGCCGGCGACGGCGGGCGGCCGACGCTCCCGCTCGACGGCCGCGCGGACGGCGGGCGCGACCTCGGCACCGAACCGGCTGAGCAGCCCGGGGTCGTCGGAGCCGAGGATGAACGTGCCGATGCCGTCCTCGACCGCCAACCGGGTCAGCTCCTCCACCCACTGGTCCACCGGACCCTGGAGGAACCCGACGCTGCGGGTGCTGAGGCGGCCGTTGACGTTGTACAGCCGCCGGACGGTGCCGGGGTCCCGGCCGGCGGCCTGGGCCGCGTCGTCGATGACGGCGTTGGCGGCGGCCAGCGCCTCGGGCGGCAGATATCCCGCCGACGGCAGCCAGCCGTCGGCGAGCCGGCCGGTCAGCCGCAGCATCCGCGGCTTGTACGCGCCCAGCCAGATCTGCACCGGATGCGCCGGTGCCGGCCCGCGCTTGGCGCCGCGGAGGCGGTAGAACTCGCCGTCGACCCGGGCACCCCCCCGGCTGCCGGTGTCCCAGAGCGTCCGGATCACCGTAATGGCTTCCTCGAGGGCGGTGACCGCGTCACCGGGCGAGCGGCGAGACTCTCCCATGCCCTCGATGGCGTCCCAGAAGGCCCCGGATCCGAGACCGAGCTCGAGCCGGCCGCCGCTGAGCAGGTCCAGACTGGCCGCGGCCCGGGCCACGACCGCCGGCGGCCGCAAGGGCAGGTTGAGGACGTTGGGCGCCAGCCGCACCCGGTCGGTCGCCGCGGCGACGTACGCCAGCAGGGTCCAGGTGTCGAGGAACGCCGGCTGGTACGGGTGGTCCTGGAAGGTGACCAGGTCCAGCCCCGCCTGCTCGACATGCCGGCTCAGCGCGACCACCCGGTCCGGGTCGGCGTTGGCCGGGGTCAGGAACGCGCCGAACTGCACCGGGTGGCCGTAGTCGGTCACCGGCCGCGCCCCCCATGTCCGGTCACGCGGTCTCCTCGACCACCAGGTCGGCGTAGTCGGGGTGCTTGTCGATCCAGGACTTGATGAACGGGCACACCGGGAGCACCTGCCGGCCTTGGGTCCGCGCGTCATCGAGGGCCCGTCGAGCCAGCCGCCCACCGATGCCGAGGCCCTCCACGGACACCTCGCTGTGGGTGTAGACCACCAGGTCGGGGCCGGTCTCGTACTCCACCAGGCCGACCAGCACGTCGCCCAGCCTGGCCTCGTAGCGGCCCTCGGCGGTGTTGTCGGCGATGAGCAGATCCTGGGTGGTCACCGGCGGTCCAGACCGTCGAGCAGAGCGGCGAAGGGCACGACCTCATTCTCCGGATGGGTCGGCCGGGCCGCCCGCGGGGTCCCGGCCCGTGGTGCCACCAGTGCGGCGAGCTCGTCGGCCGCGCGGTCGACCCGGTCGGCCAGCTGGGCGTCGGTGCCCCAGTCCTCGGGCGCGGCATATACCGCGGTGGGGACGACCACGGCCCGCAGGTAGGAGAACAGCGGCCGCAGCGCGTGCTCCAGGGCCAGCGAGTGCCGGGCGGTGCCGCCGGTGGCCCCGATCAGCAGCGGGACCCCCGCCAGCGTGTCCGGGTCCAGCACGTCGAAGAACGTCTTGAACAGCCCGCTGTAGGAGCCGCTGAAGATGGGCGACACCGCGACCACCCCGTCGGCCGCCGCCAGCCGGTCCAGCAGCTCGGTCAACCGGCCGCTGGGAAACCCGGTCAGCAGGTGGTTGGTCAGCTCCCGGGCGTACTCCCGGAGCTCCACCAGCTCCACCTCGGCCTCGACGCCGTGCTCGGCCAGCAAGCGGCGGGTGGCGTCGGCCAGCCGGTCGGCCAGCAGCCGGCTTGACGACGGCTGCCGCAGGCCGGCGGTGACCACCACGATCGCGGCGCTCACCGAGCGCTCCCGACGAGCTCGGCGCTCGACCCGGTCTCGACGTCGCCGGCGATCGCGGCGGCGCGTGCGGCGGCCACCCGGCTCGCGTGGGTCGGGGCCTCCGGCACGTCCGCCGGCCGCTTGGCGTCCAGCTCGCGACGCAGCACCGGGACGACCTCCGCGCCGA
Organism: uncultured Actinomycetota bacterium; assembly: GCA_963832435.1. Classification (GTDB taxonomy): domain Bacteria; phylum Actinomycetota; class Actinomycetes; order Propionibacteriales; family Propionibacteriaceae; genus Microlunatus. The sequence continues at coordinate 531,906 of CAWHTY010000009.1, forward strand.
GAATGTCGAGCTGCTCGAGCACCGTCGTCAGCGGCAGCCCGGCGTGGTCGGCCAGGAACAGCTGGCGCTGGTAGTCCCCGAAGTGCTCGCGGAAGGTGAGGGTCTTCTCGATCACCTGTTGCGGGCTGCCGACGGTCAACGGCGTCTGGGCGGTGAACTCCTCCAGCGAGGGTCCGTGCCCGTACACCGGCGCGTTGTCGAAGTAGGGCCGGAACTGCCGCACCGCGTCCTGGGAGGTCTTGGCCAGGAAGACCTGACCGCCCAGCCCGACGATGGCCTGGTCGGCCCGCCCGTGCCCGTAGTGCTCGTAGCGTTGCCGGTACAGCCGGATCAGGCGCTGGAAGTGGTAGGTCGGCCAGAAGATGTGGTTGGCGAAGAATCCGTCACCGTAGTAGGCCGCCTGCTCGGCGATCTCGGGGCTGCGGATGGAGCCGTGCCAGACGAACGGGGGTACCCCGTCCAGCGGCCGCGGGGTCGCCGTGAAGCTCTGCAACGGGGTGCGGAACTTGCCCTCCCAGTCGACCACGTCCTCCCGCCACAGGCGGTGCAGGAGGTGGTAGTTCTCCACGGCCAGCTCGATCCCGTTGCGGATGTCCTGTCCGAACCAGGGGTAGACCGGACCGGTGTTGCCCCGGCCCATCATCAGGTCGACCCGACCGCCGGACAGGTGCTGCAGCATCGCGTAGTCCTCGGCGATCTTCACCGGGTCGTTGGTGGTGATCAGCGTGGTGGCCGTGGACAGCAGCAGCCGGTCGGTCTGGGCGGCGATGTAGCCGAGCATGGTGGTCGGTGAGGACGGCACGAACGGGGGGTTGTGGTGCTCCCCGGTGGCGAACACGTCCAGGCCCACCTCTTCGGCCTTCTTCGCGATGGCGACCATGGCCCGGATCCGCTCCGCCTCGGTGGGCGTCCGACCGGTGGTCGGGTCGGTGGTGACGTCACCGACACTGAAGATTCCGAACTGCATCGCGTAGCCTCCAAGGTTGAAATTTCAATCGTTGCGCCGTGCCTAGTGCAACGTCGGCCGCTCGTGACTATTCCCGACCGCGGGCGGACCGCGGTCGGCCGAAGTCGGCCAGCGGTACGGCTAGGCTCCGGGCATCGACCCGTACAGGTGGACCGATGTGAGGAGACCGGCTGATGAAGTACCGCGACTCCGCCGAGCTCGACCCGTCGCAGATGGGGGGCCGGAGCGGCGGCAACGGTGGCAGGATCGCCCTCGGCGGCGGGGCCGGGCTGATCGTGCTGGTGCTGGCCCTGCTGTTCGGGATCAACCCCAACGACATCCTCGGCGGCACCCAGGCCGAGCCGGACTCCTCGTCCGGCTCGACGCCGTTCGCGCAGTGCAGCCGCGGGTCGGACGTCAGCCAGGACCGGGACTGCCGATTCGTGGCCTACACGAACTCGATCCAGCAGTACTGGGCCAAGAACCTGAACGGCTACCAGAAGATCCAGGTGCAGGCCTTCACCGGTCAGGTCAGTACGGCCTGTGGGACGGCCACCTCCGCGGTCGGGCCGTTCTACTGCCCGGGGGACACGACCGTGTACCTCGACACCGGCTTCTTCGACGAGCTGACCAGCAAGTTCGGCGCCAAGGGTGGCGACGCGGCCGAGGCGTACGTGTTCGCGCACGAGTTCGGGCACCACATCCAGAACCTGACCGGGACCATGCGGCAGGTGCAGGGCCAGGGCCAGGGCACCGGCCCGAAGTCCGCCGCGGTCCGGCTCGAGCTGCAGGCCGACTGCTACGCGGGGGTCTGGATGAAGAGTGCGAGCAGCGACCCCGATTCCCCGATCGAGGAGATCACCGCCGAGGACGTGGGTCTGGCCCTGGACGCGGCCGCGGCGGTCGGCGACGACCGGATCCAGGAGAAGATGCAGGGGCAGGTGACGCCGGAGACGTTCAGCCACGGGTCGTCGGCCCAACGCCAGAAGTGGGTCGACGTCGGCTTCACCAGCGGCGACCCCAACCGCTGCGACACGTTCGCCAAGGACGCGCCCTAGCCCCCGGGGCCACCCGGCCGCAGGTCACAGCGCCAGGCCGAGAACAAGGCCCAGTCCGGCCAGGGCGACGCCGGCGACCAGCGTGCCCAGGCCGTTCAGCAGCGCCGCCACCGGCCGTCGTTCCTGCGCCAGCCGCAGAGACTCGAAGCTGGCCGTGCTGAAGGTGGTGTAGCCGCCCAGCAGTCCGGTGCCGATGATCAGCCGCAGGTCCTCGGGGACCAGATGGGCCGCGACCAGCCCGGTGAGGAAGCCGAGCAGGAGTGATCCGCTGAGGTTGACCAGCACGGTCCCGTACGGGAAGCGGCCGCCTGTCCGGTCCCGGACCACCCCGTCGAGCACGAACCGGGCGACCGCGCCCAGGCCCCCGGCCAGGACCACCAGCACGCTCAGCACGAGGGTCACGGGTCGGTCCGCCGCAGGCGTCCGGCCACCAGCACGCCGAGCCAGCTGAGGCCGAAGCCGATGACCACGGTGCCGAGCCCGTAGGCCAGACCGAGCGCGAGTGGGCCCGTGGCGCAGCAGCTGCTCGGTGTCCACCGCCAGTGCGCTGTAGGTGGTGAACCCACCGCAGAAGCCGGTGCCGAGCAGCAGCCGCAGGGATCGGCGCCGGCCCTCGTCGGGCCCGCGGGAGGCGAGGGTCTCCACCAGCCAGCCGAGCACGAACGCCCCGACCAGGTTGATCACGAAGATGTCGGTGGGCCATCGGCCCACGACCGGGATGACCGCGCTCAGCGCGGAGCGGCACCCGGTGCCGGCCGCCCCGCCCACCCCGACCAGCGCCAGCACGGACGGTTGCAGGTGCACCGGCCGGGCGCCGAGGTCGGGGTCGTCCGGCAGCTCCGGGTGAGAGTCCCCGCTCACCCCGGCTCCGCAGGTCGGGTCCCCGTCGGTGTTCGCGTCGGCGTCCCTCTCGGTCGGCTGCGGGGCTGGTCTGGACGGACCCTACCGACCCGGGCCGGACGGTGCCGAAGCCGGGCGGGTCCGCGACCCACCCGGCTCCCAGCGTCGATCAGCCGAGCGTCGATCAGCCGCGCGTCGATCAGCCGAGCGTCGATCACATCGACGCGTCGATCAGCCGAGGCGGGCCCGGATGTCACCCAGGCCCCGCGCCACCAGCAGCGTTCCCGCGGCGAGCGGCTGTCCCCACCCGTCGGCGGCCTCGTCCCAGCGCCGCCAGAGCCGCGTGTCGGCCGGCACCTCCACGGTCGCGGAGGCACCCGCGGCGACCTCCGCGGCCGCCCACCCGACCAGCCGGACCGGCTGGTCGGCCTCGGCCGGCTCGAGGTAGACCTGGACGACCTCGCGGCTGTCCCGGGCTCCGGTGTTGGTCACCGTGACGCGGACCCCGTCAGCGGTGCGCACCGCGTTCCGGTAGGACCAGGTGCTGTAGCCGAGCCCGTGCCCGAGCCAGAACGCCGGTGCGGATGCGGTTCCGGCGTAGTGGCCGCGGTAGCCGATGGCGGTTCCCTCCCGGTACGGCAGGGCCCCGTCGGTGGGCACCACCTGCCACGCCGGGGCGGCCCCGTCGGCGGCGGGGAAGGTGGTGACCAGCCGGCCGGCCGGCTCGAGGGCCCCGGTGAGGGCCGCGGCCACGGCGTGGCCGCCCTCCTGGCCGGGCAGCCCGACCCACACGATGGCGTCGACCTGGTCCGCCCACGGCATCAGCACTGGGGTGGCGGCGTTGACCACCACGACCGTCCGGGGTGCGGCCCCGGCCACCGCCTCGACCAGAGCGTCCTGGGCGCCCGGCAGGGCGATCGTGCTCTTGTCGACCGCCTCGGTCTCCTCCTCCTCGGTGACGCCCACGACGACCACCGCGACGTCGGCCGCCGCGGCCGCTGCCCGCGCCTGGGCGAGCACGTCGGCCACGGGCCGGGCGACCGGCCGGACGACGAGGCTGAACATCCCCACGCCGGCCAACGGGTTGTGCTCGTCGGTGGCCTCGGCCAGCTCCACGGTGGCTTCGATCAGGTCTGTGTCGCCGATCTCGAAGGTCAGCACCTGGGCGGGTGGGGCCAGCATGACGGCTCCGATGCCGCCGCCGCTGGTCAGCTCGAAGCTCTCCGACCGCCCGCCGACGGTGATCGTCCAGCGTCCGGCGCCGACACCGCCGACCTCGACCGCTCCCCGCGCCGTGGTCCGGGCCCGGAAGACGACCCGCTGCGCCGGGACCGCGAAGTCGTCGTCGAACCCGACCATGGACTGGGCCAGCTGGGTCGTGCGGGCGTCGAGCAGGGTGCCGTCCGCGGTGTACACCTCGACGCTGAGGCCGGGCAGCCCGGTCTCCGGCTGGGTGAGGACCGCGCCGGTGGCGGCGACGGGCCGGGTCCGGACCTCTACCCCGTCGGTCACCGTCAGTCTCTCGCCCAGCACGGCGCCGAGACCCTCGGCCACGCTCACCTGGTGGGGCGGGTTCACCTGGGCGGAGCCGCCGCCCATCAACGTGGTGGCGACCGCCAGACGGCCGATCAGGGCGACGCTGGCGGCCGGGTCGTCGGCCAGCGGCAGCACGCCGTCGTTGGTCAGCACGGTCATGCCGGCGGCGGCCAGCCGCCGCAGCTGCTCCCGCCGGACCGCGGAGTCCGGGGCCGGCAGGTCGGTCGGCAGCACCCGCTGCGTACCGAGCCGGCCGACCCGCTGGGCGAGCCGCAGCACCCGTACGACGTGGTCGTCGACGGTGGACTCGGCGACCTCGCCCGCCTCGACGGCGGCCACCAGCTTCTCGCCCCAGGGCCCGTGCGGACCGGGCATGACCAGGTCGAGCCCGCCGTTCGCCGACGCGGCCGTCGTCTTGGTGGCGAACCAGTCGGACATCAGCAGCCCGTCGTAGCCCCACTCACCCTTGACGATCTCGGTGTTCACGTGCACCTGCTCGGTGGCGGCCTGACCGTTGACGTCGTTGTACGCGGCCATCAGCGACCACGGGTCGGACTCGGCGATGGCGATCTCGAACGGCAGCAGGTACAGCTCGCGCAACGTGGTCTCGTCCAGCACCGAGTTCATCGTGTTGCGGTCGGTCTCGGACTCGTTGGCGACCAGGTGCTTGAGGCAGGCCCCGACGCCGGAGGACTGCAGCCCGTCGACGTAGGCCGCAGCCAGCTTGCCGGTCAGCAGCGGGTCCTCGGAGTACGCCTCGAACAGCCGCCCGCCGAGCACCGAGCGGTGCAGGTTGATGGTCGGCCCCAGCACGACGGACACGTCCTGGGCCATCGCCTCCTCGGCCAGCAGCCGGCCCACCTCGCGGGCGGTGTCGGTGCTCCACGCCGCGGACAGCAGGGTGGCGTTCGGGAACAGGGTGACCTCCCGGCCGCCGGAGAACTTGAGGCCCCGGACGCCGGTCGGGCCGTCGGAGAGGTTGATCGGCGCCAGCCCGATCTCGGGGTTGCCGGCCATGGTGAACACGGCCGAGCCGGTCAGCAGGGCGACCTTGGCCCGCAGGTCGAGCCGGGCCAGCAGGTCGGCGTAGCGGGCGGAGTCGAGATCGGGTGCGGCGGTGGAGGTCATGACGGGTCTCACTTCACTTTCTTGACGGGGATGATGCAGAAGGCGCCGAGCAGGGTCGCGACCGCGGCCGCGACATACAGCAGGGTGAAGTTGGCTCCGGCGCCGACCGCGATCAGCGCGGCGCCGAGGAAGGGCGCCACCGACTGCGGCGCAGCGTTGGCGATGTTGAACACGCCGAGGTCCTTGGCCTTGTCATCGGGGTTCGGCAGTACCGCCAGCACCAGGGCAAGGTCGACACCCATGTAGATCCCGTAGGCCGCGCCGAGGATCGCCTCGACCAGGTAGAAATGGCTGACGTCGCTGACCTGGGTGAGGGCCAGCAGGCCGACCGCGGTGAGCGCGACCGAGGCGAACACGCCGAACTTCCGTTTGCCCAGCCGGTCGGAGACGATGCCGGCCACCTGGCCGCAGACGACCAGGGCCGCGGTGTAGACGAGCGTGCCGACCAGGATCGCGGACACCGCCGTGGCGTCGTCCATGCCGAGCTCCAGGCGCATCCAGTTGAACCGGAACGTGGTGAACATGAAGGTGCCGAGGATGAGCAGGAAGCGGGACCACCAGGCCCAGGCGAAGTCCGGGTGCTTCAGCGGGTTGACCCAGAAGGTGGTCAGGAACGCCCGCCAACCCTCCCGCGGGGGGCGCTGCCGCAGCTCAGCGTCCGGCAGCACCAGGGCGTAGACCAGCATGCCGAGGACACCGAGACCCGCCGGCACCATGAACAGGGCGACCATGTCGGCGGTCAGCATCTGGGCCAGGAAGAGCGCTCCGAGGATGCCGACGTTCTGCATCACGCCACCGAGGGCGGTGATGGTCGCCGTCTGCCGCGGCGGGATCTGGTCGGCCACCGTGGCCAGGTAGGCGGCAAAGGCCGCGTTGGCGCTCAGCTGGGCACAGAACCAGGCCACCAGGACCACTGGGACGCTGGTGGCCAGCGCGACCACGAGCAGGGAGAGGGCGAGCCCGACCGCGCCGCCGACCATCCAGGGGCGCCGGCGACCGAACCGGCCGGTGGTGCGGTCCGACAGCCGCCCAGCGATCGGGTTGGCCACCAGCGCAGCCAGCGCGCCCACGCCGAGCACGACGCCCTGGACGGTGGTGGCATTCGCGGGGCCGACCAGGTCGCTGATCTTGATGGCCATGCTCACCATCACCGGACCGAGCAGGGCCACGAACAGGGTGAACTGGGCGAACGCGAAGGGCACGACCAGCTTCCAGCCGGCCCGCTGGGTCGCCGGGGCGATCCGGTTCGGCGGGGGCGCGGCCCCGACCGTGGTCGGATCGGCAGCGGTGGGCAACGGTGGTGCGCCCGCCGAGGTGGGGGTGGCGATGGTCACGGACGGCTCCTCAGGTCTGAACTTGCACGTGCAAGTGGCTCGTGCAAGTAGAGTAGACTCGTCACCCGGTGGTTGGCCAGGCGTGGACCGCACATGTTGTCAGGATCACATCGCGCGCTCGACGAGCTGCGGCGCAGAGGAGCTCAGATGACGGGGACCGGTCGGCGGGCCACCAGCGCGGACGTCGCCCGCGAGGCGGGCCTGTCCCGGGCGACCGTCGGGTACGTGCTCAACGACGTCCCCCACCAGTCCATCCCCGAGCCCACCCGACAGCGGGTGCTGGCGGCCGCCGCGAAGCTGGGGTACCGACCGTCGGCGGCGGCGCGCTCGTTGCGCACCGGTCGCTCCGATCTGGTCCTCTGCCTGCTGCCGGACTGGCCGGTCGGTCCGACCGTCACCGCGCTGCTGGCGGAGCTGTCCACCCAGCTGGGGGCCGCGGGGCTGACCCTGGTGAGCCACCAGCGCTCGGGGGGTGGGCGGCCGCTGGCCGAGCTGTGGAAGGCGATCAGCCCGGCGGCGGTGCTGGTGCTGGACCAGCTGGAACCCGCGGACACGGCCGATCTCGAGGCCGCGGGGCTGACCGTCTCGCTGGCGGTCCGGGACGGGGCGAACGACCCGCGGATGCTCGCGGTGACCGACGAACGGGTCGGCCGGGTCCAGGCCGAGCACCTGGCGGCGCGGGGCCGGCGCCGGATCGGCTACGCCTACCCGGCCGACGAGCGGGTGGCGACCTTCGCCCGGCCCCGGCTGCGGGGGGTCCAGCAGGCCTGCGCGGAGATGGGCCTGGCCGCGCCCGTGGTGGTGGCCGCCGAGCTCACCGCCGGGGCGCTGACCGCCGCGGTCGAGACCTGGCGGGCGGCCGGGGTGGACGGGGTGTGTGCGTACAACGACGAGCTGGCGATCGCTCTGCTGGCCGCCCTGCACCGTAGCGGTCAGGCCGTGCCCGCCGAGGTCGCCGTGGTCGGTGTCGATGACGTGCCGCTCGCTCGGGTCAGCGACCCGCCCCTCACCACCGTGGTCAGCGACGCGGTCGTGCTGGCCCGCTACCTGACCGAGATCGTCGTCGGCGACCTCGACGGCCGCCCGCGCCTCGAACCCAGGGTGGGCTCGGACGTGATCGACCTGGTGGTCCGTGGGTCCAGCTGACCGGGCGGCTCAGGTCACTGCGGGACTGGGCTTGACCGCCATCACCGGGTGCGTCACGGTGAGCAGGATCCGGCTCGCGGCGCTGCCCAGGATGAGCTTTCCGACCGCGCTCCGTCGACGCAGGCCGATCACCACGAGTGAGGCCCCGACCTCGCTGGCCACCCGCTGCAGGTCCTCGGCGATGTCGAGTCCGTCGCTCATCTGCCGGAGCTCGGCGGGCACGTCGAGGGCCGCCAGCTCCGCGCGGAGGGCGTCGGCGTCACCACCCTGCACGTACCGGTCGTCGACGAGCGCGTCGCCGCGGGTCGCGTTCACCACCACCAGCGGAAGTCCCCGCTGCCGGGCCTCGATCACGCCCCGGTCCAACGCCGCCCGGCCGACCGCCCCGGGGACGTAGCCCACCACCACCGCACTCATGACGTCCTCCTTCGCAGCACACGCAGCAGCGGCGGCACGGCAACCGCCAGCAGCGCCGCCAGCAGCACCGCCTTGCTGAACCAGGTCTCGAACAGCACGCCGACGTCCCCGCCGCTGATGGCCAGGGCGCGGCGCAGGTTGGTCTCCGCGACCGGGCCCAGGATCAGCCCGATCACCGCCGGGGCCACCGGCCACCCGAACCGCCGCATGGCGAAGCCGAGCAGCCCGATCGCCAGCAGGATGATCAGGTCCAGCGGATCGGCGTTGACCGCGTACGAGCCCAGCGAGGCGAACATCAAGATCCCCGCGTACAGGTACGGCCGGGGGATCTTCAGCAGCTTCACCCAGATCCCGACCAGCGGCAGGTTGAGCACCAGCAGCATCAGGTTGCCGATGAACAGCGACGCGATCAGGGTCCAGACCAGACCGGACTCGCGGGTCAGCAGGGTCGGGCCGGGCTGGATGCCGTAGCCCTGGAAGGCCGCCAGCAGGATCGCCGCGGTGGCCGAGGTGGGCAGGCCGAGGGTCAGCAGCGGAACCAGCACCCCGGCCGCCGCCGCGTTGTTGGCCGCCTCGGGTCCGGCCACGCCCTCGATGGCGCCCTTGCCGAACTGCTCCGGGTGCTTGGTCAGCCGCTTCTCGGTGGCGTAGGAGAGGAAGGTCGGGATCTCCGCGCCGCCGGCGGGCAGGGCGCCGAACGGGAAGCCGTACGCGGTGCCCCGCAGCCACGGCTTCCACGAGCGTCGGAAGTCCTCCCGGGTCATGAACGATCCCGACGAGCTCATCACCTCGACCGGCCCGTGCCGCAGCCGCGAGGCCACGTGCAGGGCCTCGCCGACGGCGAACAGCGCCACCGCGACGATCACCACGTCGATGCCGTCGGCCAGCTGGGGGATGCCGAAGGTGAAGCGCTGCTGCCCGCTGAGCAGGTCGGTGCCGACCAGCCCCAGGAACAGACCGACCATCAGGGCGGCCAGCCCTCGCAGCGGCGACGACCCCAGCACGGTGGCGGCGGCCAGGAAGGCCAGCACGGCGAGGGCGAAGTAGTCGGCCGGGCCGATCATGATCGCCAGCTTCACCACCACCGGAGCCAGCAGGGCGAGCAGCAAGGTGGCGATCGTGCCGGCCACGAACGAGCCGATGGCGGCCGTGCCCAGCGCCGCCGCCCCGCGGCCGGCCTTGGCCATCCGGTTGCCCTCCAGGGCGGTCATGATCGAGCTGGACTCGCCGGGGGTGTTGAGCAGGATGGAGGTGGTCGACCCGCCGTACATGCCGCCGTAGTAGATGCCGGCGAACATGATGAACGCCGCCGTCGGGTCGAGCACGTAGGTGATCGGCAGCAGCAGGGCGACGGTCATCGCCGGCCCGATGCCGGGCAGCACCCCGACCGCAGTGCCGAGCAGGACGCCGAGCAGGGCGAACAGCAGGTTGACCGGGGTCAGCGCGTCGCCGAACCCCTGCAGCAGCTGTTGGAGGGCGTCCATGGGGTCAGAACCAGCTCGTCGCGAGCTCGAGCAGGATGCCGCCGGGCAGCAGCACCCCCAGCGCCTTGACGAAGATCAGCCAGATGATCACCGAGGCGATCCGCGCCGGCCAGCAGCGGACGGATGATGCCGCGGGCTCCCAGGGCCCAGGCCACCACGCCGAACATCGAGGTGACGGCCAGCGGCCAGCCGATCACGTTGATCAGCAGCGCATGGGCCAGGAAGGCGACGGCGATGATGCCGACCGACCGCCAGGACGTGCTGGCGTCGGGGTCGATGTCCTCGCCCTCCTCGGCCGGGCCCCGGTCGCCGCGGAGGATGCCGATCCCCAGGGCCAGGGCCACCGCCACCGTCGCTCCGCCGACCAGGTAGGGGAAGAACCGCGGACCGACGGTGTTGGCCGAGCCGGGGACGGTGATCGTCCCGGCGTCGATGATCAGGTAGGCGCCGAGGACGAACAGCAGCCCGGTCATCACCAGCTCGCCCCAGTTCCGCTCCGAGGTGTCCGCGGAGCGACCGGGCGGGGCGACGTCCGGCTCGACGGCCGTGCTCACGTGAGGCCGATCTCGCTCAGGATGGTCCGCACCCGCGCCTCCTCGTCGGTCAGGAAGGTGTCGAAGCCCGACCCGGTCAGGAACGTGTCGTCCCAGCCCTGCTTGGCCAGCACGTCCTTCCAGTCCGCGCTGTCGTGGGCCTGGGTGACCAGGTCGACCAGAGCCTGCTCGGCATCCGGGGTCAGCCCCGGCCGCGCCATCAGCCCGCGCCAGTTCGACACCACCAGCTCGAAACCGCCCTCGGTGATGGTCGGCACGTCAGGGCACCTGCTGCGAGCGCTGCTGGCTGGACACGGCGAGACCCTTGAGGTCCCCGGACAGCACCTGCGGCCCGTACTCGCCGACGCCAGAGATGCCGGCCTTGACCTTGCCGCCGAGCAGCGCGGCCAGCGACTCGCCGCCGCCGGAGTACGCGATGTAGTTGATCTCCTTCGGGTCCACGCCGCCGGCCTTGGCCAGCAGGCCGGCGAGGATCTGGTCGGTGCCACCGGCCGACCCGCCGGCGATCGGGGTCCCGCGGGGATTGTCCTTCCAGGCTTGGACGAACTCCTGCAGCGACGCGTACGGCGCGTTCGGCGGGGCGACGATGATCTCGGGCTCGCCGAGCAGCCGGGCGATCGGGGTCACCTGGGTCAGCTTGACCTTGGACTTGTTGGTCTCGACCGCCCCGACCATGACCAGTCCCATCATCATCAACAGCGCGTCGTCGGTCTCGCGGGAGAGCTGGCCGAGGCCGATGGTGCCGCCGGCGCCCTCGACGTTGAAGACCTGGACGTTGCGGGTCAGGCCGGTCGACTGCAGTACGCGCTGCAGCAGCCGGGCGGTGGTGTCCCAGCCGCCGCCCGGGCTGGCCGGGGCCATGATCCGCAGCCGGGACAGGTCCCCGGGTTCGCGGATGGTGCCGGCGCACCCGGTGGCGGCGGCCAGTGAGACACCCAGGGCGCCGGCCAGCAGCGTCCGGCGCGAGATGGGCCGCGGGCTGTTCACTGGACTCCTCGGTGACGACGTCGTCTGTCCGTGACCCTAGTACCGATCCCGGTCAGCGGGTAGATCATCGCCGCCGGTCACCGGGGTGGAAGGCTTGATCAGGTACCCCTTGATCAGGTACCGCCTTGATCAGGTGACGCGTGATCAGCTGCGGCCGCCGCCCTCAGCGGCGTACCCGGACCACCAGCTTGCCGACCGCGGCGTTGCTCTCCATGTCGGCGTGCGCCTGGGCCACCTGCTCCAGCCCGTCGTAGACGCGATGGATCGCCACCGTCAAGGAGCCGTCGGCGACGGCGTCGAGCAGCTGCTGGAACGCGGTGCTCGGCAGGTCACGGGCGTCGCCGCCGTACGCGGTGAGGCGGACCCCCGAGGGCAGGTAGTCGATGGGGTAGAAGTCCTTGACGGTCCACTCGCCCGACACCAGTCCGGTGAAGCAGACCGTGCCGTGCACCCGGACCGCGCGCAGGGTGTCCGGAAGGGTCGGGGTGCCGACCAGCTCGAGGGCGGCGTCGACGCCGTCAGGGTAGATCTCCCGGACGGCGCGGGCGACCTCCCCGGTGTCGATCAGGGGGTGGTCGACGCCGCGCTGCCGGAGCAGGTCGAGCCGGTCGGCGCGGCGGGTGGTGGCCAGCACGGTCGCCCCGCGCAGCCCGGCCAGGGCGGCCGCGGCCAGACCGACCGAGCTGGTGCCCCCGCGGATGAGCAGGGTCTGGCCCGGCTGCAGGTCCAGACCTGTGGTCAGCGAGCCGTTCGCGGTCTGGACCATCTCCGGTAAGGCGCCCACGGTCTCCCAGGTCAGCTCGGTGCTGATCGGGATCACCTGGCTGATCGGGACCGAGGTGTACTCGGCGTAGCCCCCGTCGTAGCTGCGGCCCATCTCACCCATCATCGCCACGACCTGCTGGCCGGGGGCCAGGCCGCTGCCGGCCGGTGCCGCGTCGACCACTCCGGCGCACTCGATGCCGAGCACGCGCGGGAAAGCCACGCCCGGCGAGTGGCCCTGCCGGGTCAGCAGCTCGGACCGGTTGATCCCGAACGCCTCCACCCGGATCCGGACCCACCCCTCCCGCTCCGGCGGGAGGGGCAGCTCGGCCACGACGAAGTTCTCCACCGGGCCGGGCCCGGTTAGCAGCACCGCGCGCACCGAGGGGTCAGCCGACCGCGCAGGTGACACCGGTGGCGTGCACCGGGCAGTAGCCGAACGGGTTCTTGTCGAGGTACTGCTGGTGGTAGTCCTCGGCGTAGAAGAACTCCTCGGCCGGCCGCACCTCGGTGGTGATCCGGCCGAAACCGGCCCGGTCGTACTCCAGCTGGTACCGGTCGAGCACCTGCTCGCGCGGTCTCGGCCTGCGCGGGGGTGGTGGTGTAGATCGCCGAGCGGTACTGGGTGCCGACGTCGTTGCCCTGCCGCATGCCCTGGGTCGGGTCGTGGTTCTCGAAGAACACCTTCAGCAGCTGCTCGAGCGAGGTCTTGGCGGGGTCGTAGCTGACCTTGACGATCTCGGTGTGGCCGGTCTTGGCGCTGCACACCTCCTCGTAGGTGGGGTTGGGGGTGTAGCCGCCGGCGTACCCGACGGCGGTGTTGGTCACCCCCGGGGCCTGCCAGTACAGCTTCTCCGCACCCCAGAAGCAGCCGAGGGCGAGGTAGACGACCTCGGAGCCCGCGGGCACGCTGTGCACCGGGATCCCGAAGATCTCGTGGAAGGTGGGCTCGGCGAGCACCGACGACGCGCGGCCGCGTAGCGCGCGCTCCGGCTCGATCATGGTCACCTTCTGCCGGGAGAACACCATGGGTCCAGTCTGCTCCTTCGCGATCGCGGTCGGCACTCCGCCGACCGGTAGCCACAACAGCGGTCCGGCCGGCCGTGTTCCCCGGCGCTCCCGGCTGGCTACGCTCAGGCCATGAGCGAGCCCACCGGTTTCTCCACCCGCGCCATCCACGCCGGACAGGAGCCCGACCCCACCACCGGAGCGGTCGTGCCCCCGATCTACGCCACCTCCACCTACGCCCAGGACGGGGTGGGCGGGCTGCGGAACGGGTACGAGTACTCGCGCTCGGCGAACCCGACCCGGACCGCGCTGGAGGAGTGCCTGGCGGCGCTGGAGGGCGGCGTCCGGGGCTTCGCCTTCGCCAGCGGGCTGGCCGCCGAGGACACCCTGGTGCGGACGATCGGCCGGTCCGGCGCGCACCTGGTGGTCCCCGACGACGCCTACGGCGGCACCTACCGGCTGTTCGCCCGGGCGTACCAGGGGTGGGGGCTGGGCGTCGACTCGGTGCCGCTCACCGACCTGGCCGCGGTCGAGGCGGCGGTCCGACCCGGCGAGACGGTCGCGGTGTGGGCGGAGACCCCGACCAACCCGCTGCTGAACGTGGCCGACATCGCGGCGCTGGCCGAGATCGCGCACGCGGCCGGGGCCCTGCTGGTGGTGGACAACACCTTCGCCTCGCCGTACCTGCAGCAGCCGTTGGCCCTCGGCGCCGACGTGGTCGTGCACTCCACCACGAAGTACTGCGGTGGTCACTCCGACGTGGTCGGCGGAGCGCTGGTCGCCGCCGATGCCGAGCTGGCCGAGCGGATCGCCTTCCACCACAACGCGCTGGGCGCGGTCGCCGGGCCGTTCGACGCCTGGCTGGTGCTGCGCGGTCTGAAGACCCTCGCGGTCCGGATGGACCGGCACAGCGACAACGCCGAGCGGGTGGCCGGGTTCCTGGTCGAGCACGCCGCCGTCAGCCAGGTGATCTACCCCGGTCTGCCCGACCACCCCGGACACGACCTGGCCAAGCGGCAGATGCGCCGGTTCGGCGGCATGATCAGCTTCCGGGTCGCGGCCGGGGAGCAGGCCGCCGTCGAGGTCTGCGGACGGACGCGGGTCTTCACCCTGGGGGAGTCCCTGGGCGGTGTGGAGTCCCTCATCGAGCACCCCGGCCGGATGACCCACGCCTCCGTCACCGGCACCGCGCTGGAGGTCCCGGCGGACCTGATCCGGCTCAGCGTCGGCATCGAGGACGTCGAGGACCTGCTCGCCGACCTGGCCCAGGCCCTCTGCCACCTGACGCGACGCCCCCGGGTACTCCGGGGTGGGTCAGGTCAGGCGCCAGTCGACGGGCGGCGCGCCGGCGGCCTCCAGGGCGGCGTTGGCGCGGCTGAACGGGCGTGAGCCGAAGAACCCGCTGCGCGCCGAGAGCGGCGAGGGGTGGGCGCTCTCCAGGTACGGCACCGAGCCCAGCATGGGCGCCAGGCTGCGGGCGTCCCGTCCCCACAGGACGGCGACCAGCGGTCCGCCGCGTCCGACCAGGGCCTGGATGGCGCACTGGGTGACCTCCTCCCAGCCCCGGCCACGGTGGGAGCCGGAGCGGCCGGGCTGGACGGTCAGCACTCGGTTCAGCAGCAGCACGCCCTGCTCGAACCAGCCGGACAGGTCGCCGTGCGGGCAGGGCGGGATGCCCAGATCGGCCTCCAGCTCCCGGTAGATGTTGTCGAGGCTGCGCGGGATGGGCCGGACGTCAGGGGCCACCGAGAACGACAGCCCCACCGGGTGGCCCGGGGTCGGGTACGGGTCCTGGCCGACGATCAGCACCCGGACGTCGGCCAGCGGGCGGCTGAACGCCCGGAGCACCTGCGGTCCGGCGGGCAGGTACCCGCGCCCGGCGGCGATCTCCCCCCGCAGGAAGTCGCCGAGGGCGGCGACGGTCGGGGCCACCGGCTGCAGGGCCGCCGCCCAGTCGGCGGCGACGAGCTCGGCCAGGGGTCGTGCGGTCATCGGGCCATCCTCTCCTGCGAGCCGGGCGGCCGGCGGCCGGCCGACCCCCGCCGGCATCCGGAGCGCGTTCAGCGCGGCGGCGGCGATCAGCGCCGCGCCGACGCCGAACGCCACCCCGTACGAGATCCGGTCGGCCAGCAGGCCGGCCACCACCGGCCCCACGATCGCCCCGATATCGGAGCACATGGAGAACACCGCCACCGCCGTGCCGCCCCGACCGCCGACCGCGTCGCCCACCGCGGCGGACGGGGCGGTGCCCAAGAAGGCGGCCGCGACGCCGTACGCGCAGAGGGCCGCCACCAGCACCGCGATACCCGGCGCGAACGGCACCACGGCGATGGACACGGCCGCCAGCAGCCCGCCACCGACCATCGCCGGTCGACGCCCCACCCGGTCCACGACCGTTCCCGCCGGCCCCAGCGCGATGGTCTGGGCGACGGCCGCGCACGCGAAGGCGATCCCGGTCCACGCCGGCGGGCGGTGCAGCAGCTCGACCACCACCACGGGGACCAGCGCGGACCGGACCCCGAACGAGGTCCACCCGTTGGCCAGGTTGGTGAGGCAGGCCGCCTGGTACCGCGGGTCGCGGAGCACCTCCCCGAACGGGCGGGCGGGGCTGGCGGCGTGCGCCCCGGCCTCCCCCGCCCCGCGCCGGAGCAGGGCCAGCCCCACCGCCCCGGCCACCAGCAGCGTGCCGGCGTAGAAGAAGAAGGGCGCGTTCAGCGAGATCAGGGCCAGCACCCCGCCGACGGCCGG
The DNA here is from genome assembly GCA_963832435.1 of uncultured Actinomycetota bacterium. Taxonomy (GTDB): domain Bacteria; phylum Actinomycetota; class Actinomycetes; order Propionibacteriales; family Propionibacteriaceae; genus Microlunatus. The sequence continues at coordinate 547,854 of CAWHTY010000009.1, forward strand.
ACCGGTCATCCCGCCCAGCAGGAACCCGCCCTGGAACACCCCGCTGGCCCGTCCGCGCATGCCGGGCTCGACGGACCCGAGCAGCAGGGTCATGGCCGAGACGGTGAACATGGCCGAGCCGATCCCCCCGACCCCGCGCAGCACGAGCAGCTGCTCGAAGCTCTGGGCGATGCCGGCCAGGCCACTGGACACCGCGACCACGAAGATCCCGGTGGCCAGCACGGTCCGTTCGCCGAACCGGGTGATCAGCCGGCCGCAGAACGGGCTGCTGACCAGGCGCATCAGGGCGAAGGCCGAGATCACCGCGCCGACCGCGGCGTTGCCCACTCCGAACGTCCGTGCGAACACCGGCAGCACCGGGACCAGCACACCGAAGCCGACGGCCACGCAGAAGGCGATCACGCCGAGGACCAGGACGTCGCGCGGGAGGGAGGCGGTGCGGTCGCGGGCCCATCGGGTCAGCTTCGGCCAGAACCACACGGGCCCTAGTGTGCCCACGCGCGCCCGGCGGCCGGGCCGCCACCGACTACGGTGGACACGTTCGGGCTGCGCACGAAGGAGGAGCCGTGGAACCGTCGAAGCAGGCCGGTACCCGACGTGCCGACCCCGAGCCGGGCCGCACGGAGGGCAACGGTGACGAGCCCGGACCTGCGGTCGAGCTGCTGCCGGACCCGCTGCCCCAGGGTGTCCCCGCCGGTGCCGAGGCCCCCACCGGCGCCGGCCGGGAACCGGTGCCCGCCCCGGCACCCACCCCTACGGTGACCGGCGCCGCCGGCCGATCCACGGCCGACTTCGACCGGGTGGTGCCCCGGGGCCTGCAGATCGCCGCTTCGTGGGCGTGGCGGGTGCTCCTGGTGGCGGTGTTGATCTACCTGGTCGGCTGGGGGGTGCGGTTCCTCTCCGAGGTCACCGTCCCGCTGATGATCGCCATCCTGCTGGCCGCGATGCTGTCCCCGGTGGCGAACCGACTGCAGCAGTGGGGAGTGCCCCGGGCGGGGGCTACCGCGATCACGGTGCTCGGCGGGCTGCTGATCATCTTCGGTGGCCTGACGCTGATCGGGACCATGATCGCCAGCCAGGGCGCCAGCCTCGGATCGAACGTGGTCGACGGCTTCAACACCTTCGTGGTGTGGTTGCGCAGTCTGCCGCTGCCGATCGACGAGAGCTGGTTCCAGCTCGACGAGTGGGGGGCCCGGATCCAGAGCTTCCTGGTCGAGAGCCAGAGCGCGATCGCCGGGTACGCGCAGGAGATCGGCACGTCGGTCGGCCACTTCCTGGCCGGCTTCGCGATTGTGCTCTTCTCCTTGTTCTACTTCATCTACGACGGCCGGGGCATCTTCTCGTTCCTGCTCCGGTTCTTCCCGTCCGCCGCCCGGGAGGACGTCGACCGGGCCGCCCGGCACGGCTGGCGCTCCCTGTCGTCCTACGTCCGGGCCACCATCCTGGTCGCCCTGGTCGACGCGGTGGGCGTCCTGATCGTGGCCCTGATCCTTGGCGTGCCGCTGGCGCCGGCGCTCGCCGCCCTGGTGTTCGTCGGGGCGTTCGTGCCCATCGTCGGCGCGCTGGTGTCCGGCTTCGTGGCGGTGCTGGTGGCCCTGGTGGCCCTGGGCTGGGTGAAGGGCCTGATCATGCTGGGCGGGATCATCCTGGTGATGCAGGTCGAGGGTCACGTGCTGCAGCCGTTCCTGCTCGGGCGAGCGGTCAAGCTCCACCCGCTGGCGGTGATCTTCGCCATCGCCATCGGCATCATCGTCGGTGGCATCGTGGGCGCCCTGATGGCCGTGCCGATCCTGGCCTTCACCAAGACCTTCGTCCAGCAGCTGCAGGCCACCTCCGACACCGGGACGGTGGTACAGCCGGTCGCCACCGGCGGATCATCGGGCTGAGCTCAGAGCGCCGAGCCCTTCCGGTACTGCGACCACGAGGTGTTCCAGTCGGTGTAGCCGTTGCCGGTCTCCAGGCCGCGGCTGGAGCCGGTGGTCACCACGGGGTCGCCGATCTTGGTCAGGCCGAACAGCCAGGCGGCGTTGGCGGTGCTCATGCCGATGCAGCCGTGGCTGGCGTTGACCCGGCCGAGATAGCCCGCGTTCCACGGCGCCGCGTGCACGAACTCTCCGGAGGACGTCACCCGGATGGCGTACTTGACGTCGAGGTCGTAGTCCTCGTCGGCGCCGATCATCTCGTTGGTCATCTTGACCGTGGGGAGCTTGTCCATCACCACCTTGGTGCCGCTCCGGGACTGCCAGCCGGCCTTGCCGCCGCTGATCGGGATGCGGCGCTGGAGGTCGCCGTTGATGTAGACCTTGGCCTGGTGCGTCCTCAGGTTGATCTTGGTGACGACCTTGCGCCCGACGGTGAAGCTCGTGCTGACCGAGCGCTGCCCGTAGATGCCGTTGCCGGCGTTGACCCCGTTCAGGTCCGCCCGGACACTGACCGTGGTGCCCGCCTTCCAGTAGGTCCTGGGCCGGTAGTGCACCTCCTGGCTGTTCAGCCAGCTCCAGCTGCCGGTCTGGGCCGGCTCGGTGCTGACGCGCAGGTGCCTCTCGAACTCGGCCCGGTTCTTCACCGGCACGTCGAAGCGCAGCACGACCGGCATGGCGACGCCGACGGTGCTGCTCTTCAGCGGGTAGATCTCCGGGTAGGTCTGCTGCTGCAGTGTCAGGGCCTGGGTGGTGAACCGGGTGGTCGTGGTGACGGCCTTGCCCTCGACGTTGGTGCCCGACATCTTCAGCGCGTACCGGCCGGCGGGGTCGAGCCGCTCCGTCGCGGCCCAGCCGGCCCGGTCCTTGCTGAGTCGGCCGTCGACCCTGCCCTTGCTGACGACGCCCCGGGCGTCCGGGACGGCGGAGCGCAGCGTGACCTTGGTCAGCTTGCCGGCGACCGCCTTGACCGATACCAGGGTGTCCACCGGGACGCCGGTCGCCCCGTTCTCCACGTTGGTGGCGAACTTCACCGGGTCCGCGGCGGGCGGCTGGGCCGGCGGGGCCGGCCGGCTCGGCGTCGGGGTGCCACCGCCCGCCGGTGCGCTGGGGGCGCTCGACCCGTTGCTCTGCTCGCTCCCGACGGCGGGCTGCGGTACGACGCCGCACCCGGCGGCCACGGTGATGAGCACGGTGCCGGCCAGGGCGGCCAGGGCGGTCCGTGGTGCCCACGTGGTCATGCTGGTTCCTCGATCCTCGACGTGACGGTGGTCGCGTCCACGACGTCGTGCGGCGGATCCTCCTCTGATGCTACGTCGAGGAGGATCCGTCGAGTACGGCGTAAAGCGGTGAGTCCAGATTAATGCGCGACCGGCACGAGCTCCGAATCCTCGGCGTGCCCTGCGGGCGTGGCGGCGTCGGGCCCCCCGCGTCCGGCCAGTGGCTTCTCTCGCATGGTGACCGCGATCACCAGGCCCACCACCATGAACGGCACGGCGATGAGGAACACCTCGTCCATGGACCGGGTGAACGCCTCCAGCACCCAGCCCTTGACCGGTTCCGGCAGCGCCTGGATGGCGGTGACGTCGTTGACCGACCCGCCGGCCCCGGCCGCGGCCGGACCGGCGGAGGCCGGGATGACCTCGGCCAGGTGGTGGGTCAGCCGGGTGTTGAGGATGGCACCGAACAGCGCGGTCCCGATGGCGCCGCCCATGGTCCGGAAGAAGGCCACCGCAGCGGTCGCCGCCCCCATGTGCCGTCGGTCGACCGAGTTCTGGACGGCGGTGACCACGACCTGCATGGTGAGGCCCAGCCCGGCGCCGAAGAAGAACATGATGACGGCCAGGGTGGGGTACGGGGTGTCGACGTGCAGCCGGGACAGGGCCAGCAGCGCCCCGCCCACCACCACGGCGCCGCTGATCGGCATCCACTTGTAGCGACCCGTGCGGCTCATGATCTGACCGCTGCTGATGGAGGTGGAGAAGATCCCGACGACCAGCGGGAGCATGGCCAGACCGGACTCGGTGGCCGACATGCCCTGGACGGCCTGCAGGTAGATGGGCAGGTAGATCAGGCCGCCGAACATCCCGACCCCCATGATCATCGCGAAGGTGATGTTCGACACGAACGTCCAGTGCCGGAACAGCTCCGGCGGCAGGATCGGCTCCTTGGCCCGGTTCTCGACCAGGGCGAAGACGAGGGCGAAGACCACGGTCGCGGCCAGCAGGGCGAGCCCGATCCCCGACGTCCAGCCCTGGTCCGGACCCGCCCAGCTGAGGTACAGGATCAGGCTGGTGACCGAGGCCACGATGGTGGCGGCGCCGAGGTAGTCGACCGACGCCTCGCGCTTGACGTGCGGGAGCTTGAGGGCCGCCGAGGTGACGACCAGGGCGGCCAGCCCGATCGGCAGGTTGATGAGGAAGATCCACTCCCAGCCCAGGTGGTCGGTGAACAGCCCGCCGAGGAGGGGACCGGCCACCGACGAGACGCCGAAGACCGCGCCGAAGAGCCCCTGGTACTTGCCGCGCTCGCGTGGGGGGATGACGTCGCCGATCACGGCCAGCGCGAGCGACATCAGCCCGCCGCCGCCGAGGCCCTGGACGGCCCGGCCGAGGATCATCACATCGATGTTCCCGGCCATGGCACAGATCACCGAGCCGACGAGGAAGACGACGATGGCGGTCTGGAAGACCGGCCGGCGTCCGAGCAGGTCCGAGATCTTCCCCCACAGCGGGGTGGCGGCCGTCGAGGTCAGCAGGTAGGCCGTGACGACCCAGGACAGCTTGTCCAGCCCGCCGAGCTCGGAGGTGATCTTGGGCAGCGCCACGCCGACGATGCTCTGGTCGAGCGCGGCCAGGAACATGCCGGCCATCAGGCCGCCCATCACGACCAGGATCTGGCGATGGCTCAGGTAACCCCCGGCGGGGGAGGCCGCGGCGGGCGGTTCCTCGGTCAACGCGCGGCGCGGGGCGGGTCGATGGCTCACGAAGGGTCCTTGCTGGTGGTGGGTGTGGTGTCGATGGCTGCGACGAACTGGGCCAGCAGCCGTTGGAAGGTGTCGATGTCACGCTGGTCCCAGCCCGTCAGGCTGGTGGCGAGCAGGGCGCGCCGCCGCTGGTACCCGGCGTCGAGCTGCTGGCGTCCGTGGTCGGTGAGGGCGATCAGCTGGGCGCGGCCGTCGGCGGGGTCGGGGGTGCGGAGCACCAGGCCCGTCCGCTCCAGCTGGGTGATGTGCCGGGAGACCGTGGAGGTGTCCAGGTTCGTGGCGGTGGCCAGCTCGGTGATCCGGATCGGCCCGGCGGCAGCCAGCGACTTGAGCAGCCAGATCGTGCCGGGGTCGAGCACGTCGCCCTCGACCCGCTGCCGCATCAGCCGGCCGACACTCATCAGCGCGTGCATCACCGAGTCGACGGCGGTCTCCGTTGCCGCCTCGGGCCGGGTCGCTGATTGCATGCGGCAAGCATATATCTGCTTGCATGACACATGCAAATGGTCTGTGAACCCCGGTCGGCGCGGCAGCAGGTACGGTCGGGGTGTGGCCGTGCGTGCCCGACCAACGTCCCGGCCCGCGCCGACCCGTCCGTACGCCGACAGCCAGGAGGGACCGATGAGGGTCGAGATCCGTGAGGGTGGCGACGGGGTCGCCTGCTGGAACACGGAGGCCATCACCGCGTACGCCACCGCGGTGGACGAGCGGGAGGCCCAGCTGGCCGCCGCGAACCCAGATCTTGACGTCAGCCCCGGCCTCGTCATGTGCTACGGCTGCGAGGTGATGGACTACCAGATGGGCACCCGGTGCACGGCGTCCCTGACCAGGACGGTCTACCGCGTCCGAGGCGAGATCGGGCCGCGGGCCGAGGACGCCGAGGCGTCGCTCAGCGAGATCGACGGTCTGATCACCCGGCTGGACGCGGATCCCGCCGACGATCCCGAGCTGGTGGAGGCCCAGCCCGCCCCGCCCGCCCGCAGCGGGATCCGCGGCCTGTTCCGGCGCGGCTGAGGACGAGCACTCATCCGGGTGTCCCTGAGCAGACCCTGAAGTGCTAAGCCGGACCTTCCAGAAGTGAAAGTCCGGGTTTAGATTCTCTCCATGAGTCCTACGCCTGACCTGACCGCGATCCTCGAGGAGCTTGCCTCGGGTCGCATCGACGCCGCCGAGGCGGCCCGCCGGATCGACGCGCTCGAGGCAGCTGACTCGCAGCCGAGCCGGCATCCCGAGCCCACCCCGCTGGACCCGGATCGCGTACCCTCCCCCGAGCCCGCGAGCTCAGAGTCTGCGAGCTCCGAGTCTGCCCGGCACCAGTCTGCGAGTCCCGAGCCCGCCGCCGAGCCCGAGCCCACCAGACCCGAGCCCAGCAACGAGGAGCTGGCCGGCGACGCGTGGTCCGCGGCCACCGACCGGCCACAGTTCACCAGCTTCACCCAGGAGAGCTTCCGGCCGTCGGAGCCGGCCGACGGATCCAGCGAGGCCACCGAGCCACAGCGTCCCCGGCGGGTCAACACCGGCGGGGTCGAGCGGCTGTCGGTGCGCGCCGTCGGTCGCCGGGTGCGGATCATCGGCGAGACGTCGGTGGCCACGCTGTCCGCCGACGGCCCGCACGTGCTGCGCCGCAACGGTGCCGTGCTCGAGGTATCCAGCGACGGGGAGATCGGTGCGTCGCTGGACGGGTTCAGCATCCTGCGTGCCCCGCGGAGCCTCGACGACTTCCGCTCCCTCGGGCTGGGCAAGGAGCTGTTCCTGCGGGTCAACCCGAACATCGTCGTCGACGTCGAGGTGACCGCCGGCAGCCTGAGCACCGAGCGCGTTCCACACCTCGGCAAGGTCCGGGTGACCGCCGGCGGCGCCAAGCTGCTCGACGTCCAGGAGATCAACGACGCCCTCGTCCAGGCTGGCTCGGCCACCATCAAGGGCTCGATCCGGACCGGGCGCTCCCGGATCCGGGCCGAGTCGGGCTCGCTCAACCTGCAGCTCGCCGACGACTCCAACGTCACCGTCACCGGCGACGCCCAGCTGGGCAAGATCAGCTGGTCGGGGGGCCACGACGGGGTCGGTGACGAAGTGGTGATGGGCAACGGCAGCGCCAAGCTCGAGGTCGAGGTGGTGATGGGCCATGCGCAGATCCGGGTGGGCTCGGACCGGGTCAGCGAGGACGCGTGAGCGAGCGGGCCCGGCGGCCGGCGGACCGGGAGCGCCACGAGCACCGGGCCCCGGCCGACTGCCCCGTGTGCGGGGAGCACCTGTCCGTCACCCGGTTGGGGTGCGCGGCCTGCGGCAGCGAGCTGTCGGGTGTGTTCGCCACCTGCGAGTTCTGCGCCCTGGACGACGCCGACAGCGCGATGCTGCGGGTCTTTCTCGCTTCCCGCGGGAACCTGCGGGAGGTGGAGAGGCACCTCGGGGTGTCGTACCCCACCGCGCGGCTGCGCTTCTCGGAGCTGCTGGCCCGGCTCGGGCTGGCCGGGGAGAGCGAGCCGGCGCCCCTCACCCGGGAGCAGATCCTGTCCGAGGTCGCCGCCGGCGCGCTGGCCCCGGGAGAGGCGCAGCGTCTGCTGGAGTCGCTGGCCTGACGCCCGGACGGCGCCACGAGACACCGACGCCGCCCTCCCGTGCACGGGAGGGCGGCGTCGTCACGTCAGAGGCCCGGGGCGAGGTCAGGCGTCAGGCGTGAGGTCAGGCGTGAGGTCAGGGCTTGAAGGGCTGCACGTCGACGATAGTGACGTTGATGGACCTGCCGTTCGGGGCCTCGTAGGAGGCGGCGTCGCCCTTCCGCTTGCCGACGATGGCGGAGCCGAGCGGGGACTGCGGGCTGTACACGTTGGTGTCCACCGAGTCGTCCACCCCCAGCAGCTCACGGGAGCCGAGGACGAAGGTGTCGGTGTCGGTGGTGTCGCCGTCGAAGGCGATGGTGACCTGCGTGCCGGGGGCCACCTCGTCGGGGTCGCTCGGCGCCTCGCCGACCTCGGCCCGGCGCAGCATGTCCTGCAGCTGGCGGATCCGGGCCTCCTGCTGGCCCTGCTCCTCCCGGGCCGCGTGGTAGCCGCCGTTCTCCCGGAGATCGCCCTCCTCGCGCGCGGTGGCGATCTTCTGCGCGACCTCGGCGCGACCCGGCCCGGTCAGCTGACCCAGCTCGGACTGCAGCTTGTCGTACGCCTCCTGGGTCAGCCAGATGGTCTGCGTCGCGTTTTCGGACATCGGACAAGCGTACCCAATCGGACGCCGTACGTCAGATCCCGAGCTGCGGGCCCGGCATTCAGCCGGCCGAGCACTCCGCGACCGACGCCGACGTGGCCCGGCGCAGGGTGGTGATGTCCAGCCGGACGTCGACCAGCCGGTCCGACCCCGGTGGCACCTGCAGCATCTGCTCACCGACGGTCTGGAAGTCGGCCGCCTGGACCCGCACCCGGCACGACGCCGGCACCGACGGGTCGAGCCGGTCGACCGTCACCGTGACCCTGATCAGGCTGTCGGAGGCGACGGTGTAGGCCGACACGTCGGCCGCCACCGCCGGACGGGCGTGGAACAGCGCCACCCAGACCAGCCAGACCAGCCCCACCACGGCCACCGTGGCGACGGCGCCCACCACCACCGGACGCGGCACCCGGGGCTGGGGATAGCGCCGCCGCAGGCGGGCGGCGTCCTCGGCGCTCAGGCCGGGCCGCGGGTCGGTCGTGCTCACCCCGCCATTGTCGCCGACCCTGACGCGGGGTCTCGACCAGCGACGTCGGAGCGTGGTGCCGGGACGGGAGTGGCAGCATGTGCGTCCATGAGTCATCCCGCGTTGCGTGTGGACGCCGCCGGGGAGCGGCTGCGGCTGCTGCACGTGCACGCCCACCCCGACGACGAGTCCAGCAAGGGAGCGGCGACCACGGCCAAGTACGTGGCCGAGGGGGTGGACGTGGTGGTCGCCACCTGTACCGGCGGGGAGCGCGGCGACATACTCAACCCGGCCATGGACCGCCCGGACGTGCTGGCCAACATCGCGGAGATCCGCCGCCAGGAGATGGAGCGGGCCCGGGAGATCCTCGGCATCCAGCAGGTCTGGCTGGGGTTCGTGGACTCGGGGCTGCCGGAGGGCGACCCGCTGCCGCCGTTGCCCGACGGATGTTTCGCCCTGGTCGACCTGCCCGCGGCTGCCGCGCCGCTGGTGGAGCTGATCCGCTCGTTCCGGCCGCACGTGCTGACCACCTACGACGAGAACGGCGGCTATCCGCACCCGGACCACATCCGGTGCCATCAGGTGAGCATGGCGGCGTACGAGGCGGCGGCCGACCCGGACGCGTACCCGGGCCTCGGCGAGCCGTGGCAGGTGCCCAAGCTGTACTACCAGTTCGGGTTCCACCGGCAGCGGCTGGAGGCCCTCGACCGGGCCATGGTCGCGGCCGGCATGGAGGCCGTGTACACCGAGCGGCTGGCGCAGTGGACGCCGGACCCGGCTCATGACGCCCGGCTGACCACCCGGGTGGCGTGCGCGGAGTACTTCCCGGTCCGCGACCGGGCGCTGCTGGCCCACGCCACTCAGATCGACCCGGAGGGTTCCTGGTTCTCGGTGCCGCTGGACATGCACCAGCGGGCCTGGCCCACCGAGGACTGGGAGCTGGTGCGCAGCACGGTGGCGACCACGGTGCCGGAGAGCGACCTGTTCGCCGGGATCGCGGTCCCGGCGGCCGAGCGCAGCGCGAGTAGAGTTCCCGCATGAGCGCTGCTGTCGCGGCGGGTCTGGTCCTGCTGGAGATCGACCCGAACATCGTCCGGCCGGGGTGGACCCCGCTGCTCATCCTGCTCGCCCTGATGGGGGCTGTGGTGCTGCTGTACCTGAGCCTGCGCAAGCAGCTCGGCAAGATCAACGTGCCGGACGACCCGACGGGGGAGGCCCCGAGCGACCCGACGTCGGCGCCGGGCCCGGGGTCGGGCACGTCGTCGCCGACCTCCGGCTGACCGGTCGCCGCTCCGCGGAGGGCGGGCGGGCGGCCAGCACCGCGCGGACCGAGGCCGGCGGGGGTGCGGCCGGCGGCACGTCCGGGGCCGGGAGCGGAGGACCGGCGGCGATCGTCAGCGGAACCACCCCCGCCCACACGGAGGGGTCCTCGCCGGGCGCCGGGGTGGGCGGGCCGGTCCGCACCTTCAGACTGACTTCGTCGAGCGGTAGCCGCAGCACCAGGGTGGCGGCCAGCTCCCGGGGAGTGCTGGCGCGGACCTCCGCCACCCGGCCGGGCAGCAGGTGGTCGGTCAGGACCTCCAGCGCCCGCCCCTGGGCCTCGCCGCTCAGCACCTCCGGCACCCCGTAGGCCACCACGCAGCGGTAGTTCATCGAGTTGTCGAAGGCCGAGCGCGCCACCACCAGGGCGTCCAGGTGGGTCACGGTCACGCACACCGGCACACCCTGCTGCAGGCCCCGCAGGACGCCGGCCCCGGTGGAGCCGTGCAGCAACAGGTGGTCACCGTCGCGGGCGCAGGCGAACGGCAGCACCACCGGCCAGCCGTCCCGGACCACGCCGACGTGGGCCATGATCGCCTCGTCCAGGGCCGCCTCGATGGCCGCCCGGTCGGTCTGCTGTCGCTCGGGCAGCCGCCGGACACGGGTTCGCCCGCTGGTCGCCGGCTGCACCACCGTCACCTCCGGCTGCTCAGCCTAGGCGCGGCCGGGCCCGGCCGGCGGGTTCTGGTCGGGCCCGGGCGGGAACACCCGGGCTGGCACTGTGGGGGCATGCCCAACCGCCTGGCCCAGGCCACCAGCCCGTACCTGCTGCAACACGCCGACAACCCCGTCGACTGGCGGCCCTGGGGCGAGGACGCCTTCGCGGAGGCGGCCCGGCGGGACGTGCCGATCTTCCTCAGCGTCGGCTACGCGGCCTGCCACTGGTGCCACGTGATGGCGCACGAGTCGTTCGAGGACCCCGACACCGCGCAGCTGATCAACGAGCGGTTCGTCCCGGTGAAGGTGGACCGCGAGGAACGCCCCGACGTGGACGCCGTGTACATGGCGGCCACCCAGGCGCTGACCGGGCAGGGTGGCTGGCCGATGAGTGTGTTCCTCACCCCGGAGCGGCGCCCGTTCTACGCCGGCACCTACTTCCCGCCGCGGCCCGCCCACGGCATGCCGGCGTTCCGTCAGGTGCTGGACGCGGTGGGCACCGCCTGGCAGGACCGCCGGGCCGAAGTGCTCGACAGTGCGGCGCAGATCGGCCGGGAGCTGGCGGCGCGCCGGCCGGACCTGCCCGAGCAGCACCTGGCCGAGGCCGACCTGGATGCGGCCGTGGCCGCCCTGCGCCAGGAGTTCGACCCGAGCCCGCGGCGGCTTCGGCCGGGCCCCCAAGTTCCCGCCGTCTATGGTGCTGGAGGGCCTGCTGCGGCTGGGCGAGGAGGAGATGGCCGGCCGGACGCTCGAGGCGATGGCGCGCGGGGGGATCTACGACCAGATCGGCGGGGGCTTCGCCCGCTACAGCGTGGACGCCGGGTGGGTGGTGCCCCACTTCGAGAAGATGCTGTACGACAACGCCCTGCTGCTCGGCGTCTACACCCACCAGTGGCGGCGGACGGGCGACCCGCTCGCGGCCCGGGTGGTGGCCGAGACGGTGGACTGGCTGCTGAGCGAGATGCGCACCCCCGAGGGCGGGTTCGCGGCCAGCCTGGACGCCGACTCCGCGGACCCGAGTGGGCACCTCACCGAAGGCGCGTTCTACGTCTGGACACCCGACCAGCTGGTCACGGCGCTGGGGGAGGTCGACGGCCGGTGGGCCGCGGAGGTGTGCGCGGTGACCGACGGCGGCACGTTCGAGCGCGGGACCTCCACCCTGCAGCGGCCGGCCGACCCCGCCGACCCCGACCGCTGGACGCGGGTGCGGACCGCGCTGGCCGGTGCGCGTGCGCAGCGGCCCCGGCCCGGCCGGGACGACAAGGTGGTCGCCGCCTGGAACGGCTGGCTGGTCGACAGCCTGGTGCAGGCGGCCGGGGTGTTCGACCGGCCCGACTGGCAGGCCGCCGCCGCGCAGGCGGCCGACCTGCTGTGGCGGGTGCACTGGGTCGACAGTCGGCTGCGCCGGACGTCGCGGGACGGCGTGGTCGGCGACGCCCCGGCGATCCTGGAGGACTACGCCGGCCTGGTCCTCGGCCTGGTCCGGCTCGGCGCGGCGACGGCCGACCCCGAGCCGGTCCGCCGGGCCGAGCAGCTGGTGGCGGTGATCGAGGAGCAGTTCAGCGCCGACGACGGCGGGTTCTTCGACACCGCGGCCGACGCCGAGGCGCTGTACGCCCGACCGCGGGACCCGACCGACAACGCCACCCCGTCCGGCCTGGCCGCGGCGGTGCACGCCCTCACCCTGCTGGCCGAGCTGACCGGTCGGACGGAGCTGGCCGCACGCGCCGAACGGGCCGAGGCGCGCGGCGGTGCCCTGGTCCGGCAGGCACCGCGGTTCGCGGGCTGGCTGCTGGCCGCTGCCGCCACCCGGCTGGCTCACCCCGCGGTCCAGGTCGCGGTGGTCGGCCGGCCCGACGACCCGGTCCGGGCCGACCTGGCCCGGCTGGCCCGCCGGCGGGCCCCCGCCGGCTCGGTGGTGGTGGCCGGGGAGCCCGACGCACCGGGGGTACCGCTGCTGGCCGGCCGTCCGCTGCGCGACGGCCGAGCCACGGCGTACGTGTGTCACGGGTTCGTCTGCCGGCTGCCCGTCACCTCCGCCGACGAGCTGATTGCCCAGCTGCGCTGAGGGCGGGTGGGACGTCGACGGCGGCTGCGGGTAGGACTGGGGTATGCGACGAGTCGTCTACACCGAGACCGGCGGGCCGGAGGTGCTGCAGCTGATCGAGGAGCCGGTGCCGGAGCCCGGGCCGGGTGAGGTGCGGGTCCGGATGGTCCGTTCCGGGGTGAACCCGACCGACTGGAAGTCCCGTCGCGGCGTGGAGCCCGGCCGGCCCGTGCAACCCGCGCAGACTCCGGGCCACGACGGCGCCGGGGTGGTCGACGCGGTCGGCGAGGGCGTCGCGGCGCCGCTGCTGGGCCTGCGGGTGTGGATCTGGGAGGCGGCGTTCCAGCGTCCCTACGGCACCGCCGCGGAGTTCGCCCTGGTCCCCGAACGTCAGGTGGTCACCCTCCCGGACCTGCCGGAGGGCGACCCGTACGACCTCGGCGCCGCGCTGGGGGTGCCGTTCGTCACCGCGCACCGGTGCCTGACTGTGGCCGAGTACGGCCCGCTCCGTCTCGGCCCGGGGGCCCTGGCCGGCCGGAGCGTGCTGGTGGCCGGGGGAGCGGGGGCGGTGGGCAACGCCGCCATCCAGCTGGCCCGCTGGTCTGACGCGCTGGTCCTGGCCACGGTGAGCGGCCCGCGGAAGGCGCAGCTGGCCGCGGCCGCCGGTGCCCATCACGTGATCGACTACACGACCACTGACGTCGCCGGCGAGGTGCGGAAGATCCGGCCCCACGGGGTCGACGTGGTGGTCGAGGTCGCGGCCGCCCAGAACGCCGGGCTGGACAGCGCCGCCCTGGCCGTCGGCGGCACGGTGGCGATCTACGCCGACAACGGCGGCGCGGACATGAGCGTGCCGATCCGGCCGTCGATGATCACCAACGCCCGCTGGCAGTTCGTCCTGCTGTACACCGCCCCGGCAGCTGCCAAGGAGCGTGCGGTGGCCGACATCTCCGCGGCCGTGCTGGCCGGAGCCGTCCGGACCGGTGACGCGGCCGGACTGCCGCTGCAGCACTTCCCGCTGGCCGAGGCGGCCGCCGCCCACGCCGCCGTGGAGGGCGGGGCTGTCGGCAAGGTGCTGATCGACATCTGAGCGACCGGCACCGCGGGGGTCAGCCGGCGTAGGTGATCATCGAGATCGCCACGTAGTGGCAGACGAACGCCGCGATGGTGAAGCTGTGGAAGATCTCGTGGAACCCGAACCAGGTCGGCGAGGGGTTCGGGCGCTTGCGGGCGTACACCACGGCGCCCAGGCTGTAGAGCAGCCCGCCGGCCAGGATCAAGGTGAGCACCAGCGCGCCGCCGGCGGCGTACATGGCGGGCAGCCAGAACACCGCGGCCCAGCCCATCACCAGGTACAGCGCGGTGTAGAGCCGGCGCGGGGCGTTGAGCCAGAACAGGCGGAACAGCAGCCCGCCGAGCGCCGCGGCCCAGATCAGGCTGAGCAGCACCCGCTGCGACGTCCCGTCCAGCAGCATCAGGGCCAGCGGGGTGTAGCTGGCGGCGATGAAGACGTAGATGTTCGCATGGTCCATCCGGCGGAGCACACCGTCGGCCCGGGCGCCCCAGGAGAACCGGTGGTACAGCCCACTGGTCCCGAACAGCAGCAGGGAGGCGGCCAGGAACACCGCGCCGCCGATCCGGCCGGTGGGGGTGGGCGCCAGCGTGACCAGCACGATGCCGGCGGCCAGGGCCAGCGGGGCCATCCCGGCGTGCAGCCAGCCGCGGAGCCGCGGCTTGACCTGCCGCGCGATGGCCTCGACCGGGGTCTCCTCCGATCCGTCCGGGCGGGGGGTCGAGGGTCGGTCGGCGGGGGCCAGTCCAGTCATCTCGTCCTCTCGAGGTCGGGCGCTGCTCGGTCGCACGAATCCACGCGCTGGTTGACACAGCGTAAGTTACGGTTGCGTAGGTTGAAGCCTACGCCGGCGGGCGGCGGAGCGGAACGGCCGACGGGGTGAGCCTGCTCACCCGCCCGTTGCGTTCGCCGGTCCGGGCCCGAGATAGCCTGCGAGCCATGGCCCGCCTCGACCGGCGCCCGTTCCAGCGCCTGCGCGAGCTGGCGGACCGGCTGCACCCGTCGGGCTTGCTGTATTCCACCTACGAGCACCGGCTGGTGGCCGAGCTGGACCGGTCCCGGCTGCCGCGCCACGTCGCGGTGCTGGCCGACGGCAACCGTCGTTGGGCCCGGACGAACGCGCCGGGGCAGCCGCTGGTGGCCGGCTACCAGGCCGGGGCCGACAAGCTGCGGGAGTTCGTCGAGTGGTGCGACGAGATCGGCATCCCGGTGGTCACCCTGTGGGTGCTGTCCACCGACAACTTCTCCCGCAGCGACGCCTCCGAGATCGGCCCGTTGCTCCGGGTGATCGAGACCATGGTCACCGACCTGGCGGCCACCGGACGCTGGCGGGTGCACCCGGTGGGGGCCCTGGACCTGCTGCCGGCGGAGTCGGCGAAGATCCTCAAGGAGGCCGACCGGGACACCGCCGAGCTGGACGGCATGGTGGTCAACATCGCGGTGTCCTACGGCGGGCGTCACGAGCTCCGGGACGCGGTCCGGTCCCTGCTGGCCGAGGAGGCCCGCAACGGCACGCCGATCTCCGAGCTGGCCCAGACCCTCGACATCGAACACATCGCCGAGCACCTGTACACCAAGGGGCAGCCCGACCCCGACCTGATCATCCGCACCTCCGGCGAGCAGCGGCTGTCGGGCTTCTTGATGTGGCAGTCGGCGCACAGCGAGTTCTACTTCTGCGAGGCGCTGTGGCCCGACTTCCGCAAGGTGGACTTCATCAGAGCCCTGCGCGCCTACGCGCAACGGGAGCGTCGCTTCGGCCGGTGAGACAGGAGCGGGGAGACGGATACGGCGCGGTGACGATCTCGTGAAGATCGCGGCGTGGCACTGCTTCGGTGCGGTGGTGGGGTCGTAGTTTCGAGGAGCGGGCCAGACCGCGGTCCGCACGGGAGGCGATCAATGCACCGTCGTCCGACGGGCACGAGCATCGGACCGGTCCAGCGCCGGTCACCATCCCGGCCGGCCACTTAGACCGTGGGGCCGACCGCGGACGGCGGACGGCCCCCGAGAGGGACGATTCGTGTCTGCTCCTGTGTCTGCGTCCACCCGCCGTACCTACGTCATCGACACCTCCGTGCTGTTGAGCGATCCGCATGCGCTGCGGCGCTTCGACGAGCACGACGTGGTGCTGCCGGTGGTGGTGATCACCGAGCTGGAGGCGAAGCGGCATCACGCCGAGCTCGGCTTCTTCGCCCGTACCGCGCTGCGCCACCTCGACGACCTGCGGATCCTGCACGGCCGGCTGGATGCGCCCGTGCCGGTGAACGAGGTCGGCGGCACCGTGCACGTGGAGCTCAACCACACCGACCCCTCGGCGCTGCCGGAGGGCTTCCGGCTCGGCGACAACGACTCCCGGATCCTGGCGGTCGCGCTGAACTTCCGCGCCGAGGGCCGGGACGTGACGCTGGTCAGCAAGGACCTGCCGATGCGGGTCAAGGCGTCGGCGGTGGGGCTGGTGGCCGAGGAGTACCGGGCCGAGCTGGCGGTGGAGTCGGGCTGGACCGGGATGGCCGAGCTGGAGGCCACCGCGGCCCAGATCGACCAGCTGTACGAGACCGCGACGCTGGAGCTGGAGGCGGCCCGGGACCTGCCCTGCCACACCGGCGTGGTGCTGCTGGCCGGGACCACCTCCGCGTTGGCCCGGGTGACGCCGAGCAAGGACCTGCGGCTGATCAAGGCCGACCGGGACGCGTTCGGCATCCACGGGCGGTCCGCGGAGCAGCGGGTGGCGCTGGACCTGCTGCTGGACCCGAGCGTCGGCATCGTGTCGCTGGGCGGTCGGGCCGGCACCGGCAAGTCGGCGCTGGCCCTGTGCGCGGGGCTGGAGGCGGTGCTGGAGCGGCGTCAGCACTCCAAGGTGGTGGTGTTCCGGCCGCTGTACGCCGTCGGGGGCCAGGATCTCGGGTACCTGCCGGGGAGCGAGGGGGAGAAGATGGCGCCCTGGGCCCAGGCGGTGTTCGACACCCTCGGCGCGGTCACCACCAAGGTCGTGATCGAGGAGGTGCTGGAGCGCGGCCTGCTCGAGGTCCTGCCGTTGACCCACATCCGCGGCCGCTCGCTGCACGACGCGTACGTGATCGTGGACGAGGCCCAGTCGCTGGAGCGCAACGTGCTGCTCACCGTGCTGAGCCGGATCGGCCAGGACTCCCGGGTGGTGCTGACCCACGACGTGGCCCAGCGGGACAACCTCCGGGTCGGGCGGCACGACGGGGTGGTCGCCGTGGTGGAGAAGCTGAAGGGCCACCCGCTCTTCGCGCACGTCACCCTGCACCGCTCGGAGCGCTCGCCGATCGCCGCCCTGGTCACCGAGATGCTGGAGGACGTCGCCGTCGGCTGAGGGCGCTCGGGGAAGCGTGTCCGAAATGTGATACGCGAAGACCCGCGTGTCGCGTGCGGTGGACGGCAACCGGTTTTACTATCTCGCGCCGCGTCGTGACACCCTGTCCGGGTGCGCCGTTGGTTCGTCACGGGTTCGTCGGGGTGGGTCTGGGGGCCGTCGCCGCGGTGACGGCGGTCGTGACCCTCACCGGTCCGTCGGACCAGCTGCAGGCCGTGCCGGCTCCCGCAGCGGTGTCCGCTGCCGCCCCGGCCCCGGCGGTCCGGAACTGCGGCCGCCACCCGACCCGTCGTCCCCGACGGCCGACCGAGCTGACCGGGTCGCGGACCAGCGGTCCCGCACCCTGGTCGGCGAGCGCTCGGTCGATCACCAGCACCAACGACGGTCTCGCCGGCGCGGACACGGCGGCCCAGCAGAAGGCTGAGAGGACGGCCAAGGCCAAGGCCGTGCAGAAGGCCAAGGCCGTCAAGAAGGCCAAGGCCAAGGCGGCGGCCAAGCGGGAGGCGGCGGCGCTGGAGAAGGCCTCCGACGAGGCCGCCCGGCGGTTGCAGGCGCCGCGAGACGAGGAAGTCCAGCACCCCGACCGGCAGCCCGCGCGAGATCGCCAAGCAGCTGCTCGCGGACGCGTACGACGAACGCCGGCGACCGGCAGTACTCCTGCTTCAACAACATCATCATCCGTGAGAGCAACTGGGACATCGACGCCACCAACCGGAGCTCGGGCGCCTACGGCATCCCGCAGGCCCTGCCCGGCAGCAAGATGGCCAAGTACGGGTCCGACTGGCGCACGAACCCGGCCACCCAGATCAAGTGGGCCATCGGGTACATGAAGGACCGGTACGGCAGCCCCTGCGAGGCGTGGTCGTTCAAGTCCGCCCGCGGCTGGTACTGACCGTGACCGCCCCGAGTTCCTGACACCCGGGGGTGACCGCCCGGTCCGACGGCGACCGCTCGGCTGGGTCGTCCCCGCCGACGCCGGCGACCCGACAACGGCCCCCGCTCGGGTCGTACCGCCCCTTGCTCACCACGCCGCCCCCCACACCCCCGCCCGCGTTATCCATCTCGGGATGAACGACACGCCAGGCAGCCACACGGTCGGCGTGTCTGTCCGCCGGAGATGGATAACGCCGAGGTACGCGGCACGACACGCCGACGCATGCGGTCCCGTACGGCGTGTCGGCCATCCCGAGATGGATGACGCCGCCGGGGGACGCGGGGGGCACGCTGGACCCGGGAGGCTGTGGTCGCGGAACGGGCGCCGAGAGCGGTGACCCGGGGCGCGGAGCCCGAGCGCGAGACGTCGGAGGCGGCTACCTCGCTCGGCGCGGGCGGGCTCAGACCGGGGCGCGGGTCATGCTCAGCACGTCCAGTGCCGCGTCGAGCTGGGCCTCGGTGAGCCTCCCGTCGGCGACGAAGCCGGAGTCGATCACCACCTGGCGGATGGTCTTGCCCTCCTTGAGGGCGGCCTTGGCCACCGTGGCCGCGTTCTCGTAGCCGATGTAGCGGTTCAGCGGCGTGACGATCGCAGGGGACGACTCGGCGAGCTGCCGGCAGTGCTCCGCGTCGGCCACGATGCCGGAGACGCAGCGGTCGGCCAGCAGCCGGCTGACGTTGGCCAGCAGGCGGGACGACTCCAGCACGTTCCGGGCGATCACCGGCAGCATCACGTTCAGCTCGAAGTTGCCCGAGGCGCCGGAGATCGTGACGGCGGTGTCGTTCCCGATCACCTGGGCGCAGACCATCAGCGTCGCCTCGCAGAGCACCGGGTTGACCTTGCCGGGCATGATCGAGGAGCCCGGCTGCAGGTCGGGGAGGGCGATCTCACCGAGCCCGGCGCGGGGCCCGGAGCCCATCCAGCGCAGGTCGTTGGCGATCTTGGTCAGGCCGACGGCGATGGTCCGCAGCACCCCGGAGGCCTCGACCAGGCCGTCCCGGGCGCCCTGGGCCTCGAAGTGGTCGCGGGCCTCGGTGAGCGGCAGCCCGGTCTCGCTCGGCGATGATCGCGATCACCGACGCCGCGAAGCCGGCCGGGGTGTTGATCCCGGTGCCGACCGCGGTGCCGCCCAGCGGCAGCTCGGCGACCCGCGGGAGGGCGGCCTCGATCCGCTCGATGCCGTACCGGACCTGCGCGGCGTACCCGCCGAACTCCTGGCCGAGGGTGACGGGGGTCGCGTCCATCAGGTGCGTCCGTCCGCTCTTGACCACCTCGGCGAGCTCGGCGGCCTGGGCGCTCAGCGCCTGTTCGAGGTGGCGGAGGGCGGGGATCAAGGTGGCCGTCAGGCTGGACGTGGTGGCGATGTGAATGGCCGACGGGAAGACGTCGTTGCTGGACTGCGAGGCGTTGACGTGGTCGTTGGGGTGGACCTTGGCCCCCAGGGCCGTGGTGGCCAGGGAGGCGATCACCTCGTTGGTGTTCATGTTGCTGGAGGTACCGGAGCCGGTCTGGAAGACGTCGATCGGGAACTCCCCGTCGTGCTCGCCGGCCGCGACGGAGGCGGCCGCGGTGCCGATGGCCTCGGCGATGGCGGGGTCGAGAACGCCGAGCTGCGCGTTGGCCTTCGCGGCGGCACCCTTGATCCGGCCCAGGGCGGCGATCAGGTCCGGATCGATCGGGCGGCCGGAGATGGGGAAGTTCTCGACGGCCCGTTGGGTCTGGGCCGCGTAGAGCGCTGTGGCGGGTACCCGGACCTCGCCCATGGTGTCGTGTTCGATCCGGAAGTCGTCGTCGGCCATGGCCGCCATTCTTGCCTACGGGCCGGGCGGTCGCCGTGCGGTGTAGATCACGGCCGACCAGGTCCGCGCGCCGCGCCGGACCGGGTAGTGGTGCTCCCGCGGTCCTACGCCGAGCCGGGTCAACGCCGCCGACAGCTGTGGGGCCGGGCCCTGGCACCACACGGCCAACAGCCCATCGTGCCGCAGCCGCCCGAAGGCCAGCCGCAGGCCGGCGTCGGCGTACAGGTCCGCGTTGGGCGGGTGGATCAGGAAGTCGGGCCCGTTGTCCACATCGAGCAGTACGGCGTCCCACGGCCCACGGTCGCGGCCGGCCAGCAGGTCGGCGACGTCGGCGACGTGCAGGCGCACCCGCGGGTCGGCGGCGACCCGGCCGAGCAGCGGGGTCACGCCCGCGCGCGCCCACGCCACCAGGGCCGGTTCGAGCTCGGCGACGTCGACCGAGCCGACCCCGGCCTGCACCAGCTCCGCCGCGGTGTAACCCAGGCCGAGCCCGCCCAGCAGCACGTCGGCCCCGCGGTAGGGAAACGGCAACCGGGCCAGGGCCCGCTCGCTGGCCGTCTCGGCGCTGTCCATCGCGAACGCCCCGTTGACGATGAGCTCCTCGACGGCCTCCTCACCCCGGCCGCGGCGTCGCAGCACCACCTCCCCGTGCGGTCCCTCGGCGCGCGCCAGGGTGATCAGATCGTCCACCCGTCCATGGTGGGGCGGTCCGGCCGACCGCGCGCCGGCGGGGCTCGGTCGACTGGGGTCGGCGGGACCGACCGGTGGGCTCGCCGGCTTCCGCCGGCCCCGAAAGGTGCACCGACGGCTGCCGGGCGACCGGGATCCGGTCTGGCCGCGACCGGTCAGAGGTCACTGCCTCGCGGCCTGTGCGGCGGACGGACAACGGCGGCCGGCGGCCGCTCGGCGCTGAAGGGGTGCGGGCCACGATGGAACAATGGCGCGGTGGCTCGAGCGAAACGGCAACCGACCCCGGGGGACATGGTCCGGACCCTGGCGGTCATCTTGGTGCCCGTCGTGCTGATCACGATCTTCTTCACCCGGCCCACCGAGACGCCGGTCCGGGTGGTGGACTACCAGCCGATCCTGGCCCGGGCCCGTGCGCAGGCGCCGTTCGAGGTGCTCGCGCCGCAGAACCTGCCCGCGACCTGGCGTCCCACCGTGGCGCAGTGGACGCGCCAGGGGGAGCCGTACCTGGACGAGACGGCCTCCATCCGCAACCGCTGGAAGCTCGGCTACCTGGCCCCGGAGGACGTCTACGTCGAAGTGACCCAGGGGGACGCGCAGCCGCAGCAGTTCGTCGGCGACGTCACCCGCGACGGTGTGCCCGACGGGGCCAGCACGGTGGCCGGCCGGTCGTGGGAACGCCGGGTCAGCCCCGACGAACGCACCCGGTCCCTGGTGCAGTCCGGCCCGAAGGTGACCACGGTCGTGGTCGGCGACACCGCCTACGAGGCGCTGGAGGCCTTCGCCGCGACACTGTCGGCGTCCTGACGCCGACCCGGCCGGCGTCAGTGCCGGCCGGCGACCATCGGGCGGTGGAAGGGGACGGCCCGACCCGCGGAGGCCAGCAGCCGCCCGGTGCGCTGCCGCGGTGGCTGGGCCTGGCTGAGGGTCAGCAGCTCGTCGGCGACCCGTACGTCGTCGCGGTCGCGGGGCCGGTCGAGGCGGGCCCGCGGGTTCTGCAGCGACCGACGGTGAGCCGGTCCGAGGGCGATCACGAGCAGGATGCCCATGGCGATGAGGATGAGGATTCCGGTCATGGCAGTAATCTTGCTACCGAGTCGATCAAGCCAATAGTGGCAGATCTGCCTTGGTGCGAATGAATCATGCCAGTACGCTGGGGCCATGCCCTTACGCCAGGTCAGCGTCATTCTGCTGGAGCCGGTGGCGGTGTTCGAGTTCGGCGTCGCCGTCGAGGTCTTCGGCCTGGACCGGACCGACGACGGCGTGCCCACCCTCGACTTCCGCGTCTGCGCGTTGGAGCCCGGCCGGCCGCTGGCGACCAAGAACGTGGCGCCGTTCAGCATCGTGCCCAGCCACGGCCTGGACGCGGTGGCCGGCAGCGATCTGGTCATCGTGGCCGCCACCTTGATCCGCGAGGACGAGGAGTACCCCGCCGAGGTGCTGGACGTGCTCCGGGAGGCCGACCGGGCCGGCACCACCCTGCTCAGCCTGTGCTCGGGATCCTTCATCCTCGGAGCGGCCGGACTGCTGGAGGGGCGGCGGTGCACCACGCACTGGAAGTACGCCGAGCTGATGCAGCAGCGGTTCCCGACAGCCCGGCTCGATCCGCGGGCGCTGTACGTCGAGGACGGCAACGTGATCACCAGCGCCGGCACCGCCGCCGGGATCGACGCCAGCCTGCACCTGGTCCGCCGCGAGCTGGGCACCGCGATCGCGACCAAGATCGCCCGCCGGATGGTCGTCCCGCCGCAGCGCGACGGTGGCCAGCAGCAGTTCGTCGACCTGCCGATCCCGGCCTGCACCGCCGACAGCCTGACCCCGGTCCTGACCTGGGTGGTGGAGCACCTCGACGCGCCGCACAGTGCCTCGTCGCTGGCGCGCCGGGCCATGATGAGCGACCGGACCTTCGCCCGCCGCTTCGTGGCCGAGACCGGCACCACACCGCACAAGTGGCTGACCCAGCAGCGGCTGCTGGCGGCGCGGAGCCTGCTGGAGGAGAGCGACCTGGGGGTGGAGCAGATCGCCACCCGGGTGGGGTTCAACTCCGCCGTCGTCCTGCGCGAGCACTTCCGCCGCGGGATCGGGCTGTCCCCACAGGCCTACCGCCAGCGGTTCGGCGTCGGCGAGGAGACCCTCTCGGCCTGACCGCCGGGGCGTCGCCGCGGTGGGGGCCTACTCCGCGGCCGACGGCTCAGCGCCGCGCGCGGCGTCCACGGTCGCCTGCGCCCCGTCCAGCCAGCGCTGGCAGGTCGCCGCCAGCCGCTCGCCGCGCTGCCACAGGGCGAGTGACTCCGCCAGTGGCGTGCCGCCCGACTCGAGCTGCCGGACGACGTCGATCAGCTGCTCGCGGGCCTGCTCGTACGTCAGGTCGTCCTCGGCGCTCGCGGTGTCCCCCGCGGTCGTCTCGCTCATGCGGCTGCTCCTGGTCGTCCGGGGGTGATCTCGGCGACGGTGAGCCCCAGCTGACCGTCGGCGACGTAGGCCGCCAGCGCGTCCCCGACGCGCACGTCCTCCACCGACGTCACGCCGCTGCCGTCCTCGGCGACCAGGATCGCGTACCCGCGCTCGAGGGTGGCCTTCGGGGAGACGGCCCGGACCCGGGTCAGCTGGTGCTCCACCCAGGTGGACTCCTGCCGGAGCCGGACGGACACGGCGCGCTCGGCCCGGTCCCGCAGCCCGGCCACCTCCTGCCGGCGCAGGCCGAAGCTCACCGTCGGGTCGGCCAGCACCGGTCGCGTCCGCATCGCCGCCAGCCAGTCCCGCTCACGCTGCAGCAGCCGGGTCACGGCGGCGTCCATCCGCTCGCGGGCCTGGACCACCCGGTGGGCCTCGTCGCCGACGTCGGGCACCACCTGCTTGGCGGCGTCGGTCGGGGTGGAGGCGCGGACATCGGCCACCAGGTCGAGGATGGGGACGTCGGTCTCGTGGCCGATGGCGCTGACCACCGGGGTCCGGCAGCTGAACACGGCCCGGACCAGCCCCTCGTCGGAGAACGGCAGCAGGTCCTCCAGCGACCCGCCCCCGCGGGCGACGACGATCACGTCCACCTCGGTGTCGGCGTCCAGGGCGCGGACGGCGGCCATCAGCTGCTCGGCGGCCTGCGGGCCCTGGACCAGCGCGTACCGGGCGCTGATCCGCACCGCGGGCCACCGGCGGCGCGCGTTCTCCACCACGTCACGCTCGGCGGCACTGCCCGCCGCGGTGACCAGGCCGACGGCCCGCGGCAGGAACGGCAGCCTCTTCTTCAGCGACCGGTCGAACAGCCCCTCGGCCTGCAGCACCCGCTTGGTCTGCTCGAGCCGGGCGAGCAGTCGGCCCTCGCCGACGGGGGTGATCGCGTCGCAGAAGAACGAGAACCGGCCGGACTTCTCGAAGTAGGACGGCTTCAGCCGGACGACCACCGTCGACCCCTCGGTGAGCGGGCCCGCGGCGTCCAGGGTCAACGTGGAGGTGGTCACGCTCGCGGACACGTCGGCCAGGGTGTCCCGCAGCGTCATGAACACGGTCCGGCCCGCCCGGCGGTTGATCTCGATCAGCTGACCCTCGACCCAGACCGGGCCCAGCCGGTTCACCCAGTCGCGGACCGCGGCGGTGATCCTGCGCAGCGGCTGCGGCTCCTCCGGTGACGACTGCAGACCCACCCGGCGAGCGTACGGGAGCCGGCGGACCCCGCGGGGGAGGTCGCGCCCGGACGTGCCCACCTAGACTGGCGCCCATGTCCGCCGAGAAGAAGGTCGTGCTCGCCGCCCCCCGCGGGTACTGCGCCGGAGTCGACCGGGCGGTCGTGACCGTGGAGAAGGCCCTGGCCACGTACGGAGCGCCCGTCTACGTCCGCAAGCAGATCGTCCACAACCGGCACGTCGTGGAGGATCTGGCCGAGCGGGGTGCGGTCTTCGTGGAGGAGCTCGCCGAGGTTCCGCCGGGCGCCACCGTGGTGTTCTCCGCACACGGGGTCTCCCCGGCCGTGCACGCCGAGGCCCGGGAGCGGTCGCTGAAGGCGATCGACGCCACCTGCCCGCTGGTGACCAAGGTGCACCACGAGGCCCGTCGGTTCGCGCGCGAGGGCCTGCAGATCATGCTGATCGGCCACGCCGGGCACGAGGAGGTCGAGGGCACCACCGGTGAGGCTCCGGAGCACATCACCTTGGTGCAGTCCCCGGCCGACGTCGTCGATCTGGAGCTGGAGGACCCCTCGAAGGTGGCCTGGCTGAGCCAGACCACGCTGAGCGTGGACGAGACACTGGAGACCGTCGACCGGCTCCGGCAGAAGTTCCCGCAGATGGTCAACCCGCCGAGCGACGACATCTGCTACGCCACCCAGAACCGGCAGCTGGCCGTCAAGCAGATCGCCGCCCACAGCGACCTGGTGATCGTCGTCGGCTCCGCCAACTCCTCCAACTCGGTGCGGTTGGTCGAGGTGGCCCTGGAGGCCGGGGCCTCGGCCGCGTACCGGGTCGACAACGCCACCGAGATCCAGCCCGACTGGCTGGAGGGCGTCGACCGGGTCGGCGTGACCAGCGGTGCCTCCGTGCCCGACGACCTGGTGCACGGCGTGCTGACCCACCTGCAGGAGCACGGGTTCCCCCCGGCCACCGAGGAACGGCTGACCGAGGAGTCGCTGGTCTTCGCGCTGCCGCCGGAGCTGCGGCGCGACCTCCGGCGCAGCGTCGCCGGCGACTGACGGGCGCCCACCGACAGGATTCACGTCCTGCTGAACCTTCTGAAATCGGTAGAGTTCGGGCCGTGACGGTCCACGACTCCGCCCGCGACGCCCGTCCGGCCGATGCCCGCGATCCCGACGCGTACGTGGAGCGGTTCGCGGCCGCCATGGTGGCCAGCGGCATGCCCCGGATGGCCGCCCGGGTGTTCGCGCTGCTGCTGACCCGCGACGACGGCGCCGGCACCGCCGCGGACATCGGCAGCGCCCTGCAGCGCCAGCCCGGCGGCGGTCTCCGGGGCGGTGCGCTACCTGATCCAGGTGCACCTGGTCACCCGCTCCCACCGGCCGGGGGACCGGCGTGACGTCTACCGGCTGCTCAGCGACCACTGGTACGAGCTGCTCAGCGACCGCGAGCGGGAGCTGGAGCGCTGGGCGATCCTGAGTCGGGAAGGGGTGGCCGAGGTCGGGCCCGACACCCCGGCCGGGCGGCGGCTGGCCGAGACCGCGCGAGTTCTTCACCTTCCTGCGGGGCGCGATGACCGAGGTGTTCGACCGCTGGCGCCGGGAACGGGCCTGACCCTCCGCCGCGCTGGGCTCAGGACGTACGCGGGGTCAGGACGTGCGGCGGCGGGCAGCGGCGTCGTCGGAGTCGGCCCTCGGCCTCCTGCACCAGGGCGAGCAGGTCCGGGTCGGGGCGGACCAGCTCATCGGCCTCCGGCACGGCCCCCGCGACGCCGGCGACCGCTCCGGCCGATCATCGGCTGGACCTTCACCGCGTCCTC
The DNA here is from genome assembly GCA_963832435.1 of uncultured Actinomycetota bacterium. Lineage (GTDB taxonomy): Bacteria > Actinomycetota > Actinomycetes > Propionibacteriales > Propionibacteriaceae > Microlunatus. The sequence goes on from CAWHTY010000009.1 coordinate 573,718, forward strand.
CACCAGCTCGGGGGCCTGGATCTGCCGGACCGGGTCGTCGACCGGGGTCAGCGAGGCGAGCTCGCGTTCGCTGACCTTCAGGTCCTTGAACCGCCGGGCCCGGACCAGCACGGTGCCCTCGACCGTGGCCACCGTGTCGTTGTACGCGTTCACCGACGACCGCAGGGCCCGACCCAGCTTGTCGAACCGCTCGCCCATCGCCCCCAGCCGGTCGTGCAGCTCCCGGCCCAGTCGGAACACCTCGGCGGCGCTCTCGGCGAGCGCCGCCTGCTTCCAGCCGTACGCGACGGCCCGCAGCATGCCGATCAGCGTGGTCGGCGTGGCGATCACCACGTCGCGGGCCGCGGCGTACTCGTACAGGTCGGGGACCTGGTCCAGCGCGGCGGCGAAGAACGCCTCGTTGGGCAGGAAGAGGACCACGAACTCCGGGGTGTCGGCCGCCTTCCAGTACTGCTTGGACGAGAGCTGGTCGACGTGGGTGCGGACATGCCGCGCGTACTTGCCCAGGTGCTCGGCCTGCAGCCGCTCGTCGTCGGTCTCGGCGGCGTCCAGGAAGGCGCTGAGCGGCACCTTGGAGTCGACGAAGACGTGCTTTCCCTCGGCCAGGTTCACCCGCATGTCCGGGCGCATCGTCCGGTCGTCGGCCCGGGTGGTGTGCTGCAGGTCGAAGTCGCAGCGCTCCAGCATCCCCGACATCTCCGCCACCCGCTTGAGCTGGGTCTCGCCCCACGAGCCGCGGATCTGCGGCTTGCGCAGCGCGGTGACCAGCGCGGCCGTCTCCCGCCGCAGGGTCTCCCCGGTCTGCTGCACCGCCCGGACCTGGGCCTGCAGGTCGGTGCTCATCCGGACCCGCTCCTTCTCCACCTCGGTGAGCCGACTGTTGAACGCGTCCAGGCTGAGCCGGACCGGCGCCATCAGCTGCTCGGTGGCCTTCAGCCGGGCCTCCGCGTGCGCGTCGGCGACCTTGTCCTGACGCTCGATGGTCTCGCTGGAGAGGACCTTGAACTCCTTGACCAGGGCGTCCCGGTCCGCGGCCAGCTCGGCGGCCCGGCTGACCGCGGCGTCCCGTTCGGCGACCGCGGCGGCGACCGCCGCCGACACCTCGGCGGCCTCGGCCTGCGCGGTGGCCGCCTCGACGCGGGCCTCGGCCACCGCCGCCCGCGCCCCGGCGAGCTCGGCCCGCGCCGTGGCCGCCTCGGACCGGGCCTCGGCCGCCTCGGACCGGGCGTGGGCGGTCAGGGTCTGGCCGTGCGCCAGCTCGGCCCGGGTCTGGGCCGCGTCGACGTCGGTGCGGGCCCCGGCCGCTTCCCGCCGTGCGCGGGTGAAGGCCGCGCAGACCAGCCAGCCGAGCAGCAGCCCGAGGGCGAGCCCGACCACCAGCGTGACGACAGCTCCGGAACTCATGCCGCGATCTTGCCCAGGCCGACTGACAGTTCCGGCGAGGCGCACCGCAGCCGGGCGTGGTTAGGTGAGGCGATGAGCGCCGATCTCGAGCACGTCCAGGATCTGGTGGCCTTCCTGGCGGCCTCGCCGTCCTCCTTCCACGCGGCGGCCGAGGCGGCCCAGCGGCTGGTCGGCAGCCGGTTTCCGGACCGAGGACGAGGGGTCCGCCCTCGATGCCGGGCCCGGCGGCCACCTGGTGGTCCGCGACGGGGCGCTGCTCGCCTGGCGGATCCCCGACGGGGCGGGCCCGGCGACCGGGTTCCGGATCGTCGGGGCGCACACCGACTCGCCCGGTTTCGTCCTCAAGCCGCGGCCCGACGTGTCCTCGGCCGGTTGGCAGCAGCTGGGGATGGAGGTCTACGGCGGACCGCTGCTGAACAGCTGGCTGGACCGCGAGCTCGGGCTGGCCGGCCGGTTGGCCCTGGCCGACGGGACGGTGCGTCTGGTCCGCACCGGCGCGCTGATGCGGATCCCGCAGCTGGCGGTCCACCTCGACCGCGGCGTCAACGACGACGGCCTGAAGCTCGACCGACAGCAGCACCTCGCCCCGGTCTGGGCGGTCGGCCGACCCACGGCGCGGATCCTGGAGCGCGTGGCCGGGGAGGCGGGCTGTGCCGCCACGGAGGTACGCGGGTTCGACCTGGTCGCCTACGACACCGCGGCGCCGGCCGTCTTCGGCGCCGATCAGGACTTCCTGGCGGCCGGCCGGCTGGACAACCTGAGCAGCGTGCACGCCGGGCTGACTGCGCTGAGCGAGGTGACCGACAGCCCGTACATCACGGTGCTGGCCGCCTTCGACCACGAGGAGATCGGCAGCGGGTCCCGTTCCGGGGCGGCGGGGCCGGTGCTGTCGGACCTCTTGGAACGCATCACCGCCGGCCTGGGCGGCGACCGGGCGGCCCACCTGCAGGCTCTGGCCGGGTCGGTCTGCCTGTCCAGCGACGCCGGCCACGCGGTGCACCCCAACTACGTGGGCCGGCACGACCCGGCCCACCACCCGCTGCTCAACGGCGGGCCGCTGCTGAAGCTGAACGCCAACCAGCGGTACGCCACCGACGCCGTCGGGGCCGCGCTCTGGCGGGCGGCCTGCGCCTCCGTCGGCGTGCCGACCCAGGAGTTCGTCTCCCACAACGCCATCCCGTGCGGATCGACCATCGGACCGCTGACCGCGACCCGTCTGGGCGTCCGTACGGTCGACGTCGGACCTCCGCTGCTGTCCATGCACTCGGCCCGTGAGCTGGCGGGCGTGGCCGACCAGCGGGCCCTGGCCCGGGCGGTCGGCGCGTTCCTGGCCGAGACCTGAGCGGGCCGCCGTGGCCACCGTCGCACCGCTGTCCCGGCTGAGCTGGCCGGTCCGAACCGACCGCCTCAGCCTCCGTCCGGCCGGCCCGGATGACGTCGAACCCACCTGGTCGTACCGCCGACGTCCCGACGTCGGCCGGTGGATCACCGCCGCCCCGGCCGGCCTCGACGACTACCGGGCCCGGTTCGTGGACCCCGGTCGGCTGGCCAAGACCCTCGTCGTCGAGCACGGCGGATCGGTGGTCGGCGACCTGATGCTGTCGGTGGGGGACGCCTGGGCCCAGGCGGAGGTCGCCGGGCGGGCCCGGGCCGTCCAGGCGGAGATCGGGTGGGTCCTCGACCCCCGGCACGGCGGTCGGGGCTACGCCACCGAAGCCGTACGGGCCCTGTTGCGGATCTGCTTCGCCGACCTCGGTCTGCGGCGGGTGGTGGGAAACTGCTTCGCCGCCAACATCGCCTCGGCCCGGCTGATGGAGCGAGTGGGGATGCGCCGGGAGGTCCACACCCGCCGTGACTCCCTGCACCGCTCCGGTGAGTGGCTGGACGGACTCGGGTACGCCCTGCTGGCCGAGGAGTGGCGGGCGGCCCAGGACGGCTGAGAACGGCCTCTCCGGCCGGCGTGCTCCTATGCTTGCTCCTCGTGCCGCTCACCATCGGGATCGTCGGTCTGCCCAACGCCGGCAAGTCGACCCTGTTCAACGCCCTGACCCGCAACGACGTGCTGGCGGCGAACTACCCGTTCGCCACCATCGAGCCGAACGTCGGGGTGGTCGGCGTACCGGACGCTCGGCTGCCGGTGCTGGCCGAGCTGCTGTCGTCGGAGCGGGTGGTCCCGGCCACCGTGAGCTTCGTGGACATCGCCGGCATCGTCCGGGGCGCCAGCACCGGTGAGGGCATGGGCAACGCCTTCCTGTCCCACATCCGCGAGGCGGACGCCATCTGCCAGGTCACCCGGGTGTTCCGCGACCCCGACGTCACCCACGTCGACGGCGCGGTCAACCCGGCCGGCGACATCGAGACGATCTCGACCGAGCTGATCCTGGCCGACCTGCAGACCATCGAGCGGGCCCTGCCGCGGCTGGAGAAGGAGGCCCGGATCAACAAGAGCAAGGTCGCCGACGCTGACCGCCATCCAGGAGGCCCAGGCGGTGCTGGACAGCGGCCGGACCGTGTTCGCGGCCGGGCTCGACCGGGCTCCGCTGCGGGAGCTGTTCCTGCTCACCGCCAAGCCGTTCCTGTACGTCTTCAACTGCGACAGCGACGAGCTGGCCGACACCGCGCTGCTGGACCGGATGCGGGCCGCGGTGGCGCCGGCCGAGGCGATCTTCCTGGACGCCAAGATCGAGTCCGAGCTCGGCGAGATGGAGCCCGAGGAGGCCCGGGAGATGCTGTCCGACCTCGGGATCGAGGAGCCCGGGCTGGACCACCTGGCCCGGGTCGGCTTCGAGACCCTGGGCCTGCAGACCTACCTGACGGCCGGCCCCAAGGAGGCTCGCGCCTGGACCATCCCGAAGGGTGCGACGGCACCGGAGGCCGCCGGGGTGATCCACACCGACTTCCAGAAGGGGTTCATCAAGGCCGAGGTGGTCTCCTTCGAGGACCTGGTCGCCGCCGGCTCGGTGCAGAACGCCCGCGCCAAGGGCCAGGTGCGGCTGGAGGGCAAGGACTACGTGATGCGCGACGGCGACGTGGTGGAGTTCCGCTTCAACGTCTGAGCGCGGCGCCTTGCGCAGGTCAGAGCGGGTACGACCGTCCACGGTCCACAGCCCCCGGGAACCTGTGCAGCGCGTGCGCGCCGCTGGCAGTTATTGGAGAGCTGCCGTGGCCCTGCCCCCGCTCTCACCCGCGGACGCTGTTCGACGCCGCCCTCGGCAGGGGGCTCTCGCGGTGACCCAGCAAGCTCGCCCGCAGTCCGGTCGCCGAGGTCGCCCCGAGCCGGGGATCGCCTTTCCGCGTCAACGTCTGAGCCGAAGAGGTGAGCACAGCATGACCGCGATCCCGAGGCGCTGTTCCGAGGGCACATCTACCGGGTGACCGGCGAACCCGTGGTTGCGAACGTCCAGTCGAACGTCGGCACCGCCCGCGAGCTGCATCTCGCCCGCTGCCACACGCTGCGCGGCTACCCACCCGACGCCGGGCTGATCCCGCTGGCCGCGGCCGAGGTCGACGAGGCGTGGGTTCGGGCGGTCGAGGAGGACACCACGACCGAGTCGCTCGCGACCGACTGGCCGTTCAGCGCCGAGACGGGGTGGTGCCCGCACTGCATCGTCAAGGTGCTGCCCCTCAGCCCCGACGGCACGTACCGTCACCCCCGCGCCCGCTCCGCGAAGTGGCGCCCCGGGGTCTCGCTCGGCTGCCGGTTCCCGAACGTGCACGACGAACGTCGACTGTGCGGCTGCCCGCCCGGCCGGCCCTAGCCGCCGATTCTCGGGTCGGTCAGGCGGCCAGGTGGAACGTGCTCGCGAAGCGGTCGAGGAGGTCGCCGCGCCCGCGCAGCACCTCGACCACGCCGGTCGCGATCGCGCGCTCGGGGGCGAGCTCGCCGGAGATGATCCGGCGGATGCCCGGGACCCGCGGCGAAGGCGAGGTCGACCGGTCCGTCCCCGCGCGTCACGTCCAGGGTGGAGCCGTCCACCCGGATGAGCAGCTCGGCGGGACCGAAGCGCGCCGCGTAGGCGGTCGCGGGCAGGTGCGCCGCCACCTGCGGCCGGAAGGCGGTGCGCAGCGCCATGGTCATCGAGTCGGGGGTGATGATCTGCTCCTCCCGCGGATCGCCCATCGCCTTGAAGCCCCAGGCGCCGAGCGCGAGCACGACGGGCTCGAGCTCGCGGCCGTACGGGGTCAGCTCGTAGACGATCACTCGCGAGCGCGGCACCCGGCGGAGACGCCGGCCGCCTGCAGCTCCTTGAGCCGCGCCGCCAGGATGTTGCTCGGGATGCGGGGGAGCCCCGCGGCGAGCTCTCCGTAGCGGCGCGGCCCGACGAGCAGGTCGCGGACGATGAGCATGGCCCAGCGCTCGCCCACGAGCTCCAGGGCTCGGGTGATGCCGCAGTACTGCCCGTAGTCGCGGGCGGCCATCGACCTCAGGCCTGCTGGCTCGGCGACGGCCTCGGGGCCCTGCTCGGCGGCGACCGGGTCCATGTAGCCGAACTCGAGGATGTTGCCGTCGGGGTCGGTGAGCTGACGCTGGTACATGAAGCCGTAGTCCGAGGCGGGGTGCGACTCCGAGCCGCCCGCGGCGAGGCCGTCGGCGACGGCCTCGTCGACCGCCTCCCGGCTGTCGAGGAAGATCGCGGTCGACACCGACGGGTTCACGGCCGGGTCGCCGATCGGCAGGTCGGTGAAGGTCTGGAAGTACTCCCGCACCAGGATCATGAAGTAGCTGTGGTCCTCCTCGACGACGACGCAGGCCGCGTTGTGATCGGTGAAGAGCGGGTTGATGGTGAATCCGATCGCCGTGTAGAACGCCTTCGCGCGCTCGAGGTCGGTCACGGGCAGGTTGACGAACATCGCGGTCATCGTGGATTCCCTCTCGTGGGCCCGGTCGGTGGACGGCCTCACACTTGCAAAAAGCAAGTGATGCGTCAAGACCCTTCCTGTCGGACCCTCGAGCACCCGCGTGCCTACGCTCGGGAGATGGATCGTCGGCGCGCCCGAGCCTGGGTCGGCACGGTCGTGTTCCTCGTCGTCACCCCCGGCGTGGTGGCCGGACTGATCCCCTGGGTGATCACCGGGTGGCGGGTCCCGTGGACCGGCGGCTGGGCCGCGGCGGCGGCGATCGGGGCGGTGGTCCTCATCCTGAGCGGCATCATCGTGCTGCTCGACGCGTTCGTCCGCTTCGCACGGGCCGACGGGACGCCCGCGCCGCCGATGCCGACCGTCCAGCTCGTGGTCGTCGGGCCGTACCGGCACGTGCGCAACCCGATGTACCTGGCAGTGCTGGCGATCATCCTCGGGCAGGCCCTGTGGTTCGGGAGCAGCGGGGCCCTGCTGTACGCGGGCCTGGTGGGTCTCGCGGTGATGCTGTTCGTGCGCGGTTACGAGGAGCCGACGCTGGAGCGCCAGTACGGCGAGGCGTACCGGCAGTACCGGCGGAACGTTCGGGGCTGGATTCCGCGGGTGCGGCCGTGGGACGGAGCCGCGCCCGGTTCCCTGCCCCCCGATCGGCTCGACGACCCCCGATGAGGCCGAATCCAGGACTGGCGTCGAGATTCAGGCGCTTCTCGGGGCGAGTGCGCCCGACCGCAGACGCGCGGCCGATGAGTCCGGAGCCCGGGCCTGGTCAGAGCAGGGGAGAGCAACCCACCTCACGAGGAGGACACCATGCCGAGGACCCGACCCTGCCTGTGGTTCGACACCCAGGGTGAGGACGCCGCCACCTTCTACGTCTCCGTGTTCCCGAACTCCCGGATCGTCGACGTCACGCACTACACCGAGGCCGGTCCCCGGGAGCCGGGCACGGTGATGACCGTGGACTTCGAGCTGGACGGGCAGCGCTACCTGGCCCTCAACGGCGGGCCCGAGTTCACCTTCGACGAAGCCATCTCCTTCGAGATCGAGTGCGCCGACCAGGCCGAGGTCGACTACTACTGGGAGCGGCTGGCCGACGGTGGCAAGCACGGCCCCTGCGGGTGGCTGACCGACAAGTTCGGGGTCGCCTGGCAGGTCGTGCCGACGGCGCTGAACGAGCTGGTCGCCGACCCGGACCGCGGACGGGCCAACCGGGCGATCGCGGCCATGCTGACCATGGGCAAGCTCGACGTCGCGGCGCTGCAGCGGGCCGCCGACGGTTCCTGACCGAGCCGGCGCCACCGGCCGGGCCCCCGCTGAGAAGTCGGCGAGATGTGCAGCGGCCGGCCGGCGAACCCGGCGTCCAGCGGCGGGCCCTCGGCGGCCGGCCGACCCGCCTGCAGCAGACCGGCGAAGCACAGGTCCGAGCGCCCGCCTAGTGGAGGGCGAAGCCGATGGCGGTCAACACCGGGCCGACGGCCGGGAACGACGCGCCGCGGCGGGTGAGCGGCTCCGTGCTGGGCGGTCGCCCAGGTGTCGTACACCCCACGGATCGCCGCCGTCCTCGACCGGGGCCCGTCGGATGCGGAGACCCGGCGTCGCCGGAGCGGCCACCGCCGCCAGCGTGCTGGTGGGCAGCCGGCCCGAGGCGTACCGCGCGACCAGGTCGTAGCGAACCGGCGGTAGATCCCCGGCGCCATCGCGCACAGCGTGGAGATCACCAGGCCGCGCTGCCGGGTGGCCAACAGTCACCGTCGAAGGCGCCCCACCAGGACGGGCCCGGTCGGGGCAGCGTGGCGGGCTCGGCGGTGGGCCGGGGACCCCGAACGCCTCCTCGCCCAGGGTGCGGCTGGCGTCGACATCCCCCTCCTTCACCGGCCGTACGGCCAGCGCCGCTGTCTCGATCCGCCCGTGATGTCGGCCCGCCGCCGGCGGCCTCGACCCGCCGGCTACGGCTGCAGACCGGCGTCTGGAGCACTAGGGTCGCGGCCATGAGTCCCACGCTGCCGGCGGTGCCGGAGGACTGGGAGCGCGCGATGGCCGTCGCGGCGCACCCGGACGACATCGAGTACGGCGCCGCCTCGGCGGTCGCCCGCTGGACCGCGCAGGGCAAGACCGTGACGTACCTGCTGCTGACCCGCGGCGAGGCCGGGATCGACGCGGTGCCGCCCGAGCGGGCGGGCCCGCTGCGGGAGCAGGAGGAGCGCAACGGCGCGGCGGAGGTCGGGGTCTCGGTGGTGGAGTTCCTGGACCATCCGGACGGGGTGCTGGAGGCGACCGTGGAGCTCCGCCGGGAGATCGTCCGGTCCATCCGGCGGCACCGTCCGGAGATCCTGGTCACCGGGAACTACGACGTCCGGATGTTCGGCGGGATGACCAACCAGGCCGACCACCGGGTGGCCGGTCTGGCCACCCTGGACGCGGCTCGGGACGCGGGCAACCGCTGGATCTTCCCCGAGCTCGCCGACGAGGGCCTGCAGCCGTGGGGCGGCGTCCGCTTCGTGCTGGTGGCCGGGAACGACCGCCCGACGCACGGGGTGGACGTCACCGGGGAGGCGCTGCAGCAGGGCATCGCCTCGCTCCGCGCGCACGCGCAGTACACCACCGGGCTCGGCCCGGCGGGCTTCGACCCGGCGCCGTTCCTGACCTGGTTCGCCGGGCAGGGCGGGCCGGCCCTCGGCGTCGAATCCGCGGTGCTCTTCGACCTGTGCGCGATCATCCCGCAGGGGCCGCCCCCGTGGCTGGCTGGGTGACCACCGGGCCGGCGGGTCCCGACGGGCCGCGGGTGGGCCTGGGCCACGACCTGCACCGGCTCGTGCCGGGGTTCCCCCTCGTCCTCGGTGGGGTGCACGTGCCGGCCGAGGTGGGGTTCGACACCCACTCCGACGGCGACGTGCTCAGCCACGCGGTGGTCGACGCGATGGCCGGGGCGATCGCCGACGGTGACCTCGGCACCCACTTCCCCGAGGACGACCCGGCCGCCGACGACGCCCGCAGTCTCGACTTCGTGCGGGACTTCGCCGGCCACCTGACCGATCGCGGCTACCGGGTGACGTCGATGGACAGCTTCGTGGTCCTCGGCACCGTGCGGCTGCGGCCGCACCTGGCGAGCATGCGCGACAACCTGGCCGCCGCCCTGGCGCTCGACCCCGGTTACGTGTCGGTCAAGGCGAGGTCCAACGACGGGGTCGGACCCGAGGGGGAAGGGCTCGCGGTCAGCGCCAGCGCGGTCGTCCTGGTCGGCCGCCTCCCCTGAGCCGGCGACCGCCCGACGTTAGGTTGGGACGCATGCCCGAGCCCGCCATCCGCAGCCTGCGCCGCGCCGAGGCCGAGACCCGGGCCCGACTGCTCACGGTCGGGCACACCCAGGTCGAGCTCGATCTGACCGACCCCGGGGACCGCTTCGGATCCGTCACCACCATCACGTTCGAGGCCGCGGAACCGGGGTCGGAGACGTTTCTGGACTTCAAGGGGTCCGAGCTGGTGGCGGCCACCCTGAACGACGTGCCGGTGCCGGCGGGGGAGTGGCAGGGCGGCCGGATCCGACTCAGCGACCTGCAAACCACCAACACCGTCCGGGTGGCCGGGGTGATGGCCTACTCCGGCGACGGCGAGGGGCTGCACAAGCACGTCGACCCGGCCGACGGCAAGACCTACCTGTACGCCATGTCGTTCCTGGACGCCGGCCCGAAGTGGTTCGCCTGCTTCGACCAGCCCGATCTCAAGTCGAGGTACACCTTCGACGTCCGTGCGCCTGAGGACTGGCTGGTGATCGGCAACGGGCCCAGCCTTCCGGTCGGTGCCGGGCGATGGCGCCTGGAGCCCCCGGAGCCGATGTCCAGCTACGTCGTCACGCTCGTCGCCGGACCGTACGCGTCGGTGTTCGCCGAGCACGACGGGATCCGTCTCGGCTTCCACGTCCGGGCGTCGTGGCGGGAGTTCCTGGAGGCGGAGGCGCCGGACATGCTCGAGGTGACTCGGGCGTGCTTCGACTACTACCACGACGTGTTCGACGTCCGGTACCCGTTCGGGGAGTACCACCAGGCCTTCGTGCCCGACTTCAACGCCGGTGCGATGGAGAACCCCGGCTGCGTCACCTTCCGTGACTCCTTCGTCTTCCGGGCCCGCGCCACGGCCGACGAACGGGCCAGCCGCGCCGGCGTGATCGCCCACGAGATGGCCCACCAGTGGTTCGGCGACCTGGTCACCATGACCTGGTGGGACGACCTGTGGCTGAACGAGTCCTTCGCCGAGTACATGGCGCACCGCTGCTGCACCGAGGCCACCCGCTACCCGCTGTGGACCGAGTTCGGCATCCTCCGCAAGGACTGGGGGGCGGTGGCCGACCAGTCGCCGTCGACCCACCCGGTGGCCGGGAACGGCTCAGCCGACGCCGCTGCCGCCCTGCAGGACTTCGACGGCATCTCCTACGCCAAGGGTGCGGCGGTGCTGAAGCAGCTCGTCGCCTATGTGGGCGAGGACGTGTTCCGTTCGGGGCTGCGGGACTACTTCGACCGGCACCGGTTCGGCAACGCCGCGTTCGCGGACCTGATGGCGGCCTGGACCCGGGCCGGCGCGGTCGACCTCGACACCTGGGCCCAGGCCTGGCTGCGGACCACCGGTCTGGACCTGCTGGACGTCCGGGACGACACGCTGGTGCGGACCGCCCCGGACCGGTCGACCCGCCGCCCGCACACGGTCCAGGTCGCCTTCCTCGACCGCGACGGCGCCACCCTCGGTCAGCACCAGGTGAGCTTGCGGAGCCGACCGGGTGGCCTTCGATCCGCCCCCCGGCACCGACGTGGTGATCCCGGACGCCGGGGATGACACCTGGGCCAAGACCAGGTTCGGCACGGTCCCGTGGGCGCGGGTCGCGGCCGCGGTCGCCGCCGGTGGGTCCGCCGCGGCCCGGGTGGTGGTCGCCAACGCGCTCCGCGATGCCGTCCGCGACGCCCAGCTGGATCCGGCAGAGGCCCTGCAGATCATCGTCGACAGCGTCCCCGCCGAGGACCAGGACGTGGTCGTCGCGTCCGTGCTGCGGTTCGCCGCCGACCAGCTCGCCGGACCGTACGCCGACCCGCGGGACCGGCCGGCCCGGATGCGCGACCGTGCGCCGCTGCGTCGACGGGCTGCTGGCCCGGGCCGATGTCGGCTCGGACCGCCAGCTCGCCGCCTTCCGGCTCGCGGTGCGCACGGGCCAGGACCCGGACGAGCTGGGGGGCTGGCTGGACGGGCGCGGGCTGCCCCCCGGGCTCGGCAGCGACCCGGAGCTGGCCTGGGCGATGGTGGTCCGGCTGGCCGAGCTGACCGGGGACCCGAGCCCGATCGAGCGGCAGCTGCAGGCCGACCCGTCCGCCGCGGGCCGGGTTCACGCGGCCCGGGCCCGGGCCCGGCTGGCCGACGCCGCGGCCAAGGAGGCGGCCTGGCGGCTGATCGTCGGTTCCTCGGCGCTCGGCGCATACGAGCTGTACGCCACCGCCGAGGGGTTCTTCGCGGCCTCGCAGCACGACCTCTGCCGGCCCTACGTCGACCGGTACTTCACCCAGATGCCCCAGACCGCGGCCTTCCGGTCCGGCTGGGTGCTGGGGCAGATGGCCCTGCTGGCCTACCCGCAGCCCTACACGACGCCCGACGTGCTGGCCGCCGCGGAGGCCTGCCTGGACGCCGCCGACCTGGCGCCCGCGATCCGCCGCTCGCTGGTCGACGGCACCGACAGGCTGCGCCGGGCCACCGGAGCCCGTCGGCGCTACTCATGAGTAACCGATAGGTCAACTATCCGCCCTGGACAGCGGGGGTTTCCCGGCCTGCGCAACGGATGCGGGCCTGAGGCCGTCGAGGTCACAATCATGTTGCGTGTCCCCTGGTCCGGCCGCCAAGAGTTGCGGTTGTGATCCTCATGACCTAGAAATGTGTACTGCCTTTCGAGTGAGTGGTGTAAGCGCTCACAGTCATCGCGCTCGTACGGGGGCGCAACCCTTGGAGGAGGACATTCATGCGGGGAAGAACTCGCGCGATGGTCGCCGCAGGCTTCACCTCGATCGCCCTGCTGGCGACCGCGTGTGGCGGCGGATCGACCCCCACGCCCGGAGCGAGTCAAGGGGGTCAGACCGGCGGCGAGATCGTGGTCGCGGGCTGCACCCCCGAGAACCCGTTGATCCCGGGTAACACGGCCGAGGTCTGCGGCGGCGACATCGTCGACGCGATGACGTCGAAGTTGGTGGAGTACAACACCGATACCGCTGCACCCGAGAACGACATCGCCGAGTCGATCGAGACGACCGACAACAAGCTCTTCACGGTCAAGCTGAAGCCCTACAAGTTCCAGGACGGCACCGACGTGACCGCCAAGAGCTTCGTGGATGCGTGGAACTACACCGCCTACGGACCGAACGGTCAAGAGGGCAGCTACTTCATGGGCCCGATCGCGGGCTACAGCGACGTGCAGTGCCCCGACACGGACTGCAAGCAGCAGCCCAAGGCCAAGGCCATGTCCGGGCTGAAGGTGGTCGACGACACGACCTTCACCATCACGACCAGCGAGCCGGTGTCCAACCTCCCCGTTCGTCTGGGTTACTCCGCCTACTCGCCGCTGCCGGAATCCTTCTTCAAGGACCCGAAGGCGTTCGAGAAGAAGCCGGTCGGGGCCGGCCAGTTCAAGGTCGACTCGATCAGCAACACCGAGATCGTGCTCTCCAAGTTCGCCGAGTTCAGCGGTGCCAACAAGGCCAATGTGGACAAGCTGACGTTCCGGATCTACCAGGATCCGGCAGCGGCCTACGCCGATGCGGTGGGCGGCAGCCTCGACTACATCGACGACAGCAACATCCCCCCGGATCAGCTCGTCGGCGAGGCCTACAAGAACGACTTCCCGGATCGGACCGCGCAGAAGGAGTCGCTGACCAACGGCTGGGTCACGTTCTCGCCGGAGGACCCGCAGCTGGCCGGGAAGGCCAACGTGGACAAGCGCAAGGCCATCTCCCGGGCCATCGACCGGGAGCTGATCACCAAGCAGATCTTCAGTGGCTCCCGCAGCCCGGCCGACGGCTGGGTGCCGCCGAGCGTGGACGGCTACAAGGCGGACGTCTGCGGTGACGCCTGCAAGTTCGATGCCGCGGCAGCGAAGTCGGCGTTCGAGGCCGCCGGCGGCTACAAGGGCACCCTGACCATGACCTACAACGCCGACGGGCCCAACAAGGGCTACTCCGAGGCCATCTGCAACCAGATCAAGAACAACCTCGGCATCAACTGCGTGGCGACCCCGGTGGTCGACTTCGCCACCTTCAACAAGAAGCTCGACGCCAGCGAGATCAAGGGCCTGTTCCGGAGCGGCTGGCAGGCGGACTACCCGTCGATCGAGAACTACCTGTCCCCGATCTACGCCAAGGGCGCGTTCGCTCCGCAGGGATCCAACTACTCCAAGTACGACAACCCGGAGTTCGAGAAGCTGCTGACCCAGGCGGCGGCGGCGAAGACCCTCGACGAGGCGAACGCCCTCGTACCAGCAGGCCGAGGCCATGCTGGCGGAGGACTTCCCGACCGCGCCGTTGTGGAACAACAAGACCACCTCGGCCTGGTCGGACAAGGTGACCGACGTGAAGGTCAACGCCTTCGGCGTGCTCGACTTCGCGGGCATCAAGGTCAAGTGACCGAGCCGCAGGTCGGATAGCAGATCGTCGGCCCGCCGGAGACTCTCCGGCGGGCCGACGCTATCTTTCGTCTGTGTAAGCAACTCCGCGGGGCACGAGGGGAGTTCGAGTGGGTACCTACGTCATCCGGCGCCTCCTACAGATGATCCCAGTGATCATCGGGGTCACCTTCATCATCTATGTCTCGGTGTTCGCGCTCGGTGACCCGACCGTGGGGCGGTGCGGCGAGCGTCCGTGCCCGCCCGGCTACATCGCGGCGTTCCGCAAGGAGTACAACCTGGACCAGCCGCTCCTGGTGCAGTACGCGCTCTACATGGGCAACCTGATCCAGGGAGACCTCGGCACGAACTTCTTCGGCAACAAGGTGCTGGACGAGCTCGCCGTCCGCTTCCCCACGACCCTGAAGCTCGGTCTGATGGCCCTCGCCATCGAGAGCGTCATCGGCATCACCGCCGGCGTGCTGGCCGGCATCCGGCGGGGAAAGTTCGTCGACAATCTGGTGACGGTGAGCACGCTGTTCCTGATCTCGATTCCGATCTTCGTGATCGGCGGCGTGGCCCAGCTCGTCTTCGGGGTGCGGCTCGGGTTGGTTCCCGGTCACCGCGACCCAGGGGACCATCTACCAGCTGATCATGCCCGCGTTCGTCCTCGCCGCGACGTCGGTGGCCTACATCGCGCGCCTGATGCGGGCCAACCTGGCCGAGAACCTGCGCGCCGACTACGTCCGGACGGCGAAGGCGAAGGGCCTCACCAACGCCCGTACCGTCGGGGTGCACACGCTGCGGAACTCGTTGATCCCCGTCATCACCTACATCGGAATCGACGTCGGAGCGCTGATGGGTGGAGCGGTCGTGACGGAGCGCGTGTTCAACATCAACGGGATCGGGAACTTCCTGTACCGGAGCATCACCCAGAAGGACGGCACCTCGGTCGTCGGCACGGTGACGCTCCTCGTGCTGATCTACCTGATCGTCAATCTGCTCGTCGACGTCTTGTACGGCTTCTTGGACCCGAGGATCTCCCATGACTGACACGTCACGCGAGTCTGCGGCGGACAGCGTCATCAGCACGGCCACGGGTGCCTCGGCCGGCCCCGAGGTTCCCGTCGCGCCGCCCAAGGGTGAGAAGGCCCGGTCGCTGGGCCAGGACGCGTGGGAGGAGCTCCGCCGACGGCCGATGTTCTGGATCTCAGCGGCACTGATCCTGGTGTTCGTGCTGATGGCGATCTTCCCGCAGCTGTTCACCAGGACCGATCCGAACTTCGCCGACCTGGCGAAAGCCCGCGAAGCGCCGTCAGCGGACGCCTGGTTCGGTCGCGACAACCAGGGGTACGACGTGTTCGCCCGCACCATCTACGGGGCCCGGGCCTCGATCCTGGTCGGCCTCTTCGCCACGCTCTTCACGCTGTTGTTCGGCTCGCTGGTCGGAATCGTCTCCGGGTATCGCGGCGGCTGGATCGATGCGGTGCTGAGCCGGTTCGGCGAGATCTTCCTCGGCATCCCGGCACTGCTCGGCGGCATCCTGTTCCTGTACGTGTTCCCCAGTCCGCTCGGGACCCCGTTCATCGTGGTCGTCGGCAAGGTGGCCGTCGTGCTCGCTCTGCTCAGCTGGCCGGTCATCGCCCGGCTGATGCGCTCCAGCGTGCTGCAGGTCAAACCCAACGACTACGTACAGGCAGCGCGCGCCCTCGGTGCCTCACCGGGCCGGATCATCACCGCCGCACATCCTGCCGAACTCGTTGGCCTCGGTGATCGTCGTGTCGACCATCAACCTGGGGGCCTTCATCTCCGCCGAGGCGACGCTGTCCTTCCTGGGGGTCGGCCTGCAGCCGCCGGCCATCTCCTGGGGGATCGCGATCTCGGAGGCGTCCGGCATCGGCTTCATCCGGGCCGCGCCGTGGATGCTGCTGTTCCCCAGCGTCTTCCTGTCAGCCACCGTGCTGGCCTTCATCATGCTCGGAGACGCCGTGCGCGACGCCCTCGATCCGAAACTGCGCTGAGGAGGAAGCCGACGTGACCACGACCTCCCGCCTGGAGACGATGACGGCCAACAGCACCTGGCAACCCACCGACGGCCTGCTGCTGGAGGTCGAGGAGCTGTTCGTCGAGTTCCGCACCCGCTACGGGGTGGCCAAGGCCATCAACGGGGTAAACCTCACCCTCCGGCAGGGCGAGACGGTGGCCGTGCTGGGCGAGTCCGGCTCCGGGAAGTCGGTCACCGCCCAGGCCATCATGGGAATCCTCGACACCCCGCCGGGCTTCATCACCGGCGGCGCGATCCGCTACTGCGGCACCGACATCCTGAGGCTGCCGGAGGAACGCCGGCGCGAGATCCGCGGTCCGGAGATCTCGATGATCTTCCAGGACGCGCTCAGCTCGCTGAACCCGGTGTTCCCGGTCGGCTGGCAGATCGCGGAGATGTTCCGCATCCACCGCGGGATGAACAAGACCGACGCCCTGGACCGCGCGGTCGGTTTGATGGAGCGGGTCCAGATCCCGGCCGCCCGGCAAAGGGTCAAGGCGTTCCCGCACCAGTTCTCCGGCGGCATGCGCCAGCGGATCATGATCGCCATGGCCATCGCGCTGGACCCGGCCGTACTGATCGCCGACGAACCGACCACCGCGCTGGACGTCACGGTCCAGGCCCAGGTCATGAAGCTGCTGAAGGAGCTCCAGGAGGAGCGCCAGATGGGCCTGATCCTGATCACCCACGACCTCGGGGTGGTCGCCGACGTGGCCGACCGGATCGCGGTCATGTACGCCGGCCGGATCGTCGAGCAGGGCGACATCTTCCCGCTCTACGCGCAGCCGGGCCATCCGTACACGGAGGGCCTGCTGGCGTCGATCCCGCGGCTGGACCAGAAGGGTCAGCAGCTGGCCGCCATCGGCGGGCTGCCGCCCAACCTGACCAAGATCCCGCCCGGCTGTCCGTTCAACCCACGCTGCAAGTACGTGCAGGACGTGTGTCGAGTCGATCCGCCGCCGCCGCTGCGGGAGGTCCATCATCACCGCTTCTCCGCCTGCCACTTCGCCGAGGACCTGCTCACGGGCGAGGCCGACGTGACGCACCATCCGGAGGAGATCGCCGCCTTGGAGACCCTGGACGACCCGACGGGGTTCGAGCAGGCCGTGGCGCTGTCTGAGGACCTGCCGAACACCATGAACCGAGAGTCCTGAGGGGTTGCGCAATCATGCCCGGTGACGTGATCCTGCAGGCGGAGAACCTGGTCAAGTACTACCCGATCAAGGCGGGGGTGCTGCGGCGCACGGTCGGCCAGGTGAAGGCCCTGGACGGGGTGTCGTTCGAGCTGCACAAGGGCGAGACCCTCGGCATCG
This sequence comes from uncultured Actinomycetota bacterium, assembly GCA_963832435.1. Lineage (GTDB taxonomy): Bacteria > Actinomycetota > Actinomycetes > Propionibacteriales > Propionibacteriaceae > Microlunatus. The sequence continues at coordinate 590,954 of CAWHTY010000009.1, forward strand.
TGGGCGAGTCCGGCTGTGGCAAGTCGACCCTCGGCCGGATGCTGATGCGACTGGAGGAGCCGACCTCGGGCAAGCTGACCTTCGACGGGGTGGACGTCTACAGCCAGCGCGGCGCCGCGATGCGCAAGCTGCGCCGCAACATCCAGATCGTCTTCCAGGACCCCTACACCTCGCTGAACCCGCGCAAGACGGTGGGCGACATCATCGGCGAGCCGTACGAGATCCACACCGACGTGGTGCCGAAGGGCGGCCGGCGCCGACGGGTCCAGGAGCTGCTGGACCTGGTCGGACTGAGCCCCGAGCACATCAACCGCTACCCGCACCAGTTCTCCGGCGGCCAACGGCAGCGGATCGGCATCGCCCGCGGTCTGGCCCTGAACCCCAAAGTGATCGTCTGCGACGAACCGGTGTCCGCCCTGGACGTGTCCGTCCAGGCCCAGGTGGTCAACCTGCTGGAGAAGCTGCAGGCCGAGTTCGGGTTGGCGTACGTGTTCATCGCCCACGACCTGGGTGTCGTCCGGCACATCTCGGACCGGGTCGGGGTGATGTACCTCGGCAAGATGGTCGAGCTGGGGCACGAGGACCAGATCTACAGCCGGCCGACCCACCCCTATACCCAGGCCCTGCTGTCCGCCGTCCCGGTGCCCGACCCCACCCTGCGCACCGCCCGGGACCAGATCGTGCTGACCGGAGACGTGCCCAGCCCGGCCAACCCGCCCAGCGGGTGCCGGTTCCACACCCGCTGCTGGAAGGCGCAGGACATCTGCAGCGTGGAGGACCCGCCGCTCGTCCCGCGCCCGGACGGGCTGTCCGAGCACGCGTCGGCCTGCCACTTCGCGGAGGTCCGCCAGGTCGTCTGAGCGTGGTGGGTGGCGGCGCACCGGGCCGGCGTCCGTAGAGTTGACCGGGTGAGTGCGGAGCAGCCCGGGGCGGGCCGGCGGTTGATGCTGGTGCACGCCCACCCCGACGACGAGTCGATCAACAACGGCGCCACCATGGCCCGGTACGTGGCCGAAGGGGCGGAAGTCTGCCTGGTCACCTGCACCCTGGGCGAGGAGGGGGAGGTGCTGGTCGGTGACCTCGGCCACCTGGCCGCCGAGCACACCGACGACCTCGGGTCCCACCGGCTCGGCGAGCTGAAGTCCGCCATGGGGGTGCTCGGGGTGACCGACTACGTCCGCCTCGGCGGCGACGGGCGCTACCGGGACTCCGGGATGGCTTGGAGCGAGGACCGGCGGGCTGTCCCCCGCGACGTGCTGCGCCCGGGGATCTTCTGGACCACCGACCTGCTGGAAGCCGCCAACGAGCTGGTCCCGCTGATCCGGTCCCGCCGGCCGCAGGTGCTGATCACCTACGACGAGGGCGGCAACTACGGCCACCCCGACCACATCCAGGCCCACCGGGTGGCCACCTACGCCACCGTACTGGCCGGCGCCGGCTCCTACCGGCGGGACCTGGGGGAGCCGTGGACGGTCGCCCGGGTGCTGTGGACGACCATGAGTGCGTCGCGGTCACGGGCCGGGCTACGGCGGCTGCGCGAGTCCGGCGACACCGAGACGTTCGGCGGTGCCGACCCCGACAGCGACGACTTCCGGCTGGGCTCGCCCGATGCCGACATCGCGGTGGAGATCGACGGCAGCCGCTGGATCGACGCGAAGCTGGACGCGATGCGGGCGCACGCCACCCAGATCAGCCCCGACGGGGAGTTCTTCGCGGGGGCGGAGGTCCTCGGGTCGGCCATGTGGTCGCACGAGTACTACCGGCTGGCCTCCGGCGTGCCGTACCCCGGGGACGGCTGGGCCGACGACCTGTTCGCCGGCCTGCCCGGGTCGGTCTGAGCCCGCGGTGCCCGCATCCGACCCCGGCGCCAGCCTGCCCGGAACCGCGGCGGCCCTGCGCCGCGCCATGGGCCAGTTCGCCAGCAGCGTCACCGTGGTGGCGACGGTGGCCGACGGCGTCGCCCACGCCCTGACCGCGACAGCCGTCTGCTCGGTCTCCCTGGAGCCGCCCCTGGTGTTGGTCTGCGTCGGCAAGACCAGCCGGTTCCATGCCGCGGTGGTGGCCACCGGGCGCTGGACGCTGTCCATCCTGGCCGCCGACCAGGGCGGGGTGGCCCGGCACTTCGCGACCAGCGGCCGCGACCTGGCCACCCAGTTCGACCGGGTGCCGCACCACCCGGCCCCGGTGTCGGGGGCGCCGGTGCTGGTCGACAGCCTGGCCTGGTTGGACCTGCGGACCTGGTCCACCCAGGACGCCGGGGACCACACGATCGTGGTCGGTGAGGTGCTGGCGGCGAGCGCGGAGCTGGCCACCACGCCACCGCTGACCTATCTCCGCGGCACCTTCAGCGACGAGCCGACCCCGACCAGCTGAGGAGGAGTCCTGCTGATGGCCCAGCTGATGTCTGGCTGATGATGGGCCGGGGCTGGCCGGAATGGGCGGCAGCGGCCCGGCTCGCCTACCATCGGTGCCCCAGGGCCGAACCCCCGAGCCTTCGCCATCGAGAGGACGCCACCCCCGGTGAACAGCAGGCCCCAGCCCGCGCCGTCGGACCCCACGCCCGCTCCGAGCGCCCCCGCCGCCGGCGCGAGCGCCGCCGCCGGCAGCGACCCGGGCTCGCCGCCCGGTCCGGTCAGGGACCCCCGCGGCCGACGCCGCGGTCGGATCGCGGCGCTCGTGCTGGGGGCGGTGGTCCTGGTGCTGCTCGGCGGCTACCTGGTCGGGTATCTGATCGCCGGTGACCGGCTGCCCCGCGACGCGCGGGTGGCGGGGGTGGCGGTCGGTGGGCTGGACCCCGGCGCGGCGGTCGAACGGCTCCGTCAGGAGCTGGGGGACCGGGCCGCACGGCCGATCGCGGTCACGGTGGGCGGCACGAAGTCCCAGGTCGATCCGGCCGCGGCGGGCCTCGGCGTCGACTACGAGCAGAGCGTGGCGCGGGCCGGCGGCGGCCGCAGCCTCGACCCGCGGGCCATCTGGCAGGTCCTCACCGGGGGGTCGGACACGGACCCGGTGCTGACCCAGGACGCCGCCCGGCTGGACCGGGCGGTGACTGCGCTGGCCGCCGAGGTCGACCGCCCGGCTCGGGACGCCGGCCTGCGCTACGAGGGCACGACGGTGCAGACCCGGGCCGCCGTCGACGGCATCGCCCTGTCGCGGACGGACGCCCCGGCGGCACTTCGCCGGGCCTACCTCGGCTCCGGCGGGGCTGTCGCCCTGAAGGCCGACCTGACCCCCGCCGCGGTCACCACCGCCGAGGCGAAGCGGGTGGCCGCGGACTTCGCCCGCCCGGCCGTCTCCGGGCCGGTCACCGTCGACGCCGGCCGCCGGTCGTTCGAGGTGACCCCGAAGATGATCGCCCGGTCGGTCGTCTTCGCGGCCGCGGACGGCACTCTGACCGGCCGGCTTGACCCCGATAAGCTGCGCGACTCCGCCGATGCCGCGGCTTCCGAGGTGGAGCTCACCAAGCCCCGGGACGCGACCGTGCGGCTGCGCGCCGGGAAGCCGGTGGTGGTGCCGGCTGTCGACGGCACCACCATCCTCGCCGACGACCTGGCGGCCGCCGTCACCCCGGCGCTGACCAAGACCGGCCGGGAGCGGCAGGTCGAGGTGAAGCTTGCCGGCCGAAAGGCTGCGTTCAGCACGGCGGACGCCGAACGGCTGGGCGTCAAGCGGGTGATCGGCGAGTTCACCACGTACTACCCCTACGCCGAGTACCGCAACGTCAACATCGGCCGGGCCGCGGAGAAGATCAACGGCACCCTGCTGCGCCCGGGCCAGGTGTTCTCGTTGAACCGGATCGTCGGCGAGCGCACCCGGGCCAACGGGTTCGTGGAGGGCTTCATCATCAAGGGCAGCCGGTTCCGCAAGGACCTGGGGGGCGGGGTGTCCCAGAGCGCCACCACCACCTTCAACGCGATGTTCTTCGCCGGACTGCAGGACATCCAGCACCAGCCGCACGGGCTCTACATCGACCGCTACCCGCCGGGCCGGGAGGCCACGGTCGCCTGGCCCTCGCTGGACCTGAAGTTCCGCAACAACACCGACTACGGCGTGCTGGTGCAGGCGTACGTGAAGAAGGCGAGCCCCGGGGGGCGCGGCTCGATCACGGTGAAGATGTGGTCCACCAAGACCTGGGACGACGTCCGTTCCTCGAAGCTGCGCCGGTCGAACTTCACCACCGGTCGCGAGATCACCGACGACGGTGCCAAGTGCGAGCCGACCGAGCCGGTGCAGGGCTTCGACGTCAACTACGAGCGGCTGTTCTACCGCGACGGCCGGGTCGTCAAGCGGGAGCCGTTCCGGTGGCGGTACGCGCCCACGGACAAGGTGACCTGCAAGGGGTAGCGGAGGGGCTAGCGTTCAGCCATGCCCATGGCGCCCCCCGATCCCGCGGGGCCGGACCCGCAGGAGGGTGACCCCGGGTTCCCCCCGGGATCGAGCGCGGCGCCCGACCCGCGGGGTGCGCTGCGTCGGCTGTCCGCGCTGGCCGCCTCCGCCGCCGGGTTCTCCGACGCCGCGGTGGTGGTGACCACCACCGGCGGCCCGCTGCGGCTGTCCGGGCTGCGGCTGCGGCGGCGGACGGCCCGGGTGCTGACCGGTTGGGTGGAGGAGGTCCGCCGTCGCCGCGCCGTGGTCGCCGTGGCGGACCTGGCCCACGTCGAGCCGGCCGACCGGCCGCCCGGCCTGCTGCCGACGGCCGGGGCGTTCCTCGGGGTCCCGGTCTGGGACCGTCAGGGGGAGGTGGCGGCGGTGCTGGCGGCGGTGGGCCCCGCGCCCCGACCGATCCGCCGGGAGCAGATCGCGACGCTGGAGCAGTTCGCCGCCGTGGTCGCCGACCACCTGGACCTGCTCGCGCGCGCCGGCCTGGGGGTGGACCCGGCGCCGGAGGGGCCGGCGCCGGCAGAGCTGCGCGCGGCCATCACCAGCGGTCAGGTGGTCCCGTACTACCAGCCGATCGTCGACCTGCAGTCCGGGGACGTGGTCGCCTTCGAGACGCTCGCCCGCTGGCCGTCGCGGACCCCGGGCGAGGAGCCGGCGGGGTTCGTGGTCGACGCGGAGCGCTCGGACCTGGTGGTCGAGCTCGACCGGGCGATCGCCCGACGGGCCCTGGCCGACCTCCGCGGCTGGCTGCCGGTGCGCCCCGACCTACAGGTCAGCCTCAACGTGTCGGGACGTTCGGTCGACCGGCCCGACTGGGTGGCCTGGACGGTGGCCGCGGTGGAGTCCGCGGGGGTGCCGGCCACGGCCGTCACCTGGGAGCTCACCGAGACGGTACGACCCAAGGACCCGGTGGCCAGCGGCGAGGCCATCCAGCAGCTGCGTCGCCGGGGCTTCTCGGTGTGGTTCGACGACTTCGGGACCGGTTGGTCAGCACTGCACGACCTGGTCCAGCACCCGGTCGACGGGATCAAGATCGACCGGTCGTTCGCCGAAGAGCTGGGTCAGCCGGTCGACGACGCGGTCGTCCGGGCGATCAGCACGGCGGCCGCCGAGCTGGGGCTGATCGTCACCATGGAGGGGGTCGAGACCGCCGACCAGGCGATCCGGGCCCGCGACCTCGGCTGCCATCGGGGGCAGGGTTACCTGTGGTCGCCCGCGCTGCCGGCGGCCGAGGTGCCACGCTGGCTGGGGACCGGGCTCAGCCGCCCGCCGGGTTGGCCGGCCCGACCGGGAGCGGCAGCGCGGTCGGAGCAGTGATCCGGTCGGCGGGCTGGGCCGGCCCGAACAGGAAGCCCTGACCGAACTCACAGCCCAGGCCGCGGAGGACCTCGAGCTGGTCGGCCCGCTCGACTCCCTCCGCGATCACCGGCAGCTCGAAGGCGTGCGCGGCCTGGACGACCAGGGTCAGGACGCGCCGCGCGGTCCGGCTCTCGTCGGCCAGGAAGGTCTCGGAGATCTTGATGCTGTCCACCGGCAACGCCTCCAGGCGAGCGATCGACTCGTACCCCGCCACGAAGTCGTCGATGCTGATGCCGACGCCGGAGCGGCGGAGCTCGACCAGGTTGTCCACGGCCAGCGGGTCGTCGAGCAGGGTGGACTCGGTGAGCTCGAGGACGAGCCGGGCGGGCCGGACGCCGGCCGTCGCGACGGCGGAGCGGACGTCGTCGACGAACTGCGGTTGGGCGACGTAGCGGCCGGAGACGTTGATCGCCATGGTCAGCATCGCCGCAGACCCGGACCGCCAGCCGGCCAGCTGCCGGGTCGCGGCGCCCAGCACGAACCGGTCCACCTCGACGATCAGGTCGGAGTGGGCCGCGACGGGCAGGAAGTCACGGGCGGCGAGCAGGCCGGACCCGGGCCGTTGCCAGCGGACCAGGGCCTCGTAGCCGCGGACGTCGCCGGTCGCCAGCGCCACCACCGGCTGGTAGTGCACCACCAGCTGACCGGCGTGCAGGGCGGCGGTCAGGGCGCTCTCGAGGTCGGCGCGGGCGGCCAGCTCGTCCCGGAGCGTGGTGTCGAACATCTCCGTCCGGCCCCGGCCGGCCGCTTTGGCCCGGTAGACGGCGGTGTCGGCCTCGACCAGCAGCGCGTCCGGGTCGGTGACCCCGTCCTGGCTGAGTGCCACGCCGACGCTGGCGCCCAGCCGGACCCGCCGACCGGACCCGAGCAGCACGGGAGCCGAGCTGACCTCGACCATCCGATCGGCCACGGCCAGGGCGGAGGCCTGCTCGTCCAGCGGCTCGAGCAGCACGACGAACTCGTCGCCGCCGAGCCGGGCCACCACGTCGCCCGCCCGGACCTCGGACCGCAACCGCTCCGCCACGACCCGCAGCACCTCGTCGCCGGCGGCATGTCCCAGGGTGTCGTTGATCTTCTTGAACCCGTCGAGGTCGACGAACAGCAGCCCGATCACGGCCCCACTGCGCTGGGCGCGGTGCAGGGCGCCACGGATCAGCCGGATCGCCTCGCCTCGGTTGGGCAGTCCGGTGAGCGCGTCGTGGGAGGCCTGGTGCGCCAGCGCGGTCTGCAGCTTCTCCCGCTCGCGGCTGGTCGCCACCAGCTGCCCCACAGCCACGCCCATCCGGGCCATCACCAGCCCGAAGATCACCACCGACGCGGCCACCACCGCCCAGACGTCCAGCCGGCCGCCGAGGGCCTGCTGCCCGCCGAGCACGATCGGCGGGGTCAGCACGGCCAGGGTCAGCGCCGCCAGCCGGGCCCGGCTGACCCCCGCATACTCCGCCGGCGTGGGCTGGGAGAGGGCGTACATGGACGGGTGCAGCGCCGCCGCGCCCCAGATCACGTACGAGGCGAGCCAGAGCAGGTCGATCACCCCGGTGCTGCTGTAGGTGACCAGCTCGAGGGCCGTGGCCGCGGTGTCGGCCACCACCAGCAGCCCGATCGCGGTCAGCAGCAGCCGCAGCGCCGGCGTCCGGCCCCCGGGGGTGACCAGCAGCCGGACCACGATCCCCACCATCACGATGTCGCACACCGGGTAGGCCAGCCCGACCACCGCCGCCGGCACGGACTCCTGGTACTGGTCCACGGTCGGGCGGGCCAGCAGCACCCAGGAGAGCAGGCCGAGGGCGGCGGTGACGATCATGCTGTCCAGGAAGCCGGCGAGGTCCCGGCGCGGCAGCCGGCCGCGGATCAGCAGCAGCATCCCGGCGGCGATCAGCGGGTACGCGGCGAGGTAGAACCCGTCGGCCGGCGCGGGGAACCGCTCGACGTCCAGAACGACGGCCTCCCAGGCCCCGACCGCGTCCCCGCCGGTCCACACCAGCTGACCCGCCGCCATCAGATACCACGGCAGCGGCCGCGGCGGCCGGTGGATCCGGGTACCGACCACGATTGCCGCCGCCGACACCAAGCCGACGGCGAGGTAGGTGCCGTCCTGCACCCCCGGCGGCAGGACCGAGTACAGGGCTACCACGACCCCGCCGCCGAGCAGCAGCCAGAGCCAGGCCCACGGATGCCGCTCGCCGGCCGGGCCGGCCCGCCCGGTCACCCCAGGATCGGCAGGGTCAGGCATGCTGCCGCACGAGGACGGGAACGCGAGACCCGCGACCGGTCCGGCGGGCGGCGACGGCCGGTGCGTCCAGCGGCAGGCCGGCCACGGCGCCGGGCGGGGTGTGGAACAGCCACAGCGACATGGTCCGGTAGCCCTCCCAGTCACCGGCCAGCAGGGACAGCGAGGCGACGTCGGAGTCAGGTCCCTCGCTGATCCGGACCACCTGCATGGTCACCGGCTCGGCCTGGGGGAGGGTCAGCTCGACGGCGCCCACCCGGGAGAAGGCACCCTTCGGGAAGCGCACCGCCGCCCCGCCGACCGAGACGTCGACCAGCTCGCCCTCCCCGCCGTCGATCGTCACCGTGGCGCTGACCAGCACCCGGTGCGCGTTGCGCCGCGAGGTGGCGTACTCGTCCCGGCCGATCCGGCGGGTGCCCATCACCAGCACCAGACCGGCCAGCGTGAGCCAGACCCCGGAGGCCACCGTGGCGGACGGGGTGGCGTGCCACGGCACCCAGCCGGTCAGCCCGAGCAGTGCATAGGCGATCGAGGCGAGCACGATCGCGGTGAGCCCCCAGAGCACCCGGGGCGCCCGGCCGCGCTGTCGGCTGTCCGCCCCCGCCTTCGGCGTGACCTCGAACTTGAGGCTGCGGCGCGTCAGCAGCCACCACAGGCAGGACAGCCCGACCGGGACGCGGAGGATGCGCAGGGCGAAGGCGGTACCCCAGTGGATGTGCATCCGGAACAGCCGTTTCGCTCCCCAGAGGCGGATCGAGAACATGCTGACGAACACCACGGCGAACACCCACGGGCTCGCGGTGGACGTCTGTGCCCCGCTGACCAGCACCGCCGCGGGGATCAGGAAGACCAGCACCGTGGCCACGCCCTCCAGCCACCACAGGGTGCCGCCGAGGTACTCGTAGTAGTTGCGCCACGACAGCCAGCGCTTGGCCGCCCAGAGCCGCTCCTTGGTCAGCACCTGCATCGAGCCCATGCCCCAGCGGCGGCGCTGCAGCAGATACTGGTCGGGGGTGCTCGGGGCCAGCCCGACGGCGAGGACCTGATGGTGGTAGGCGGTCTTCCAGTCGTGTCGGATCAGGTTGAGCGTGGTGTGCATGTCCTCGACGATGGTGTCGGTCGAGATCCCGCCCACCTCCCGGAGCGCGCTGTAGCGGATCAAGGACGTCGACCCGCACCAGAAGGGCCCGGCGCCGTCGTGGTTGCGGCCCGGCAGCAGGACGTGGAAGAACACCCCCTGCTCGCCGGTCTCGCCGTCGTCGTCGAACGCGCCGGAGTTGTAGTAGCTCTGCGGGGCCTGGACGAGAGCCAGCCGGGGGTCGTCGAACCAGCCGACGGTGTCGGTGAGGAAGCCGGGCAGCGGGACGTGGTCACAGTCCAGGACGGCGATGATGTCGATGGGCTCAGCGCCGGCGGCCATCTCGTCGGCCATCAGGTCCAGGGCGTGGTTCATGTTGCCGGCCTTCGCGTGGTCGTGCACCTCCCGCTGCACGTACCGGGCCCCGTACGCGGCGCACAGCTCGGCCACCCACTCCCGGTCCCCGTCGTCGAGGACCCACGTCTGGTGCGCCGGCTCGAGCTCGCAGGCGGCCACGATGGTCGGCGCGATCACCTCGATCGGCTCGTTGTAGGTGGGGATCAGCAGCGCCACCCGCTGGCCGTCGCGCACCTCGCGCACCGGCTCGGGCCCGCGGCAGTCGATGTTCCACAAGGTCACCGTCCGGATGACGATGCCGATCAGCGGCAAGGCTTCGAAGGAGACCAGGATCCAGGCCGCGACCCGGTCGGAGCCGCCGGCGGGCATGGTGAAGCCGATCCGCCAGGTCAGGTAGACGATCAGCGCCGTGAGGGAGGCGACCGCGCCGAAGCGCGCGATGAGCTGCGATCGCCGGCCCTCGGCCCGCGGCCGGCCGAGCAGCGACGCCCAGCCGGCGACCGTGGCGCCGGGGGCGACGGTGGTGCGGCGGGCGCGCAGTGGGGCCGGCCGGGTGTCCCGGGGGGCTGCTGCCCGGCGCTGCGGTCGCGCCGTCATCGGGCGGATCCGCCGACGCGGGACGGGTCGTCGGGCTCGCGGCACCGCGGACCGCCGATGGGCCCGGTGGCCGGTGCGAGAACAGCCGGTACGCAGCACGAGACGCTCCTTCGCCGAAGCCCCCGAGCGTTGACGCATAGTAGCCTGGCCGGCCCCCGTCGTCACCGGACCTCCGGAGGCGACGGGCCCGCGTCACGGTCGCTCAGCCGGGCGCCAGGTAGTGGTAGCGGTGGTGCGGCCCGAAGCCGAGCCGGGCGTAGGCGGCGATGGCCTCGACGTTGCCGCCGGCCACCTGCAGGTACGCCCAGCGGGCGTCCCGGCGCGCCGCCCAGTGGCCGAGCGCGACGACCACGGCGGTGGCCCGGCCGCGGCGCCGCTGCTCGGGGGAGACCCAGATCGACGCCAGGCCCAGCCACCCCTGGTGGAGGTGGCCGCGGGCGATCGCCACCAGCTCCGGATCCCGGGCGGGCCCGGGGCCGGGGTGGAGATCGGGGTGGGGGTCGGCGTGGGAGCCGGGCTCGGGGAGGCCGGCGAAGGCTCGGGGCGGCCGGCCGTCGAGGATCATCCGCAGCAGAGCCGGGTCCGCGTCGTTCGGCCGGCTCCGGGCGAAGGCCCGGCACCAGCGGTCGTCCAGGGTCTGGCTGACCTCCACGGCCGGGTCGGGGAGCGTGCCGCCGAGCAGGTCGCCCAACCGGCAGGCGAGCACGGCGGTGTCTCCGGAGGCGGGTTCCCAGCCGAGCTCGCGGAGGTCCGCCTCCTCCCGCGACCCGACCACCACCTGGGCCCGGGGCGGGATCTGGTGGCGGCGGGCGTGGGCCACGATCGCCGCGGCGGCGGCCTCCGGTGCGACCCCGGGGTCCCCCACGGCCAAGCAGGAGTTGGCGCGGCCGGTGAAGCCGCCGCCCGCCCGCAGTGTCCACTCGCCGAGCGGCTCGGACCAGGCCAGCCACCCCGGCAGAGCGGTCCGCTCCAGCTCGGCGGGCGAGGTGCGGCCGGGATCGCGACCCCCAGCGGCGGCCGGGGCCCGTCGGGCCGCGACCACGGTGTCAACCGCCACCCGGACCACCTCCGCGGAGGCCGAGACCTCGAGGCTCACCGCGGCCGGTCCGGTGGTCAGCAGCCAGCCGACCACGTCCGTGGCGCGACCGTCGGGCAGCCGGTGGCGCACCACCCACCGCTCACCGGGGCGGGCAGCGGCCAGCCGTGCGCGGAGGTCGTCCATCGGTCGAGGTGCCTCCTTGGCCGGCGCCGGGAGGCGCGATACTAGACCGACAACCGTGCGATCGGCACACCCGGCGGACCCGTGTCCGGCGGGTTCGGTCCCTGGCCGCCGCACTCCAGTACCGAGGAGCGAATCCCGATGACCTACGTCATTGCCCAGCCGTGTGTCGACCTGAAGGACCGAGCCTGCGTCGAGGAGTGTCCGGTCGACTGCATCTACGAGGGCAAGCGGATGCTCTACATCCACCCCGACGAGTGCGTCGACTGCGGGGCGTGCGAGCCCGTCTGCCCGGTGGAGGCGATCTTCTACGAGGACGACACGCCGGAGGAGTGGAAGGATTACTACAACGCCAACGTCCAGTTCTTCGACGACCTCGGCTCGCCCGGCGGCGCGGCCAAGATGGGCGTGATCGACAAGGACCACCCGCTGGTCGAGGCCCTGCCGCCGCAGGAGCACGACGAGTGACCTGGCGGTGACCGTCGCGTCCCCCGCGCGTCGGCGGGGCCCGTCGCCGGCCCGGCGCGGCCTCGCCTCCGCGCTGCCGGACTTTCCCTGGGACACCCTGGCCGACGCGAAGGTCCGGGCGGCGGCGCACCCCGGCGGGATCGTGGACCTGTCGGTCGGCACGCCGGTGGACCCCACCCCGCCGCTCGGCCGGGCGGCTCTGGCCGACGCCGCGGACAGCCCGGGCTACCCACTGACCTCCGGCACAACCGCGCTGCGGGAGGCGATCGCGGCCCACCTGCGGGTCCGTTGGCGGGCCGAGGCCGTCCCGCCGGAGGCGACGCTGCCGGTGATCGGCACCAAGGAGCTGGTGGCCTGGCTGCCGACCCTGCTCGGGCTCGGTCCGGAGGACACCGTGGTGTACCCGACGATGGCCTACCCCACGTACGAGGTGGGAGCCCGGATCGCGGGCTGCCGGGCCGTGCCGGCCGACGACCTGGAGTCCCTCGGCGACCTGCGGCCCGCCCTGGTGTGGCTCAACTCGCCGTCCAACCCGACCGGGCAGGTCCTGCCCCCCGACGAGCTGCGGCGCCGGGTGGCGTGGTGCCGCGACCGCGGGGCCGCGGTCGCCTCCGACGAGTGCTACGGGGAGTTCGGCTGGGAAGCCGTGCCGGTGTCGGTGCTCGACCCGCAGGTCTGCGGGGACGGCGTCGACGGGCTGCTGGCGGTGCACTCGCTGTCGAAGCGCTCCAACCTGGCCGGCTACCGGGCCGGCTTCGTGGCCGGCGATCCGGCGTGGGTGGCGGAGCTGCTCGCCGTCCGCAAGCACGCGGGCATGATCGTGCCCCGGCCGGTCCAGGAGGCGATGCGGGTGTTGCTGGCCGACGCGAGTCACGTGGCGGTCCAGCGCGAGCGCTATCTGGCGCGCCGGGCGCTGCTCCGACCGGCGCTGGAGGCGGTCGGCTTCACGGATCGAGCATTCCGAAGGCGCCCTCTACCTGTGGGCCACCCGGGGGGAGTCCGGGCGGGCCTCGGTCGACTTCCTGGCCGAGCGCGGCATCCTGGTAGCGCCGGGGGACTTCTACGGCGCGGCCGCGACGTCCTACGTCCGGGTCGCGCTGACCGCCACCGACGAGCGGGTCGCCGCCGCGGCGGCGCGGCTCGCCGGCTGACGCCGGACCGGGCTCAGCGGACCGTCAGGCGGGCCTCACCGGAGGCGACCGGATCGGCCGCGTCCTGCCAGCCGGGCAGGGTGACGCCGTCGCTCTGCCAGCGCTGGGTGCCTACGGTGACGTCGACCACGCCGAAGCGGGCGGCGGTGGCCACCCCGAAGTGGCCGGCGGCCCAGGCCGCGTCCTTCGTGCCGGCGCTGACCACCACCGACCGGCCATCGACCTCGGCCGGGAACCCGAGGGTCTTGGTCACCGCCCTGGCCAGCGCCGCCGCGTCACCGTCGGCCCCTGCGCGCTCCAGGCAGCTGAACCCGGCCCGGGTCTCCCCGGTGAGCGTGCTGGCGATGATCCGGGCATCCCGCTCGTGGTCCCGGTAGGCCTCGGGATGACCGCTGACCTGCACCTTCTGCGCCACGTCGTTGATGTCACCGGTCCGCCACCCCCGCACCTTGACCAGGGCCTCGTAGAACTTGCGGGTGGCGTAGTAGGGGTCCATCAGCTGCTTCTCCGTCCCCCATCCCTGCGAGGGGCGCTGCTGGAACAACCCGACCGAGTCGCGGTCCCCGTGGTCCAGGTTCCGGATCCCGGTCTCCTGGTAGACCGTGGCCATCGCGATCGACCCGGCCCGGGCGGGCAGGCCGCGCTTGACCGACAGCCCGACGATGATCGAGCTGTAGTACGCCTGGTCCAGGTCGAGCGTCACCGTGTTGCCGCCGGCGGTGGCCACGCACCGCTGCTGACCGGGCACCGGTGCCATCAGCCCCTGACCGCGCACCCAGACGACGATGCCGATCACCGCCGCGGCCAGCACCAGCACGGCCAGCACCAGGCAGCCCGCGGCGCGGGTGGTTGGGGTGGCCATCAGCGCGGCACCCGCGTCCCGGCGGCTCGGCGGTTCAGTTCGCGTGCAGGTCGGAGTTGAGCTCGACCGACCGGCCCTGCCGCCGACGGACCTCGATCGTGCCGGTCACCGAGTTGCGGATGAACAGGAGGGCGTCCTGGCCGGACAGCTCGCGCGCCTTGACCACCTGCCCGCCGGGCAGGGTGACCTTGGTGCCCTCGGTGACGTACAGGCCGGCCTCCACCACGCAGTCGTCGCCGAGGGCGATGCCGATCCCCGCGTTGGCGCCGAGCAGGCAGCGCTCCCCGACGGAGATGACCTGCTTCCCGCCGCCGGACAGCGTGCCCATGATCGAGGCCCCGCCGCCGATGTCGGAGTCCTGGCCGACCACCACCCCGGCCGAGATCCGGCCCTCCACCATCGAGGTGCCCAGCGTGCCGGCGTTGTAGTTGACGAAGCCCTCGTGCATCACCGTGGTCCCCGGCGCCAGGTGGGCGCCGAGCCGGACCCGGTCGGCGTCGGCGATCCGGACACCGGCGGGCAGGACGTAGTCGACCATCCGCGGGAACTTGTCCACCGCATAGACGGTGACCGGTCCGCGGGACCGCAGCCGGACCCGTACCGTCTCGAAGTCGTCGACGGCGCACGGCCCCACCGAGGTCCAGACCACGTTGGGCAGCACCCGGAAGATGCCGTCCAGGTTGATCGTGCGGGGGGCGACCAGCCGGTGGCTGAGCAGGTGCAGGCGCAGGTAGGCGTCGCCGACATCGGCCGGCGGGGCGTCCAGGTCCACCAGGGTCCGGACCAGGGTGGTGCGCACCCCCCGCAGCTCGTCAGAGGTCTCGGCCGCCGACCAGGTCCGCCGGAGGGTCGGTCAGCTCGCCGTCGACCCGGGGATCGGGAAAGTAGGTGTCCAGGGTGCCGGTCGCGTGCACGGTGGCGAGTCCCCAGCCCCAGGCGGTCCTGGGGCTGGTCGGCGGGGGCTCAGTCATGCGGTCGAGCGTACCGAAGTCACCGAGGGCACCCGAAACCTGAGCCGGCACCGAACCACGACCCGGAGGACGACCTGGACGAGGGCAGGCCCGGCCGGCCGGCGGACCCGGTCCGCGGCCCTGCGCAGTAGGGTGCCAGCCGTGCTCGAACCGACCCCCGACCGCCCGGACACCCTCCACCCGCTGGCCATCGACGGTGACCCGGTCGAGCTGCTGCGGACCCTGATCGACATCGAGTCGGTCAGCGGCGACGAGCGCCTGCTGACCGACCGGGTGCAGGCCTCGCTGGCCCCGTTGGCCCACCTGGAGGTGATCCGCGACGGCAACGTGGTGATCGCCCGCACCGACCTGGGCCGCAGCGAGCGGGTGGTCATCGCCGGGCACCTGGACACCGTCCCGATCGCGGGCAACGTGCCCAGCTGGACCACCGGCGAGGGTGCGGAGCTGATCGTCTGGGGTCGCGGGGCCTGCGACATGAAGGCCGGGGTGGCCGTCCAGCTGGTCGCGGCGGCGGCGCTGACCGAGCCGCGCCGGGACCTGACCTGGGTCTTCTACGACAACGAGGAGGTCGCGGCCGAGCTGAACGGGCTGGGCCGGATCGCCCGGCAGCGGCCGGACCTGCTGGCCGGCTCCTTCGCCGTGCTGTGCGAGCCCTCGAACGCCCAGATCGAGGGCGGCTGCCAGGGCACCATGCGGGTCGAGGTCGAGCTCGCCGGCCGCGCCGCGCACTCGGCCCGCGCCTGGATGGGGGAGAACGCCATCCACGCCGCCGGCCCCCTGCTCAGCCGGCTGGCCGAGCATCAGCCGCTGGTGGTCGAGGTGGACGGGCTGACCTACCGGGAGGGTCTCAACGCCGTCCGGATCAGCGGGGGCATCGCCGGCAACGTCATCCCCGACCGGTGCCAGGTGGAGGTCAACTACCGCTTCGCGCCGGACAAGGACGCCGCTGCCGCGGAGGCGTACGTGCGGGACGTGCTGGCCGGGTTCGAGCTGAAGGTCACCGATGTCGCCGAGGGTGCGCGCCCTGGCCTGGACCAGCCCGCGGCGGCCGAGTTCATCGCCGCGGTCGGCGCCGAGGCGAGCGCCAAGTTCGGCTGGACGGACGTGGCGCGGTTCTCGGCCATGGGCGTGCCCGCGGTCAACTTCGGGCCGGGAAACCCGAGCAAGGCCCACGCCGACGACGAGTTCTGCCCGGCCGCCGAGGTGTACGCGTGCCGGGACGCGCTGCTCCGCTGGCTCACCTGAGACCCGCCGCGCAGCGGCTGGCTAGATTCGCAGCATGACGCCCATCCCGCGCCAACCCCGGTACTCCCAGGGCCCTGTGGTCCGCAGCCAGGACCAGGTGCTGCCGACCACCACCGACCAGCGGCTGCTCGACAGCCACGGTGCGACCGACTGGGTGCACACCGACCCGTGGCGGGTGCTGCGGATCCAGAGCGAGTTCGTGGAGGGGTTCGGCACGCTGGCCGAGCTCGGCCCCGCGGTCAGTGTGTTCGGTTCCGCCCGCACCAAGCCCGGCACGCCCTACTACGGCCTGGGGGAGCAGCTGGGTGCCGCGCTCGCCCGAGCCGGGCTGGCGGTGATCACCGGGGGCGGTCCGGGCGCCATGGAGGCGGCCAACAAGGGTGCCGCCGAGGCGGGGGGCGTCTCGGTCGGGTTGGGCATCGAGCTGCCGTTCGAGCAGGGCCTGAACCCGTACGTGACGCTGGGCATCAACTTCCGCTACTTCTTCGCGCGCAAGACGATGTTCGTCAAGTACGCGCAGGGCTTCATCGTGCTGCCGGGAGGCTTCGGCACCTTCGACGAGCTGTTCGAGGCCCTGGTGCTGGTGCAGACGCGCAAGGTGACCTCCTTTCCGGTCGTGCTGTTCGGCGCCGGCTACTGGCAGGGCCTGCTCGACTGGCTCCGCACGGCCGTGCTGGCCGAGGGCACCATCTCCGCCCCGGACCTGGACCTGCTCCGGGTCACCGACGACATCGACGAGGCGGTCCGGATCGTGGTCGAGGGGCGGCCCGGACCGGCCGGGGCCAAGCGGCCCGAATGAGCCGGGCCGGCGGGGCGGCCGCCGACCCGCGGAGGTGCGACCGGCCGTCGCCGCTTCGGCGGCGTGAAACGATCGGTGACATGGAGTGGTTCATCGCCGCCGTCATCCTGGCGGCGCTGGGGGTGGCGGCGGCGGCCGCCGCCGGTGGTCTGGGTGAGATGAGGAGAGAGCCGGTGCGGGACTACTACCGCCAGGACCTGCCCGCGGGTCGGTCGTTGACCGCCGAGGAGGTGCAGGCCGTCCGGTTCGGCGTGACGGTGCGCGGCTACTCGATGGCGCAGGTCGACGACCTGCTGGAACGCCTGGTCGCCGAGATCGGCCAGCGGGACGCCCTGATCAGCCAACTCCGCCAGCAGCTGCCGTACCCCGCGGACCGCGGGCCGGGGGAGCCATGACCCTCCGGCTAGAGGTCAGCCGGCACGCCGCCGCCCCACCCGAGCGGGTCTGGGCCGTGCTCACCGACTGGGCGGGGCAGGACCGCTGGATCCCGTTCACCACCGTTCGGGTGACCACCATGGCCATGACCGGGCTGGGGGTGCGCTGCGACGCGCTGTCCGGGTTCTGGCTCGGCCGGGTGCCCGTCGGCCTGCTCGACCGGTTCGTGGTCACCGGCTGGACCCCGCCCGGCGCTCAGGCCGGTGAGCTGGAGGTCCTGCACCTCGGCCCCTACTTCACCGGACCCGGGGTGTTCCGGCTGGCGGCAGCGCCCGGCGGCACGACGATCCACTGCACGGAGGTGTTCGACCTGCCCGGCGCCCCGGTGACCGAGGCCGTCGCCCGGCTGGCGCTGCCGGTGATGCGGGCGGGGTTCGCCGCCAGCCTGCGCCGGCTGGCGGTGCTCGCGGCCGAGGAGGCCGGATGAGCGACGCCGTACCGGGCCCCGACGGCCGGCTCCGCTGCCCGTGGGCGGTCGGCACACCCGAGTACGTGACCTACCACGACGAGGAGTGGGGGTGGCCGGTCGACACCGTGATCGGCCTGTACGAGCGGCTCACGCTGGAGGCCTTCCAGTCCGGGCTGAGCTGGCTGACCATCCTGCGCAAGCGCGAGAACTTCCGCCGGGCCTTCGCCGGTTTCGACCCGGCGGTGGTCGCCGGGTTCGGCGCCGACGACGTGCAGCGGCTGATGGGCGACCCGGGCATCGTCCGGAACCGGGCCAAGATCGAGGCCGCGGTGGCCAACGCTCTGGTGGTCACCGAGCTGGGCCACGACTTCGTGGACCTAATGCTGTCCTACGCGCAGCCGGACCGCCCCCGACCGGTCTCGATCAGCCAGGTGCCCTCCTCGACGCCCGAGTCGAAGGCCCTCGCCGCGGCGCTGAAGAAGCGGGGCATCCGGTTCTTCGGCCCCACCACCGCCTACGCCACTATGCAGGCCGTCGGGCTGGTCGACGACCATCTCGCGGACTGCGCGACCGCTCCCTGAACCCTCAGTCCGGCGCGATCCCGGTGAAGACCGGCTGCTGCTTGGCCAGAAAGGATCGCACCGCGGCCCGGTGGTCGGCGGTGGATCCGGTCCGGTGCATCATCTCGGCCTCGTTCCGCAGCGCCTCGGCCAGGCCGACCCCGGCGCCGAAGCCCACCGACTGCCGCACCGCCGCGTACGCCTGGGTGGGACCGGCCGCCAGCCGGCCCGCGACCTGCCGTACCCGGGGGGCGAAACCGTCCTCGCTCACCACCTCGGTGGCCAGGCCCAGGGCCAGCGCCTCCGCGGCGTCCACCGTGCGCGGCTGGTACAGCAGCTCCAGCGCCTTCGCCACCCCGACGATCCGCGGCAGAGTCCACGACGACCCGGTGTCGCAGGACAGCCCGACGCCGGTGAAGGCCAGGTTGAACCCGGCGCCGGCGGTGAGGATGCGCAGGTCCGCGAGCAGGGCCAGGGACGCCCCGGCGCCGGCCGCGACGCCGTTCACCGCCGCCACCACCGGCTTGGCCATCGTGTGCAGCACCAGGGCGATCGGGTTGTACTGCTCAGGGACGGTCGACC
The DNA here is from genome assembly GCA_963832435.1 of uncultured Actinomycetota bacterium. Lineage (GTDB taxonomy): Bacteria > Actinomycetota > Actinomycetes > Propionibacteriales > Propionibacteriaceae > Microlunatus. The sequence goes on from CAWHTY010000009.1 coordinate 609,656, forward strand.
ACACCGCGTCCAGGTCGCCGGCCTCGAGCCGGTCGGCGTGCTCGCGCAGGTCCTGACCGACGCAGAACGCGCGGCCGGTCCCGGTCAGCACCACGCAGCGCACCGCCGGGTCCGCGGACAGCTCCCGGAGCCCGAGCAGCAGCGCGTTCTTGGTGGTGTCGTCCAGGGCGTTCCTGGCCTCGGGCCGGTTCAACCGGGCGGTGCCGACGGCCCCGTCGACCTCGATGATCACGGACGGTTCGCTCACGGCCCCGACTCTAGGCCCGTCGCCGGGTCCGGTCCGGCGGGCCGGCTGGGGGAGGCGTCGGCGGCCTCGACCCGGATAGGGCCGGGTGCCGCGGGTGCGGAATACTTGTCCCACGCGGGGGGACCCGCCGCAGGACAGTTCCGCACCGGGAGACGACGAAAGATGAGGACGCGCAGATGGCTGCAATGAAGCCGCGGACGGGTGACGGCCCGATGGAGGTCACCAAGGAAGGTCGGGGCATCGTCATGCGCGTCCCGCTGGAGGGCGGGGGCCGGCTCGTCGTGGAGCTGAACGCCGACGAGGCCGCCGAGCTCGCCGGAGCGCTGCAGGAGGTCGTCGGCTGACGGCGACCCGGACGTGATCCACCAGGGCCCCGGCCGCTCGGCGGCCGGGGCTCCTGCACGTCCACGACCGGGGGGGTGACCGAGCGAGGTACCGGCTGCCGGGGCGTCGGACGAAGTAGGGTGACGCGCATGTGCGGGATCGTCGGATACGTCGGGCCTCGGGAAGCGGCGACGGTGGTGGTGGGGGGTCTGCGCCGGTTGGAGTACCGCGGCTACGACTCGGCGGGGGTCGCGGTGGTGGAGCGGGGTCGGCTGCGGGTGGCGAAGAAGGCGGGCAAGCTGGCCAACCTGGAGAAGGCGATCGCGGAGGAGCCGCTGCCGCCCAGTGGGGTCGGGATCGGGCACACCCGGTGGGCGACCCACGGCGGGCCGACGGATGTGAATGCCCATCCGCACACCTCGGCCGAGGGTCGGGTGGGGTTGGTGCACAACGGGATCATCGAGAACTTCGCCGAGCTGCGGGCCGAGCTGGAGGCCACCGGGATCGTGATGCGGTCCCAGACCGACACCGAGGTGGTGGCGCACCTGTTGGGGGTCGAGCTGGCCGCCGGCGGATCGCTGGTGGCGGCCATGCGGGCGGTGTGTGCCCGGCTGGACGGCGCGTTCACCCTGGTCGCGGTGGACGCGGCCGACCCGGGCACGGTGGTGGCGGCGCGGCGGAACTCGCCGCTGGTGGTGGGGGTCGGGGTGGGGGAGAACTTCCTGGCCTCGGACGTGGCCGCCTTCATCGAGCACACCCGGGAGGCGATCGAGCTCGGCCAGGACCAGGTGGTGGAGATCACCGCCGAGCAGGTCCGGGTGACCTCCTTCGACGGCCAGCCCGCCCCGGTCCGCCCGTTCCACGTCGACTGGGACCTGAGTGCGGCCGAGAAGGGCGGCTACGACTGGTTCATGCGCAAGGAGATCTACGAGCAGCCCCAGGCGGTGGCGAACACCCTGCTCGGCCGGCACGACACCGCCGGTCGGCTGAGACTGGACGAGATCCGGATCTCGGAGGCCGAGCTGCGCGCCATCGACAAGATCGTGATCATCGCCTGCGGGACCGCGAACTACGCCGGGCTGGTCGCCAAGTACGCGATCGAGCACTGGACCCGGGTGCCCTGTGAGGTGGAGCTGGCCAGCGAGTTCCGCTACCGCGACCCGATCGTGGGCCCCACCACGCTGGTGGTGGCGATCAGCCAGTCCGGGGAGACCGCCGACACCCTGATGGCCATCCGTCACGCCCAGGAGCAGAAGGCCCGGGTGCTGGCCATCTGCAACACCAACGGGGCCACCATCCCGCGCGAGTCCGACGCCGTCATCTACACCCACGCCGGTCCCGAGATCGGCGTTGCCTCCACCAAGGGCTTCCTCACCCAGCTGGTCGCCTGCTACCTGCTCGGCCTGTACCTGGCCCAGGTCCGCGGCACCAAGTTCGGCGACGAGATCCGCGCCGTGGTCGAGGAGCTGGAGCAGATGCCGGCCGCCATCTCGGCGGTGCTCGCCGACACCGAGACCGTCCTCGCGCTGGCCGCGGAGTTCGCCGACCAGCCGTCGGTGCTGTTCCTCGGCCGCCACGTCGGCTTCCCGGTCGCCCTGGAGGGGGCGCTGAAGCTGAAGGAGCTCGCCTACATCCACGCCGAGGGCTTCGCGGCCGGTGAGCTGAAGCACGGACCGATCGCCCTGATCGAGGATCAGCTGCCCGTCTTCGTCATCGTCCCACCGCGCGGCCGGGACCTGCTGCACGAGAAGGTGCTGTCCAACATCCAGGAGATCCGCGCCCGGGGCGCCCGTACGATCGTCCTCGCCGAGCACGACGACCCCACGGTCGTCGCCTCCGCCGACGTGCTGATCAAGCTGCCGACGGTGTCGACGCTGCTGCAGCCCCTGCTGGCCACCGTTCCCCTGCAGCTGTTCGCCTGCGAGCTCGCCAGCCGGAAAGGCCACGACGTCGACCAGCCCCGGAACCTGGCCAAGTCCGTCACGGTCGAGTAGCGACCCCCGGCCTGATGATCATCGGGGTCGGTATCGACGTCTGCGACGTGCGACGGTTCGCCGAGTCGGTGGAGCGTACGCCGGGGTTGGTCGCCCGGCTGTTCACCCCCGACGAGGCGGCGCGCTCGGTGGCCTCGCAGGCCGCCCGGTTCGCGGCCAAGGAGGCGCTTGGCCAAGGCTCTCGGGGCGCCGGGCGGGATGAGCTGGCACGACGCCGAGGTCCGCACCGACGACCACGGCCAGCCGTCGTTCATGATCAGCGGCACGGTCGCCGAACGAGCCCGGGTGCTGGGGGTCGCGACCATCCACGTCTCGCTGTCCCATGACGCCGGGATCGCCTCCGCCGTGGTGGTCTGCGAGGGCTGATGCAGTACGCGTACTCGGTGGCCCGGACCCGCGAGCTGGAGGCAGCGGCGATGGCGGTGGTCGGCGACGATGCGCTGATGCAGCGGGCCGCGCACGGGCTGTCGGTGGCCGCGGCCGGCCGGCTCCGCCGGGCCCGTGGCTCGGTCGCCGGGGCCCGGGTGCTGATCATGGTCGGCCCGGGCAACAACGGCGGGGACGCGCTGTTCGCCGGGGCCCGGCTGGCCCGCCGCGGCTGCTCCGTGCTGGCCGTCGCCGACCCTGGGGACCCCGCACGCAGCCGGCCTGGCCGCCCTGCGGTCCGCGGGGGGCCGCACGGTCGGGCTGGCCGACCTCGACCTGCTGGCAGTCCGGCCGGAGCTGGTCCTCGACGGGGTGCTCGGCATCGGCGGCCGCGCGGGGCTGCCCGGACCGGTGGCCGACCTGGTCGGGCGGCTCGCGGCCGCCGGGGCGCCCCTGCTGGCCGTCGACCTGCCCTCCGGGGTGGCCGCCGACACCGGCGCGGTGCCGGCCGAGGCGGTCGCCGCCGCCGCGACGGTGACCTTCGGCACCCGGAAGCCGTGCCACCTGCTCGAACCCGCCCGCCGGCGGTGCGGACCGGTGAGGGTGGTCGACATCGGCCTCGATCCCACGGGCACCCCACCCGCCCTGCGGCAGTGGGAGGCGGCCGACGTGGCCGGTCGCTGGCCGGTACCGGGTCCGACCAGCGACAAGTACACCCGCGGCGTCGTCGGGGTCGACACCGGCTCCGAGCAGTACCCCGGCGCCGGGGTGCTGTCCACCCACGGGGCGGTCTACGCGGGCGCCGGCATGGTGCGCTTCACCGGCCCGGACGCGGCCCGGACGGCCCTGCACCAGCTGCTGCCCAACGTGGTGTACGGCGACGGCCGGGTGCAGGCCTGGCTGCTCGGGTCGGGCTGGGGCGACCGCCCCGACGGCCGGCAGCGGGTCGCGACCGCGCTCGAGCAGGGACTGCCGCTGGTCGTCGACGCCGACGGGCTGCGGTTCCTGCCCGACCGGGTGCCCGACCACGTGCTGCTCACCCCGCACGCCGGGGAGCTGGCCCGGCTGCTCGGGGTCGCGCGGACCGCGGTGACCGACGACCCGGTCGGCGCGGTCCGGGCGGCCGCCGACCGCACCGGCGCGACGGTGCTGCTCAAGGGCGCGACCCAGCTGGTGGCCGCACCGGGCGCGGCCACCGTGGACGTCGCCGTCCCCGGACCCGGGTGGACCGGGCAGGCCGGGTCCGGGGACGTCCTGGGCGGGATCTGCGGCACCCTGGTGGCGGCGGGTCTGCCGGTCCGCGAGGCCGCGGTGTGTGCCGCCTCGGTCCAGGCCCTGGCGGCCCGCACCCATCCCGGACCGCTGCCGCCGCAGGATCTCGCCCGCCGGCTGCCCCGGGTGGTGGCCGAGCTGGTGGCGGGCCTCGACCCGGACCGGTCGGCGTGATCGACCCCCGTACCGCCTCGGCCGAGATCGACCTGGCCGCCTTGACCGCCAACATCCGCGCCGTCGCCGGGCTGGTCGGCCCGGCCCAGATGATGGTGGTCGTCAAGGCCGACGGGTACGGGCACGGCATGCTGCCCTGCGCCCGGGCCGCCCGGGCGGCCGGCGCGACCTGGCTCGGGGGAGCCACCCCGGCCGAGGCCCTGGCGCTGCGCGAGGACGGCGACACGCGGCCGGCTGCTGGCCTGGCTGTACGGGCCGGACACCGACCTGACCCCGCTGGTCGCCGCGGACGTGGACGTCTCAGCCCAGTCCGTGGCGCAGCTGTCCCATCTGGCGATGGCCGCCGGCACCTGCCAGCGACCGGCGCGGGTGCACCTCAAGCTCGACACCGGGCTGTCCCGCAACGGCGCCCCGCCGGCCGAGTGGCGGGCGGTGTGCGCCGCGGCCGCGGAGGCGGAGCACGCCGGGGCGGTGCGGGTGGTCGGCGTGTGGTCCCACCTCGCGTCCGCCGACGAGCCGGGTGCGGAGTCGGTGGCCGCGCAGCAGGCGGTCTTCGAGTGGGGGGTCGAGGTCGCCCACGCGAGCGGTCTGCGCCCCGAGCTGCGGCACCTGGCCAACTCGGCCGGCGCGCTGATCGTCCCGAGCGCTCGCCTCGACCTGGTGCGGGTCGGGATCGCGGCGTACGGGATCGACCCGGCCCCGGGCGTGGCGGCCCGGGCGGGGATCCGGCTGCGCCCGGTGATGCGACTCCGGTCCCAGCTGGCCAACGTCAAGGCCGTGCCGGCCGGGGCGGGGGTCTCCTACGGCCACGTCTGGCACGCCCCGGGGCCGACCCGGCTCGGCCTGGTCCCGCTGGGCTACGCCGACGGCATCCCGCGGCACGGCGGGAACACCGCCCAGGTCGCGGTGGCGGGCCGCCGGGCCCCGGTCCGCGGTCGGATCTGCATGGACCAGTTCGTGGTCGACCTGGGCGCCGCCGCCGCCTGAGGGCGTGGGCGCACGAGGTGGTCCTGTTCGGCTCCGGTGCCGACGGGGAGCCGACCGCGGAGGACTGGGCCGGCTGGTGCGGCACGATCGGGTACGAGATCGTGACCAGGATCGGGGCCCGGGTGCCGCGGACCTACGATGGCGGGCCGGGCGCCGTCCGGACGGCGACGCGACCCCCGCAGCGACACCGGAGAGGACGAGCACTGATGGCGAACGGCCCCCGCGCCGCCCAGGGCCTGGGTCTGGTGGGCAGCGTGCTCGCGCTGGCCACCGGTGGTGTGGCGCTCGGGCTGGAGCTGGAGCGCCGGCTGGTCAACAAGCGGCTCCGCCCGGCGGAGCCGGAGGCCGATGAGGGATTCTTCGGGCTGCGGTCCGACGGGCCGGCGGTGACCACCTCCGACGGTGTCGTGCTGCACACCGAGGTCGACGACCTGCCGGACAGCGGCCCGGACGACCCGCTGACGCTGGTGCTGGTGCACGGGTACGCGCTCAGCCTCGACTGCTGGCACTTCCAGCGCAAGCACTTCCGGGGACGCATCCGGCAGGTGCTCTACGACCAGCGGTCGCACGGCCGGTCAGGCCGCAGCGCGCCCGAGAACTGCCGGATCCCGCAGCTGGCCGAGGACCTGCTGCAGGTCCTGGACGAGGTGGTCGGCGACGGGCCGGTGGTGCTGGCCGGACACTCGATGGGCGGCATGACGATCATGCGCCTGGCCCAGGAGCGGCCCGAGCTGTTCGGCACCCGGATCCGCGGGGTGGCGCTGTTCTCGACCGCCGCCGGCGAGATGGCCGAGCACTCCCCGATCCGCGGGCTACCCGGTCGCGCGTTCTCCCGGGCCGCACCGCCGCTGATGGCCACCCTGAATCGGATCCCCGAGCTGGTGCAGAAGGGCCGCACGGCCGGTTCCGACCTCAGCTTCGTGGTGACGCGCCGGGCCTCCTTCGGCTCGCCGGTGCCGGCCGCCTACGTGGAGTTCATGAGCGAGATGCTCGGCGCCACCCCGCTCGACGTGGTCGCCGACTTCTACCCGGCGTTCTCCGAGCTGGACGAGTACGGGGCGTTCGAGACGCTGGCCGGCCTCCCGACCGCGGTGATCGGCGGTGAGGACGACGTGATCACGCCGGTCACCCACACCGACCGGATCATCGAGCTGTTGCCGGAGGCCGACGTCCGCCGGCTGGCCGACTGCGGCCACATGGGCATCATCGAGCACGCGGGCGCGTTCAACGAGGTGTTGGAGAACCTGATCGCCCGGTCCCGCCGCGACCTGCCCTGATCCGGCGGCGAAGCGACGCCCGACCGGGCCGGCGATTCGGAGCTGCGGGTCCGGCGCTGGTATCGTGGCCGGGTTCCCGGCGGTGACCTGCTGTCCGGGCCGCCCGAGCGCCGATGACGGCGCCGAGGCTCGTCTTCCGCCAATGTCTGTCGGCCGCTGGCGTGCCTACCGACATGCCGCGCACCCTGCGGCGAGAAGCGAGACCCACCCGCATGTCCAGCACGTCTGCGCGCTCCGGCGCGCCCACCTCCCGTAGCGCCACCGGCAACCGGTCGGCGTCCCGCTCCGGCCCCAAGAGCCACAAGTCCGACGGCAGCCGTAAGCAGCGCTGGACCGCCGCCGAGCGCTCCGACCGTGGCCGCCCAGCCCGCCGCAGCGCCGGTCGCGGGGAGCTGCCGGGCTCCGACCGCGGCTCCTGGTCCACCAACCGGACCGACCGGACCGACCGCCCGGGTCGCAGCTGGTCCGCGGACCGGGCCGGGCGCACCGGTGCCGACGACCGCCCCAGCCGCTCCTGGTCCGACGACCGGACCGAACCCCGCTCGACGCGGCCGTCGTCCGCGGACGACCGAACGGATCCCCGGTCCGGTCCCGCCCGGTCCACCGGCAAGCAGCGGTACGACAAGCCCCGGTACGACAAGCCCCGGTACGACAAGCCCCGGTCCGAGCGGGACGACCGGCGCCCCGCGAAGCCCCGGTACGACGGCCGGTCTGACCGTCGCATCGGTTACGACCGCCCCGCGCCGAGCGGCGACCCGGACCAGATGACCTGGAACGGCGACCGGGAGGTCGACGGCCCCACGGGCAGCCTGGCCGCCCCGGCCGTCGCCGCGGACAACGGGTTCGCCGGCCTGGGTCTCCCGTCCACCGTGGTGCGCGCCCTGGCCGCCGGCGGGATCACCCAGCCGTTCCCCATCCAGGCGGCGACCATCGGTGACGCGCTGGCCGGCCGCGACGTGCTGGGCCGGGCCCGGACCGGGTCCGGCAAGACGCTGGGCTTCGGCCTGCCGATGATCACCCGGCTGGTCGGGTCCACCGCGTCCGCGCACACCGCCCGGGGCATCGTGCTGGTCCCGACCCGCGAGCTGGCGCTGCAGGTCGCGGACGTGATTGCTCCGCTGGCCCGGGCCCACGGGCTCTCCGTCACCCTGGTCACCGGCGGCATGTCCTACACCCCGCAGCTGCGGGCCTTCGAGCGCGGCGTCGACATCGCCGTGGCCACCCCGGGTCGTCTGATCGACCTCCTCGAGCAGGGCGCCGCCGATCTCAGCCGGGTGGAGGTGACCGTGTTGGACGAGGCCGACCACATGGCCGACCTCGGCTTCCTGCCCGCGGTCACGCAGATCCTCGACGCCGTACCGGCCGGCGGGCAGCGGATGCTGTTCTCGGCCACCCTGGACCGTGCCGTCGACCGGCTCGTCCGGATGTACCTGGTCGACCCGGTGACCCACGAGGTCGACCCGGGCCAGGCCAGCATCACCACCATGAGCCACCACCTGGTGCACGTCCAGCCCTCGGACAAGACCGCCGTCACCGCGGAGATCGCCTCCCGGTCCGGCCGCACCATCGCCTTCGTCCGGACCCAGCTCGGCGGCGACCGGATCGCCGAGCAGCTGCGCGCCGCCGGCGTGCTGGCCGGAGCCCTGCACGGGGGCCTGACGCAGGGTGCCCGCGCCCGGATCCTGGCCGCGTTCAAGGACGGTCGGCTGCCCGTGCTGGTGGCCACCGACGTCGCGGCCCGCGGCATCCACGTGGACGAGGTCGGCCTGGTGCTGCAGGTCGACCCGCCGAACGGACCTAAGGACTACCTGCACCGGGCCGGTCGCACCGCCCGGGCCGGGGAGGACGGTGTGGTGGTCTCCCTGGTGCTCCCCCACCAGCGTCGCGACATGCAGCGGCTCACCCACCAGGCCGGCGTCAGCGCCGAGGCCGTCGCGGCCCAGCCCGGTGACGCCGAGCTGGCCCAGCTGACCGGGGCTCGACCCGGCGGCGCCACGGCCGTCACCCGCGCGGAGTTCGACGCGATCGTCGCGCCGCCCGTGCGGTCGGCCAGACGTCGTCCCGAGGGTGGTCGCCCGCGGCGCGGTGACGCCCGGCGCGGCGACGGCCGTCGCCGCGACCGGAGCCGCTGAGCCCGGGGGAATGCCCCACTACGATGACCGCTGGTGAACGTCTCGGTAGCTGATCTCGTCGTGGCGGTGGCGTCGGAGACCGACGCCCCCGCCATGGTCGAGGTCATCCACGCCGCGTTCGGGGCCCGGCCCGCACTCGACCCGCCGTCCACCGCCATCGACGAGACCCCCGCCTCGGTGGCGGCCGCCCTCCGGCGGGGCGGCGGGATCGTGGCCACGGTCGACGGCCGGCCCGCCGGTGCGCTGCTGGTGGCCCGGACCGCCCCCGAGGTGGCCGGCTTCCAACGCGTCTCGGTCCACCCCGAGTACCAACGGCACGGCATCGCCTCGGCGATGGTGGCGGCCGCGCAGGACTACGCCGCCGAGCTGGGCTGCGCTCGGGTGGAGCTGTTCGCCCGGGCCGAGCTGGCCGAGCTGGTGGACTTCTGGCGGCACCGCGGCTACGCGGTGCTCCGGCCGGGCGACCACGGCTTCGTCCTCGGCCGCGACCTGCCGGTCGCGTTCGAGGTGCCGACCGCCCACGCGATGCAGGACCTGGGCGGCCGGCTGGCCGAGCTCCTCCGCCCCGGTGACGTGCTGATCGCCACCGGCGACCTCGGTGCTGGCAAGACGACGCTCACCCAGGGGATCGGCCGGGGCCTCGGCAGCGACGGCCCCGTCATCTCACCCACCTTCGTGCTGTCGCGGGTGCACCCCTCCACGACCGGCCGGCCGACGCTCGTGCACGTGGACGCCTACCGGCTCACCGGACCCGACGAGCTGGACGACCTCGACCTGGACGCCGCCGTCCCGCAGGCGGTCACCGTGGTGGAGTGGGGCGCAGGGGTCGCCGAGGGGCTCAGCGAGGACCGGCTGGAGGTCGACATCCGACGGACCGCGTACCCGTACGGGAGCGACCACGACGCCGACAGCCGCACCGTGCTGCTGCGCCCGGTCGGCCCGCGCTGGGCCGGCGTGGACCTGCGCGGACTGCGGGCGGGCCGGTGACCGGCGTCCGCCGCCCCGCCGATCGGGCCGCCGGGCTGGTGCTGGGCCTGGACACCTCCACGGTGGTCACCGTCGGCCTGGCCCGGGGCGCCGACGTCCTGGCGACCGCGGTGGTCGGCGACCGGATGGCGCACGTCGAGCAGCTCGCCCCGCTCGTGCAGCGGGTCTGCGCCGCCGCCGCGGTGGTGCTGCCCGAGGTGGACCTGGTGGTGGTGGGCCTCGGCCCGGGTCCGTTCACCGGGCTGCGGGTCGGCATCGTCACCGCCCGGATGCTGTCTAGCGTCCTCGGCAGGCCGCTGCACGGGGTCTGCAGCCTCGACGTGATCGCCGCCCAGTACGCCGCCCAGCACCCCGCCGGGGAGTTCGTGGTGGCCACCGACGCCCGCCGCAAGGAGGTCTACTGGGCGCGCTACGCCGCCGACGGCGCCCGGGTGGAGGGGCCGCGGGTCAGTGCCCCGGCCGAGCTGCCGCCCCTGCCCACGGTGGGGCCCGGGGCCGACGTGTACCCCGAGACGCTCGAGTCGGTGCTCGGGCCACGGGGCCTGGATCCCGCCGTGCTCGCCGTCGCCGGGCCGCGGCTGCCCGGCGCCGGGGTCCAGGCGCTGTACCTGCGCCGGCCCGACGCGGCCGAGCCGACCCGCCGCAAGTCGGTGCTGCTCCGCCGGCCGGTGGGCCGATGAGCGACCCGCGTCCGGCCCCGCCGTCGACCGGCCTGCTGGCCGCCCGGCTCGACGACCTGCCCGCGATCATGGGCCTGGAACGCTCCGGCTTCGCCGAGGCCGAGCGGTGGAGCGAACGGAGCTGGCGCGGCGAGCTGCTGGGGGAGGGGCGCACCACTCTGATCGCCCGCTCCCACGTCCCGGTCGGCGTGATCGCTCTGCAGACCGTCGACACGGTGGCCGACCTGCACCGGCTGGTGGTGGCGCCGGCGTACCGCCGCGGGGGGGTCGGCCGCGCTCTGGTGGTCGCCGGGCTGCGGGCGGTGCGGCACCGTGGCGCCCGCAGCGTGCTGCTGGAGGTGGACTTCTTCAACGAGCCGGCCATCGCCCTCTACCAGGGGCTGGGCTTCGAGCAGCTGGGGGCCCGGGAGAGCTACTACGGGCCGGGCCGCCACGCGCTGATCCTCAAGCTGTACGACCTGGCCGGCTGGAGCCAGCCGTGAGCGGGCCGCTGGTCCTGGGCATCGAGTCCTCCTGCGACGAGACCGGCGTCGGCATCGTCCGCGGCCGCCGGCTGCTGGCCAACGAGGTCGCCTCCAGCGTGGAGCAGCATGTGCGCTTCGGCGGGGTCGTGCCCGAGGTCGCCAGCCGTGCCCACCTCGAGGCGATGGTGCCGACCCTGGAGCGGGCCTGCGCCGCCGCCGACATCGACCTGTCCGATCTCGACGGGATCGCCGTCACCGCCGGACCCGGCCTGATGGGGGCGCTGGTCGTCGGACTGGCCGCCGCCAAGGCGCTGGCCCTGGCGCTGGACAAGCCGCTGTACGGCGTGAACCACCTCGCCGGCCACGTGGCCGTCGACCTGTTGGAGCACGGACCGCTGCCCGAGCCCTGCGTGGCCCTGCTGGTGTCCGGCGGCCACACCTCCCTGCTGCAGGTCCACGACATCGCCACCTCGATCACCGAGCTGGGCAGCACGGTCGACGACGCGGCCGGCGAGGCGTACGACAAGGTGGCGCGGCTGCTCCGCCTGCCGTACCCGGGCGGGCCCCACATCGACCGGGCCGCGACCGGGGACCCGGCGGCGATCCGGTTCCCGCGCGGGCTGACCGCGGCCAAGGACCAGCCGGCCCACCGGTTCGACTTCTCCTTCTCCGGTCTGAAGACGGCCGTCGCCCGTTGGGTGGAGACCCGCGAGGCCGGCGGTCACCCGCTCGGCGCAGCCGAGGTCGCCGACGTGGCGGCCTCCTTCCAGGAGGCGGTCTGCGACGTGCTCAGCGCCAAGGCAGTCGCCGCATGCCGAGCCACCGGCGCCACCGATCTGCTGATCGGCGGCGGGGTGGCGGCCAACCGTCGGCTGCGCGAGCTGCTGGCCGAGCGGGCGGCCGCCACCGGGATCGCCCTCCGGACACCTCCGGCAGCCCTCTGCACCGACAACGGCGCGATGATCGCCGCCCTCGGCGCGGCGGTGGTGACGGCCGGGGGCCGACCCTCGGCGCTCGACATCGGCGCCGACTCCGGGCTGCCGGTCAGCCGCATCCTGCTGTGATGCCGGACCCGCTCACCCGGCTGCCCTACGGGCTGACCCCCGACGCCCTGGCGGCCGCGGCGGCCGAGCCAGACCCCGATTCGCCGGCGGCCAGCGACCGGCTGCGCCGCCGGTTCCCGCCGGAGCTGGCCGCCGCCGCGGTCACCCAGGTCGTCCTTCGGCGGCGGGCGGTGACCAAGTTCGGCGACCGCGCCGCGGCGATGTTCTTCACCCGCGACGGCCTGGAGCAGGCGACCCGCCCGGCCGTGGCCGCGCACCGCGCCGCCCGGCTGGCCGCGACCGGGGTCCGCCGGGTGGTCGACCTCGGGTGCGGCATCGGCACCGACGCGGCGGCCTTCGCCGCGGCCGGGCTGAGCGTGGTCGCGGTCGAGCGGGACCCGAGGGTGGCCGAGGTCGCGCGGGCCAACCTGCCGCCCGCGGTCGAGGTGGTGGTAGCCGACGCGGCCGAGGCGCTCACCCGGCTGGGCGCGGCCGACGACCCGGCGGTGGCGGTGTTCTGCGACCCCGCCCGCCGGACATCGGCCGGCCGGTCCTGGCGGGTGGCCGACCTGAGCCCGTCCTGGGGTTTTCTGCTGGAGCTGCTCGCCCGGCGCGGGCCCGGTGCGGTCAAACTCGGCCCAGGCTTTCCGGTCGCGCTGCTGCCCGACGGGGTGGAGGCCGAGTGGGTCGCTGAGTCCGGCGACACGGTCGAGGTCGGGTTGTGGTCGGGCCCGGGCGCCGTCCGCGGCCGACGCTCGGCGCTGGTGCTGCCCGGACACCGGCTGGTCGCCGACCCGGGGCTGCCGCGGCCGTCCGCGAGCGCCCCGCGGGGCTACCTCTACGAGCCGGTCGGCGCGGTCACGCGGGCCGGGGCGCTGCCGGCACTGGCCCGTGATGTCGACGCGACGGTGCTGCATCCCGACCTCGCCTACCTGACCGCCGATGTGCTGCGCACCACCCCGTTCGCGACCGCGTTCGCGGTCGGCGAGCACTTCCCGTACCGGGAGAAGGACCTGCGGGCCCGGCTGCGCGACGCCGGGGTCGGCTCGCTGGAGATCCTGACCCGCGGCCTCGACCTGGACCCCGCCCTGCTCCGACGGCGGCTGGGGCTGCGCGGCCCGGCGCGCGCCACCGTGATCATCACCCGGACGTCGGCGGGCAAGGTCGTGCTGGTGGCCGAACGCGTACCGTCAGAGGCGGCCCGATGACCGACGTGCTGGTCGTGGTGCTCTACCTCACCGCGGGCCTGGTCGCCGGCTGGGAGGCCCGCCGCAAGGGCTACGACGACCGGATCTTCCCCGTGCTCGGGCTGCTGTTCGGGCCCCTGATGCTGCTGGTCATGCTGCTGCTGAGGCCGCGTCCGCTGGCGGTCGGCACGCTGGTGCGTCCGGTGGCCCCGATCCAGCTCGACGACGGCGGCACGATCCCCCGGGGCCACGTGTCGGTGGTGCGGGGCGCCGAGGTCGTGGACGCCACCATCATCTGCCGGATCACCGCCCCGGACGGGAGCCCGCACTGGGTGGCGCAGGAGGTGCTCAGCCGGGTCCGACGCGACGTCGTCGAGCGCTGACGGCTTCCCCGGGAGGCGGCGCTTCGTTAGCCTCGGGATCGTCGACCGGACTGGGGGCTTGGCAATGGCGCAGAAGACCACGACCGGGACCGGACTCGAGGGGACCGGCTTCCGCCTGGGCACCAAGAACCTGCCCGCACCCCAGGTGCGGGACCTGCCCGAGGCCCCGACCGGCTGGGGCCGGATCATCGGCCCGGGGGTGGTCGGCGCCGGGGTCGGCCTGGCGTCCGGGGAGTTCATCCTCTGGCCCTACATCGCCAGCCAGGTCGGACTGATCTTCCTCTGGGGCGCGGTGATCGGCGTCCTCACCCAGTGGTTCCTCAACATGGAGATCGAGCGCTACACCCTGGCCACCGGGGAGACGGCCCTGACCGGGTTCAACCGGATGTGGCTGCATTGGGGCCTGGTGTTCGCGATCATGGCCTACTTCGCCAACCTGTGGCCCGGTTGGGCCACGTCGTCGGCGGCCATGCTGTCCTACGTGTTCGGGGGCCAGCCACGCTGGATCGCCATCGGCATCCTGGTCGTGGTGGCCGCCATCCTCACGCTGGCGCCCCGGGTCTACGTGGCCCTGGAGCGGCTGATCACCGTCAAGGTGATCCTGATCGGCGGCTTCTTCCTGCTCGCGCTGGCGCTGGTGGTGAAGGGGGAGACCTGGGCCCAGCTGCCGCAGGCCGTGACCAACGTCGGGCGGTTCCCGCCGGAGCTGGGCTTCGCCCTGATGATGGGGGCGATCGCCTACGCGGGCGCCGGGGGCGGACAGAACCTGTGCCAGAGCAACTGGATCCGGGACAAGGGCTTCGGCATGGGAGCCCACGTGCCCAGCCTGACCAGCCCGATCACCGGCGAGCGCCACGCGTCGAAGACCGGCGGCGCCTACGTGTTCGGCGACACCGACGAGAACCGGCGCCGATGGCAGGCGTGGTGGAAGTTCGCCAACGTCGAGCAGCTGTCCACCTTCGTGCTGATCACCGTGCTGACCATCGTCGCCACCTCGATGCTGGCCACCTCGACTCTGTTCGGCCGCGACGACGTGGAGAACAACATCAGCTTCCTGCGCACCGAGGGCGAGGTGCTGTCGCAGGTGGTCGGGCCATGGTTCGGAGTGCTGTTCTGGTGCATCGGCGCGTTCTCGCTGTTCGCGGCCGCCGTCGGCATCGTCGACTACACCACCCGGCTGATGTCGGACATCCTCAAGACCACCTACCTGCGGAACCGGGAGGTCACCGAGAGCCGGCTGTACGCCTACCTGGTCTGGGCCATCTGCGCGATCGGCATCGTGGTGCTGCTGCTGGGCCTGGACCAGCCGCTGGTGCTGCTCGTCATCTCCGCCTGCACCGCCGGCATCATGATGTTCATCTACTCGATCCTGCTGCTGGTGATGAACCGCCGCGCCCTGCCGCCGGCCATCCGGATCCGCTCGTACCGGATCGCGGCGATGGTCTGGTCGACGGTGTTCTTCGGCTTCATGGCCGTGCTGGCCGTCAACGAGCAGTTCCGCAAGCTGTTCTGAGGGTCCTGGCTCGCGCCCGGTGGCGCCTCGGGAGCGGCGCCACAGCCCCCGCCCCGGACCGCGTCATCCATCGCGAGCGGCGTGACACGCCGATGGTGCGGCTCCGTACGGCGTGTCGGCCATCCGGGAACGGATGACGCGGGCAGCACCGGAGATGCCGCCAGGCCCGGGGCGGCGACCCGGGTGCGACGCCCGCGAGGCGGAACGCGCCGGACGGTTCTGGCACTCGGGTTGGGCGAGTGCTAATGTCGGATTGGCACTCTCCCACCGAGTGTGCCAACGGCCCGAGGCGGCACCCGCGACGACGCCGACGACCGTACCCGATGAAACATCACCCAACAGACGTGAAAGGGGTTTGAACGTGAGCACCACGATCAAGCCGCTCGAGGACCGGATCCTCGTTCAGCCGCTCGAAGGGGAGCAGACCACGGCCTCCGGCCTGGTCATCCCGGACACCGCCAAGGAGAAGCCGCAGGAGGGCAAGGTGCTCGCCACCGGCCCCGGTCGGATCGACGACAACGGCAACCGCGTACCGCTCGACGTCAACGAGGGCGACGTCGTCATCTTCAGCAAGTACGGCGGCACCGAGGTGAAGTACGACGGCAAGGAGCTCCTGCTGCTGAACGCGCGGGACATCCTCGCGGTCGTCACGAAGTAAGTCCGAGCCAGCCAAGAGTCAGTTACAGAGGGACACAACACATGGCAAAGATCCTTCAGTTCGACGAGGAGGCGCGCCGCTCGCTCGAGCGGGGCGTCGACGCCCTCGCCAACACCGTGAAGGTCACCCTCGGCCCGAAGGGCCGTTACGTGGTGCTCGACAAGAAGTGGGGCGCCCCGACCATCACCAACGACGGCGTGACCGTCGCGCGGGACGTCGAGCTCGACGACCCGTACGAGAACCTGGGCGCTCAGCTGGCCAAGGAGGTCGCCACCAAGACCAACGACGTGGCCGGTGACGGGACCACCACCGCCACGGTGCTGGCGCAGGCGCTGGTCCACGAGGGCCTCAAGGCCGTCGCCTCCGGCGCCAACCCGGTCGGCCTCAAGCGAGGCATCGACGCCGCGGTCGCCGCGGTCGTCGAGCGGCTCCGGGAGGACTCCCGCGAGGTGCTGACCACCCAGGACATGGCGAACGTGGCCACCATCTCCGCCCGCGACGAGCAGATCGGCGAGCTGATCGCCGACGCGTTCGACAAGGTCGGCAAGGACGGGGTGATCACCGTCGACGAGTCCCAGACCTTCGGCACCGAGCTGGAGTTCACCGAGGGCATGCAGTTCGACAAGGGCTACCTCTCGCCGTACTTCGTGACCGACGCGGAGCGGATGGAGGCGGTGCTGGACAACCCGTACATCCTGATCAACTCCGGCAAGATCTCGTCGATGAACGACCTGCTCCCGCTGCTGGAGAAGGTCATCGGCGCGTCGGGCACCCTGTTCGTGGTGGCCGAGGACGTCGACGGCGAGGCGCTGTCCACCCTGGTGGTCAACAAGATCCGGGGCACCTTCACCTCCGTGGCCGTCAAGGCCCCGGCGTTCGGTGACCGGCGCAAGGCCATGCTGGAGGACATCGCGATCCTGACCGGTGCCAAGGTGGTCGCCCCTGAGGTCGGGCTCAAGCTGGACCAGGTCGGCCTCGACGTGCTGGGCCGCGCCCGGCGCATCGTGGTGACCAAGGACGACACCACCATCGTCGACGGTTCGGGATCGGCCGAGGACGTCAAGGGCCGGGTGGCCCAGCTGCAGGCCGAGATCGAGCGCACCGACTCCGACTGGGACCGGGAGAAGCTGCAGGAGCGGGTGGCCAAGCTGGCCGGCGGCGTCTGCGTGATCAAGGTCGGCGCCGCCACCGAGGTGGAGCTCAAGGAGAAGAAGCACCGGATCGAGGACGCCGTCTCCGCGACGCGCGCCGCGATCGAGGAGGGCATCGTGGCCGGCGGCGGTTCCGCGCTGGTGCACGCCTCCGCGGTGCTGGCCGACGGGCTGGGTCTGACCGGTGACGAGCGGATGGGCGTGGCCATCGTCAAGAAGGCCGCCGTCGAGCCGCTGCGCTGGATCGCCGAGAACGGCGGAGAGCCGGGCTACGTGATCACCTCCCGGGTCGCCGAGCTCACCCCCGGCAACGGCTACAACGCCGCGACCGGCGAGTACGGCGACCTGATCGCCGCCG
Source organism: uncultured Actinomycetota bacterium (assembly GCA_963832435.1). Classification (GTDB taxonomy): domain Bacteria; phylum Actinomycetota; class Actinomycetes; order Propionibacteriales; family Propionibacteriaceae; genus Microlunatus. The sequence continues at coordinate 626,853 of CAWHTY010000009.1, forward strand.
GCGTCATCGACCCGGTCAAGGTCACGCGCTCCGCGCTGGCCAACGCCGCGTCGATCGCCTCGCTGCTGCTCACCACCGAGACCCTGGTGGTGGAGAAGCCCGAGGAGGAGGAGCCGGCGGCCGGACACGGTCACAGCCACTGACCTTCGAGGTCGGTAGCACCGGACACGATCAGGGCCCTTCCCCCAGCGGGGGAAGGGCCCTGTCGCCTGTCTGGCCCGTGAAGAACCGCCGGGGCCGGGTCGTCACCCGGGGGGCAGCAGCATCCGGAACGCGCCCGCCGCGCGCCGCCACCGGCGCAGCGGGTCCGGCCCGTCGATCTCGCCGTCGGAGCTGGCGTAGAACGGCTCACCGGACACGGTCACCTGCTCGGCGGTGCCCTGCCACACATCGGCGCGCGAACCGTGCCGCGCCCGGAGCAGGTCGATCGCGTAGCCGATCCGCTCCGGCACCGACGTGGCGAAGGCCACCACCACGTCCAGACCGTCACGGAGCGGATCGGCGCCCGGGTTGAGCTCCAGGCCGCCGCCGACGGTCGCGCCGTTGCCGATGGACACCTCCAGCAAGGGCCGGTCGCCACCGGCCACCACCACCCCGTCGACCTCCACCCGGAGCCGGAGCGGAGGGCGGAAACCCGCCTGGAGGAAGCCGATGCCGTACCCGAGCCGGCCCACCCGCTGCTTCCACCGCGCGCCAAGCCGGCTGGCCTCGGCGCTCACCCCGACGTGCACGTTGTTGACCACCACCTCGTCGTCGTCGTCGATGATCAGGTCCACCGGGCCCGGGCGGCCGTCCCGGATCAGCCGGGCCGCAGCCTCTCGGATCGAGCGGGATCCCCGCGCTGCGGGCGAAGTCGTTGCCGGTGCCGAGCGGAATCAGCCCCAGCACCACCTCGGCCAGCTCGCCGCGGTGGTGCAAGGCCTCGATCACCTGGTGCAGGCTGCCATCGCCACCAGCCACCACCAGCCGCCGGTCTCCGCGACGCTCCAGAACCGCGTCGAGCTCCTCGGGGTCCGACGCCGAAGCCGTCGCCACGTCCCCGGCCGCCCGGAGCAGGTCCAGGGCCCGATCCGCCGCGGCCTCACCCGAACTGCCGGCCGCAGCGTTCACGATGACGAGCACGGGATCCACCCGCCGACCCTATCGCCGTCGGCCTGGGCCCGGCCGTGACCGCGAGCGACTAACCTCGCCGATCGTGACCTCACCGCCCCCGGACAACCCGTTCCTGCAGCCCAGCCCGCTGCCGTACGGGCTGCCGCCGTTCGCGGCGATCACCGTCGAGCACCTGCGGCCGGCGTTGGAGGAGGGCATGCGCCGGCAGCTGGCCGAGGTGGCCGCCATCACCGCCGACCCCGAGCCACCCACCTTCGGCAACACCGTGGTCGCCCTCGAGCGGTCGGGGCGGGTGCTGAGCCGGGTCTCGCGGGTGTTCGCCCTCCGGAACGGATCCGACACCACGCCGGAGCTGCAGGAGCTGGCCGCGGAGATGTCGCCCCGGCTGGCCGCGCACAGCGACACGATCCTGCTCGACAGCGGGCTGTTCGCGCGGGTCGACGCCCTGCACCGGCGGCGGGCCGAGCTGGGGCTGGCGCCCGAGGCGAGCCGGCTGCTGGACCGGCACCACCTCGACTTCGTCCGGGCCGGCGCCGCGCTAGACCCGGCGCAGCAGGACCGGCTTCGTGCGCTCAACGCCGAGCTGGCCGCACTGTCTACCGAGTTCGGGACCCGGCTGCTGGCCGACACCAACGAGGCGGCCCTGCACGTCACTGACGTCGCCGAGCTCGCCGGGCTGCCTGCCGACGCGCTGGCCACGGCGGCCGCGGCGGCGCACGAGCGAGGCCTGCCCGGGCACCTGATCGACCTCGTGCTGCCCACCCACCAGCCGGCCCTCGTCTCGCTGCGGAACCCGGCCATCCGGCGCCGGCTGCTCGACGCCTCGCTGGCCCGCGGGGCCCGCGGCAACACCCACGACACCCGGGGGGTGGTCGCGCGGATCGTCGTGCTGCGGGCCGAGCGGGCCGCCCTGCTCGGCTACCGCAGCCACAGCGACTACGTGCTCGCCGACCGTACGGCCGGTTCAAACGAGGCAGTGGAGGAAATGCTGCGCCGGCTGATCCCGCCCGCGGTCGCCAACGCCGAACGCGAAGCCGCCGAGCTGACGGCCCTGATGGCCCGCGACAACCCCGGCGCCGTGTTCGGCGCGGCCGACTGGGCGTTCTACGCCGACCGGCTGCGGCGGGACCGCTACGCCTTCGACACGGCGGCCCTCCGGCCGTACTGCGAGCTGCGGCGCACCCTGCACGAGGGGGTGTTCTTCGCCGCCGAACGGCTGTACGGGCTGACCTTCACCCGCCGCTTCGACCTGGTCGGTGCGCACCCGGAGGCCCTGGTCTACGAGGTCTTCGACGGCGACGGGACCGGCATCGGCCTGTTCATCGGCGACTACCTGACCCGGGACAGCAAGCGCGGCGGGGCCTGGTGCGAGGCCCTGGTCAGCCAGTCGCACCTGCTCGACCAGCGGCCCGTGGTGGTCAACACCATGAACATCCCGAAACCGGCGCCCGGCCGGCCGGCGCTGCTGACCCTGGACGAGGTCGGGACGATGTTCCACGAGTTCGGCCACGCCCTGCACGGGCTGCTCTCGGACGTGACCTTCCCCCGGCTGGCCGGCACCGCTGTGGCTCGGGACTTCGTCGAGTACCCGTCGCAGGTCAATGAGCTGTGGATGACCGACGCGGAGGTGATGAGCCGCTACCTCCGCCACGTCGAGACCGGCGAGCCGGCCCCCGCCGAGCTGACCGAGAAGCTCACCGCGACCGCGAACCTCGACCAGGGCTTCGCCACGGTGGCCTACCTGGCGGCGACCTGGATCGACCTGGCCTGGCACCGGCTGGCCCCCGCGGAGACCGCGGCGGCGGTGTCGGACGTGGAGGCCTTCGAGCGATCGGCCCTGGCCCAGGTCGGGCTGAACCTGGCCACCGTCCCGCCCCGGTACCGGACGCCGTACTTCAACCACGTGTTCGGCGGGGGCTACTCGGCCGGGTACTACGCCTACATCTGGAGCGAGATCCTCGACGCCGCCACGGTCGAGTGGTTCGAGGCGTTCCCCGGCACGGTGCGGGAGGCCGGTCGGATCTTCCGCGAGCGGCTGCTCAGCCGGGGTGGCACCGCACCGGAGCTGAGCTACGTCGCGGACGTGCTGGGCGGGCCGGCTCCGATCGAGCCGCTGCTGCGGCGTCGGGGCCTGCTCGGGCCGGCGCAGCCGTGACGGCCGGCAGTCGTGCACCCGTCCGCTCGGCGCCGGTGGACGGGAGCGGCCCGGTGCCCCCGACCCAGTAGGGTTGGAGGCTGAACCCCCTGCGTGAAAAGGAATCCTCGTGTCGGATCCTCTCGGCGACCTGAGTCCCGCTGGCGTGCCGCAGCCGTTCGCCACCCTCGGTCTCACCTTCGACGACGTGCTGCTGCAGCCGAACGAGAGCGACGTCGTGCCGTCCGCGGCGGACACCGCCTCCCTGGTCTCCAAGCGGATCCGAGTCCGGGTGCCGCTGGTGTCCTCGCCGATGGACACCGTCACCGAGGCCCGGATGGCGGTCGCCATCGCCCGCCAGGGTGGCCTCGGCGTCATCCACCGCAACCTCTCGATCGAGGACCAGGCCCACCAGGTGGACGTGGTGAAGCGCTCCGAGGCGGGCATGGTGGACGAGCCCATCACCATCTCTGCGGACGCCACCATCGGGGAGGCGGATGCCATGTGCGGCCGGTACCGGATCTCCGGGGTACCGGTGGTCGACCGCGACCTGACCCTGCTCGGCATCGTCACCAACCGCGACATGCGGTTCGAGAACGACCCGTCCCGCCTGGTGGGCGAGGTGATGACGCCGATGCCCTTGGTCACCGGCCCGGTCGGGATCAGCGGTGACGACGCCATGCGGCTGCTGGCGCAGAACAAGATCGAGAAGCTGCCGCTGGTCGACGACCGTGGGCGGCTCAAGGGCCTGATCACCCTCAAGGACTTCGTCAAGTCCGACCAGTACCCCGACGCCACCAAGGACCCGCAGGGGCGCCTGCGGGTCGGCGCCGCGGTCGGGTTCTTCGGCGACTCGTGGAAACGCGCCATGGCCCTGGTCGAGGAGGGCGTGGACCTGCTGGTGGTCGACACCGCCCACGGTCACTCCCAGGGCGTGCTCGAGATGGTGCGCCGGCTCAAGGCGGAGCCGGCCGTCGCCGACGTGGACGTGGTCGGCGGCAACGTCGCGACGTACGCCGGGGCGAAGGCCCTCGTCGACGCCGGGGTCGACGGGGTCAAGGTCGGCGTCGGGCCGGGTTCGATCTGCACCACCCGGGTGGTGGCCGGCGTCGGGGTCCCGCAGGTGACGGCCATCCACAACGCCGCCCGTGCCTGCCGGCCGGCCGGCGTGCCGCTGATCGGTGACGGCGGCCTGCAGTACTCCGGTGACATCGCCAAGGCTCTGGTGGCCGGAGCGGACACCGTGATGCTCGGCTCCCTGCTGGCCGGCTGTGAGGAGAGCCCGGGCGACTTGATCTTCCTCAACGGCAAGCAGTTCAAGGCCTACCGGGGGATGGGATCCCTGGGGGCGATGGCCTCTCGGGGGCGCAGCGCCTCGTACTCCAAGGACCGGTACTTCCAGGGCGACGTGACCTCGGACTCGAACCTGATCGCCGAGGGGATCGAAGGCCAGGTGCCGTTCCGCGGCCCGCTGGCCGCCGTCGCCTACCAGCTCATCGGCGGGCTGCGGCAGTCGATGTTCTACACCGGCGCCGCGACCATACCCGAGCTGCACGAGCGGGGCAGCTTCGTCCGGATCACCTCCGCCGGCCTCCGCGAGTCCCACCCGCACGACATCCAGATGACCGTCGAGGCGCCCAACTACTCCGGTTAGCCGGCCCGCGTCGGCCGTGGGTCCCCGGCTCGGGTCGGATGGACAACGCCGGCGCCGGGAGCCTCGGAGTCCCGGAGACGGTCGGGGATGCTGGTCGGCATCGGGTGATCATGCTGATCGTCGACCGCGCGGAGCCGAGCCCGGCCCCCCCGCACCGACGGGATCTCCTGCGGTCGGCCCGGCGCGGGTGGACCTGCGGACCAGATCGACCGAGACACGACAGAATGGCCCCCATGTTCGAGGTGGGACGCAGCAAACGAGCGGAGCAGGCCTTCGCCTTCGACGACATCGCGATCGTGCCGTCGCGCCGGACCCGGGGCGAGCAGGAGGTGAACTTGACCTGGCGGATCGACGCGTACAGCTTCGACTTCCCGCTCATCGGAGCCCCGATGGACTCGGTGATGTCGCCCGAGACCGCGATCATGCTCGGCCGCTGCGGAGGGCTCGGCGTACTCAACCTCGAGGGGCTGTGGACCCGGTACGAGGATCCGCGACCCCTGCTGGACGAGCTGACCGCCGTCGACGACCCGGCGGGGGTCACCCAGCGGATGCAGCAGATCTACGCCGAGCCGATCAAGGAGGAGCTGATCGGCAAGCGGATCGCCGAGATCCGGGACGCCGGTGTGCCCGCGGCCGGGTCGTTGTCGCCGCAGAACACCCAGGCGTTCGCCGGCGCGGTCGTCGACTCCGGCGTCGACTTCTTCGTCATCCGCGGGACCACCGTCTCCGCCGAGCACGTCGGCGGGGCGAAGGAGCCGCTGAACCTCAAGCAGTTCATCTACGCCCTGGACGTCCCGGTGATCGTCGGGGGGTGCGCCAGCTACCAGGCGGCTCTGCATCTGATGCGCACCGGCGCAGCCGGCGTCCTGGTGGGCTTCGGCGGGGGAGCGGCCCACACCACCCGCAGGGTCCTCGGGGTGGCGGTGCCGATGGCGTCGGCCGTCTCCGACGTGGCGGAGGCCCGCCGGGACTACCTGGACGAGTCCGGTGGCCGGTACGTGCACGTGATCGCCGACGGCTCGGTCGGGCGGTCCGGCGACATCGCCAAGGCCATCGCCTGCGGCGCCGACGCGGTGATGGTCGGCTCCCCCCTGGCGCGGGCGGCCGAGGCACCCGGGCAGGGCTACCACTGGGGCGCGGAGGCCTGGCACGAGTACCTGCCCCGCGGGGAGCGGGTGCGGTTCGACGTGGTCGGCACCCTGGAGCAGGTCCTGCTGGGGCCCTCGACGCTGCCGGACGGGACCATGAACCTGGTCGGTGCCCTGCGCAAGGCGATGGCCACCACGGGCTACACCGAGCTGAAGGAGTTCCAGCGGGTGGAGCTGGTCGTCGGGTGACCCCGACCGGGCCCGGCAGCCAGGGCACGCCGTGACGGTTCGGCTTTCGCCCGCGGGCCGGCGGCGGGCCCTCGCCGACCTGACCGCCGCCGACCCGCTCGACGTGCTGGTGGTCGGCGGCGGCGTGGTGGGGGCGGGGGCGGCGCTGGACGCGGTGACCCGCGGGCTGACCGTCGGGCTCGTGGAGCAGGGCGACTGGGGCTCCGGCAGCTCCAGCCGGTCCAGCCGGCTCGTCAACGGCGGGCTGGGCGTCGTCGAGGCGCCGGTGCTGGGCGCCGTGCACGCCGCCCTCCAGGAGCGCAGCCTGCTGCTCGACGCGGTGGCACCGCATCTGGTCCGCCGGGTGCCGGTGCTCCGCCCGCTGTACGGCGGTCCGCTGGAACGGCTGCGGGTGGGCCTGGACCTCACCCTGTACGACGCGCTGGCCGCCACCCCGTACCGGCCGCGGGTGCTCCCCGTGCACCGCCACCTGGCCCGCCGAGCGGTCCGCCGGATCGCACCCGCGGTGGACGCGAGCGACCTGACCGGCGGCGTGCAGTACCAGGAGGGCCAGGTCGACGACGCCCGGTTCGCCCTGACCGTGGTCCGGACGGCCGCCACCTACGGCGCCCTGGTGGCCGACCGGGTCCAGGTGGTCGGCCTGCTCACCCACCAGAACCGGGTGGTCGGGGTCCGGGCCCGCGAGACGGTGACCGGGGACGAGCTCGACCTCCGCGCCCGGGTGGTGGTCGCGGCTGTCGGCGGGTGGGTCGACAGGCTGAACGCGCTGTGCACCGCCAGCGGGCTGCCGGAGGCGGCGCCCGCGCCGACCCCGGCCAGCACCGGGGTGCACGTGGTCGTGCCCCGGGAGCGGATCCGGATGTCGACCGGGCTGGTGATCGGCCAGCGCCGGGCCCCCCTGTGGGTCCTGCCGTGGGGACGGCACTGGCTGATCGGACCCAGCTGGGTGCCCGCCCGCCACGAGACCGGCCCGGCGCCGCCCGTCGGTCCGGAGCTGGTGCTCGGCGACGTCAACCGCGTGCTGGCCCGCGCCCTCACCCCGGACGACGTCGAGGGCAGCTTCGCAGGTTCGTGGCGGGCGGACCGGTGGAGCACCGCCCCCGGACCCCACACACCGGTCCCGGGTCTGGTGGTCGCCGCCGGGGGGCGCTTCACCACCTACCGGCTGACGGCCAGCCGGTCGATCGACGCCGCCACCGAGCTGCTCGGCGGGCTCCAGGCGCGGTCGGTCACCAGCCGGGTCCCGCTGGTCGGCGGCGACGGTCACGCCGCTCGGTGGAACCAGCGTCACCTGCTCGCCCGCCGGGCCCGGCTGCATGTCCGCCAGGTGGAGCACCTGCTGGAGCGCTACGGCGCACTGACCGACGAGGTGCTGGACCTGCTGGCCGCCCGGCCCGAGCTCGCGGCGCCGCTTCCCGGCTCGCAGGACTACCTGGCGGTCGAGGCCGTGTACGCCGCAACCCACGAGGGCGCAGCCGACCTGGCCGACGTGCTCACCCGGCGGACCCGGGTGTCGACGGAGGCCCAGGACGGCGGCCTGGCGGCTGCGCCCTACGTCGCGGACCTGGTGGCCGGCCCGCTCGGCTGGACCGGCCCGGAGCGAGCGCGCCAGGTCGCCGCCTATCGCCGGCGGGTCAGTGACGCCCGCGGCGGGCACCTCGCACCGGGCTGAGGCCGAACCGGGCAACCTACTGTTTGGCTCTGAACCCCTCGCTTCGGGTGCTCAGGTCACCCGGAGCCAGTGCCGCCCGACAACGGACGGTCTGGAGCCCGACTACAGCGCGGCCCGCGACCGTGGCCTGTCCTTCGGCCAGGAATCGGGCGTGGAGTCGCTGGAGCCCCACTACGAGTGGCAGTCCTCGGGCCGCTCCACGGTCGGCGGCCAGGTCCCCGACTGGGTCAAGGTCACGTACAACGAGGCCCGGTACGGGCGGTCCAGCTACCCGGCCGCGCAAGATCACCAACCCGGCTGGCTGCAGCCCGCCGACCTCCAACGTCTGCCGCACCTGGAACCTGCTGCTGTTCTGACGGAGTTCGTACGCCGCTCGTCGGGAATGAGACGACCGGCCACGGGATCGGCCGGCGCGGGGGATAATGACGACGACGCGGACCCGGCCCCATCGCGCGATGGGACCGGGCCCGCTGCCCGTTCCTGGCCTTTCGTCCACCGAATCGACTCCAGCCAGGCCTTGCGCGCGGCCGACCCCCCGACGGGTGGGTGCCGAGGCACCCTGCCGGCCGCGCAAACCCCGAGTGCTAGCTCTTGACCGTCATCAGCCACGCCAGCATGTAGGCCCGGCTGTTGCCGTCGTCGATCCACTTGGCGTCCAGGGACCGCGCCTGCTCGAGCGCCGCCGTGCGCTGCTCGTCGCCGGCCAGGCCGGAGTACATCAGCAGGTAGTCACCGAACTTCTGGTCGAACTTGCCGCCGGTGGCCTCTTCGACGTTGGCGTCGATCCGCTCCGGATCCCCGCCGAGGTACGTCGACGCCGGGCTCATCGGGATGACCAGGATGCCGAGCATGGCGGCCGGCTCCGGGGAGAACCAGGTCGCGTAGTCACGCTTCCCGCCCCAGTTCAGCGGGGCGATCTTGTGACCGTACCCCTGGTAGACCGGCTCGCTGGTGTCGAAGTTGGTCCAGTACGCCAGCCCGGACTGCGCCTCGCTGGACAGCATCCAGGTGGCCTCGCTCCGCAGACCCTCGTTGCCGCTGGCCTTGGCCCAGGCGGCCAGTCCGGTCCAGGCCGTGATGGCCTCGGAGCTGGACTCCTGGTTGTTGCCGTCGGCGAACGGGGAGGTCCCCGACGCCCAGGAGTGGCCCGCGTAGGCGTCGAACACCCGGCGGTCCGGGAACGCCTTGTTCCCGGCGTTGGAGCCGATGTCGGCGGCCAGCAGGTTCATCACCGGCGCGAACTTGTCGGCCAGGGCCTTGTCGTTCTCGGCCAGCACCCCCGCGGCGTACAGGAAGTAGCCGTAGTGGAAGTGGTGGTCGTTGTACTCGTCGGAGCCGAAGGACGGCGTCAGTCCGACGATGCCCTTGCCCTGCTCGTCGTACACGAAGCAGAAGGCCTCGCGCTTCTCGCAGCCCTTCGGGTCGGTCCACTGGGTCAGCTGCTGGGTGAGCTTGGTCTTCATGGTCGCAGCGGGCTGCTCGAGCTTCAGCTGGACGGCGAGCTGGTAGAGCATGGCGGCCCGGTACAGGGCCTTGCCGCCGAAGTAGGTGTCCGCGGGGAACGCCGGGGTACCGGCGATGTCCTTGGCCACCTGCTCGGAGAGCTCCTTCTTGTCGGTGCCGCTCAGCCCGTCGACGTCCAGCTGGCTGGTCGGCGCCGAGACCGGAGCGGTCCAGGACAGGTCGTTGCCGGCGCAGAGCTTCAGCGTCCCGTACACGCTCGGGTAGCTGCCCAGGTCGCAGGTCGTCTGGTCCAGGGTCTTCTGCTGGTGCGGCATCGCGGCGAACGCGGTGCCGCCCTTGGCGGTGTAGCCGAGTGTGGTGGTGGTGGCATCACCGTCGATGGTGTATCCCACCGTGCTGCCGGTCACCGGGTTGGCGGCCAGCTCGGCCAGCCGGTCGGCCTGGCCGTCGGCCGGTACGACGAACCAGGTCGCCGAGCCACCCTTGTCGAGCTGGATGTCGGTGCCGTTCACGTCACCGTCCTCGACCACGAGACCGTAGGTGACCTCGCCCGCCTTCGCGGTCCAGTAGTCACCGGACTTGGCGAACTGCAGGCCGGTGCCCACCGTGCCGCCGGCCTCCGCGTCGTAGCGGACGTAGGGAGAGCCCTGCGCGATGGTCGTCGTGCCGAGCACCGAGCCGCCGTCGTCGAGCTGGTCGATCGTGACGGTCAAGGTGTCGTAGCCGCTGACCTGGGCCGACGTGGCCCCGGTGGTCACGGCCACATCGGGCTTGAAGCCGCCGGCGATGTTCTTCTCGGTCGCGCTCACCGTGGGCTGCCCGAAGGAGAAGCCGTCGCCGCCCTCGGCCAGGCCGAAGCTGAGCGGCAGCGGGAAGACCGGCTGCGGCTTGTCGCCGAAGGCCAGGCCGGAGAACCAGCGGTTGGTCGGCGGGACCAGGCCGTCGGCGAGCCGCGTGGTGGGCAGCTCCTTGACGGTCTTCTTGGTGATCGCGGAGACCAGCGGGTCCACCTGCTCGGCGGTGAACACCTCACCGCTGGCCGAGGGGCCCACCTCGCTGGTGCCGGAACCGGCATCGCTGCTGGTCCGGCATCCTGCCGCGCCGATCACCACCGCGAGGGTGATGATCAGCGCGGACAGGACGGTCGTGCTCAGATGCGTGGTCTTGCTGGGGGACGTGCGGGTGCTGCTGGTGGAATCGATGTGCGTTCGGAAGATCCGAAAGCTCATTTCAGTCCGATCTGTCGAAGGAAGTCGAACACGATGTCGCTCACGCCGGCCAGCGGGCCGTCGTCGCGCAGGTGCACGGTGGCGACCACCGGGGTTCCGGGCTTGGTCAGGTTGGCGAGCTTCTCGGCGGTGAGATCCGGGGAGTCGACGCGGACCTCGGTCAGCGCCTGGCCCTGGTCGGTGGCCACCGTGATGGTGGACACGGTGCCCTGGACGATCTGGTTGTTCGGCAGCAGGATGTCGACGCTTGCGCCCTCGACGACCCGGTCGTAGTCCTGGGCGCTGAGCAGGTACTTGGCCTCGACGTACTGCGAGCCGACGACGGAGATCTTGGCGAACGGCGTGCCGCCGCCGAGAGAGTTGCCGAGCTTGGCCTGCAGATCGGTCACCTGGCCGGCCACGGTGGCCTTGTAGGTGAGCTTGCCGGTCTTGGCGTCGACGTCGTAGGCGTCCGAGCTCTGGATCTCGAGGCCGTTGGCCACGTCCTGCTGCAGGCCGACGCTCTGGATGGTGAAGAGCTCGGTGCCCTTGGTCACCACGTCGCCCTCCTTGACGAACTGCTTGATCACCGTGCCGCCGTACGCTGCGCCGACGTCGTAGGTGTCGGCCGCGATCGTCGCGGTCAGGCTCGGGGTCTTGGTCTGGCGCTGGTTGAACACGAGGGTGAGTGCGGCGACAACGAGGATGACGCCGAGCACCCCTCCGAAGAGACGAAGTCTGTTGACCCAGGTCATTTCGCTGCTACCTCTTTCTCGGTGCTCTCCGGCGTCGCGGCGCGGCGCGTCGGCACGGAGTCATGGTCGGTGGGGTCGTGGTCGGTGGAGTCGTGGTCCGTGGTGGCGGAGATCCCGAGGCTGTCCTCGAGGGCGGGCGGCACGATGACCGTGGTCAGCCGGCCGCTCTGCTCGTCGGTGAGCTGGTTGGCGATCCGAGCCGCCGGAAGCTCCCGCGGCGGGTGGTTGATCTGCCAGTTCTCCTTGATCGCGACGATCATGAAGGCGAACAGGATGAAGGTGTTCGTGACGCTCCAGGCGGTGGCCAGGCTGAGCTGGCTGTTGCCCAGGTCACGCCAGATCGACACCGTGGTGGTGAAGATCATGAACACGAACACCAGGACCTGCGGGATCATGAAGTTGAACGGCGACTGGGCTTTGGCCTTGCCGCCCGTCACGTGCCACTTCTGCTCCTTGTTCGCGATCGCGTTGAACAGGGCCTGGGCGTAGATCGGGAACGACACCGCGGCCAGCATCAGCACCTCCCAGCGGAAGGAGCCCAGGGTGTAGAAGGCGAGCAGGATCTGCATCAGGTAGAAGCCGGCGTAGAACAGCAGCCAGGTGGTCCAGTCGATGTGCAGGTTCACCGGACGGAGGTCGAAGAAGACCTCGAGCGGCGGGACCAGCAGCAGCAGGCCGGGGGCGATACCGGTCAGGTAGTGCGTCGCCGTGACCAGGTACATGATCCGCTGGTCCATCGTCAGCTTGCGGCGCGGGCTGAGCGGGTTGTGGTTCAGCATGATCTCGAAGCCACCGGTGGCCCAGCGCAGCTGCTGCTTGGTGTAGGCCTCGATAGTCTCCGGGGCGTCACCGACCGCGAGCGTCTTCGGGATGTAGATGGTCTTCCAGCCCCGCTCGTGCAGCATCAGGGAGGTCCACACGTCCTCGGACTTGGAGTCGGTGTAGATGCCGCCGATGTCGTTGACCGCGGCCCGGCGGTAGATCACGTTGGTGCCCACGCAGAACGCCGCGTTGAAGTGGTTCCGCCCGGGTTGGACGAACTTGTAGAACACGGCCTGCATGTAGCCCGCTCCGCGGGACAGGATGTTGACCAGGTTGCCGTAGGTCTGCGGGGTCTGGACGAAGGCGACGTTCGCGTCGTTGAAGAACGGAACGGTCTCCACCAGGAACTCCGGCTTGGGCACGAAGTCGGCGTCGAACACGCAGAAGAAGTCGCCCTTGGCGATCGACAGCGCGTGGTTGATGTTGCCGGCCTTGGCGCCGTTGCTGGACAGCCGCCGGACGTAGTTGCAGCCGAGCTCGTCGGCCAGGTCCTTGACGTCGTCGGAGCGACCGTCGTCGAGGATCCAGGTCCGGTGCTTGCCCTTGATCGCCATGGCGGCGACCGCAGTGGCCCGGATCTTGGAGATCTCCTCGCCGTAGACGGTGATGAAGACGTCCACGCTGATCTCGCGGCCGTTCATGGTGATGGGCCAGAGGTCGGGATCATCCTGCAGCCCGTCGGCCTCGATGGCCTGCCGGTCGAAGAGTGTGCGCTTCGTCGCGTGGAACGCGAACGTCCGGGGGCTCTTCTGCCCCGAGAGGATCGTCCACATCGACAGCAGGGCGTGGGCGACGAGGATGGTCTCGGCGATGATCACCAGCGCGTACGGCAGAACGTCGCCGCGGTTGGCCGGGTTCAGCAGGAACTGTGCGTAGAACAGGATTCCCAGCGTCGCGATCAGCGACAACAAGATCATCACGGGTGAGTAGGGGTTGGCCGTCTCCGCTCTGCGGGTGACGGGCACGTGCTTATCGACTCGTGCGTAGTCGTGGGCCGGTCTGGCCATGGTGACTCTCCACAATTCGGTGTTGCGGGGAAACGTCGAGATCGGAGGTGGCCGGTCACCGGGCACGCATCGCGGGTCGACGCGATCCGGGCAAGATCGTCGTCGCTGCTCTGTGGTGTGGCGACCGCTCCGCTCGACGGTGCGGCGACTGTGCCGCTGGAGCCGGCCGTCCCGTCGTGGGTCGGCCCGCTTCCAGATCGCCGGGTCTGCAGCACCGGCGGCTCATCGAGTGAGCATCGGGCCGGGGAGATCTCCGGGTCCTGCACTGGTCGGGCCCCGAGCTCGATGAGATAACTGTACCGGCCGTTCGAACCCCGGTCCTGGACCGCCGAGGAGGCCCGGTGAACATCCTCCAGGCCCGGGCCGAGCTCTGGTGAAGGCTCTCCGCGCCGACCGGCAACTGGTATCACCCGGCCCCGCGTGGCCGCCCGTGGTGGAGAACCCCAGGTCTGGAGCGCCAGGCGTGCACCGGTCCCGCACAGCCTCCTCATGGGTCCCGGCAAGTGGTATGCGACCAGTTGCCGCGGTGGTTGGACGGAGGGGCGGTGACAACGATGTCAGAACGTGATCCACCCGGGTGCCGAAGGTCACAGCAGGACGCCGTCCTCGGTCCGGTGTAGGAGCGCTCCCACCCCGTTCGGCAGCCGTCCACCACTACTGTGACGGTCATGGATCCGGAGGTCTCGGCCGAGCTCGATCGGCTTCGCGGCAGCATCGACAACATGGACGCGGCCCTGGTCCATCTGCTCGCCGAGCGGTTCAAGATCACCCAGCAGGTGGGCGAGCTCAAGGCCCGGCACGGCCTTCCGCCGGCCGACCCGACCCGCGAGGCCCAGCAGATCGCCAGGCTGCGCGGCCTGGCCGAGGAAGCCCGCCTCGACCCCGAGTTCGCTGAGAAGTTCCTCACCTTCGTGGTCGCCGAGGTCGTCCGCCACCACGAGGCCGTCGCCCGCTCGGCCTCCTGACCCACCCCAGATACCCGCAACTCGTCCAGATCCGCGCGATTCTTCGCGTGCATCTGGACGAATCGCGTGTATCTGCGAGACCGCTGACGCGCGGTGATGAGGGGGAGGGGGCGGGTGGTGGGGGTGGTGGTCAGAGGGCGGCGGCCAGGGCGCGGCCGGCGGCCCGGCCGGTGAACAGGCAGCCGCCGAGGAAGGTGCCCTCCAGGGAGCGGTAGCCGTGCATGCCGCCGCCGCCGAACCCGGCCGCCTCGCCGACGGCGTACACGCCCGGCAGGACCCCGCCGTCCGGTCGTTGGACCCGGCCGTCGAGGTCGGTCTCCAACCCGCCCAGGGTCTTGCGGGTGAGCACGTGCAGCCGGACCGCGACGAGCGGGCCGCCGCGGCCGGCCCGGCCCGACCCCGGTTGCTTCGGGTCGAGCAGCTCGTGCGGCGGGGCCACCCGGATCAGCCGGTCGCCGAGGAACCGGCGGGCGGCCGCGGTGGCCACCACCTGCGGATCCTTGCCCAGCCCGCTGCGGACCTGCAGGTCGCGGGCCTCCACCAACCCCTGCAGCTCACCGGCGTCGACCCGGTGCTCGCCCACCAGCTGGTTCATCTGCGCGGCCAGCTCGGGCACCGTCTCGGCGGTCAGGAAGTCGACCCCGTGGTCCAGGAAGGCCTGCACCTCCGGGGTCGGGCCCTTCTGCAGCCGTCCGGCCAGCAGCCGAAGGCTGCGCTGCGTCAGATCCGCGTTCTGCTCCGAGCCCGAGAGGGCGAACTCGGCGGCCAGCGTCTCGGCGTCCAGCACGAACCAGGAGTACGCGAACCCGCTCGCCGTCACGTGTCGGAGAGCCCCCAGGGCGTCGAACCCGGGGAACAGCGGCGCCGGGAAGCGCCGGCCGAGCGCGTCCAGCCACAGTGCGGACGGCCCGGGCAGGATCCGGATACCGTGGTGGCTCCAGACCGGGTCGTGGTTGAGGATGCCCTCCGGGTAGTGCCACATCCGGTCGGCGTTGATGACCCGGCCCCCGGCCCGCTGGGTCACGCCGAGCATCGACCCGTCGACGTGGTCGGGGACCCCGCTGATCAGGTCGGCCGGGGGGTCGCCCCAGCCGCGCGGCCAGCTCCGTCGGACCAGGTCGAGATCGCCGCCGATGCCGCCGCCCGCCACCACGACCGCCTGGGCACCGAAGCTGAACGTGCCGGCGACCTGCCGGCCGCTCGGCACCCCGCGCGGCACGTCGCTGGGGATGAGCACGTCCCCGCTCACCCGGACACCACCGCCCCCGGCGACCAGATCGGTGACCCGATGCCGGTTCCGGATCCGGACCCGGCGGGACCGCAGCACCCGGTCGGCGAACGGCCGCACCAGGCCGGGCCCGGTGCCCCAGGTCAGGTGGAACCGCGGCACGCTGTTGCCGTGCCCGGGGGCGGGGTAGCCGCCCCGCTCGGCCCACTGCACCAGCGGGAACCAGCGCACCCCCAGCTCGTGCAGCCAGGCCCGCTCCTCACCGGCGGAGAAGTCGACGAAGGCCTCCGCCCACCGCCGCGGCCAGTAGTCCTCGGCCGCGGTCGAAGCCCGCGCTGCCCAGCCAGTCGGCCAGGGCCAGCTCCACGGAGTCCCGGATCCGTAGCCGACGCTGTTCGGGGGAGTCGACCAGGAACAGCCCGCCGAGGGACCAGAACGCCTGACCGCCCAGGGACTGCTGCGGCTCGCCGTCCAGGAGGATCACCGAGCAGCCGGCCTCGGCCAGCTCGGCGGTGACCACCAGCCCGGCGAGCCCGGCCCCCACCACGACGACGTCAGCGTCCACGGCAGCATCCACGGCCACGGTCCATGCCCCGATGGTGCCAGAGACGTCGAGGGCCCCCGCGGTGCCAGGAGGGTGGTGCCCGTTGCGGGGCCGCCGTGACAGCCTGGGCTCATGACCGTCTCCTCGGCCCCGGCCGGCGCCGTGGCCCCCCCGTGGCCGGCCTCGCGGTACGCCGCGATCCTGACCGCCACCGGCCCACCGCAGGCCTGGCACTCACCGTTCGACCCGTCGCTGGCCGCGACGCTGCCGACGTCGACGCTCCCAGGACGTGCTCGACGCCGCCGACCGGGCCCGTGCCGCCCAGCCGGCCTGGGCCGCCCGGTCGGTGGCGGAGCGCAGCGAGGTGCTGCTGCGCCTGCACGACCTGGTGGCCGACGAGCTCGACCACCTGGTCGACCTCCTCCAGTACGAGGCCGGCAAGGCTCGGTTGACCGCGGTGGAGGAGGTCGTGCACCTCGCCCTCAGCGCCCACTACTACGGACGGCACGCCGACCGGCTGCTCCGCGGGCGGCGGGCCACCGGCATCCTGCCTGCGCTCACCCGCGTCGACCGGAGGCTGGTGCCCAAGGGGCTGGTCGGGGTGATCGGCCCGTGGAACTACCCGATGACCATGGCCGTCTCCGACGGGCTGGCGGCCCTGGTGGCGGGCAACACCGTGATCCTCAAACCCGACGCCGGCACCCCGTACAGCGCCCTGGCGGTGGTCGACCTGCTGCGGCGGGCGGGGCTGCCCGCCGACGCCTGGACCGTGGTGCACGGTCCCGGCGCCGAGGTGGGTCCGGCCCTGGTCGAGGTGGCGGACTACGTGTGCTTCACCGGCTCGACGGCCACCGGCCGGAAGGTCGCCGAGCAGTGCGCCCGGCGGCTGATCGGCTGCTCGCTCGAGCTGGGCGGCAAGAACCCCCTGCTCGTGCTCGACGACGCCGACCCCGAGAGCGCGGCCGAGGGTGCGGTCCGGGCCAGCTTCTCCAACGCCGGACAGCTGTGCGTGTCGACCGAGCGGATTCTGGTCGCCGAGGCGGTGCTGCCGGCGTTCACCGAGGCCTTCGTCCGCCGGACGGCCGCCCTGCGGATGGGGAACACCCTGGACTTCCGCACCGATCTGGGCGGGCTGATCAACCCCAGCCAGGTGGACCGGGTCGAGCAGCACGTGGCCGACGCGCGCGCCAAGGGCGCCACCGTGCTCACCGGCGGCCGCCGGTGTCCCGAGCTGGGCCCGCTGTTCTACGCGCCGACCGTGCTCAGCGGGGTGACGCCGGAGATGACCTGCGCCACCGAGGAGACGTTCGGACCGGTGGTCGCCCTCTACGCCGTCCACAACGACGACGACGCGGTGGCCCGAGCCAACGACTCGGCCTACGGCCTGAACGCCAGCGTGTGGACCAGCGACCCGGCCCGGGGGCGGCGGGTCGCGGGGCGGCTGCGCTGCGGAACGGTGAACGTCAACGAGGGGTTCCGGGCCACCTTCGGCAGCAT
This sequence comes from uncultured Actinomycetota bacterium, assembly GCA_963832435.1. GTDB lineage: Bacteria > Actinomycetota > Actinomycetes > Propionibacteriales > Propionibacteriaceae > Microlunatus. The sequence continues at coordinate 644,253 of CAWHTY010000009.1, forward strand.
CGACGCCCCGATGGGGGGTATGAAAGCCTCAGGGCTGGGCCGCCGGCAGGGTCCGGAGGGTCTGGCCCGCTTTGTCGAGGTGCAGTCGGTGGCCACCCAGTCGCTGCTGCCGCTCGGCCCGAGTCGGGTCCTGAGCACCGAGCGGTGGGTCCAGCTGTGCCGGGTCATGCTGCGGGTCTTCCGCCGGCTCGGGCGCGCCGGTTGAGACCGGCCCGCGCCTGGTCACCCGGCCACGTCTGTCCGGTCAGGTCAGTCCGGCCAGGTCAGTCCGGCCAGGTCAGTCCGGCCAGGCTGCCGGTGATCCGCTTGTAGAGGTGGGCCCCGGCGCGGTCCACCCAGGCCTGGGTGGCCGCGAAGATCGCCGCCTGCAGCACCGCGGCGATCACCACCCGGGTCATCCGGTCGTCGGCGTTCAGCGCACCGGGCACCGTGTCGGAGCGCGCAACCCGCTTCCAGATCGCCGTGAACGCCTTGCCGGCCAGCGCCGCCGCCCCCAGGCTCGCCAGCATGCCCAGTGGTCGGTAGGCGACCTTCACCAACTCAGCCATGCTCGTCCTCTCGCCCGTCCGGTCCTGCCCCCCATCCAACCAGGTGACCGGTGGCGGGCTGGCCCGCGCCGCTCGCCCCGGGCGGAGTGGGGTCAGCGCGGCCCGGGCTGGCGCGGCTGGTTGGCCCGTACTCCGCGCGCCGCCTCGGTGGCGGCCTCGGCCATCCGCCGGGCCCGGGTCTCGGGGCGCTTGGCCTGCACGATCCACTCCAGGATCACCCGCCTCGCGGACCGGGGGAACCGCGCCCAGTGCTCGGCCGCCCCCGGATGCTGGTCGAACGCCGCCTCGAGGTCGGCCGGCAGCACCAGGTTCTCGACGTCGTCGAGCAGGGTCCACGCCCCGTTGGACTTGGCGATCTCGATGCTGCGCAGACCCGGCTCGGCCATCCGGCCCTCGGCCAGCAGGCGCTGCACGCGTTCCTTGTTGGGGCGGGACCAGCCGCTGGTCGGCTTGCGCGGCGAGAACCAGAGCATGGTGCGGTCCTCGTCCAGCCTGCGGCCCAGGCTGTCCACCCAGCCGTACGCCAACGCCTCGCAGACGGCGGCCTCGTAGCCGACCGTGGCCCGTCCGGTGTGCTTCTTGTACGAGACCAGCCACACCCCGGTGCGCCGCCCGTGGTGAGCGGCGAGCCAGGCCCGCCACTCCTCCGGGGTGTGCGGGCTGCACCTGCTCTGCGTCCTCGCCGACCGGGCTCATGCGCCACACCTTCGCAGACCCCGGCCCGGTGTCAAGACCGCTGCCGACCCGGACCGTAGACTGCTGGCCTCAGCCGAGCGGAAGGCCCTGCAGGTGAGCCAGTTCGACGACCCGACCCCCGACGCGGCCGACCCCGGCACCATCGGCGAGCGTGGCCACGACCTCGTGATCGTGATCGACTTCGGCGCCCAGTACGCGCAGCTGATCGCCCGCCGGGTGCGCGAGGCCCGGGTGTACTCCGAGATCATGCCGCACACCGCGAGCGTGGCGCAGATCCTCGCCCGGCGGCCGAAGGCCGTGATCCTGTCCGGCGGTCCGCAGTCGGTGTACGCCCCCGGCGCGCCCCAGGTCGACCCGCGGCTGTTCGACACCACGGTGCCGACCTTCGGCATCTGCTACGGCTTCCAGGCCATGGCGCTGGCCCTCGGCGGGGACGTCGCCCGGACGGGGCTGAGCGAGTTCGGCCGGACCGAGGCGACCATCGGCTCCGCCGGCACGTTGCTGCACGGCTTACCGAACCACCTGCGGGTCTGGATGAGCCACGGCGACTCGGTGGCCGCAGCCCCGGCGGGCTTCACCGCCCTGGCCGGCAGCGCCGGCGCGCCGATCGCCGCCTTCGAGGACACCGACCGGGGGCTGGCCGGGGTCCAGTGGCACCCGGAGGTCCAGCACTCCCAGGCCGGCCAGCTCGTGCTCGAGCGCTTTCTGTACGACATCGCCGGCTGTCGGCCGGACTGGACCCCGGCCAACATCGTCGGGGACTCCGTGGCCGCGATCCAGCAGCAGGTCGGCGGCAAGCACGTGATCTGCGGGCTGTCCGGCGGCGTCGACTCGGCCGTCGCGGCCGCCCTCGTGCAGCGCGCGGTGGGCGAGCAGCTGACCTGTGTGTTCGTCGACCACGGCCTGCTCCGCCAGGGCGAGGCCGAGCAGGTGGAGCGGGACTTCGTCGCCGCCACCGGCGTCGACCTCAAGGTGGTGGACGCGTCGGCGGAGTTCTTGTCGGCCCTGGCCGGGGTCACCGACCCCGAGACCAAGCGCAAGATCATCGGCCGGGAGTTCATCCGCTGCTTCGAACGGGCCGCTCGCGAGGTCGTGGGCGAGGCCGGCGACGTCGAGTTCCTCGTCCAGGGCACCCTGTACCCCGATGTGGTCGAGTCCGGCGGCGGCGAGGGGGCGGCCAACATCAAGAGCCACCACAACGTGGGCGGGCTGCCCGAGGACCTCCAGTTCCAGCTCGTCGAGCCGCTGCGCACCCTCTTCAAGGACGAGGTCCGCGCGGTCGGGGAGCAACTGGGCCTGCCGGCCGAGATCGTCTGGCGGCACCCGTTCCCCGGTCCCGGACTGGCCATCCGCGTGATCGGCGAGGTGACCGCCGAGCGCCTCGAGGTGCTGCGGGCCGCCGACGCCGTGGCCCGCGCCGAGCTGACCGCCGCCGGTCTGGACCGCGACATCTGGCAGTTCCCGGTCGTGCTGCTGGCCGACGTCCGCTCGGTCGGCGTCCAGGGTGACGGGCGGACCTACGGGCACCCGGTGGTGCTCCGCCCGGTGACCAGCGAGGACGCGATGACCGCGGACTGGGGACGACTGCCCTACGACGTGCTGGAGAAGATCAGCACCCGGATCACCAACGAGGTGCGCGAGGTCAACCGCGTGGTGGTCGACATCACCAGCAAGCCCCCGGGCACCATCGAGTGGGAGTGACCGGGGGCCGGCTCTCGTAGGTCAGCGGCGCTGAGTCCGGGCCGGCCGTCCGAGGTCGGGGCGGGCTGTCGGTCGGCTCCGCCGGGCTCTCGGGGTCGGCGCCGGCCGACTCCCAGCGGCTGGCGTCCTCCGGCCCCGGCTCCGGCGGCCGACGTCTCCGCCAGCGGCTCCGCGGGGGCCTGGTGCGGGGCCGGCGCCGCGGGCTGGGTGGTGGCCGGCGCGGAAGCGGCCGGCCCGGGGGCGGGGCTCGGCCGGAACTGGGGCTGGGGCTCGGGTTGGGGCTGGTGGGAACGCTGCTCCCACGGTGCGCCCTCGGCCCCCCAGACGGTGTCCGGCCCGGCGGCTCCGTACGGCTGCCCGATCGGTCCGGTGACCGGCGGCGGGTCCTGCACCGAGCGGTCCTCCGGCAGCAGGAACAGCGCCACGAGGTACAGGATGATCGGCACGCCGGTGAACAGGGAGATCACCACCGTGAGGATCCGGACCAGGTTGACATCCATGTTGAGGTACTCGGCCAGGCCGCCGCAGACCCCGCCGATGAACTTGTTGGTCGTGCTGCGGGTCAGCTTGCGCGGTGGTTGCTGCGGTGCGTACGGGGCGGACATGAGAGACCTTTCGGTGAGTACGGAACGGTGGGATCCGTTGGTGTGATGGGTGGGTGAGACGGACGGGTGGTGGGTGCGTGGGCGTCACTCGCGGTTACGGGACAGGGCGAGTCCGAGGACGCCGACCACGACGAGGACCAGCGGAGCGGCGACCTTGAGCAGCTCCCAGTTCAGGGAGCCGACGACGGTCTGCCACAGGGAGGCCCCGGCCACCACGGTGAGCAGCAGACCGAAGACCAGGGCGACGACGTCGAGGCGTCTCATCGGATCACCTTCAGCTCGCCGTAGTCGACCGACAGGTCCAGGGTCAGGGTGGGAGCGCTCGGACGGGCGGCGGTGAAGGGCAGCTCCCCGGTCCGGTTGGTCCCGCTCTCGTGCGTGTCCGTGCCGTTGAACACCACCCCCTGGTCGACGGAGTATCGCACCCGAACGTTCACATCGGCCGGGATCTCCACCTGCAGGCTGCCGGCGTCGACGTGGGCGGAGTACGCGGCGTCACGCTTCAGCTCGAGATTGCTGAGGTCGACGTTCAGGCGGCCCAGGTCGTGGCTGTCCCCGGCCGACGGGAGCTGCGCCACGGAGGTGTAAGCCAGCTCCTGGTTCCAGACCCTCGGTGACCCCAGCGGCACCGACACCCAGGCCGCCGCCAGCGCCACCGCCAGCAGCAGGCCGACGGGCAGGATGCCGCGCGCTCGGCCCAGCCAGGTGGCTGCCACCAGGGTGAGCCCGACCACGAGCAGGGCGCCGCCCAGATAGGCGGTCAGCGGTACGGAGACCCCGGTCGCGTCGGCGACACCCAGCCCGGCCAGGGTCAGGCCGAGCACGAGCACACCGACCAGCCGCAGCCGCCGCGCAGAGCGCGACCGGGCCTGGGTGAGCCGGCTCGGTGCGGCCGTGACCGGCAGCTCGGCGGGTTCGGCGTAGAGTCCGACCGGGTCGGGCTCGGAGAGGTAGGCGGCGTGCGCCCGTTCCTCCTCTGAGGGTGGGTCCTGGACCGGGGCTGGGGCGGCGCCCACCGGGAGGGTGGGCCAACCCGGTGCCGCGCCGGGCGACGGGACCCCAGGTCGCCCGGGCGCCGCGGTCGATGGGACTGCGGTCGGGACGGGTGCCGGGGGAGCGGGTGGGACTGGGGGCGAGACGGACGGCGACGCGGTCTGGCGGACATGCTCAGCCATCCGCCGGCGCCAGACCTCGGCGGCTTCGGTGAAGGGCGTGGCGGGGCCGGGGTAGTGGAACGGCTGCGGTGCGGGGGGCACGGCGGGCGGGGCGGGAGGGGGCGCGTTGCGCGTCCGGGTCCGGTAGTACCCGAAGTACCAGATGGCCGCCAGGATGAGAACCGGGAACAGTCCGCCGGGCAGCAGCGAGCTGAACGCGGCGAAGGAGATCAGGCAGGCCACGACGACCAGAGCGACCCAGGCTTCCTTGGGCCACCGGCGCCGCTGGCTGCCCATCAGGTCGTCCAGCGCGGAGGAGTCCCGGCCGTCGAGCGGGATCAGCAACCAGCCGGCCAGGTAGAGGACCACCCCGATGCCGCCGCTGAGGGCGAGGAGGGCCCAGCCGACCCGGACCAGCACCGGGTCGATGCCCCAGTGCCGGGCGACCCCACCGCAGAGACCGGTGAGCTTCGCGTCGGTCGCACTGCGGCGGATCGTCCAGATCGAGCTCATGGCGACCATCCTGCCCAGCCACTGCGGCGGAGACCATCAGGGACAACACCCACTGCTCCACCCACTGCTCCCGGCCGTCGGGCCGCGCCCCCACCTCGGGCCGAAGCGGCGCGGCGGGCCGGTTTGGCTATCAGGGGTGAACTGGGGGAGGCCCTGCTGGCGATCGGCCTCCAGGAGTGTGAGGCTGGGGGAACCATGTCGACCACCGAGCCGGGACGGCTGTCCCCGCGACTGCCGGGCGTGCCGCCGACCCCCGAGCCCTCGGCCCTCGGTGCCGTCCCGGACAGCTCCGCCGGCGCGTCCTCCGGCCTCGCCCACGCCGCGCCGCCGCCCACCCCCGCCGGCCTCGGGCTCAACGGAGCCGATCCCGGCACCGAGCCGCGGCCGCGCGCCACCCGGGTCGCGGAGGGCGCCGTGCTCGGCGGGGTCTGCACCGGGCTGGCCCGCCATCTCGGGTGGCCCGTGACGGTGATCCGGATCGGGTTCGTGGCGCTGCTGCTCGTCCAGTTCGTCGGCGCCATCGCGTACGGAGCGCTGTGGCTCCTGCTACCGCCGGAGTCGGCCGAGAAGGCCCCGGGTCTGGAGGCGGCGACCCGGAGCGGGCTGCGCACCCCGGACAAGCCCGCCCGCCGACCGGACTGGGGTGTGCTGGTCGCGCTCGGCGCCCTCGGTGCCGGGTTGCTGTGGATTGTGCAGACCAGCGGGCTGGGGATCAGTCAGACCCTGTTCTGGCCGGTGGCGTTCGCCTGCGCAGGCGCCGCGCTGGTGTGGCGGCAGGCCGACTCCGCCCAGCAGAAGCGGTGGCGGGCCGAGGCCGGCGGCCGGGTCTGGCTGGCTCCGTTCGTGGCCCGCGGCGGCTGGCCCGCCGTGGTCCGGGTAGTCCTGGGGCTCGGGCTGGTGGGGGCGGCGTTCGGGATCGTCATCGCCCAGCAGAACCAGCTCCAGCAGCTGCCCGAGGTGATGGCGATGACGGTGCTGGCCCTGGCCGGCCTGGCCATCGTGCTGGCCCCGTGGCTGTACCGCTCCCGGGCCGCCCTGAACGAGGCACGGACCGAGAAGGTCCGCGCCGACGCCCGGGCCGACATGGCCGCCCACCTGCACGACTCCGTGCTGCAGACGCTCGCCCTGATCCAGCGCCAGGCCGAGGACCCCAAGGCCGTTCAGCAGCTGGCCCGGCGGCAGGAGCGGGAGCTACGGGGGTGGCTGTACGGTGACCCCACCGAGGAGGCGACCCTGAAGGCCGCTCTGGTCGCGGCGGCCGCCGAGGTGGAGGACGAACGGGGGGTTCCGGTGGAGGTCGTCACCGTCGGTGACTGCGAGACCACCGACCGGCTGCAGCCGCTGGTGCGGGCGGCGCGTGAGGCGTTGGTCAACGCGGCCAAGCACTCCGGGGCCGACAAGATCGACGTGTACGCCGAGGTGGACGACGACCGCGTCGAGGTGTTCGTCCGCGACCGCGGCAGCGGCTTCGACCTGGACACCATGGGCGAGGACCGGATGGGCGTCAAGGGCAGCATCATCGATCGGATGCGACGCCACGGCGGATCGGCCACGATCCGGACCGGCCCCGACATCGGCACCGAGGTACGACTGGAGATCACACGATGACCAACATGTCCCGACCGCCCACGCCGGTGCCCCCGCGGCCCGCGACGCCGACGCCCCGGGCCGCCGCCGGTGGCCCCGCCCCGGACGGCCGACTCCCGCCGCCGGGTCGTCGTGGTGGACGACCACGCGATGTTCCGGACCGGCGTCAAGGCCGAGATCGGGCGGTCGGTGGCCGTGGTCGGTGAGGCGGCCGACGCGCCGACGGCGATCGCGGTGGTGCTGGCTACCCAGCCCGACGTCGTCCTGCTGGACGTCCATCTGCCCGGCGGGGGCGGCATCGAGGTGCTGCGCAAGGTGCACGAGAAGAACCCGGAGCAGAAGTTCCTGGCGCTCTCGGTCTCCGACGCTGCCGAGGACGTGATCGGCGTCATCCGGGCCGGCGCCCGCGGCTACGTCACGAAGTCGATCAGCGGTGTCGAGCTGGTGGACGCGATCCGGCGGGTGGCCGAGGGAGACGCCGTCTTCTCGCCGCGGCTGGCGGGGTTCGTGCTCGACGCGTTCTCCGGGTGCGATCGACATCAGTGCCGTCGACGAGGACCTGGACCGGCTGTCCCAGCGGGAGCGGGAGGTGATGCGGCTGATCGCGCGCGGGTACGCGTACAAGGAGGTGGCGAAGGAGCTGTTCATCTCGATCAAGACCGTGGAGACCCACGTCAGCAGCGTGCTGCGCAAGCTCCAGCTGTCCAACCGGCACCAGCTGACCCGGTGGGCCACGGACCGGCGGCTCGTCTAGGGCCTGCCGCGGGACGACGAAACGGCCACGATCCGCGAGGGATCGTGGCCGTTCGGCTCGAGGAGCTCAGGCCGTGCGGGAGCCGCTGCGACGCTGGATGAACCCCCAGATGATCAGGACGATCAGGCTGCCGACGACGGCAGTGATGAGTCCGGAGAAGCTGAAGATCCTCGAGTAGCTCACGTTGAAGATCAGTCCGCCGAGGAAGCCGCCGAGCAGAGCCCCGACGATTCCGAGGACGATGGTGGCGAGCCACCCACCGCCTTGCTTGCCCGGAAGGATCAACTTGGCGATGGCGCCGGCGATCAATCCGATCACGATGTATCCGATGATGGTTCCCATGCGAGCAACTTATCCACAAACGCTGTAAACCACGCTGATTCCGCGGTCGAATCGGGGTCGCGCCGTGGAGATTCAAGGGTTCGGGTCAGTGGCTCCACTAAGGTCGGCACATGCCGATCGCGGACCAGCTCCTGGTGCTGGTGCATCTGGTGGGGTTCGCGGGTCTGCTCGGCGGCTGCCTGGCGCAGGTGCCGAGCTCGGCTCCGGAGGTCAACCTGGCCATGCTGTGGGGGGCGTGGCTGCAGATTCTCAGCGGACTGGCGTTGTTCACCCTGGCCGAGCTGGGTCCCGACCCGGTCAACCACGTCAAGCTGGGGATCAAGCTGGTGATCGCGGCGGTGGTCCTGTTGCTGGTGGCCAAGAACCGCAAGTTCACCGATATCCCCCGCGGGCTGCTGGCCCTGATCGGTGGTCTGACCTTCGCGGCGGCCGCCCTCGCGGTGCTGTGGCCGTAGGATGCGTGGGCGCTGGGTTCGCGTGGGCGGATCGCGTGGGTGGTCGCGTGGGTGGTCGCGTGGGTGGATGCGGGGGCACGAGGTGCGTGGGTAGGTTGGGTCGATGACCTGGTCCGGCGCACGGTGAGGCTCTCGGCGCGCGTCGACTACGCCCTCCGGGCCGCGGCCGAGTTGGCGGCGGCGGACGCGCCGCGGACCGTGGAGCAGCTCTCGGTGGCCCAGAAGATCCCCAACAAGTACCTCGAGAGCATCCTCGGCGAGCTGCGCCGGGGTGGCCTGCTGCGCAGCCAGCGGGGTCCGGACGGCGGCTACCGGCTCGCCCGGCCGGCGGACCAGATCAGCATCGCCGACGTCATCCGCGCCCTGGACGGCGAGCTGGCCAACGTCCGGGGCAGTCGGCCGGAGAACCTGTCCTACGAGGGGGCGGCGGCGGCGCTGCAGGAGGTGTGGATCGCCCTCCGGGCCTCGGAGCGGGCCATCCTGGAGGGCGTCACCCTGGCGCACGTGGCGGCCGGCCGGATGCCGACCGCGGTGGCCGAGCTGGTGGCCAACCCGTCGGCCTGGATCTGACCCGTACGGCGTACGTCGGTCTCGATGGGCGGACCGCTGATCCACATCTCGAGACAGAGTCTGCGCTCGGGGGCCGATCGGGATTAGGGTTTCTCCTATTCCCTAGTACCTCGCTAGGTATACCGGGATCCCCCTCCACGTGAAGGCACATCATGCGCAAGCTCCTGATCCTCGCCCTCGTCGGCTTCGCCGCCCAGCTCATCGACGGCAGCCTCGGCATGGGGTACGGCGTCACCTCCTCGACGCTGCTGGTCCTGGCCGGCCTGACCCCCGCCGCCGCATCAGCCTCGGTCCACTTCTCTGAGCTCGGCACCAATATCGCCTCCGGCATCTCGCACTGGAAGCTGAAGAACGTCGACTGGCGCGTGGTCGGCCGGATCGCGCTGCCCGGCGCGATCGGCGCCTTCCTGGGCGCGACCGTGCTGTCCAGCCTGTCGACCGAGGCCGCCGCACCCGTGATGTCGGGCATCCTGGCCGCGCTCGGCATCTACGTCCTGGTCCGCTTCGTCGTCGGTATCAAGCCGGTGATCAAGAAGGCGCTGACGCTGAAGTTCCTGGCCCCGCTGGGTCTGTTCGCCGGCTTCATCGACGCCTCCGGCGGCGGCGGCTGGGGCCCGGTGGCCACCCCCGCCCTGCTGGCCGACGGGCGGGTGGAGCCGCGCAAGGTGATCGGCTCCATCGACACCAGCGAGTTCGCCGTCAGCGCTGCGGCCAGCCTCGGCTTCCTGATCGGGCTCGGTGCCGCCGGGATCAACTGGGGCTTCGCGGTGGCGCTGCTGGCCGGTGGCCTGGTCGCCGCGCCGCTGGCCGCGTACCTGGTCCGCCTGGCCCCGGCCCACATCCTCGGGGTGGCCGTCGGTGGCCTCATCCTGCTGACCAACTCGCGGACGCTGCTCAAGGCCTTCGACGTGACCGTGCCGGCCCGGTGGAGCGTGTACAGCGCGATCGTGCTGGTCACGGTGGCCGGGATCTACATCGCCGTGCAGCGGGCCAAGAAGGGTGCCTCGGCCCTGGCCGAGACCGACGCCGTGGAGCCCGCCGCGGTCTGACCCCAGGACGCGGGCCCGCCTCACCCCTCGTCGGGTGGCGCGGGCCCCTCGTCCTGGGCGATCAGAGCAGCGGTCGCAGCGGGGTCAGCACCGTCTCGGAGAACTTGGCGATCGCCGTCCGCCGGCGCCACGCCTCCAACGTGATCTCCACCGTGTTGGAGGAGTCGATCGCGAAGATCTCCTCCAGCTGCCGCGCCACGTCGGCGCTGAACACCTCGATGTTGATCTCGTAGTTGCCGAACAGGCTGAGCCGGTCGATGTTGGCGGTGCCGATGGTGGACCACTGGCCGTCGATGGTGGCGGTCTTGGCGTGCACCATCGCGTGCTGGTAGAGGAACAACCGGACCCCGCCGCGCAGCAGCTGCGCGTAGTAGCCCCGGGACAGCCAGTCGGCCACCACATGGTTGGAGGCCGCCGGCACGATGATCCGGACGTCCACGCCGCGGTGAGCGGCCCGGAGCAGCGCGGTCAGCATGTCCTCGTCCGGGATCAGGTACGCGTGGGTCAGGTACACGTGGTCCGACGCCCGGTCGATCGCCTCCAGGTACATCCCGCGGATCGGGTAGACCGCGTTGCGCGGGACGTTGCGGTGCACCCGGATCTCCGGCTGCCAGTGCTGGCTGCCGGAGTCGGGCAGAGCCGGCCGGCGACGGTTGGCGAACAGGTTCCAATAGTCGATGAACGCGTTCCGCATGTCCCAGACGATGTCGCCGGTCAACCGGGCGTGCGTGTCGCGCCAGTCGGTGGCGTACAGCGAGCCGATGTTGTAGCCGCCGACGAACGCCACGTCGTGGTCGACGACGAGCAGCTTGCGATGGTCGCGGCCCGCGTTGCGCGGCATCCGGAACCCGCTCGCGATCACCGGGTGCTTGCGGACCCGGATGGAGGCCGGGAAGATGAAGAAGGGCCGCGGGACGACGAGATTGGCGAACTGGTCGTACACCACGTACACCCGCACGCCCCGGTCGGCGGCCTCGATCAGCGCCTGCTTGAAGGCCTGGCCGATGGCGTCGGCCTTCCAGATGAAGGTCTCGAAGAAGATCTCCTGCTTGGCCTGCCGGATCGCGCCGAGCATGTCGTAGTAGAGGTCCTCGCCGTAGGTGTAGACGGTGACCTCCGAGCCGCCGGCGGTCACCGACCGCGGCGGGACCCGGGGGAAGACCACCGCCGAGCGACCCCGCTTGCGGTACTGGTCGACGACCACCAGGGTGAGCAGGACCGTGCCCTGGACGGCGAGCCCCGCGAGCGCGACGTTCTTGACGATCTTGCGCAGCGGGATCCGTCGGAGCCACATGTCACCCACGGTAGTCGGCCCGGCCGATGCCCGCGGCGCGGTGGGGCCGGGCTGTGGGTGAGGACGTCTAGGGTGGTGCCGACATGAGCAGCGCGCCCCACCTCGAACCGGACCCGACACCCCGACCGGACCCGCCCGGCGACCAGCTCTGGGAGGCCACCATCGCCCGGCCCCGTGCCCGTACGGGCTCTCGTCGCAACCGCGCCGAGGACCTGCTGGACGGTCTCAACCCCCCGCAGCGGGCCGCGGTCGTCCATGCCGGGGGACCGGTCCTGGTCGTCGCCGGCGCCGGTTCGGGCAAGACGCGGGTGCTGACCCGGCGGATCGCCTACCTGGTGTCGGAACGGAAGGCCCACCCCGGGTCGATCCTGGCCATCACCTTCACCAACAAGGCGGCCGCCGAGATGCGGCACCGGGTCACCGACCTGGTGGGCAACCGGGCCCGGCTGATGTGGGTGTCGACGTTCCACTCGGCCTGCGTCCGCATGCTGCGCGCCGACATCAGCCGGTTCGGTCTGTCCCGGACGTTCTCCATCTACGACGACGCCGACGCCAAGCGGCTGATGCAGCTGGTCGCGGCCGACCTGGAGCTGGACCCCAAGCGGTACCCGACGCGGGCGCTGCTGAACTGGGTGTCGACCTGCAAGAACGAGCTACTGGACCACGAGTCGGCCCGCCAGCGGGACGGCCGCGGCGCGTCGGGCACGGACGACAACTACCCGGCAGCGTACGCGGAGTACCAGCGGCGGCTGGTCGCGGCCAACGCCCTCGACTTCGACGACCTGATCATGACGGCCGTGCACCTGCTGCAGGCGTTCCCGGACCTGCGGGAGCAGTACCGGCGCCGGTTCCGGCACGTCCTCGTGGACGAGTACCAAGACACCAACCACGCGCAGTACGCCCTGATCCGCGAACTCTGCTCGACCGACCCCGACGCCTCAGGTGAGCCGGGCCAGGCGCTGGTGGAGGTCGAGCCCCCCGAGCTGATGGTGGTGGGCGACTCCGACCAGTCGATCTACGCGTTCCGGGGCGCGACGATCCGCAACATCAACGACTTCGCGTCCGACTTCCCCGGGGCCGAGACCATCCTGCTGGAGCAGAACTACCGCTCCACCCAGACCATCCTGAACGCGGCCAACGCCGTGATCGGACAGAACGAGGGCCGGACCCCGAAGCGGCTGTGGTCCGACGCCGGCGACGGTGACCTGGTCACCGGCTACGTCGCCGACACCGAGCACGACGAGGCGCAGTTCGTGGCCACCGAGATCGACGCGCTGGCAGACCGTGGGTTGGGCAGCTACGCCGACGTGGCGGTGTTCTACCGGACCAACGCGCAGTCGCGGGCGTTCGAGGAGGTGTTCATCCGGGTCGGACTGCCCTACAAGGTGGTCGGTGGGGTGCGTTTCTACGAGCGCCGTGAGGTCCGCGACGCCATCGCCTACCTGCGGGCGATCGCCAACCGCAACGACGACGTCTCCCTCCGCCGGATCCTGAACGTCCCCAAGCGTGGGATCGGCGACCGGGCCGAGGGCGCGGTGGCCGAGCTGGCGACGCGCCGGCGGATCAGCTTCGGCGACGCCCTGCGCCGCACTGACGAGATCCACGGCCTGGCCACCCGGTCGGCCCGCCAGCTGAGTGGCTTCGCGGACTTCCTCGACGAGCACGAGGGCATGGTGGCCGACGGACGGCCGGCCGACCAGATCCTGACCAGCGTGCTGGAGAAGTCGGGCTACCTGGCTGAGCTGCAGGCCTCGACCGACCCCCAGGATCAGACCCGGCTGGAGAACCTGGTCGAGCTGGTGGCGGTGGCTCGGGAGTTCGTGGCCGGCGCGGTACCCGGGGAGGCCCCGGCCGCTGTCGACGAGGTGCTGGCTGCACTCGACCCGCGGGTCGACGCCCCGCCCGGGCCGGCGGCGCCCGGCGCCACCAGCCGGCTCCCGGGCGGGATGGACCTGGCCACGGCCATGGCCCTGGACCCGGAGCTGGACCTGGCCGCCGGTGCGCCGGAGCCGGACCCGTCGCTGGGCGCCTTCCTGGAGCGGGTGGCGCTGGTCGCCGACTCCGACCAGATCCCCGACCGCCCCGACGCCGAGTCCGCCGGAGTGGTCACGTTGATGACCCTGCACACGGCGAAGGGCCTGGAGTTCGACACGGTGTTCCTGACCGGCTGCGAGGACGGGGTCTTCCCGCACCAGCGCGCCCTCAACGACCCTCGGGAGCTGGAGGAGGAGCGCCGACTGGCGTACGTCGGGCTCACCCGGGCCCGGAAGCGGCTCTACCTGAGCCGGTCGGTGGTCCGGTCCGCCTGGGGGGCGCCCCAGCACAACCCCCCGAGTCGGTTCCTGGCCGAGATCCCCGACCGGCTGATCGACTGGCGCCGGCTGGCCAGCGCCGTGACCAGCTGGCGGAACACCTCCGCCACCAGCCGCGCCTCCCAGACGTGGCGGAACACGGTCGGCTTCGGCTCGCGCCCGCAGGCCCGGACGATCCCGACCCTGGCCCCCGGAGACCGGGTGCTGCACACCACGTTCGGGATGGGGACCGTGGTCGCCACCTCCGGGTCGGGAGACGACCGAAAGGCCGACGTCGACTTCGGCTCGGCCGGCCTCAAGCGGCTGTCCCTGCGGCACGCGCCGCTGGAGAAGCTCTGAGCCAGCTCCGGGGCTGATGGACCGTGGCCGGTCGGCTCCGGACCGGTATCACCGCTGCACGCCCGCCCTCCTCACCTACGCGGGGGTCGACCGGGAGAGCACGAGGGGCGCGGGGATGACCGAAAGCACGCAGCACGGGTCGCCGGGTCGGCGCGACCAGCCGCACACCACGCAGCCGACCGAGCCGACGGCAGCGACCGCGGGGCCTGACCAGGAACGGAGCCGTCGGGGTGGTGGCGGGCGTGCTCGCCGGGGCCCTGCTGGCCACCGGTGCCCTCGTCCTCGGGCCGGCGCTCGGCGGCCAGTCCTGCGCGGACGCGGGACGCCCGGCCCTGACGGTGGTGACCACCCCCGAGCTGGCGGAGGTGGTCCGAGGGGTGGTCGCCGAGGTCGGGAACGGCGGTGACCGGTGCGCACTCGAGGTCACCGTGGCCGCCCGGCCGCCGGCCACGACGGCCGCCGACCTGGACGCCGAGCGCGGCGAACGCCCCGATGTGTGGATCCCGGACTCGTCGGTCTGGGCCAGGCGTCCTACCCGGCCCCGGATGCGGAGTCCCCGGGGACAACCCCTCGGTCGCGGCCTCCCCGGTGGTGCTGGCCATGACCCCCGCAGGTGGCCGCGCGGCACGGGGGCGATGCCGCCCGGCTGGCCGACCTGATCCCGGCCGACGACGAGCGGCTCCACCATCCGGTGGGTGCTACCCGAACCCGAGGGCTCGGCGGCGACGGTGGCGGCCCTGATCGAGCTCCAGCAGGCCGTCCACCGGGCGCCTGAGGCCGCGGCCCGGTACGGGACGGTGGTCCGGACCGCGGTCACGGACGTGGTCACCCTGGCCGACCTGCCCGGTCGTGGCGACGTGGCCGTGCCGGCCACCGAGCAGCAGGTGTACGCGCACAACCAGGCGAACCCGGGGAGCCGCCTGGTCGGCGCACACGCCGCCGCGGGGTTCCGGTTCGACTACCCGTTCGTGGTGCTGACCGCCGAGCGGGCCCGCCGAGACCGGGCCGCCCAGATCCTCGCCGCCCTACAGGGGGACGGCGGGCAGCGGCGGTTCGCCGCCGCGGGCTTCCGGAGCACGGCCGGCGCGGTCGGGGCCGACCTGGCCCGCGCGATGGGGCCGGAGGCGAGCCGTACCGGGGTGGGTCCGCTGTCCGACGCCGGGCAGGTCGGGTCGGCCATCCGGGGCTACACCAGTCTGCTCCGGCCGACCCGGCTGCTGGCCGTGGTGGACGTGTCCGGGTCGATGGCGGCCCGCGTGCCGGGTGCGGCCGGGACCACCCGGTTGGACCTGGCGGTCCAGGCGTCGGTCACCGGGCTCGCCGTCTACCCCGACGACACGGTGGTGGGCGTCTGGGCGTTCTCCACCCGACTCAGCGGCGACCGGGACCACAAGGTGATGGCACCGCTGCAGGAGCTGGGTCGCGGGTCCGACGGCTCCACCGGGCGCCAGCGGGTCGCGGAGGCGTTGGCCCGGATCCGGGTCACCAAGGGCCGCACCGGGCTGAACGACACGGTCCTGGCCGCGGTGCGGGAGGTGCGGGGCTCCTGGGACCCCAAGCGGGTCAACTCGGTGGTGGTCATCACCGACGGCGGGAACTCCGACCCGGACGGCATCAGCACCCGGGCCCTGCTCCGCACGCTGCGGGCCGAGCGCGATCCGGAGCGACCGGTCGCGGTGTTCGCCATCGCGTACGGCCCGGAGAGCGACTTCGCCGGCCTGCAGCAGATCAGCGCCGCCACCGGCGGACGGGCCTACGCGGCCCCGGACCCACGGGCGATCGGGCAGGTGCTGGCCGACGCCATCGGACGCCGGTCCTGCGCGCCGGCCTGCTGACCGTCGGCGCGTCCGCGGCAGCTGGGGTCACCCCGGACCACGCAGTTGCTCAGGGGGTGAGCCCGAGGGCGCGCAGCCACGGCTCGGGGTTGACCGCGGAGTACGGGTCGCCTGGCTCGACCCCGGCCGGGTAGATCTCGAAGTGCAGGTGCGGGCCGAAGCTGCGCCCGGTCATGCCGATCTGACCGAGGTTCTGCCCCCCCGACACGGTCTGACCGGCGTGCACCGAGACCGTCGACATGTGGGCGTACAGGCTGGAGGTGCCGTCGGCGTGCTGAACGGTGACGTAGGTACCGGCCCACCCGCCGGCCGACCCGCCACTGCCGGCATGGGTGACCTTCCCGGCCTCGGGTGCGCGGATCGCGGTGCCGATCGAGGCGGCGAAGTCGAACCCGGTGTGGTAGCGGGACCAGGAGCCGACCTGGCCGAACCGGGCCGAGAGCGAGTACTTGCCCACCGGCAGCACGGCTGCCCCGTCGCTCGCCGCCTCCTCGGCCTTCGCCTTCTTCGCCTTCGCCTTCTTCGCCTTCGCCCTCTTGGCCAGGGCCTTGGCCTTCTTGGTGGTCTTGGCGGACTGGACGGCCAGCTCCTCGGCCCGCGCCTCGGCGGCCGAGGCGGCCTTCGCGGTAGGGGAGTTCGCAGCGGCGGCGCGGGCCGCCCGGGCCGCGGCGGCGGTGGTGATCAGCGCCGGCCGGGAGCTGGAGCGCGTGCTTCGCTCCGGGCGCGACTCGAAGGTCCGAGCCAACCGGCGGTTCGCGACCGGGGCCGGCGCGGTCGGCAGGCAGGGCGGCCGCAGCGGCCGGAGCGACCGACGTACCGGCCGGCCCGCTCTGGGGCACGACCGTGCGCTCAGCGTGCCCGGTCAGCACGATGGACCCGGCGACGCCGATGCCGAGCACCGAGACGGCCAGGGCCGCGAGCCCGTGCTGGACCCATCCGCGGCGGTCGGGGACGACCCCCGGTCCGGGCTCGGCCGGAGCGTCGGCCGGCCCCGTGGGGTGGGCGGGCCGCTCGTCGACGAGGGCCCGCCGGGCGTGGGCGAGCTGGGACGATTGTCGTGCCACGTGATGGTCTCCCTGTTCGACGGAGGAGGTCTCTCAATCGAGGCCGGGATCCTCCAGGACGAACACGGATCCAGCCGGCGACACCCGCGGTGAACGGTCAACCAACACAGCGTCCCGACGACCATAACGGATAGGTAACGCCCCACCAAAATATGCTGCATACCAGCAGGATCAGTGGTAACGCGCGTGTGACCTGGCTCTTTGACGCAGGTCACACGGCGGCGCCGCGGGCGCCGGCGGGAGAGTGACGGGGTCGGCGTCAGTTGGTGTTGACGCCCTGCGCGCGCAGCCACGGCACGGGATTGACGGCCTTGTACACGTCGCCGTACCGGATGCCGGGCGGGTAGACCTCGAAGTGCAGGTGGGCTCCGAAGGCCCGGCCGGTCTGACCCACGTACCCGATCACCTGACCGGCGCTCACCGTGGCACCCGAGCGCACCGCCATCGACGACATGTGCGACGACATGCTGGTGTACCCGCCGGCGTGCCGGATAGCGATGTGGTTCCCGGCCCAGTCGCCGCTGTTGCCGGCGAACACCACCACGCCGTTGGTGACTGCTCGGATCGGGGTCCCGTACCCGGCGCGGAAGTCGAGTCCGGTGTGGTAGCGCGACCACGACCCGTACTGTCCGAAGTGCGCACCGATGACGGCGCCGGGGACCGGTGAGGCGCTGCCGCCGCCGCTGGGGACGTCCGGGGTGGCGGGGGTGGTGGGGTCCACGGACGTGGCGGGGGCGGTCTGCGTCGCGCTGTTCTCCGCCTGCTGGCGTGCCGACTGGGCGGCGAGCCGGGCTGCGACGGCGTCGCGGAGGCGCTGCTGGGCGAGTCGGACGGCGTTCTCGCGGGTCGCCCGGTCGGTCGCGGCCAGGTTCTGCTCGCGAGCCTTGCTGCTCGCATCGCGGGCCGCTCGGGAGACGTCCTCAGCGGTCTTCAGCAGCTCCTCGGCGCGCTGCGCCGTCCGTTCCTTGGTGATGGCGATCCGGACCTGGTCACTCCGGGAGGTCTGCTCGGCGGCGGCGGTGCGGGGCGCGAACGCCTTCAGGCTGCCCTGGGTGGTCGCCGCGGGCCGCGACGGGGCGGTCCCGGCCGGGGCGGCGGGTCGCGGGGTGGGGCCCGCCGCCGGCGGCGAGCCGGCGACGTTCGTGACGGCGAGTGGCTCGACGGGGGTCTGCGCGCTGGTGGTCAGGGAGACCGATCCCGCCACGGCGAGTCCGAGGGCGGCGACCGCCAAGGACGCCATCCCGCTGGACAGCCAGCTGCGGCGCTCCGCCGGCTCGACGTCGGCCATCAGCGCCTGAGCAGGACGCGCCGACGGCTTCAGTGCCACGCAGACTCTCCTCTTCCTCGACCGCAGGGTGCGGTCGCGGACCGACGGCTGCCCGTCGGACCATCGACCCGGTCACACCAGGGGAGGGGGAAGGCTCCCGAGCCGTACCAGCAGTGCTCGGCCCGAACCACGCTCCCCCGAGAGTGCCGGACGCCTGGCCAAGATAACGGAGTGATAACCAAACCTCAAACCGTCAACCATCGTCGGGACCCGGGATCGCCACCGTCGACCCCCGACGCCGCGGGTCCACCGATCCGCCGGGCCGGAGGTGTCGCCGGGGTGCGGACCTCTGTGGACAATGCTAGGCAGTCGCGGGCTGTTCTGCGACCGATTCCGGGTCGAGCTCACGCAGGACGGCCGCAATCTCGAAGGCCACCCGGCCGTTGTAGGGCATCGACATGTGCCCGATGCCGCTCAGCGGCACGTTCCGGACGTTCAGGTCCGGGTGCTCGATCCGCGCGTTCCGGCTCGGCAGGACCAGCTGGTCCAGATCGCTGTAGAAGGCCACGAACCGTGTCGTACAGCCGGCACGGCCGGCTCAGCGAGCTCGCGGACCAGGGGCGAGCTGGGGCGCAGCTGGCGGACCAGCGGCACGACGGGCAGCCACCGGGCGAGCTCGGTGCCCTGGTGCGGGGTGCCGAGCGTGACGAGGGTGTGCACCCACCGGTGGCCACCCATCCGCTGCACGTAGTACCGGGTGATCAGCCCCCCGAGGCTGTGCCCCACGACGTGGATCTGCTCATACCCGGACTCCGCGGCGAGCTTCTCCACCGCGGCCCCGAGCTCCTCGGCCGCGCTGCGGACGTTGGTGGTCAGCAGGCCGTAGTCGAAGGAGGACAGGTCGGCGAAGCCGCGGCGCCGCAGCGCGCGCTCCATCACCGCGAAGATCGAGTGGTTGTCCACGATCCCGTGCACCAGCAGGATCGGGGTGGCGGCGGCGTCCACGCGATGGTGGACCAGTCCACGCTGCTCGGCCGAGAGCCCCTGGAGGTCGAAACGGCGACGGGCCCGGGCCGGGCTGGTCCACAGACCTAGCGGGTAGGTCATCAGGTGCGCGGTGACCCAGCCCGCCTCCCGCGCCACGCCGGAGGCCACCCGGGGGACGTCACGCGTGACCACGCGTGACAAGCCTCCGATGGCGGTCCCGAGCATGGAGAAAGGTTACCTCCGGGGTCTCCACCGGCCGCCGATATGCTCCGGATGTGGGTGAGGAGTCGACCGCAGCGGCCGGGACCGCGGACCGCCGCACGACGCCACTGCGGATCGTGGTGGCCAAGCCGGGCCTGGATGGGCACGACCGCGGCGCGAAGGTGGTCGCCCGGGCGCTCCGGGACGCCGGCATGGAGGTCATCTACACCGGGCTCCACCAGACCCCGGAGCAGATCGTGGCCACCGCGCTGGCCGAGGACGCCGACGCCATCGGGCTCTCGGTGCTGTCCGGCGCGCACATGAGCCTGTTCCGCCGCGTGCTGGACCTGCTGCACCAGGCCGAGGCCGACGACATCGTCGTGTTCGGCGGCGGCATCATCCCCGAGGCCGACCGCGCACCACTGGCCGAGCTCGGGGTCGCCCGCGTCTTCACCCCGGGCGCGACCATGGCCGACATCGTGGCCTGGGTCCGGAGCAACGTCTGAGGGTCGCCGCGGCGTCCCGACGGGACCTGTGTCGGGCCCGGATCCGGTCCCACTAGGCTGCTGAGCGTCCGCTGAACGGGCACCGGCGCGCGCCAGCAGGGTTTCTCCGTGCACAGCCGCGCCCCGCCGCCCGCCGAGCCTGGAGGAACCGTGGATCTGTACGAGTACCAAGCGCGCGACATGTTCGAGGCGCACGGAGTGCCGGTGCTGCGTGGCATCACGGCGACCACTCCGGAGGAGGCCGCCGCCGCCGCCGAGGAGCTCGGCACGCCGGTGGTGGTGGTCAAGGCCCAGGTGAAGACCGGCGGCCGCGGCAAGGCCGGCGGCGTGAAGATCGCCAGGAGCCCCCAGGAGGCCGCCGAGCGGGCCCGGGAGATCCTCGGCCTGGACATCAAGGGCCACGTGGTGCAGACCGTGATGGTGGCCGAGGGGGCCGACATCGCCGAGGAGTACTACTTCTCCCTGCTGCTGGACCGGGCCAACCGGCGCTACCTGGCCATGTGCTCCAAGGAGGGCGGCATGGACATCGAACAGCTCGCGGTCGAGCGGCCGGAGGCGTTGGCCCGGGTTGCGGTCGATCCGACGGTGGGCATCGACCAGGCGAAGGCCGACGAGATCGTGGCGGAGGCCGGCTTCACCGGCGACGACGCGGCCGAGATCGCCCGGGTGATCCAGACCCTCGGTGGCCTGTACCAGGCCGAGGACGCGACCCTCGTCGAGGTGAACCCGCTGGTCAAGACCGGGGACGGGAAGATCGTCGCGTTGGACGGCAAGGTCTCGCTCGACGAGAACGCGGACTTCCGGCAGCCGGGGCACGAGTCGCTGGCCGACAAGTCGGCCGAAGACCCCCTGGAGGCGGCGGCCAAGGCCAAGGGCCTCAACTACGTCAAGCTCGACGGCAGCGTGGGCATCATCGGCAACGGCGCCGGTCTGGTGATGAGCACCCTGGACGTGGTCGCCTACGCCGGCGAGGAGCTGCCCGGCTCGCCCAAGCCGGCGAACTTCCTCGACATCGGCGGCGGCGCCAGTGCGGAGGTGATGGCCAACGGGCTGGAGATCATCATCGGTGACGACCAGGTGAAGAGCGTCTTCGTGAACGTGTTCGGCGGCATCACCGCCTGCGACGCGGTGGCGAACGGGATCGTGCAGGCGTTCGAGCTGCTGGCCAGCCGCGACGAGCACGTCGAGGTGCCGCTGGTGGTCCGGCTGGACGGCAACAACGCCGACGAGGGACGACGGATCCTGACCGAGGCGGCCCTGGCCGGCCTCGAGCAGGTGGACACGATGGACGGAGCGGCCCGCCGGGCCGCCGAGCTGGCTGCGCGCTGAGGAGACCGAGACTGTGGCTATCTTCCTGAACTCCGACTCGAAGGTCATCGTGCAGGGCATGACCGGCTCAGAGGGACGCAAGCACACGGCCCGGATGCTCGCCTCCGGGACCACGATCGTCGGCGGGGTGACCCCCGGCAAGGGCGGCCAGAGCGTGGACTTCGACTCGACCTCGGTCCCCGTCTTCAACTCCGTCGCAGAAGCGGTCGAGCACACCGGCGCGAACGTGACGGTGATCTTCGTGCCCGCCAAGTTCACCCGCGGCGCCGTGGTGGAGGCCATCGAGGCCGCGATCCCGTTGGCCGTGGTGATCACCGAGGGGGTGCCGGTCAAGGACAGCGCCGAGTTCTTCACGCTCGCGCAGGGCTCGAAGACCCGGCTGATCGGACCCAACTGTCCGGGGCTGATCTCGCCCGGACAGTCCAACGCCGGCATCATCCCGGCCGACATCACGCAGGCGGGGCGGATCGGGCTGGTCAGCAAGTCGGGCACGCTGACCTACCAGATGATGTACGAGCTCCGCGACATCGGCTTCTCCTCCGCGGTAGGCATCGGGGGTGACCCGGTGATCGGCACCACCCACATCGACGCGCTGCAGGCCTTCCAGGAAGACCCCGACACCGACGCGATCGTGATGATCGGCGAGATCGGCGGCGACGCCGAGGAGCGGGCGGCGGACTACATCCAGGCCCACGTGACCAAGCCGGTCGTCGGTTACGTGGCCGGGTTCACCGCCCCCGAGGGCAAGACCATGGGGCACGCCGGGGCGATCGTGTCGGGGTCGTCCGGGACCGCGGCGGCCAAGCAGGAGGCGCTCGAGGCGGCCGGCGTCAAGGTGGGCAAGACGCCGAGCGAGACCGCGGCCCTGATGCGCGAGGTGATGACATCGCTCGTCGCGAAGGCCTAGGCCTGAAGCGGGTCGCGGTGCACCCACACCCGGCCAGCACCTCGCGGCCCGGCTGAACCGGCTCCGGCATGGGTTGGACCACGCACCGGTCCCGGGTCGCGTACGAGAACCCGTGGATCCGGGTCCGGGAGGACGCGGTCACCCGCCCCGACGGCGAACCCGGGATCTACGGGGTGGTCGAGGTGCGCTCCCCGGCCGTGTTCGTGGTCCCCGTCACCGCAGACGGCGAGGTCGTGCTCGTCTCGGTGGACCGCTACGCCATCGGGCAACGGTCGCTGGAGATCCCGGCCGGTGGGGCGGACGGTGAGGACCTGCTGACCGCGGCCCAGCGGGAGCTCCGGGAGGAAACCGGGCTGGCCGCCGCCACGTGGCGAGACCTGGGCATCGTCCACTCCCTGAACGGCGTGGCCGCCGCGCCCGGTCGGGTGTACCTGGCCTCCGACCTCACGGAGGTGGGCGGGGCGGAGACCGCCGCCGAGGGCATCGACCACCGGCGCGCGGTCGCTCCCGCCGAGCTGGTCCGGCTGGTCGCCGACGGCACGATCACCGACAACGAGACCCTCGGGGCCCTGCTCAAGGCCCTGGTCGCGCTCGGCCGGCTCGGCTGATCGTGAACGGTCGTGTCGCGATGACGCGGCAGAACCGTGCACGCTGACGAGTCAGGTCGTGAGGTGGGTGCGGGGGCGGACTCAGTTCACCTGGGTGGCCCGCTCGGCGGCCCGGACCGTCACGCCGTCGAACTGGTCGTCGGTGAGATCCAGCCCGGACTGCGGGTTGAGGAAGGTGAAGACGACCTTGCGGCCGACCGCGGCCACCCCGACCCGGTACCGGGCGGTGCCGTTGGTCGCCTTCTGCGAGACACCCGTCGTCCAGCCGTTGATCTCGGCCCCCCGGGCGCCCACCCCCGCGACGTCCTTCGGGCGCTGCACGCTGGCGGTCAGCTGACGCTTCTCGCAGCTGTTCCAGTCGTCCCGCACCTGGTCGGCAAGGTCGGCGGCGTCCTTAGCCGACTTCGCGGTGATGACCACCTCGTCGAGACCGAACCCGCTGGTGTCGTTCTGCACCAGGTAGGTCCGCGCCGCCCGGGCCGTCGCCGCCGTCCGCGCCCAGTCGACGGTCTCGCACCCGCTGCCCTTGAGCGTCTCGTCCGGTCCTCCGGGGGTGTTGCCAACCCAGCCGGCCCCGGCCTTCCCGGCCGGGGGCAGATCCCCGGCGGCGAGGAAGCCGGGCTGGTCGCCGCCCACCGGCGGCGGGCCGTTCTGCACGTCCGGGTCCGCCGTGCACGAGCCACCCACGCTCGAGCACTGGGCCTTGACCACGGAGGCGGCCGCGGCCGCCACCTTGCCGACCGAGATGTCCTCCTTCGGCTGGGCCACGTCCACGATGTCGATCACCCGACCGGTGCGGGTCAGCACCAGGCTGCGGAACTGTGGGGCGCTGCCGACGGTCACCTCGACCACCACCCCGGTGGACTGGTCGCCGAGGTTGGTCACCACCTTGCCGGCCGACAGGTAGGCGCCCTGCATGGCGCACCCGCCGAGCAGCCGGGCGAAGGTGGCGTACGCCTGGGCGGCCTCCTCCGGCGAGCTGTACGCGTCGGCCTCGTGCAACAGGGCCGGGGCGGCCGCGCCGTCGCTGCTGATCAGCCGGAGCACCGTCTGCTGCGGGGTCGGCTGACCCTCAACCGACTCCCCGCCGAGGCAGGCCGCCTGGGGGGACTCGGCGCTCTTGCCCCGCAGGGTCTGCGCCACCTTCCAGGTCCGGCTGGGGTCGATCCCCTTCGCCGCCTCGGCTGACACCATCGAAGCGTCGGTGAGCACGGCGGCCGCGGCTGACGGGGACGGGGTCCCGCTGGCGCTGGCGCTCGGTGTGCCCGCGGACGGACCCGTGGCGGGGGGCGGTGACACGCTGCCGGGGGTGGCCGAGGTCTTGGTCAGCTGGACGGCCGCGTACCCGATCGCCAGCCCGATCGCCACGACCACCGCGACCGCCACGATCAGCAGTACCGTCCGGCTGCGGCGGGCCCCGCCGCCCGACTGGTCGAGGTCGTCGTCGTCGTCCGGGCGCCGCGGCGGCCGGGCGCCCGCCGCGGTCCGGGGGAGCAGGGTGGTGGCGTCCTCGTCGGCGGCGCCGCTGCGGTCACGGCGCCCGGACGGACCGGGCCGCCCGCCGCGGTCCTTGGCTCCGGGGCGTGACCCCGCACGTGACCGTGGACCTCTGGCGCCGGAGGAGCCCGAACGGGGCCGCCCGCTCCCGGACGCCGAGCCGGTGGCCCCGGCGCGGGCGGCCCGCGCCCGGCTGAGGATCTCGGTCTCCTCCCCGGCCGACGGCGGGCCGACCGGCCGGCCGCGGACCTGGGTCGGGTCGTTGGCCGCACCCGTACCGGCCGCGCCGCC
This sequence comes from uncultured Actinomycetota bacterium, assembly GCA_963832435.1. Lineage (GTDB taxonomy): Bacteria > Actinomycetota > Actinomycetes > Propionibacteriales > Propionibacteriaceae > Microlunatus. The sequence goes on from CAWHTY010000009.1 coordinate 668,664, forward strand.
GTCGGGTCCGCCGGCCGCCGGGGCCACCTCGTCGCGGTACAACGGCCGGGTGGGCTCGGTGTCGGGGTCGGGCTGGTCGGGTTGGGCACCCGCCGGAGTCGTCGGCTGCTCGGAGAAGGCGCGCCGTGGTCGGTACGTCTCCGGCTGCTCGTCGGCCATGCGGTGGTGCTCCTCGGGGATTCGGCGGCCCGGGCGACGGCACTCCGGACACAGACCCTGAGACTTTACCTGCTGCGGGCGTGTCCGGACGAAGTCGAGCGAGCGGGTGGGTGAGCATGGAGGAGCCATGGCCTCCCTCCTCTCGCCGCGCCGGAGCCGATCCGCGATCGCCCTGTCGGCCACCGAAGCCCGCGACGAGACGACCGAGCCGGGTCCCGAGGACCCGCGGCCGTCGTCGGCCTGGCTGCTCGCGGCCGTCGCCGGCGCGTTGGTGGCCGCGGTCTCCGGCTGGGTCCTGGTCTCCGGGCTGGCGGTGGTCGGGTGGCTCGCCGCCGACCCGGGAACCCTCGGCCAGGCTCTGCGGGTCGGGACCGAGCTGTGGCTGCTGAGCAACGGCGCCGGTGCCCGGCTCGGCGACACCTCGGTGAGCCTGGTCCCGTGGGGCGTCACCCTGGTGATCGCGGTGATGGTGTTCCACGCCGCCGGGTTCGCGGCCCGGCAGGGGCGGGACCGACCCGGAGCCACCGCCGTGGCGGTCACCGTGGTGATGACGGTGGCCTACCTTGCGCCGGTCACGGTGACCGCCATGCTGCTCGACCACCCGGTCGGGGCGCTGCGAGGAGCCCTCACCATGGCTGCGGTCGTCGCCGTCGCGGCCGGCTGGGGCTCGTGCCGCGCGATCGGCCACCGGCCCACCGCCGCCTGGCCCGCCTGGTCCCGGGCGGTGCCGCGCGGGGTGCTCGCCGCCCAGCTGGTGCTGCTGACCGTCGGCGCCGGGGTGCTGGTCACCTCGGCCGTGCTGCACCTGGAACAGATCGAGCACCTGCTGACCGCCCTCCGCCCCGGCCTGGCCGGGAACATCGCGCTGCTGCTGCTCCAGCTCGCCTACGCGCCGAACGCCGTCGTGTGGAGCTCCGCGTACGCGTTGGGCGCCGGCTTCACCGTGGGGCCGGGGACCGCGGTGGCCCCCGCGGGCACCCAGCTGGGCCTGCTGCCCGCCGTCCCGCTGCTCGGGGCCCTGCCGGGCACCGGCCCCGGCGACGAGCGGCTGCTGTGGTTCCTGGCGGGGGGTGTGCTGGCCGGGGTCGTGGCCGCTGTGGTGGTGGTCCTGGCCCGTCCCGGCGCCCGCTTCGACGAGAGTGCTCTGGTCGGCGGGCTCGCCGGATCCGTCGGCGGGCTGGTCTTCGTCGGCGTGGCCTGGCTCAGCGGCGGCGACCTGGGGATCGAACGGCTGACCGACCTGGGTCCGCGACTGGTCCCGCTGACGGTGATGGCCGTGGTGACGCTGGGGGTGAGCGGGACGCTCACCGGGCTCGTCCTCGGCCTCGGGCGACTGGTCCGCCGCCGCGGTCGCTGACGCCCCGGCCGATCGGCCGCACCGGTTCCGATCGGTAGGGTGACGCCGTGTCCGACGCGTCCCCCGTGCCCGCCGTGGAGGCCCCGCGGCCCGTCGCGGGGCCGAACGGTGATCACGACCGAACCGCTCCGGCTCGGCTGGTGGTCCTGGTCTCCGGGACCGGCACCCTGCTGCAGGCGCTGCTGGACGCCGGTGCCGACCCGGCGTACGGGGCGAGGGTGGTGGCGGTCGGCTCCGACCGGGAAGGGATCGCGGGCCTCGACCGGGCCCGGGCCGCCGGGGTGCCGACGTTCACCCACCCGCTCCGACCCGGCGCCGACCGCGACGCCTGGGATGCCGCGCTCACCGACCAGGTTGCGGCCCACCGCCCGGACCTGGTGGTCAGCGCCGGCTTCATGAAGCTGGTCGGACCCGCGTTCCTGGCCGCGTTCGGGGGGCGCACCATCAACACCCACCCGGCGCTGCTGCCGTCGTTCCCGGGCCTGCACGGGCCCCGCGACGCGCTGGCGCACGGGGTGAAGGTGAGCGGCGCGACGGTCTTCCTGGTCGACGCCGGGGTGGACACCGGCGTCATCCTCGACCAGGCCGCGGTCCGGGTGGAGGACGACGATACGGAGGATTCGCTGCACGAACGCATCAAGGTGGCCGAGCGCGAGCTGCTCGTCACCACCACCCATCGGCTGGCCACCACCGGCTGGCGCGTGATCGACAGAAAGGTCTGCTGGGACTCATGACGGGTATCTCTCGACCGGGAATCTCATGACCGGAACACCCGACCGGCGGCCGGTCCGCCGGGCCCTGGTGTCGGTGTACGACAAGACCGACCTGGTGCCGATGGCCGAAGCCCTGGTCGCCGCCGGGGTAGAGATCGTCTCCACCGGTTCGACGGCCCGGACCATCGCCGACGCCGGTCTGGCGGTGACACCGGTGGAGGAGCTGACCGGCTTCCCGGAGTGCCTGGACGGCCGGGTGAAGACCCTGCACCCGGCGGTGCACGCCGGGCTGCTGGCCGACCTCCGCCTGGAGCGGCACCGGCAGCAGCTGGACGAGCTCGAGATAGCTCCGTTCGACCTGCTGGTCAGCAACCTGTACCCGTTCACCGAGACGGTGGCCTCCGGTGCCGACCAGGACTCCTGCGTCGAGCAGATCGACATCGGCGGCCCGGCCATGGTCCGCTCGGCTGCCAAGAACCACGCCGGCGTGGCCGTGGTGACCTCGCCCAACCAGTACGACGCCCTGCGGGAGGCTCTCCGGGGCGGCGGTTTCACCCTGACCCAGCGCCGCCTGCTCGCCGCCCGGGCGTTCCAGCACATCGCCGACTACGACATCGCGGTGGCGAGCTGGATGAGCTCGGTGGTCGTCGACACCAGCGAGGGCACGGGGTTCCCGTCCTGGGTGGGGGCGACCTGGCACAAGACCTCGACGCTGCGCTACGGGGAGAACCCGCACCAGCGCGCGGCGCTGTACCGCAGCGACTTCGGGCCGGTCGGTCTCGCCGGGGCGGTGCAGCTGCACGGCAAGGAGATGTCGTACAACAACTACGTCGACGGTGACGCGGCGCGCCGGGCGGCGTACGACTTCGACACCCCGGCGGTAGCCATCATCAAGCACGCCAACCCGTGCGGCATCGCGGTCGGCGCGGACGTCGCCGAGGCGCACCGCAAAGCCCATGCCTGCGACCCCGTCTCGGCGTTCGGCGGGGTGATCGCCGCCAACCGGCCGGTCAGCGTGGAGATGGCCCGCCAGGTCGCCGACGTCTTCACCGAGGTGATCATCGCCCCGGGGTACGACGACGGGGCGGTCGAGGTGCTCGCCGGCAAGAAGAATCTCCGCATCCTGGTGGTCGAGGGTGCCCCGCGCGCCGGGGTCGAGATGCGCAGCGTGTCCGGGGGGCTGCTGCTGCAGAGCGTGGACCTCCCCACCGCCGACCACGACCGGGCGGCCGCCTGGACGCTGGCGACGGGGTCGGCGGCCACCGCGGAGGTGCTGGTCGACCTCGAGTTCGCCTGGGCCGCCTGCCGGGCGGTGAAGTCCAACGCGATCCTGCTGGCCCATGACCGCGCCTCGGTCGGTGTCGGAATGGGCCAGGTGAACCGGGTCGACTCGTGCCGGCTGGCGGTGGAGCGGGCCGGGGACCGGGCCCGGGGATCGGTCGCCGCCTCGGACGCGTTCTTCCCGTTCGCCGACGGCCCGCAGATCCTGCTGGACGCCGGCGTGACAGCCATTGTCCAGCCGGGGGGGTCGGTCCGGGACGCGGAGGTGGTCGAGGCCGCCCGGGCGGCCGGGGTGACCATGTACCTGACCGGCACCCGGCACTTCTTCCACTGAGAGCCCCTCGAGCGCCACCGCACCCCCAGAACGAGCGGCGGTCGACCAGCCGCGCCGCTCCGGACCGACCCTCCGACGACTAGGACACCCATGACCGCACAGATCCTCGACGGCAAGGCGCTCGCCGCGCAGATCCGGGCCGACCTGACCGACCGGGTCGCCGCCCTCAAGTCCCGGGGCGTGCACCCCGGCCTCGGGACGGTGCTGGTCGGTGACGACCCGGGCAGCCGCTCGTACGTGGCCGGCAAGCACCGCGACTGCGCCCAGGTCGGGATCGCCTCGATCCAGGTGGAGCTGCCGGCGTCGACCCCGGCGGCCGAGCTGCAGGCCCGGATTGAGGAGCTGAACGCCGATCCGGCCTGCACCGGCTACATCGTGCAGCTGCCGCTGCCCGGCGCACTGGACGACAACTGGGCCCTGGAGCTGGTGGACCCGGCCAAGGATGCCGACGGCCTACATCCCACGAACCTGGGGCGCCTGGTGCTCGGGGAGCCCGGCCCGCTGCCCTGCACCCCCCGGGGGATCGTGGAGCTGCTGCGCCGCAACGGCATCGCGCTGTCCGGTGCCGAGGTGTGCGTGGTCGGCCGCGGGACGACGGTGGGTCGACCGCTCGGGCTGCTGCTGACTCGCAAGAGCGAGAACGCGACGGTCACGCTCTGCCACACCGGGACGGTCGACGTCGCCGAGCACACCCGGCGGGCCGACATCGTGGTGGCCGCCGCCGGCCGTCCCGGCCTGATCACCGCCGAGATGGTCAAGCCCGGCGCGGTCTGTGTCGACGTGGGTATCACCCGCACGGAGGCCGGTCTGGTCGGGGACCTCGACCCGAGCGTGCGCGAGGTGGCCGGCTGGGTGGCCCCGATGCCCGGGGGCGTGGGGCCGATGACCCGCGCCATGCTGCTGAGCAATGTGGTGGACCGGGCGGAGGCGCAGCGCGCGTGAGGCCGGGCCGGTGAGCAGGCAGACCGCCCACGGGGCCGGGGCGGGGGCGCTGCGTCAGCTCTGGCCACTGCTGGTGATCGTGGCGGGGGTGGTGGCCGGGCTCGGCGTGGTCGTCGGGTCCAGCCACTGGCGGCTCGGCACGGCCGTGGTCGGCGGCTCGCTGGTCGGCGGCGCACTGATCCGGTTGCTGCTGCCTGCCCGGTCGGCGGGCCTGCTGCAGGTCCGGGGCAAGGCGTTCGACGTCCTCGTGATGGTGCTCGGCGGCGGGGCGATCATCGCCCTGAGCTTCTGGGTCCCCGGTCGCTGACCGGTCCGCCTCAGCCGCGACCCAGCCGGCGCACGGCGAGCTCGGCCAGCAGGGTCGCCGCGTCCAGAAGCACCCCGTCGTCGAAGCGGGCCTGCGCCGAGTGGTTGCCCGGCAGCTCCGCCGGGTCGCCGACGCAGGCACTCAGGAACACGAACGCGCCCGGCACCTCGGCCAGCACCCGGGAGAAGTCTTCCGAGCCCATCTGCGGCTCCGCCAGCTCCAGCACCCGGTCGGCCCCGAACAGCTCAGCGGCGACCTCCAGGGCGAACCGGGCCTCGAACGGGTCGTTGCGGGTCACCGGGTACTCGTCGCTGAACCGGACCTCGGCGCGCAGCCCGTGGGCCCGGGCGAGCTCGGTGCACAGCCGGACCGTGCCGACCCGCAGCCGCTGCATCGTCTCGGCGCTGAGGGCCCGGACCGTGGCCTCGAAGGTCGCCGTCGCCGGGATGATGTTGCGCCGGGTGCCCGCGTGGAAGGTGCCGACCGTGATCACCGCCGGGTCGAACACGTCCAGCGTCCGGGTCAGGTGGGTCTGCAGGGCAGTGACCATCTCCGCCGCAACCACGATCGGGTCGGCCGCACCGCTGGGCCGGGACGCATGCCCACCCTGCCCGTGCACCGTCACGAACAGCCCAGCTGACGCCGCCATCAGCGGTCCCGGCCGGGTGGCGACCACGCCGCGCGGGTAGCGGTTCGCCATCACGTGCAGCCCGTAGGCCGCGTCGACCCGCCGGCCGGGGGCCTCCAGCACGCCCTCGGCGAGCATGGCGGCGGCCCCGTCCCAACCCTCCTCGCCGGGCTGGAACATGAAAACCACGTCGCCGGCCAGCTCGGACCGGCGGCCGGCCAGCAACCGGGCGGCGCCGACCAGACCGGCCGTGTGCAGGTCATGCCCGCAGGCGTGCATGGCGTCCCCGGTGGCGGCGAACGGCTCCCCGGAGTCCTCGGTCAGCGGCAGGGCGTCCATGTCGCCCCGCAGCAGCACGGCCGGCCGGCGCTCGGGGGGACCGCCGGAGGGTTCGTCCGTACCCGCTGGGCGCGGGTCCGGCCCCCGATCATGCTCGCCCTCGTGCTCGCCGCGGAGCACGGCCACCACCGAGGACAGGTCCTGCCCGGTGCTGATCTCCAGCCCGAGACCGGCCAGCTCGGCGAGCACCGCAGCCTGGGTGCGGGGCAGCTGCAGACCGGTCTCGGGGTCGGCGTGCAGCCGGCGGCGGAACTCGACCAGGCGTGACAGGTCGGCGCCGGAGGAGCGCGGCTCGGGGGACAGCCCAGGGTGGAGCACAGGGGGGAGCACAGGGGACAGGACCGAGGGGCCGACGGTTACTGCTGGCCGGCGGCCACGATGCCGATCACGACCAGGAAGACGATCGTGAAGACGATGCCGACGATGGCCAGGATGGTGAAGACCATCCCCAGGATCCGGCCGATCCGGATCATCGACTCGTTGCTGTAGGCGGTCCCGCTGGCCTGCATCTGTCTGGTCGCCTTGCTCCCCAGGTACCAGGCGAACGGGGCCGCCAGGGTGAAGAAGATGCCCACGATGCCGAGCACCAGGACCAGGGTCCCCTGGGGATGCTCCGGGGCCACGGGGTAGCCCGGACCATAGGGCATCGACTGCCCGTACTGGGGCCGGCCGGGCTGCTGCTGGTACTGGTCGCTCATGGTCGTCCCTTGTCCTCCGCGGCGGGCGCTGGTCTGCGACCAGGCTACCGAGCCGGGCCCCGGTTCGCGGCGACCAGCCGCGACTCAGTTGTTGGCCGCGACCACACCGAAGACGACGATGACGTAGACGATGATCAACACGAGGTAGACGATGGACAGGATCCCCAGCACGTACCCGGCGGTGGCCATCCCGCGGCCGCTGTACTGGCTGGGGTTGGCGTCGATCTCCTTGCGGACCCGGTTGCCGATCACCAGGCCGCCGATCCCGACCGGCGGGCAGATCACCAGGCCGACGATGCCGAGCACCATGGCGAGCACGGCCTGCGGGTGGTTGGGGGTCGCGTAGCCGTAGCCGCCCGCGGGGTAGGGCTGCTGGTACGGGTTCACCTCGTAGGGGTTCGTGCCGTAGCCGCCGGGCTGGTTCGGGTCCGCCCCGTACGGTGGCACGGCCTGCGGGTCGTAGCCGGGGTAGGGGGACTGGCCCTGGGTCGGCGGGTACGGCTGGCCGGCCGCCGGAGGCTGCTGGCCGTACGGGTCGGAGGCGGTGGGGTAGGAGCCGGGCGGCTGCTGGCCGTACGGGTCGGAAGCACTGGAGTAGGAGCCGGGCGGCTGCTGGCCGTACGGGTCGGAGGCGCTGGATGACGAGCCCGGCGCCGGGTAGGAGCCACCCTGCGGCGACCCGCCCTGCGCAGCGCTCCCGGACTGCGGGTAGCCCTGCCACTCCGCGGCCGAGCCCGCCGAGGACGCCGAGCCGGCCGGCGGCTGCTGGGCCGAGGTGTCGGGCGGCTGGGCGCCCTCGCGGCTGAACGGGTTGGCCGGTCCTGGCTGCTGACCCGCCGCGCCGGAGTCGCGACCCGCCTCCCACGGCCGCGACGGATCGTTGCCGCCCGGCGGCTGCGACGGGTTGTTGCTCTGGCCACTGTCGTTCATTCCACCAGTGTGACGTATCGCCGGGCTCTGTTCCGGACCCGCCGGGCCGTCAGAGCCAGTCGGTGACGGTGGTGGTGTCCTCCACCGTGATGTGGAACCGGAGCCGTCCGCCCCGGCCCGGCGTGAGCGTGAAGCACCCCAGGTCGTCGAGCGGGACCTGGGTGCGGTGGCCGTCGGCGTACTCGGCGACGATCTCGGCCGGGCCCGTCGGGGCCACCTGGCCGACGATGGCGTCGTCGGTGATCTCGATCTCGATGGTCGCCGTCGCGGACTCGAAGACGACCGTCCGGGCTTCGCCGCGCGCCCGGCTGGTGCTGACCGACTCCTCGTCGAGCATCGAGTCGTACACCAGCGCGGCGAACTCGTCAGCCACCGTCGCGAAGGCGAAGGCCTCGCGTCCGTCGGCGAGGATCCGGTCGCTCTCGCTGTGACGCGCCGTGGCCAGGGCCTGGCCGAGCGCAGCGAGCAGGGCGTCATCGTCGGTGAGGGGCGGTTCCATGGTGTTCACCTCCCTGGCTCGTCGTTGTCGTCCCGCTGGTTCGCGCGGGTGGTCCCGGGTCGGGTCTCGCGGTCGCGAGCTCCACGTCGTTCACGTTCGTCCTTCTCCAGCAGGGCGGCCAGCGCGGGGCTCTTGCGGAGCCGCTCGAGCGCGCGCGCCCGGGTCGGTCCGATGCCCCCGATGGCCATCCCTGTTCTCTCGCTGATCTCGGCGTAGCTGAGCGGAGGGTCCGCCAGTAACAGCAGCAGCAGTTCTCGGTGCCGGTCCGACAGCTCGGCGAACGCCGCCAGCAGGGCGACGCGCCGTTCGTCGGCCAGCAGGTCGGTGTCGATCTCGCCGGCAGCGGCCAGGTTCAGTGTGCCTCGGTTCCGCGGCGGTTCGATGGTCGGGTCGAACGAGGCGGTCCGTTGGCGGATGCGGATGACCCGCAGGCACTCGTTGCTGGTGGTGGTCACGATCCACCCCGGCAACGCGGCCGGCTGCCGCAGCCGCGGCAGGTGCTGCACCAGCCGCAGCCACAGTGTCTGCGAGACGTCCGCGGCATCCGCGTCGTTCATCCGGTACCGCGATACGACCGAGAGCACGAGGGGCGTGAACCGGACCACGAGGCTGTCCCAAGCCTGCTGGTCACCGCTCGTGGCGGCCACGACCAGGTCGGGGACGGTCAGCTCCTCGTCGTCCGGCATCCCGTGCGGCCTCTCGGTGGGGCCCGGTGACCGGATCGTCAGCTGTTGTGCCATTTGCCGAAATGATCCGTGACCCCGGGCGGTGATACCTCTTCGCGCCGACCATCCTGCCGACCCCGGGGGCCCTGGCCACGCGCGGGGTCGGCGCGGCGGTCAGCCGATCAGGCCGAGGCTCCGCACGGCGTCGCGCTCCTCGGCGAGCTCGGCGGTGCTGGCGTCGATCTTCCCCCGGGAGAACCCGTCGATCTCCAGGTCCGGCACGATGGCGTACGTCCCGCCGGACACGGTGCACGGGAACGAGGAGATCAGGCCCTCCGGCACGTCGTAGGAGCCGTCGGAGGGCACCGCCATCGACACCCAGTCCCCCTCGGCGGTACCGAGCACCCAGTCGTGCATGTGGTCGACAGTCGCGTTGGCGGCGCTGGCCGCAGAGCTGGCGCCCCGGGCCTCGATGATCGCCGCCCCGCGCTGCTGGACGGTGGGCAGGAAGGTGTTCTCGATCCAGGCCCGGTCGTCGACCACCTCGGCGGCGTTGCGGCCCCGCACCTCGGCGTGGAACAGGTCGGGGTACTGGGTCGCGGAGTGGTTGCCCCAGATCGTCATCTTGGCGATGTCGGTGACCGCGGCGCCGGTCTTGGCCGCCAGCTGGGCGAGGGCCCGGTTGTGGTCCAGCCGGGTCAAGGCGTTGAACCGCTCCGGCGGGATGTCGGGGGCGTTGCGCTGCGCGATCAGGGCGTTGGTGTTGGCCGGGTTGCCGGTGACCAGCACCCGGATGTCGTCGGCGGCGTGGTCGTTCAGCGCTCGACCCTGCGGCTTGAAGATGGCCCCGTTGGCCTCCAGCAGGTCCCCGCGCTCCATGCCCTTGCTCCGCGGACGGGCTCCGACCAGCAGTGCGATGTTGGTCGCCGTCGAACACCTGCGTCGGGTCGTCGCCGATCTGCACGCCGCTGAGCAGCGGGAAGGCGCAGTCGTCGAGCTCCATCACCACGCCCTCGAGGGCCTTGAGCGCCGGCGTGATCTCCAGCAGCCGAAGCTCGACCGGCGTGTCCGGGCCCAGCAGGGACCCGCTCGCGATCCGGAACAGCAGGCTGTATCCGATCTGGCCGGCGGCACCGGTGACGGCGACCTTGACGGGTGTGCTCACAGGATTCTCTCCTCGCTCGGACCGGTTCTCTACGCTGACGCTAGCAACTCCGCCTCGACCCCGCCTCCGGGAGGCTCGTGCCCGAGATCTTGCCCGCCGGGATTCCCGCCGCCGCGGTGGTCTCCGAGGTGGTGCGCCGGCTCCCCGAGCAGCGAGCCGCACGCGCTGGGTCGGTGTCGACGGCCGGGGCGCCTCGGGCAAGACCACCTTGGCCGCGGCGATCGCGGCCGCCCTGCCCGGCGCGGTGGTGGTGCACGTCGACGACTTCGCCCGCCCCGGCCTGACCGGCTGGGACCGCGGGCGGTTCGTCGTCCAGGTGCTCCGACCGCTGCTGGCCGGCCGGCTCGCGCGCTACCAGCGCTGGGACTGGCTACCGACACCGGGGCCGAGTGGCACCGGGTGCCGGTCGGGGTCCCGGTCGTGGTCGAGGGGGTCTCCAGCACCGACCTGCGGCTGGGCGTGCCCTGGGACGTCACGGTGTGGATCGAGGTGCCGTACGCCATCCGGCTGGCGCTGGCGCTGGAACGGGACGGGCCGGGGATGGCGCACCAATGGCTGACCGACTGGATGCCGAGCGAGGAGGCGTACGTGGCCGCCCAGCACCCCGAGGACCGCGTCGACCTGGTGTGGCGGCCGACCGCGCCCGGCTGAGCCGTCCACCCGGCGGCGCGTTCCGCGCTGGGCGTCGCGATCGCCGCGGTGCCTCAGGGGGCCGGGCGGGCCCGCTTGCGCCGCTTGCCCTCGTGCATCGCCTGCACCCGGGCGATGGGAATGCCGTGGCCCTCGGCCACCAGGTCCGGAGGCAGCGGCTGCGGCGCTCGGCAGCCGGTCCGCCCAGCGCGGGCTGCCGGCGAGCAGGCCGGGCACGGTGTGCACGGTGAGCTCCGCCGGGTGCACGGCGTCCAGGTCGTCCCAGTCCACCGGGGTCGACACCGGCACCCCCGGTCGGATCCGCGGGCTGTAGGCCGCGACGACGGTGGCGCCGCCGGCCCGGGTGGAGTCCAGGAACACCTTGCCCTGCCGCTCATCCTTGACGAACGCCGTGGTGGCCAGCTCGGGATCGATCCGCTCGGCGCGGGCGGCCACGGCTCGGGTGGCGGCGGCGACGTCCTCGGCGGACGCTTCGGCCAGCGGCACGAACACGTGCAGGCCCTTGGCGCCGCTGGTCTTCACGGCCCCGGCCAGCCCGGCCTCCGCGAGCGACTGGCGGACCAGGCGCGCCGCCGCGACCACCACCGGGAACGCCGCACCCTCGGGTGGGTCCACATCCATCACCAAGAAGTCGGGCCGCTGCGGAGCGGTCGTCGTGAACAGGGTCACGTGGTACTCCACGGCCCGTTGGTTGGCGAACCAGAGCAGGGTGCGGTGGTCGTCCGCCAGGGCGTAGGAGATCTCCCGGCGCGACCCCTGGGACCAGATGGCGACTCTCCGCACCCAGTCCGGGGTGTAGCGGGGGAGGTTCTTCTGCATGAACGGCGGTTGCCCCGGGACGGATCCGGACCACCGACAGCGGGCGGTCGGTCAGGCCCGGCAGCATCGCCTCGGCAACGGCGTCGAGGTAGTCGACGAGGTCCCGCTTGGTCGCCCCGGCCCCGTCGAACAGCTCGTCGTCCAGGTGGGTCAGCGTCACCCCGGCGCGCTGCTCACCGCCCCCGGCCACCACTCAGTCGGCCAGCCGGGACAAGGCGGCGTTGAACGTGGCCGACGGGGTCATCACGGCGCTGGCCAGGGCGTCGTCGGGGCGGTAGTAGCCTCCGATGTCGGCGGGTGAGCCCTGGACCGCGATCAGCTCGGCGGTGATGGTGTGCTCCTGCTCGCTCAGCTGCTCGGCCAGCGGGGCGAACGCCTCGGCCAGCACCGGGTCGTCGCTCTGCCGCGCCAGCTCCTGGGCCCAGTACAGGGCCAGGTAGAAGTGGCTGCCCCGGTTGTCGATCCCGCCCACCCGGCGGCTGGGGGACCTGTTCTCGTTCAGGAAGGTGCCGGTGGCCCGGTCCAGGGTGTCGGCCAGCACCTGGGCGGAGGCGTTGCCGGTGGACTGGGCCAGGTGCTCCAGGCTCACCGCGAGGGCCAAGAACTCCCCGAGGCTGTCCCAGCGCAGGTAGTTCTCCTTGATCAGCTGCTGCACGTGCTTCGGGGCGGAGCCCCCGGCCCCGGTCTCGAACAGGCCGCCGCCGTTGATCAACGGCACCACCGAGAGCATCTTGGCCGAGGTGCCCAGCTCCAGGATGGGGAACAGGTCGGTGAGGTAGTCGCGGAGCACGTTGCCGGTCACCGAGATGGTGTCCTCGCCCCTGCGGATCCGCTCCAGGGAGAAGGCGATCGCCTGCTCCGGGGCCATGATCTTCAGGTCCAGGCCCTCGGTGTCGTGGTCGGGGAGGTACTGCTGCACCTTGGCGATCAGGTTGGCGTCGTGGGCGCGTCCCTCGTCGAGCCAGAACACGGCCGGCACAGCGGTGGCCCGGGCCCGGGTGACGGCGAGCTTGACCCAGTCCTGGATCGGCGTGTCCTTGGTCTGGCACATCCGCCAGATGTCGCCGGCCGCGACCGGGGTCGACAACACCACTGCCCCGCTCTGGTCCACCACCGACACGGTGCCGGCGGAGGGGATCTCGAAGGTCTTGTCGTGCGAGCCGTACTCCTCGGCGGCCTGGGCCATCAGGCCGACGTTCGGCACCGAGCCCATGGTGGTGGGGTCGTACGCGCCGTGGGCGCGGCAGTCGTCGATCACCACCTGGTAGATGCCGGCGTAGCAGGAGTCGGGAATCACGGCCAGGGTGTCGGCTTCCGCGCCGTCGGGCCCCCACATGTGGCCGCCGATCCGGATCATGGCCGGCATGGAGGCGTCGACGATCACGTCGCTGGGGACGTGCAGGTTGGTGATGCCGCGGTCGGAGTCGACCATGGCCAGCGCGGGCCCTTCGGCGATGCCCGCGGCGATGGCCGCCGCGATCTCGGGGCCCTCGGGCAGGCCGTCCAGCCCGGCCAGGATCGCGCCGAGACCGTTGTTGGGGCTGAGCCCGGCGGCCGTCAGCGTGTCCCCGTACGTCTCGAACACCGACGGCAGGAAGGCCCTGACCACGTGCCCGAAGATGATCGGGTCGGACACCTTCATCATGGTGGCCTTCAGGTGGATCGAGAACAGCACGCCGTCGGCGGTGGCCCGCGCGATCTGCTCGGCCAGGAACGCGTCCAGTGCCGCGACGTGCATCGCAGTGGCGTCGACCACCTCGCCGGCCAGCACCGGCACCGACTCCTTGAGCACGGTGATGTTCCCGTCCTCCCCGACCAGCTCGATCCGCAGGCTGCCGTCGGCGGCGATCACGGTCGAGGTCTCGCTGGAGCGGAAGTCACCGGCGCTCATGTGCGCCACGTTGGTCTTGGAGTCCGGGGACCAGGCGCCCATCGTGTGCGGGTGGCTGCGAGCGTACTGCTTCACCGACGCGGGGGCGCGGCGGTCGGAGTTGCCCTCCCGCAGTACCGGGTTCACCGCGCTTCCCTTCACCTTGTCGTAGCGGGCGCGGATGTCGGCGTCCTCCGGGGTGGTCGGGCTCTCCGGGTAGTCGGGCAGGTCGTAGCCCTGGCTCTGCAGCTCGGCGACGGCTGCCTTGAGCTGGGGGACCGAGGCCGAGATGTTGGGGAGCTTGATGATGTTGGCCTCGGGGGTCTTGGCCAGCGCCCCCAGCTCGGCCAGCGCGTCCGCGCCCCGCTGCTCGGGGGGCAGTCGGTCGCCGAACTGCGCGATGATCCGCCCCGCCAGGGAGATGTCGCGGGTCTGCACCGCGACGCCGGCCTTGCTGGTGAAGGCCTGGATGACCGGCAGCAGCGAGTAGGTCGCCAGCAGCGGGGCCTCGTCGGTGCGGGTGTAGACGATGGTGGCGCTGAGGTCGGTGCGGTGGTCGGTGGCAGTCACCGTCGAACGTTATCGCGACCGGCCCGACCGTCCCGCTGGGCATCGTCGGGCCTGTCATCGGAGACGGCGCCGGGAGCGCCTGGCCGGGGAGCGGGTGGGCTCAGGGTTCGGCGTGGCCGACCAGGCTGCGATCATGGCGGGGGTGGTTCTCACTCGCCGCGGGCGGCGGGGAGGGCCGGCGACGGGGCGAGGGCCACGTTCGCGGAGTCCACCGGGGTGGGTGGCTGCCGGCGGTCCGCGCCGGGCAGCCAGCTCGGGAAGCGCTGGTTCTTGCGCCGGAGGGCCCGCCGCTCGATGCCGTACCAGGAGGCGAGCGCGACCGGCACGATCAGCACCAGGCCGACGAGCACGAACGCCGGCGTGGGCAGCTGCGCCACCACGGTCAGCATCAGCAGCTGCTCGATCGGCCAGTGGTAGATGTAGACGCCGTAGGAGAGGTCCGTCCTGAGCCGGAGGTTCCACCGCAGACCGGCCGCGCAGTAGATCAGCAGGTAGGCCAGGGGGACGGCGCCGACCATCCGGTAGTTGGTGAGCAGGGCCACGCTGGCGACGAACACGACCGCGGCGGCCACGGCCAGCCAGGCCCGCATCGGCACCCGGTCGGCGTACAGGTAGATGCTGGCGCCGATCAGGAACAGCATCAGCATCCGCAGCGTGTTGTCGCCGATGCCGACGTAGACGCCGAAGTCGTAGAGCGTGGCCAGCATCCACAGCACCAGGGCGAAGGCGGGGATCACCCACGTGCGCTTGCGGAGCACGCCGATCAGCCCGAGGACAGCGAGCACGACGTAGCAGCCCGCCTCCAGGATCAGCGTCCACAGGGATCCGTCGACGATCAGCGGGTTGGGGTTGTGCGCGAAGATCGAGGCGATCTCGTAGGTGAACACGTTCAAGCCGAGGTTCACCTCGACGAACCTGATCGCCGAGTCCGGGGCGGTCCACAGTTCGGTCAGCGGCCGGCCTTCCAAGGCCAGGGCCGTGGGTGCGACGACGAACGCGAGGACGAGCAGGCACACCCAGTACGCCGGCATGATCCGCAGGAACCGGTGCCAGGCGTAGCGCCAGAAGTTGCCCAGGCTCAGCCAGCTCCGTACCACCAGGAAGCCGCTGAGGATGAAGAACCCGTCGAGGGCGAAGTCCCCCAGGGTGGAGATGCCGAAGTAGGGCTGGTGACCCGTGCGCATCACGATCCCGTGGGCCACGGCGACCATTCCGGCGAGCACCAGGCGAATCAGGTCGAAGTTGTTGCGGCGTGGGTCGAAGCGGTCATGCAGCGTCATCCGGCGGTCCCCCCGTGGCCCGAATCTGACAAATGACAGGTGTCGCGGTCCCCGTGGGGTGTCGCAACCCGACTCTAACGCGAGAGTAGGGTCTGCGGGCCCGAAGTGTTAATTCGGACAGCATCCGGACGGTTTGGCGCGGGTGCCTGCGGCCGGGCCGCTGGGCTAGAGCGCCTTGCGAGCGAGCAGGTCGTCGAACTCGGCGGCCCAGACGAGGAGGCGCTGCAGCTCACGCCGCCGGTCGGCGACGCGTTCGCGGCAGGCCGCGATGACCGACTCGGCGGCCGCGACGGCGTCCGGGTCGGCCCCAGGGGTGTGCAGTGACTCGAACGCCTCGAGCAGCTCCCTCATCTCCTCCAGCGAGAAGTCCAGGGGTTTCATCCGCCGGATGATGGTCAGGCGGGAGATGTCCTCGGGGGTGTAGAGGCGAAAACCTCCGGCGCTGCGGGCCGACGGCGTGACCAGCCCGACCTCCTCCCAGTAGTGGAGGGTGCGGACCGACAACCCGAGTCGCTCGGCGACGACCCCGATCTGGACCCGGTCGGCCGGTTCGGTGTCGCCGGCGTCACCGAGGGGCGCGTCATCACTCACGGGACCCGACCTCGCGCTCGCCGGGTGGCTTCGATCGGGCGCAGGCCCAAGCCGTGGCGGTCGATGGTGGCAAGAATTCCCCTGTGGAGCGCGGACGTCAGGTGCGGGACAGGCAAGTCTTCGCCTCCGTAGGAGTGTAGGTGGGAATCGCCCCGCGGGGTCGGAGTTGGTCGATGTCGGTCTCGTCGCGGCGCGCCCGGAGTCGCGGCGGGGAGCTGAGGAGCGCCGCGCCAGTGCCCGCACCCGACTCACGCAGGAAATGCCGTCGTAACGCTTACGCCGTAAGGTTCGATGTTCGGGGGAGTTCCACTCCGCCGGAGAGGAGTGTCGCGATGAGGGTGGCCATCGTCTCCACCTACCGCCCGAAGGCCTGCGGGATCGCGGTCTTCACCGGCGACCTGAGGGACGCCATCCTGCGGGCCGACCCCGAAACGGTGGTCGACGTGGTCGCGCTGGTGGATGCGAACACGCCGCGGCCGAGCGCGCCGGAGGTGCTGACCACCATCGCCCGGGACGACCCAGACAGCTACCGCGCCGCGTCCCGGGTCCTCGAGCAGCGCGGAGCCGACGTGGTGCTGCTCGAGCACGAGTACGGGCTGTTCGGGGGCGAGGCCGGTGCGGCGGTGGTCGCGCTCGCCGAGAGCCTGAGCCAACCGCTGGTGCTCACCCTGCACACCGTGCTGTCCGACCCCTCGGCGGCCCAGCTGGACGTGCTCCGCCGGCTGGGGGCGCAGGCCGCTCTGACCACGGTGTTCACCCAGACGGCACGAGAGATGATCATCGCCCAGCAGGTGAGCCCGCCGGCTCGGGTCCGGGTGGTGCCGCACGGTGCGCCCGACCTGCTCCGGGACGCGGCCCCGGCCCGGCTCGGCGCGGGGCGGACCATCGTCTCCACGTTCGGGCTGATCTCGGCCGGAAAGGGCATCGGGACCGCGATCGCGGCCCTGCCGAAGGTCGTTGCCCAGCACCCGGAGGTGCTGTACCTGGTGGTGGGTCAGACCCATCCCGAGGTGGTCCGGCACGACGGCGAGACCTACCGCGACGGGCTGCGGCGCCAGGTGGCCGACCTCGACCTGGGCGGCCACGTCCGGTTCGTGGACGGGTTCGCCCCGGTCGAGGAGATCGCCGGACTGCTGGCCGCCACCGACATCTATCTGACCCCGTACCGCTCCCGGGAGCAGATCGTGTCCGGCGCGCTCACCTTCGCGGTCGCGGCCGGCTGTCCGGTGGTGTCCACCCCGTACCTGTACGCCGAGGACCTGCTGGCCAGCGGCGCAGGGGTGCTGGTGCCGTTCGACGACCCCGATGCGCTGTCCACGGCGGTGCTGGACCTGCTGGACGACCCGCACCGCCTCGCGGCGGCCCGGGCCGAGGCCCGCCGGATCGGGGCGGGGCTGTCCTGGTCGCACGTCGGCGCCGACTCCCTGGGGGTCCTGCGGGAGGCGGTCGGGGTGGGTCGCCGTCCGGTACCGGGGCAGCCTGTCGCCCGGGAGGGCACCGACACTGGCCCGGGCCGGGCCAGCCGGGGCCGGGTCGCTGCAGGCCCGCCCGGTGTGGACCTGCGGCACCTGAGCACGCTGGTCGACGACGTCGGAATCATCCAGCACGCGCACGGCTCGGTGCCGAACCGGCGCAGCGGCTACTGCACCGACGACGTGGCGCGGCTGCTGCTGGTCGACCTGGCGCTGCGCGGCGAGGGTGCCGGTCTGCCGGACGAACCGGAGCGCTCGGTGGCCTTCCTGCTGCACGCCTGGGAGCCGATGCAGCCGGGGATCCGCAACTTCTTGGGCTACGACCGCGTGTGGTGCGACGAGCCGCACGCCGGTGACCACCTGGGCCGGACCCTGTGGGCGCTCGGGACGCTGCTGGCCTCGGCCACCGGCGCCGGGGTCGCCCAGCCGGTCCGTCGGATGTTCGACGAGCTGCTGCCGGCCGCGGCGGCCTCCCGGTCGCCGCGCGAAGCAGCCTTCGCCGTTCTGGGCCTGGCCGCCCGCCCGCTCGAGGACCTGGATCGCGCCGCCGGGCAACAGCTGCGGGAGCTGACCCAACGGCTGGCGGACTGGTTCGCCGGGTGCGGCCAGCCCGGGTGGTGGTGGTTCGAGGACTACCTCACCTACGACAACGCCCGGCTGCCCCAGGCGCTGCTGATGGCCGGTGACCGGCTCGGCGTGGACAGCTGGGTCGCGGCCGGCCGGCAGGCCCTGGACTGGTACGCCGGCCAGTGCGGGGTGGCGGGGGACTGTGTCCGGCTGGTGGGCAACCGCTGGCGGCAGGCGGCCGGGCCGGCCGGCGACGGCCCGCGCAGCCCAGAGGGCGACGAGCAGGCGGTGGACGCCGCCGCCCTGGTCGAGGCCCTGGTCACGGCGGCTGAGGTCACCGGAGCGGCGCGGTACGCCGCGGAGGCCGAGGTCGCGTTCGGCTGGTTCGGCGGTCGGAACCGGCTCGGGGTCCCGCTCGTCGACCCGCTGACCGGAGGCTGTCGCGACGGGCTGGGGGAGTACGCCGTGAACGACAACCAGGGGGCGGAATCGACCCTGGCCTTCCTCCAGGCCGCGCTGAGCGTGCGCCGGCTGCGGTCCCGCCGCGCGTCCTGACCGGATGGGGCCGCCGCGCCGACTACCGTCCCGACCATGACTGCCATCCGTCGCGGGTCCGTGCCCTTGTTCCGGCGACACCCGGGCAACCCCCTGCTGGCCCCGCAGCGCTGGCCGTACCCGGTCAACGCCGTGCTGAACGCCGGGGCCGCGGAGGTGGACGGTGCCACCGTCTTGGTGGCCCGGGTCGAGGACCGGCGGGGCATCAGCCACCTGGCGGTCGCGCGGTCGGCTGACGGCCTGTCCAACTGGGTCGTCGACGAGGAGCCGCTGCTCGCCCCGGAACCGGGGGTCCGGCAGGAGGAGTGGGGTCTGGAGGACCCGCGGGTCACCTGGGTTGCCGAGCTGGCGGCCTGGGTGATCGCCTACACCTCCTTCGGCCCCGGCGGGCCGAGCATCTCGCTGGCCAGCACCACCGACTTCACGACCGTGACCCGGCTCGGTATGGTCCGGGCTCCGGAGGACAAGAACGGGGCGTTGCTGTCCCGCCAGGTCGCCGGCCGGTTCGTCCTGTTCCACCGGCCGGTGACCGCGCTCACCGCGCGGGCCGACATCTGGTTGTCGCGGTCGCCGGACCTGCAGTCGTGGAGCGCCGCCCGAGCCGGTGCTGGCCGCCCGCGCTGGTGGGTGGTGGGACTCGGCGCGCGTGGGGATCGGCGCGCCGCCCCTGGAGACGCCCGAAGGATGGCTGGTCGTGTACCACGGCGTGCGGCAGACGGTCGCCGGTGCGCTGTACCGGGCCGGGCTCGCGCTGCTCGACCTGGACGACCCCAGCCGGGTCATCCGACGCAACGCGGAATGGGTGCTGAGCCCCGCGGAGTCCTACGAGCTGGTCGGGGACGTGCCGGGAGTGGTGTTTCCCTGCGGCCTGGTGCACGACCCGGCCACCGACGAGCTGCGGCTCTACTACGGGGCGGCCGACACCTGCGTGGCGGTCGCCACCAGCACCCTCGCCGAGGCACTCGACGTCGTCCGCGGCGGCGACCCGTGCTGATGCGCTACAGCGAGCCGGCCCGCCCGATCTGAACGAGCTTCCAGCCGGCCCGGCGCCAGTCCGGGCCGGACAGCTTGAGCCGGGCGTCGATGACCACCTTGTCCTTCACCAGCGAGCCGAGGTGCTCGGGGTCCAGGGACCGGAACTCCGGCCATTCGGTCAGGTGCAGCACCACGTCGGCGCCGGTCACGGCGTCCTCCACGGTCTCCACCTGGACGAAGTTCTCCCGGTAGGGCAACCGGGCCTGTGGGTCGTACACCAGCACCTCGGCTCCCCGGGCGTGCAGCTGCTCGGCCACCGTCAGGGCCGGGGAGTTCCGCGTGTCGTCGGTGCCCGGCTTGAACGCGGCGCCGAGGATGGCGACCCGCTTGCCGGCGATGTCGCCGCCGACCTGTGCGACGGCGAGGTCGGCGACCCCGGTGCGCTGCCCGTCGTTGATCGCCTCCACCGCGTCGATCAGGCCGGACAGCACGCCGACGCCGAGCTCGTCGGCCCGGACGGCCAGGGCCCGGATGTCCTTCGGCAGGCACCCCCCGCCGAAGCCGAGGCCGGCGTTGAGGAACTCCCGGCCGATCCGCCGGTCATGGCCGAGTGCGTCGGCCAGCAGGGTGACGTCGCCGCCCGCGGCCTGGCACATCTGGGCCATGGCGTTGATGAAGCTGATCTTGGTGGCGAGGAACGCGTTGGCCGCGGTCTTGATCAGCTCGGCGGTGGCCAGGTCGCAGTGCACCACGGGTGTCTGCTCGGTCAGCGGTATGGCGTACACCTGCTCCAGCACGGTCCGGGCGCGGTCGGACTGGACCCCGAACACCAGCCGGTCCGGGCGCAGGGTGTCCTCGACCGCGAAGCCCTCCCGCAGGAACTCCGGGTTCCAGGCCACCTCGATCCCGTCCCCGGCCGGGGCCAGCACGCGCAGCCGGCGTTGCAGCTCGACCGCGGTGCCCACCGGCACGGTGGACTTGCCCACCACCAGCGCCGGACGGGTCAGCAGCGGGCCGAGGGTGTCGACCGCGGCGTGGAGCTGGCGCAGATCGGCGCTGCCGTCGGCCCCCGATGGGGTCCCCAGGGCCAGGAAGTGGACATCGGCCCAGTCCGCGATCACCGCGTAGTCGGTGGTGAACCGCAGCCGGCGGGTTGCGGTGTGCTTCTCCAGCAGCGGCTCCAGGCCGATCTCGTAGATGTGCGAGCATCCTGCGGCCAGGGTTGCGACGCGTTCGGGGTCGATGTCCACCCCCACCACCCGGTGGCCGAACTCCGCCATCCCGGCGGCGTGGGTCGCGCCCAGGTAGTTGGTGCCGATCACACTGATCTTCAGCGTCACCCGCTGGAGTCTGCCAGAGCGGGACGCGGCGGGGACCGCGCGACGCTCAGGGCCGGGCGTAGAGCACCAGATCGTCCAGGGTGCCGTCCCCCAGCGGCTCGGCCCGGGTCAGCACCCCCACCTCGCGGTAGCCGTTCCGGGTCGCGACCTGGCGGGACGCGGCATTGCGGGCCGCGCATCGCACCAGCAGAGAGTGCACGGCCAGCTGCTCCTCGGCGTACCGGGTCAGCACGCGCACGGCCTCACTCATCAGGCCCTGGCCCCGAGCCTGCGGATGGGCCCAGTAGCCGATCTCGGACCGCCGGTGGTAGCCGCCGAAGCCGTCGAGGCTGATCGCCCCGAGACACCGGTCGTCGGTGGCGTCGGCCACGCACCAGGTGTGCGCCGTGTGCTGCGCCGCGTCTTCCCGGGTGGCCTCGATGTAGGCCAGCGCGTCGCCGTGCGTGTACGGGCTGGGCAGCGAGGTGAGCCAGTAGCGGGTGCGCGGGTCGGCACAGGCCTCGGCCACCCGCGCCGCATCGGTGTCGGCGAACGGCCGCAGCAGCAGGCCGCGGCCCGGCAGCCTGGCGGGGTCGGACCAGCTGCGGTCGGTCGGCGGCTCACCGGCCACCACGGTGGCATGCCAACCGTCGAGGCGCTCGCCGCGGTGCTCGAGCAGCAGCCGGACGGTGCCCTCGAAGCGGAACCCCGCGGCGGCGGCCACCCGCCGGGACGGCCAGTTGCCGACCACCGCCCGCCAGCGCAGCACGCGGAGGCCCAGCCGGGTGAAGGCGTGATCGCGGACCAGCCGGACGGCGCTGCTCATCACCCCCCGGCCCCGGGCCGCCGGATGCAGGCCGAACCCGATCTCCGCCTCGTCCAATCCGCTGACCCGGAGGTCGACCGTCCCGCAGAACCCGCGCCCCCCGCTGCGATCGGCCTCCACAGCCCAGCTGAGCCGGTCACCCTGCTGCCAGCCGAGCGCCACCTGGCTCAAGAAGGCCCGGGCGTCCTCGGTGCCGTACGGGGTGGGGACGGTCGTGAACCGCACGGACTCCGGGTCGCGGGCCTGCTCGACCAGCGCCGGCACGTCGTCGGGGGTGTGCGGTCGCAGCACCACCCGCCGGGTGTCGTCGATGAGCACCGGCGCCGTGGACGGGAAGGACGACGGGGTGCTCGCGGCTGGATGCACCGTCCCATCCAAGTCAGTCCGGCCCCGGTTCGGCAACCGGCCGGCCGCCGCGGCGTCGGTGGGTGGGGGCCGACCTCACTACCCTGGAGCCATGAACCAGCCCAGCACGCCGCCCGAGGCCGTGGCCACGGCCGAGGGTACCGGTGTGACCGGTGTCGCAGCCGAGTCCCCCGGGGCCGCTGACGACGCCGACGCGCACAGATCCGGGGCCCCCCGACCACAGTCACACCGGCAACCTTCACACCGACAGCCTTCACGCCAACAACCTGCACGCCAACAACCTGCACGCCAACAACCTGCACAGGGCCAACAACCTGCACAGGGCCAACCTTCACATCGGCAGCGCTGGCACCGACGACACGGGCCCGCCGTCCGCTGCGGCCGCGGACCGCGAACGAGCCGAGCATGAACCAGACCGTCCTCAACGTCGTCCTGATCGTGCTGTTCATCGTCATCGGGGGCGTCTTCGCCGCAGCCGAGATGGCGCTGGTGTCGCTGCGGGACAGCCAGGTCAAGCAGTTGGCGCACCGCAGCAAACGCGGCCAGACCGTGGCCCGGTTGAACGAGAACCCGAACCGGTTCCTGTCCGCGGTCCAGATCGGCGTCACCCTCGCCGGATTCCTGTCCGCCGCCTTCGGCGGGGCGACTCTGTCGGCGGCCCTGAGCCCGCAGCTGCAGCGGCTGCTGCCGTTCAGCAAGACCGTCGCGGACACGGTCGCCCTGGTGCTGATCACCGCCGTCATCTCCTACGCCTCCATCGTGCTCGGCGAGCTCACCGCCAAGCGGCTGGCTCTGCAGCGAGCCGAGGCCTTCGCCCTCGCCCTCGCCCCCCTGGTGGACCTCATCGCCAAGCTGGCCCGCCCGGTGATCTGGCTGTTGGGCGTCTCCACCGACGTGGTGGTCCGGCTGCTCGGCGGCGATCCCAACGCCGGCCGGGAGGAGGTGACCGACGAGGAGATCCGGGCCCTGGTCAGCGGCTCCAGCACGCTCGGCGACGAGGAGCGGCAGATCGTCGACGACGTGTTCGACGCCGGGGCGCGGGGGTTGCGTGAGGTCATGCTGCCCCGGACCGAGGTCGACTTCCTGCCGGGGGACATGCCCGCCCACAAGGCGGTCCGGGAGGTGCTGAAGGCGCCGCACTCCCGCTACCCGGTGACGGGGGAGTCCGCCGACGACATCATCGGCTTCGTGCACGTACGTGACCTGCTCGACCCCGAGGTCAGCACCCGGACCACGCCCGTGTCGGAGGTGGCCCGGCCGGTGATCTCGTTCCCGGACACGGTGCGGGTGCTGCGGGCGTTGAGCGAGATGCGGCGGACCTCGAACCACCTGGCGATCGTGCTCGACGAGTACGGCGGCACGGCCGGGATCGTCACCATGGAGGACCTCGTCGAGGAGCTGGTCGGCGACATCACCGACGAGTACGACGTGGTCACCGAGGAGCGCACCACCCTCCGCGGCGACCAGGTGGTCGACGGGCTGACGACCCTGGACGAGTTCGCCGACAAGACCGGCCTGGTCCTGCCGGAGGGGCCCTACGACACCCTGGCCGGCTACTTCATGGCCCAGCGCGGTGAGCTGCCGAGCGTCAACGCCACCGTGGAGAGCGTGGTGCACGAGGCGGCCGAGGGCGAGGAGCAGCCGATCCGGATCGAGCTGCGGGTGACCGAGCTGGACGGTCGGCGGGCCGCTTCGCTGGCCGTGCGGCGGCTCGGCGAGGTCGAGCCCACCCTCCCGGAGCCCCGTCGGCCGAGCCGGTCCGAGCCCCGGGCCGAGCGCACCGCACCGACCGAGGACGCGGAGCGGGCGGGGGCGGCGGCGGAAACCGCCTGAGCCACCACGGTGGCGTGGAACAATCTGCGGCATGTCCGACCCCCAGTCCGCCGGGCCGTTCACCCCGACCCGCCGCCCCCGGGCCCTCTCGCTGGCCCAGCCGACCGCCGACTCCCTGCACTTGGGCAACTTCCTCGGCGCGCTCCGGCAGTGGACATCGATGCAGGACGAGTTCGACGCGTTCTACGGGGTCGCCGACCTGCACGCCCTGACCGTCGAGCAGGACGCGCGGCGGCTGACCGACCGGACGCTGCGGGCCGCGGCCCAGATGCTGGCCGCCGGCGTCGACCCAAAACGCTCCACCGTCTTCGTCCAGTCCCACGTCCCCGAACATGCCCAGCTGGGGTGGATCCTCGGTTGTCTGACCGGCTACGGCCAGGCCCAGCGGATGACCCAGTTCAAGGACAAGGCCGCTCGGTACGGCGCCGAGGCCACCAGCGTGGGTCTGTTCACCTACCCCGTGCTGATGGCGGCCGACATCCTGCTGTACCAGACCGAGCGGGTGCCGGTCGGCGAGGACCAGCGCCAGCACCTCGAGCTGACCCGGGACCTCGCCGCGCGCTTCAACAGCCGGTACGGGACGACGTTCGTGGTGCCGGAGCCCTACATCGTGAAGGCCGTCGGCAAGATCATGGACCTGGCTGAGCCGACCGCCAAGATGAGCAAGTCCACGTCGGCGCCGACCGGCATCGTCGAGCTGCTCGACGACCCCTCGGTCAACGTCAAGAAGATCCGCTCGGCCGTCACCGACTCCGGCCGCGAGGTTCTGTTCGACGAGGTGAACAAGCCGGGGGTGGCCAACCTGCTGACCATCCTCAGCGCACTGTCCGGGACCGAGATCAGGGTGCTGGTCGACACGTTCGCCGGCCGCGGCTACGGGGACCTGAAGAAGGAGGTCGCTGCGGCGGTGACCGAGTTCGCCGCGCCCTTCCGCGAGCGGACGCTGGAGCTGATGGGCGAGCGGACCGAGCTGGAGGCCATCCTGGCCCAGGGGGCCGACAAGGCCCGCGCCGTCGCCTCCGCCACGCTGGCCGACGCGTTCGCCAAGACGGGCCTGCTGCCCGCGGGGTAGCGGCCCGGACCCGGTTCAGCCGATCCGCTCGTCCAGGTAGCACCAGCGCCACTCCTCGCCCGGCTCGAACGAGCGCATCACCGGGTGGCCGTGCTGCTGGAAGTGCCGCTCGGCGTGCCGCCCGACGGAGGAGTCGCAGCAGCCGACGTTGCTGCAGGTGAGGCAGATCCGCAGGTGCACGGGGGTGGTGCCCTCCCGGACGCAGTCCTCACAGCGGGTGGAACCGGCGGCGTCGATGTCGGGCGGCGCGGACTGCAGGTGCTGGCACGGTCCCTCGACGCTGCGCGGGGTGGCCACCGGGTCCTCGCTGAGCGCGTCGCTGCGCTCGACGGCCAGGGCCAGCATCGACTCCTCGACGTCGAGCGTGGAGAGCACCTCCTCGATCACGTCCGCCTCGACCGTCCCGGTCCGCCGGATCCGCAGTACCTCCTCGCGCTCGGCCTGCAAGGTCATCAGGCGCAACCGGCGGTACTCCTCCGAGGGGGTCTCGGTGTCGGTGGACCCCAGCTTCTCCCACAGCGCGTGCGGCCGGGACTGGATCCGGTCGCGCAGCACGGCCACCGTCTCAGGGCTGTCACCGGCACCGGTCTCCTCGTCCAGCCTGGTCAGCGCGGCCCGGGTGCTGGACTCCAGCACGGTGGCCGCCTGCAGGGCGTCGGAGCGGGGGTCGGGGCCGCGCAGGCCGAGGCGGCGGACCACGGCGGGCAGCGTCCCGCCCTGGATCAGCAGGGTCCCGGCCACCACCACCAGCGCCGCCAGCACCAGCGTCTCCCGGTACGGGGTGTCGGCCGGGATGAGCACCACCGCGGCCAGCGTGACGACACCGCGCAGCCCGGCCCAGCCGATCACGAACATGCTGGACCAGGGGGGCGTCACGCTGTAGGTCCCGTCCCGCCGGAACAGGAAGAAGCGGGCGGCGCCCACCCAGACCAGCCGCAGCACGATCACCGTCAGCAGGATCGCCGCGCAGAACACCAGCGTCCGCGGCACACTCAACGGGGACTGCGCCACGTCGGTGACGATCCGCCGGGCTTGCAGGCCGATCAGCAGGAAGACCGCGTTCTCCAGCAGGAACGCGACGGTGCTCCAGTTGACGCGCTCGCTGAGCCGGGAGCGGCCGGACTGGACGCTGGGGGACTTGGTGCCGAGGATCAGGCCGGCCACCACCACGGCGATCACCCCGGAGCCGTGGCCGTCCCCGATGTGGATGGCCTCGGCCGGCAGGTAGGCCGCGAACGGCACCAGCAGCGACACGGCCGTGTCGAAGACCGGCTCGGTCAGCCGCCGGCGGACCTTGAGCGCGAGCACCGCCACCACGATCCCGGTCAGCACGCCGCCGACCGCGGCCGTGACGAAGCCGAGGGCCACCCCTGCGACGCTGACCGTGCTGGACAGGGCCAGGATCGCCGTCCGCAGGCAGGTGATGGCGGTCGCGTCGTTGACCAGCGACTCACCCTCCAGGATGGTCACCAGTCGCCGCGGCATGCCCACCCGGCGGGCGATCGAGGTGGCGGCGACTGCGTCGGGCGGCGCCACCACTGCCCCCAGGGCGAAGGCCGCCGCGAAAGGAATGGGCAGCAACAGCCAGGCCACCAGGCCGACCCCCAGGGCGGTGACGACCACGAGCAGGACCGACAGGTAGCCGATCGAGCGCAGGTTGGAGCGGAAGTCGATCACCGACGTCTTCAGCGCCGCCGAGTACAGCAACGGGGGCAGCAGGCCGAACAGCACCAGGTCCGCGCTCAGCTCGGGCTCGTGGATGAAGGGGACGAAAGAACCGGCGATACCGACCAGCACCAGCAGCAATGGTGCGGAGAGGCCGATCCGCTCGGCGACCGCGGTCACGGCGATCACCGTCGCGGCGATGGCCATGATCGCGAGAGCCGTTTCCATGGTGGCCATGCTGTCAGAGCGGCCGACCCGGCCGGGGTGCTCGGTTCGCTGACCGGACGCCGGGGCGTGCGAGGATGCTGCGGAGTCCTCGACGGGGTCGGGAGGGAGGCGGCGGCGGTGCAGTCCGACGACCCGGACGGCTCGGGGCTGCTCACCTCCGCGGAGGTCGGGCCGCTGCTGACCGCGGCCGTCGAGCACGGGGGCGGACAGCTGGTCAGCTGGCAGCTCGACCACGTGGACGCCCATCCGCAACGGTCCACGACCGCCACCTTCAGCGCCGTCGTGGACTGGCCGTTCGGTCGCCGCACCGAGCTCCTCGGAGCCAGCGCGCGGGCCGACGGCCGGAGCCGGACCGACGAGCGGGCGGTGATCTTCGCCGACGGGGCGCGCGAGGTGGCAGTCTGGCTCTACCCTCGCGACCCCGAGCTGCCCGGCCTGGTCCGCGCCGCGTACCCGGCCAGCGTGGCCGAACTCCTCACCGAGTACGACGCCGTGCCCGGGGGCGTGACACCCGACCAGGTGCAGCTGGAGATGATCGGCTACCGGCCCCGGAGGCGGGCGGTGCTGCGGGCGGTGGTCGCGGGACCGGCCGGTCGGCAGGTCTTCTACGTGAAGGCCCTCCGTGAGCACCTGTTCGGACCGACCCGGCAGCGGCACGACCTGCTGCTGGCGGCCGGGATCCCCGCGCCCGGGGTGGCCGCGGCGACCGAGGACTTCCTGCTGGTGCTGCGGGAGCTGCCCGGGCGTCCGCTCGCCCAGGCCATCTTCGAGCCAGCGCCGCCGTGCCGCGCGGAGGTCCTGATCGAGGTGCTCGACGCCCTCCCGCCGGCCGTCGCCAACCTGCCCCGCCGCAGTCCCTGGACCGAGGCGATCGACCAGTACACCGACATGGTCGCCGCCGCGCTGCCCGCGCAGCAGGCCAGGCTGCGCTGGCTCGGTGAGCAGATCCGGACCGGTCTGGCCGGGATCCCGGCAGGGGAGGAGCCCACCCACGGCGACTTCCACGAGGGCCAGCTGTTTGTGGCGCAGGGCCGGGTCACCGGGCTGCTGGACGTCGACACCGTGGGTCCGGGCCGCCGGGCCGACGACCTGGCCTGCCTGGTGGCCCATCTGTCGACCGTGCAGCGGATGAACGCTCAGCAGGCCGCCCGGGTCGCTCAGCTGGTCCAGACCTGGATGCCAGTGTTCGACGCCCGGGTCGACCCCGCCGAGCTCCGGCTGCGCGCCGCGGGGGTGGTCGTCTCGCTGGCCACCGGACCGTACCGGGGTCAGGAGCCGGCCTGGGAGCGGGAGACGACCCTGATCCTCGACGCTGCGGAGCGGCTGGTCCGCAGCGCGTCCTGACCGGTGCCCGGTCGGCCCAGCCAGCTCCCGCCCGCCCGGCTCCCACCTCCCGCCCGGCTCGGGGACCACCGGTACGGTGCAGGTCTGGCCACCGGGTGCGGCGCCGACGGTGACGGGCGAGGCAGGAGGCCACCGATGACAGGTCACACCGAGTCCGGGACACCCTTCGACCCGGTCTACGGTCCCGAGGCGCTCCGCGCGTTCGATCCGGCGTCTGCGCTGGGCGAGCCTGGGGGGTTCCCGTACACCCGAGGGGTCTACCCCGCGATGTACACCAGCCGGCCGTGGACCATGCGCCAGTACGCCGGGTTCGGCACCGCAACCGAGTCCAACGCGCGGTACCGGGAGCTGATCAGCCACGGCACCACCGGGCTGTCGGTGGCCTTCGACCTGCCCACCCAGATGGGCCTGGACTCCGACGCGGAGCTGGCGGCCGGTGAGGTCGGCCGGGTCGGGGTCGCGATCGACTCGATCGACGACATGCGGACCCTGTTCGCCGGCATCCCGCTCGGCGAGGTGTCCACGTCGATGACCATCAACGCTCCCGCGGCCGTGCTGCTGCTGCTCTACGAGCTGGTCGCCGCCGAGCAGGGTGTCCCGCCGGAGGCCCTGACCGGGACGATCCAGAACGACGTGCTGAAGGAGTACATCGCCCGCGGCACCTACATCTACCCGCCGGCGCCGTCGCTGCGGCTGGTCAGCGACACCTTCGCCTACTGCCGCACGCGGCTGCCGCGGTGGAACACCATCTCGATCTCCGGCTACCACATGGCCGAGGCGGGCGCGACGCCCGCCCAGGAGATCGCCTTCACCCTGGCGGACGGGATCGCCTACGTCGAGGCGGCCCTGGCGGCCGGCCTCGCGGTCGACGACATCGCGCCGCGGCTGTCGTTCTTCTTCGTGGCCCGCACCACGCTGCTGGAGGAGGTGGCCAAGTTCCGGGCCGCGCGGCGGATCTGGGCCCACACCATGCGCGACCGGTTCGGGGCCGTCAACCCGAAGTCGCAGATGCTGCGGTTCCACACCCAGACCGCCGGCGTCCAGCTCACCGCACAGCAGCCTGAGGTCAACCTGGTCCGCGTCACCGTGCAGGCGCTGGCCGCCGTGCTCGGGGGTACCCAGTCCCTGCACACCAACTCCTTCGACGAGGCCCTCGCGCTGCCCACCCCGAAGGCCGCCCGGCTGGCGCTGCGCACCCAGCAGGTGCTGGCCTACGAGACCGACGTGACCAAGACCGTCGACCCGTTCGCCGGCTCCTACGTGGTCGAGTCGCTGACCGACGCCGTCGAGGCGGAGGCGCTCCGGCTGATGGGCGAGGTGGCCGAGCGCGGTGGCGCCGTGGCTGCGATCGAGCAGGGCTTCCAGAAGGCCGAGATCGAGCGGTCGGCCTACCAGGTGGCCCGTGAGGTCGACGCCGTCGACCGGGTGGTGGTGGGGGTCAACCGGTTCGTGCTCGACACCGAGGAGCCCTACCAGCCGCTGCAGGTGGACCCGGCCACCGAAGCGGCGCAGACCGCCCGGCTGAGCGCGGCTGCGCGCCGACCGGGACACCGGGGAGGTGACCGCGGCCCTGGCGGCGATCCGATCCGCCGCCTGCGGCACGGACAACCTGCTGCCCGCCCTCCGCGCCGCTCTCGCCCGGCGGGCCACGGTCGGCGAGGTGTGCGACGCGCTGCGCGACGTCTGGGGGGTCTACGAGCCGAGCGAACGGTTCTGACCGGGCCCGGCTCAGAGCCCGGCGCGCTCCAGCTCCGCGTCGTACATCTCCAGCGCGTCGCCGGTGGAGACCCCGGAGGCCAGCGCCTGTGCGTACTGCGCCTCCAGCCGCTCGCCCACCGCGGCGTAGCGCTGCAGCCACTCCTCCTGCCGGACCCGCCAGTACCCGAGCACGGTGAACGACTCCCGGCCCAGCCCCAGCTCGCGCCGGACGTACCTGCGGACCGCGCGCGACTCCGCGGCCTCCCCGGCGAACCAGACGTAGCCGGGCCCGGCCGGCAGCGGGGCGGCGCGCAACCGGGAGGCCAGCCCGCTCGGGCCGTGGCCGTTGCCGGTCCCCACCAGCCAGGTCCAGCTGACCTCGGCCGGGCTGTCGATCTGCTGCACGTCGCCGGGGTCCGGTACCTCGACGATGCAGTCGGCCCGGCTCCCCGCCGGCAGGCCCTCGACGATCCGGCCCAGGGCGGGCAGCCCGGTCAGGTCCGCGAGCAGCACCTGCCAGCCCGCGTCGGCGGGCGGGGCGTACCAGCCGCCGGCCGGCGACAGGTAGACGACGTCGCCGACCGCGGCCCCGAGGGCCCACTGGGCGGCCACCCCCCCGTCGTGGACGACGAAGTCGATCACCAGCTCCGGGGCGGCCGGGTCCCACCGTCGCACCGTGTAGCTGCGCACCGCGGGTTGCGGCTGTGCATCGGGATAGTCCAGGGTGCCGTCCGGCATCGGGGTCGGGGCCGCGGTCTCCCGCCCGCCGGGCGGCGGGAAGACCACCACCAACCGTTCGTCGCCGACCTCGGTGCTGACGAAGCGCCGGAGGTCCTCCCCGCCGAAGCCGATCCGCTGCATCGTCGGGGTGAGCCGTCGGACCACCCGGACCTCGGCCCGGTAGTAGTCCTGGTAGTACCCCACGTGGTCCTTCCCGACCCCCGACCTGTCCTGGTCGCGCTGTCTGCGCTCTGGTTAGGCAACCCTAACTCAGGCGCGTCGGGCGACGAGCGGCCGATCCCGCAGTACGGTCGGGCCATGACGCACCTCGACCCGTCGTGGACCATCGTGGCCAGCTACGAGACCACCGAGCACAACCGGGCGGTGGACGTGTTCAGTCGGCCCGACGGCTCGTTCGGATTCGAGGAGTTCCGCCGCGATCCGGAGGACATGGGTACCTGGTACGACGTCGCGTACTTCGCCGAGCAGCGGTTCGGCACCCGGGCGGAGGCGGAGCGGGCCGCCGCCAGCGCCGTCGGCTGGCTCGACCCCGAGGCGTCCGGTGACCCGCGCCGCACCTGAGGGGCTGCGCCAGCGTGCGAAAATGACGCGGTGCATGCCCGATCCACGGCGCCGTCCCGTACCTCAGTCATCGCCGGCCTGACCGAGCGGCTGACCGAGGAGCTGGTCGCCATCCGGCGGGACATCCACGCCCACCCCGAGATCGGCAACCAGGAGCACCGCACCACCCAGCTGGTCTGCGACACCCTGGCGGGCCGCGGTCTGCGCGCCGAGGTGCTGAAGATCGGGACCGGCGCGGTGTGCGACATCCTGCCGGCGGGCTGGGACGTCAGCCGCGGTCTGGTCGGCCTGCGCGCCGACCTGGACGCCCTGCCCATCGCCGACGGCAAGCAGGTGGCCTACCGCTCGCAGCATCCGGGCCGCTGTCACGCCTGCGGGCACGACGTGCACACCACCATCCTGCTCGGCGCGGGGCTGGTGCTGGCGTCGCTGCGGGACCGGGGCGAGCTGGAGCGCGGGGTCCGGCTGATCTTCCAGCCGGCCGAGGAGTCCAGCCCCGGCGGCGCCGTCGACGCGATCGCCTGCGGGGTGCTCGACGACCTGAGCGAGGTCTACGCCCTGCACTGCGACCCGCGGACCGAGGCCGGGCGGGTCGCGCTCAAGGTCGGCCCGATTACCTCGGCGGTCGACCGGGTGCACGTCACCCTGACCGGCTCCGGGGGGCACACCTCGCGCCCGCACCTGACCGCGGACGTGATCGGCGCCCTGGGCACGATCGCAACCGCCACCCAGCTGGTGCTGTCCCGGCGGGTCGACCCCCGCAGCGGCGTGTCGCTGATGTGGGGATGCATCGAGGCCGGCTCGGTGGCGAACGCGATCCCGCAGGTCGGCACCATCGACGGCACGCTGCGGGCCCTGGACGAGAACGGCTGGCACACCGCGCAGCGGCTGGTCCCGGAGCTGATCCGCGAGATCGTCGCCCCGTTCGGGGTCGGCGTCGACGTGTCGGTGACCGCCGGGGTGCCGCCGGCGGTCAACCACGTGCGGGGCGTCGACCGGTTGACCGCCGCCGTCACCGCCGCGCTCGGCCGCGAAGCCCTCGCCGTCACCGAGCAGTCGCTGGGCGGCGAGGACTTCGCCTGGATGCTCCAGCAGGTGCCGGGGGCGATGGCCCGGCTGGGGGTCCGGACCCCCGGCCAGGTGAGCACACCGGACATCCACCAGCCCACCTTCGACGTCGACGAGCGCTGCATCCCGACCGGGGTGAAGGTGCTCAGCGAGCTCGCCTCGAGCCTGCCCGGCTGAGGTCGCCGCGGCCGGCGGCGCAACGGATCACCGCTGGACGCCCGCCGTCCGTGCTCGGATCGTTACCCGACGGTAAGACGAGCGTCGAATCTGCGGTTAGAGTCTGTCTCTGGAGTCGGGGCCGATGCCGCGCGGAAGGTTGCGTGGATCGGCTCCGGGACCGCAAATACTCTCGACCGCGTGTGCCTAGGAGGCCGTCCGTGAAGAAGTCCACACCGCTCGCCGCAGGGGCCGGAGCTCGCTCCGCCCGCGCGCGCCGGCTCGTGCTGAGTGTCCCCGCGGTGCTGGGGGCCGCGGCGCTGGCCCTGGCCGGCTGTGCCCAGGCGCCCGGTACCGGAGGCGAGGCGGCGCCGAGCGGCGGCACCAGCGCGTCGTCGGGCTCCGGCGCGGCGTTCAAGGCGTGCATGGTGTCGGACTCCGGCGGTTTCGACGACAAGTCGTTCAACCAGACCTCGTACAAGGGCCTGACCGACGCCAAGGACGAGCTGGGGATCGAGACCGGCCAGGTCGAGTCGAACGCGGCGGCCGACTTCGCCAAGAACATCCAGTCGATGGTGGACGCCAAGTGCAACATGGTCATCACCGTCGGCTTCCTGCTCAGCGACGACACCCTCGCCGCGGCCAAGAAGAACCCCGACGTGAAGTTCGCCATCGTCGACAACAACGACCCAAAGGCCTACCCGGCGGCCAAGAACCTCAAGCCGCTGGTCTTCAACACCGCCGAGTCCAGCTTCATGGCCGGCTACCTCGCGGCGGGCAGCTCGCAGACCAAGAAGGTGGGCACCTTCGGCGGCGCCAAGATCCCGACCGTGACCATCTTCATGGACGGCTTCAGCCAGGGCGTCGACTACTACAACAAGCAGAAGAGCGCCAAGGTGACCCTGCTCGGCTGGGACGCGGCCAAGCAGGACGGCCAGTTCACCGGTGACTTCGAGGACCAGAAGGGCGGCCAGCGGGTCGCCCAGGGTCTGATCAGCCAGGGCGCCGACATCGTCTTCCCGGTCGCCGGTCCGGCCGGCATCGGTGGCCTGCAGGCGGCCAAGGCCAGCCGCGGGAAGGTCAACGCCATCTGGGTCGACACCGACGGCTGCGAGAGTGCCGCCGCGTACTGCCCGCAGATCATGACCAGCGTCTACAAGGGCATGGACGTGGCCGTCACCGACGCGATCAAGGCCGCGAAGGACGGTTCCTTCAGCAACGACCCGTTCGTCGGCACCCTGGAGAACGAGGGGACCGGGCTCGCGCCGTTCCACGACTTCGACGCCAAGGTCCCCGCCGAGATGAAGACCGAGCTGGACAAGATCAAGTCCGACATCGTGTCGGGGGCGATCAAGATCGAGTCCAAGTCGCAGCCGAGCGAGTGACGTCCGCGTCGTTCTGAACTGCGCGCACCAGAGGGAGGCCTTCGGGTCTCCCTCTGGCGCCTTCCGGGGGCCGGAGCGTGCGGGCCGCCCGCATCCGCCCATCATCTGCGAGGATCACGGTTGTGACAGCTGACCGCCCCGGGGGCGCGGTCGTCGACACCACGACGACCGGCCTCGAGCTCCGCGGCATCACCAAGCGCTTCGGCGCGCTGGTCGCCAACGACGCGATCGACCTGGACATCCGGCCGGGCGAGATCCACTGCCTGCTGGGCGAGAACGGCGCCGGCAAGTCCACCCTGATGAACGTCCTGTACGGCCTGCTGCAGCCAGACGAGGGCGAGATCCTGGTGGACGGGCAGCGGCGCAGCATCCGCAACCCGAAGGAGGCGATGGCCGCCGGGATCGGGATGGTGCACCAGCACTTCATGCTGGTCGACGTGTTCACCGTGGCCGAGAACCTGGTCCTCGGACGGGAGAACGCCACCGCCGGTGTGCTGAGCATGCGGCAGGCCCGGACGACGGTGCGCGAGCTGTCGGACCGCTACCGGCTGTCGGTGGACCCGGACGCGGTGGTGGAGGACCTGCCGGTCGGCATCCAGCAGCGGGTGGAGATCCTCAAGGCCCTGGCCAACGACGCCCGGTACCTGATCTTCGACGAGCCGACTGCCGTGCTCACCCCGCAGGAGATCGACGAGCTCATCGCCGTCATGCGCTCCCTGCGGGACGAGGGTCGGGCCATCGTCTTCATCACCCACAAGCTGCGCGAGGTCCGGGCCATCGCCGACAAGATCACCGTCATCCGCCGGGGTCGGGTGGTGGGGACCGCGCAGCCATCGGACTCCGAGGGCGAGCTCGCCGAGCTGATGGTGGGCCGGGCGGTGCAGCTGGTGGTCGACAAGGAACCTGCCCCGGCCGAGGCCCGCCCGCGGCTCGTGCTGCGAGGGTCTCTCGGTGGCCAGCCCCACCGGGGCGATCGTGGTCGACGACCTGGACCTGGAGGTGGCCGGCGGTGAGATCGTCTGCGTGGCCGGGGTGCAGGGCAACGGCCAGAGCGAGCTGGTCGAGGCCCTGCTCGGCGTCCTGCCGGTCAGCCGGGGCACAGTCACCCTGGACGGCAAGCCGATCACCAACGCCCTGCCCCGCCAGACCATCGACGACGGGCTCGGCTTCGTCCCCGAGGACCGCAAGCACGACGGGTTCGTCGGGTCCTTCACGGTGGCCGAGAACCTGGTGCTGAACCGCTACCGGGACGCCGAGTTCGCCCGCGGCCCGGCCCTCGACCTCGGCGCCATCCGCCGGTTCGCCGAGTCGCGGGTCGAGGAGTTCGACATCCGCACCCAGTCCGTCGACAGCCCGGTGGCCTCGCTGTCGGGCGGGAACCAGCAGAAGGTCGTCCTGGCCCGCGAGCTGTCCCGCCCGCTGTCGGTGCTGATCGCCAGCCAGCCCACCCGCGGGGTCGACGTGGGGGCCATCGAGTTCCTGCACCAGCGGCTGGTCGCCGAGCGCGACCGGGGGACCGCGGTGCTGATCGTGTCCACCGAGCTCGACGAGGTGGCGGCCCTGGCCGACCGGGTCGCGGTGATGTACCGCGGCCGGGTCGTCGGAATCGTCGGGCCGGACACCTCGCGCGAGGTGTTGGGGTTGATGATGGCGGGCGTCCCGACCGAGGAGGCCTTCGCCGCGGCGTCGGTGACCACGGCGGCCGAAGAGGACGCAGCCCTGGAGCAGGAGGTCGGCCGTGAGTGACCCGATGCGCCCCGACCGGCCGGCCGGTCAGCCCGTCGGGTCCGGCTCGACGCCCGGCCGGGAAGGGGGCCACCCCGCGCGGCCCCGCTGCCGCGCCGCTTCCCCTGGATCGACGTGGTCACCACGGCGGCCGCGATCGTGCTGGCCTTCCTGGTCGGTGCGGTGCTGATGATCGTCTCCGACACCGAGGTGCGCTCCCGGTTCGCCTACTTCTTCGCCCGCCCCTCCGATGCACTGACGGCGTCCTGGGACAAGGTGAGCGGTGCGTACGGCGCACTGATCACGGGCAGCATCGGCGGCTGGGGGGCCATCACCGAGACCACCGCCCAGGCGGCCCCGCTGATCTGCGCGGGCCTCGGCGTCGGGCTGGCGTTCCGGGCGGGCCTGTTCAACATCGGCGCCCAGGGGCAGGCGATCTGGGGTGCCATCCTGGCCGCCTACGTCGGGTTCACCCTGCACCTGCCGCCCCTGCTCCACCTGCTGGTGGCCGTGCTGGCCGGCGTGCTCGGTGGAGCCGTCTGGGGCGGGATCGTCGGCTGGCTGAAGGCCCGCACCGGCGCGCACGAGGTGATCGTGACGATCATGATGAACTACATCGCCGCCGGCCTGCTGGCCTACCTGCTGACCACCGCGGCGTTCCAGCGGCCCGGACGCACCGACCCGATCTCGCCGATCGTGGACTGGAACGCGACGTTCCCCCGGCTGGCGGGGAGCCAGCTGCACCTCGGGTTCTTCGTCGCCCTGGCCGCCGCTGTGGCCGTGTGGTGGATCCTCGACCGGTCGACGATCGGCTTCGCCATCCGGGCCGTCGGCGCCAACCCGCACGCCGCCGCGACGGCCGGCATGAGCGTGGCCGCGACCACGATCATCACCATGGCCCTGGCCGGCGCCCTGGCCGGGCTGGCCGGCGTCCAGGCCGCCCTCGGCCCCAGCGCCTCCGGCGTCCCGGTGCCGCTGTCCCAGGGTCTGGTCGGCTCGATCGGCTTCGACGCGATCACGGTCGCCCTGCTGGGCCGGTCCAAGCCGCTGGGCACGGTGCTGGCCGGACTGCTGTTCGGGGCCCTGCACGCCGGCGGGCTGGCCATGCAGAGCATCGCCCAGACCCCGTTGACCCTGACCACCGTGCTGCAGGCGCTGATCGTGCTGTTCGTCGCCGCACCGGCCCTGGTCACCCGGATCATCCCGTTCGTGACCGCCCGCAAGGCCCGGCCCGTCGGGCCGGCCGCCGAAGGGGGACTGGCGTGAGCACCGCGATGGCCCAGCAGGGCGCGTCGACCGGCGAGCTGCGCTTCGTCGAGTCCGGCGAGAAGCGACGTCAGCGCATCTCGACCGGCGTACTCATCGGGGTCATCGGGGTGATCCTGCTCGTCCTGCTGCCCTCGACCCGGGGCTCGGCCCAGTTCGCCCTGTCCGACGCCTTCGACGAGGTCCAGCTGGGCACGGTCGCCCTGCCGGGCCGGATGACGGTCGTGATCTGCGCCGTGCTGTGCCTGGCCGCCGCGGCCGGCTTCCTCAGCGGCCGGCTGCGGGGACGGCTGCCGGCGCTGGTGGCGACCGTGGCCGGGCTGGCCGTGGTGGTCGGGTTCCTGGGCTGGGCCGCCGCGGGGCGGGATCTGCCGTTCCCGGTCAGCAACCAGTTCGCCGGCACGCTGTCCCTGGCCACCCCGCTGGTGTTCGGAGCCCTGTGTGGGGTGCTCTGCGAGCGGGCCGGCGTGGTCAACGTGTCGATCGAGGGCCAGTTCCTGGCCGCGGCCTTCGCCGCGGCGGTGGCGGGCAGCGTGACGCAGTCGGTGCCCGTTCGCCATGCTCGCCGCCATGCTGGCCGGGCTGGGCATGGCGGCCCTGCTGGCGGTCTTCTCGATCAACTACCTGGTCAACCAGGTGGTGCTCGGGGTCGTGCTCAACCTGCTGGCGGTGGGCGTCACCGGCTTCCTGTTCGACCAGCTCGTGCAGCCGGCCTCGGACACCTACAACTCCGCGCCGGTACTGCAGAGCATCCCCATCCCCGGGCTGTCGAAGATCCCGTTCTTCGGGGCCGTGCTGTTCAACCAGAACATCCTGGCCTACCTGGCCGGCGCGGCCGTCGTGGTGGTCTGGTTCCTGCTGTTCAAGACCTCCTGGGGGCTGCGGATCCGCTCCGTCGGCGAGCACCCCGAGGCCGCGGACACCGTCGGGATCAGCGTCCGGGGTGTGCGCTGGTCGGCCGTGCTGGCCGGAGGCGTGCTGGCCGGCCTCGGCGGGTCGTTCTTCACCCTGGCCTCGACCGGGTCCTTCAGCAAGGAGTTCACCGTGGGCAACGGCTTCATCGCCCTGGCCGCGTTGATCATGGGGCGCTGGCACCCGGTGCTGGCCTCGATCATGGCCTTGTTCTTCGGGTTCGTGACCCAGATGGCCTCCCAGCTGCAGACCCTCAGCACGCCGATGCCTAGCCAGTTCCTGCTGATCCTGCCGTATGTGGCGACGATCATCGCCGTGGCCGGGCTGGTCGGCAGGGTGCGTGCGCCGGCTGCGGACGGGATCCCCTTTGAGAAGGAGTGAGACGCTGCCGGTGGTCCGGGAGGGCCTCTGCCGCGGGGCTCCCCCTCAGGCCGGGCCGCGCCCCACCCCGCGGCGTCGGAACGGACCGTCGGCCGCGAGCCCCGGCGCGGGCCCGCGTGACCGAGGTCGACTGGGCGGCGCTGCGGGGGAAGGCGCGGGAGATGACGGCCCGGGCGTACGCGCCGTACTCGGGGTACCGGGTGGGGGCGGCGGCGCTGGTCGACGACGGGCGGGTGGTCGCCGGGTGCAACGTCGAGAACGCCGCCTACGGGGTGACGCTGTGCGCGGAGTGCGGGCTGGTGTCGGATCTGGTCGGTGGGGGCGGCGGGCATCTGGTCGCGTTCAGCTGCGTCAACGGCCTGGGTGAGGTGATCATGCCGTGCGGCCGGTGTCGGCAGCTGCTGTGGGAGCATGGGGGGCCCGATCTGCTGGTCGACACCCCGCGCGGCGTGCTGACCATGACCCAGGTGCTGCCGCAGGCCTTCGGCAGCCGCGACCTGGAGCACGTCGCCGAGGAGGAGCACCGCCCGTGACCCTGGACCTGGACCTGCTGCGGGCTGCGCCCAAGGTGTCGCTGCACGACCATCTGGACGGCGGGCTGCGGCCGCAGACGGTGATCGACCTGGCCGCCGAGCTGGGCCGCGAGCTGCCCGCCGCCACCGCGGCCGAGCTGTCCCAGTGGTTCTACGACGCGTGCAGCTCGGGCTCCCTGGAACGGTACCTGGAGACCTTCGAGCACACCGTGGCCGTGATGCAGACCGCGGCCAACCTGCGCCGGGTGGCCCGGGAGTTCGTCGAGGACCTGGCCGCCGACGGCGTGGTGTACGGGGAGGCCCGCTGGGCGCCCGAGCAGCACCGGGAGGACGGGCTGACGGCCCGGGAGGCGGTCGAGGCGGTCCGGGACGGGCTGCGGGAGGGGATGGAGGTCTGCGCCGACCGCGGCCAGCAGATCGTCGTCCAACAGCTCGTCACGTCAATGCGGCACACCAGCCCGTCCCGGGAGATCGCCGAGCTGGCCATCCGCTTCCGGCACGACGGGGTCGCCGGGTTCGACATCGCCGGCGCCGAAGCCGGCTACCCGCCGACCCGCTACCTGGACGCGTTCGACTACCTGAAGCGCAACAACGCCTACTTCACCATCCACGCCGGGGAGGCGTTCGGGCTGCCGTCGATCTGGGAGGCGGTGCAGATCTGCGGCGCCAACCGGCTCGGCCACGGGGTCCGGATCATCGACGACATCATGATCGGGGAGGGCGGGAACCCGGTGCTCGGTGACCTCGCCGCCTACGTCCGCAACCAGCGGGTGCCGTTGGAGATGTGTCCGTCGTCGAACGTCCAGACCGGCGCGGCCGACTCGATCGGCGACCACCCGGTCGGTCTGCTGGCCCGGCTGCGGTTCCGGGTCACGGTGAACTGCGACAACCAGCTGATGAGCCGCACCACGCTGTCCCGCGAGTTCCAGCTGCTCAGCGAGTCCTTCAACTACACCCTGGCCGACGTCCGCTGGTTCACCATCAACGCGGCCAAGAGCGCCTTCTACCGCTTCGACGCCCGGCTGGCCCTGATCGAGGACGTCATCAAGCCCGGTTTCGCCGCCCTCGGCGCCGACCGCTGACCCCCACCTACACGCGATTCGTCCAGGTCCGCGCGAAGCTTCGCGCGGACCTGGACGAATCGCGTGTAGGTGGGGGCACGCAGAGGCGCAGTAGCATCGGCGGACACGGACCCCAGCGGCGGGGCCGCCGGAGGGAGCAGCCATGCCGGTCAACACGGGTTCCTGGGCGGACGGCACGCCGGCGTGGGTGGACCTGATGAGTCCCGACGTCGAGCGTTCGGCGGGTTTCTACGGCGAGCTGTTTGGCTGGCAGCTGGAGGAGGGGTCAGCCGAGCTCGGCGGGTACCGGACGGCCCGGGTCGACGGCTACGCGGTGGCCGGTCTCGGGCCCGTCCAGGGCCCCGGCCAGGACCAGCCGGTGGCCTGGACCACCTACCTGGCGGCTGCCGACGCGACGGCCACCCTGAGCCGGGTCACCGAGGCCGGCGGCCAGGTCGTGGTCCCCACCCTGCCGATCGGTGAGCTGGGCGCGATGGCGGTGGCCGCCGACCCGACGGGGGCGGTGTTCGGCCTGTGGCAGGCTGGCCGCCACACCGGCATCGAGGTGTGGGGCCGTCCCGGCACGGTGGTCTGGAGCGAGGGCCTGGTCGGCGACCTGGACGCCGCCCGCACGTTCTACGGCTCGGTGTTCGGCTACAGCTTCGCGCCCGTTCCGGGGGGCATGGCCTACGAGACCATCGAGCTGGGCGGCCGTCCGGTCGGTGGCATCGGCTCGGTCGAGATCGCGGGGCCGGCTGTTGCGCCGCACTGGCGGACCTACTTCCAGGTCGAGGACGTGCCCCGCACCTGCCGGCGGGTGTCCGACCTCGGCGGCCGGGTGCTGGCCGAGCCGTGGCACTCCCCGTTCGGGCGGATGGCCTCGGTCGCCGGTCCGCACGGGGAGGTGTTCCTCGTCAACACCCCGGCGGCCGGCTGAGTCGGACCGCCGGCAACGCCGCGGACGACGCCCGGGCCAGGACGGCAGTCCCCCTGGGGTTGAACCGGGCCTTGTGGACGAGCGCGCCGACGTCCACGCAGGCTCCCGGACTCCGGCTTCCAGCGCTTCCTCGACGATCCGGCGTACCTGTCCCTCGTGGTGCGGTTCGACCTGCCCGGCTCGGCTCCGTGGACGGGCCGCGCGGCGTGCACTGCAGTGTCACCTCGGCGCCGACACCCTCTCGCTCGCCCGGCTGGGCGCCCGGATGTCGGGACTGGACTTCCCTGCCCCGCCGGGGAGAGATCGGGGCGGACCTGCTGAGGCCCGGCGGCCGGTGGTTCCTGCGCGACGGCCACCCGATGCTGTGGGCGACGGACGACCGCCGAGACGAGGGGCTGCTGGTGGTCGCCCACCCGTACCTGCCACGCCCGGAGCCCACCAAGAGGGACGAGGACGGCACCGACATCAGCACCGACCAGGCCTTCGTCAACGCCCGCACGGTGGAGTGGAGCCACGGCCTGGGGAGATCCTCACCGGCCTGCTCGACGCCGGACTGATGCTGACGGCCTTCGAGGAGCGCCACGTGCCCTGGGCGGCGCTGCCGCGAATGGTCGCCGGGTCGGACGGGGAATGGCGGCTGGCCGAGCGACCTGAGCGGATGCCGCTCACCGACACCCTCCAGGCCCGCAAACCGGGTCACTCGGCCCAAGATGCCCGCGCGGCAGGATTGCCAGCGCGGCCGATTGGGTACAGGGTCGGGGGTACGACGCAGGTCGACGACGACCGAGGAGGACCTGAATGAGCGCAGCGCCGACCGCTGACCCGGGGACCGCACTGTTCCTGGTGGTCACGCTCAGGCCCCGGCTGGACCAGCTTGACGAGGCGGAGGCTCAGCTGCACCGGATGCGGGCGGCCTCCCAGGCGGAGGAGGGTTGCGCCTTCATGCACCTGGTCCAGGGCGGGGTGGACGGCACCGAGAACGAGCCGGACACTTGGACCATGATCGAGAAGTTCGTCTCCCGGGCCGCCTGGGACGAGCACATGGCCTCCGAGCACAACCAGCGCGGCAACACCGAGCTGGAGCCCCTGCTCCGGGCCCCGTCGACGCTGCGGCTGTACCACGAGATGCCAGGCTGACGTCCCGAACCTCGTCCCTCGGCACCTCATCCCCCACCCCAGAAGGCGGAAACACCCCCATGACCGTTCACAGTTCCGACACGTCCGACGACATGAAGGACCGAGGCCCCGACGACAAGCGGCTGGTCTACCCGGCGCTGGTGCTGCCGTTCATCCTGCTGGTGGCCTGCTTCGCCGCCTGGGGGTCGGCGGCGAACCTGACCGACGTCCTCGTCGCGGTGTTCAAGAAGATCTTCACCGGGATGACCTACCTGCAGGCCGGCCTGGTGCAGTTCGCCTACTACGGTGCCTACTTCGCCCTGGCCATCCCGGCGGCGTTCATCAACAAGCGGTTCGGCTACAAGGCCGGCGTGCTGACCGGGCTGGGGCTGGCCGCGCTCGGCGGCCTGCTGTTCATCCCGGCCAGCAAGCTGCTGACGTACGGGGTGTTCCTGGCCGCCCTGTTCGTGCTGGCCGCCGGCCTGTCCATCCTGGAGACGTCGGCCAACCCGTTCGCCATCGCCATGGGCCCGGAGGCCACCGCCACCCGCCGCCTCAACCTGGCCCAGTCGTTCAACCCGGTCGGCGCCAACATCGGTGTCCTGCTGGGCGCGGTGATCATCAACCGCAACATCACGCCGGAGGCCGCCAAGACCGGGATGACCCCCGAGCAGCTGGTGGCCTCGCAGGAGCGCGACCTCGGCCTGGTGCTCGGCCCCTACGTCGGCATCGCCATCGTCCTGATCATCATCTGGGTGGCCATCTTCCTGCAGAAGAACATGCACAACCCGCTGGAGGACCTGGAGCACGAGCACGGAGGCGCGCACCCGCACGCCGGTAAGGGGGTCTTCGGTCGGCTGGTCCGCAACCCGCACTACCGCTGGGGCGTGGTGGCCCAGTTCTTCAACGTCGGCGCCCAGGTGTGCGCCTGGTCGTACACCATCCAGTACGCGGAGACGGTGGTCGGGATCGAGCCGACCCCGGCCGGCTTCTACCTGCAGGCCAGCCTGCTGCTGTTCCTGGTCTCCCGGTTCCTGATGTTCTACCTGCTCGGCAAGTTCCGGCCCACCAAGCTGCTGTTCGTGATGGGCGCGCTGGGTGTCGTGTTCGCGTTGCTCGGGGTGATCTCGCAGAACTACCTCGGGCTGATCGCCGTGGTGGCCATCTCGCTGTCGCTGTCGCTGATGTTCCCGACCATCTACGGCGTCGCGCTGCAGGGTCTGGGCGAGGACACCAAGTTCGGCGCCGCCGGGCTGGTGATGGCGATCCTCGGCGGGGCGCTGCTGACTCCGCTGATGGGCGGTGTGGCCGACGCCACGGGCAGCATCGCGGTGGCGTTCATCGTGCCGGCGATCTCGCTGGCCGTGGTCACCGGCTACGCGCTGTTCGACCTGAAGACCAAGCGGCACTCCGAGGCGCTCGTCTCCGAGGCCTGAGCCGGATCGCCGCTCAGCCGCAGGCCCGGACCAGGCACAGCGCCAGCGTCCGGGCTGCGGTGAGCACCTGGTCCACGGGCACCGACTCGTCGGGCCCGTGGGCCCGGCGGACGTCGCCCGGCCCGTAGTGCAGGGTGGGCACCCCGGCGGCGGCGTATAGCCGCAGGTCGCTGCCGTACGGGGCGCCGGCCTCCACCGGGTGGCCGCTCCCGGTGACGTCGGCGTGCGCCCGGCCGACGAGGTCGCGCAGCACGTGTCCGGACGGCAGGTGGCCGCCGCGGAACTGGCCGCCGGTCCAGCGGACCCGGGGCGGGTGCTCGGCCCAGAACGACGAGCCGGCCACGGCGGCCTCCACGGCCCCCTCCAGCTCGGCCCGGGCCAGGTCCGGCTCCTCCTCGATCCGCAGGCCGTAGCGGCCCTCCGCGACCAGCAGGTCCGGGACGCTGCTGGCCCACTCTCCGGCGCGAACCACCCCCACCGACAGCGGGTAGGGGATCGGGAGGTCCCGCAGCAGCGGCTCCACGGTCTCGTTCCGTGTCCGCTCGAGCCGGGCCAGGGCGTGGTGGATCCGCACGTACCCCTCCACGGCCGACACACCGGCGTACCGGGTGCTGCCGTGGGTGGCCAACCCCGGCACCTCGATCCGGAAGCCCAGGGCGCCGGCGTTGGCCGTGACCAGGGTGAGGTCGGTCGGCTCGGGGATGATGCAGGCGTCGCCGCGATGGCCCCGGCGCAGGGTGGCGAAGGCGCCCAGCCCGCCGTCCTCCTCGCCGACGACCAGGTGCACCGCGAAGGCCCGACGCAGAGGCACCCGGCTGTGCCGTACGGCGGCCACCGCGCCGAGCAGCGCCGCCACGCCGCCCTTCATGTCGCACGCTCCGCGGCCGACGACCCGGCCGTCGGCGACCAGTCCGGCGTAGGGGTCATGGTGCCAGGCCCCGACCTCGCCCGGCGGCACCACGTCGAGGTGGCCCTGCAGGACGAGGGCGGAGGGCTGGTCCGCGGCCGCGTCGGCCCGATCGTCAGCCCCCACGCCCACCAGCCCCCACGCCTCTGCGCGGTCCACCTCCTCGCCGGGGTACTGCGGGTCCGCCC
Source organism: uncultured Actinomycetota bacterium (assembly GCA_963832435.1). Lineage (GTDB taxonomy): Bacteria > Actinomycetota > Actinomycetes > Propionibacteriales > Propionibacteriaceae > Microlunatus. Next base: position 712,755 of record CAWHTY010000009.1, read on the forward strand.
GCAGCTCGGCGAGCGGCAGCGGCCACAGGTCCAGGGCCAGCCCCAGGTCGGCGAGCCAGTCGGCGCAGCGCAGCGAGACCTCCGCCTCGGCGGGGCTGCCGCCCACGCTGGGGATGGACACCAGGTCCACCAGCCGCCCGAGCACGGCAGCGTCGTCGACGGCGGCCAGCACCGCCGCGTCGCGGTCGGAGCCGGTCGCCATGCCGCGATCGTAGGATCCTCGGTGGTCGGCTGCCCGCCCGGGCGTCGCGTGCGGTGATCATCACGGCGGCCACGGTCTAGGGTTGGCGCGTGAGTGGATCGCGCATCCTGACCGCGGTGGCCTGGCCGTACGCCAACGGCCCTCGGCACATCGGTCACGTCTCCGGGTTCGGCGTGCCCTCCGACGTGTTCTCCCGGTACATGCGGATGAGCGGCCACGACGTGCTGATGATCTCCGGCACGGACGAGCACGGCACGCCGATCCTGGTCCAGGCCGAGCGCGAGGGACTCACCAACCGGGAGACGGCCGACAAGTACAACCGGGTGATCGCTGAGGACCTGCAGGGGCTCGGGCTGTCCTACGACCTGTTCACCCGGACCATCACCAGGAACCACTACCGGGTCGTGCAGGACGTCTTCAAGGGCCTCTACGACAACGGGTACGTGGTGCCGAAGACCCAGATGGGGGCGGTCAGCCCCTCGACCGGGCGGACCCTGCCGGACCGCTACATCGAGGGCACCTGCCCGATCTGCGGGTTCGACGGCGCCCGCGGCGACCAGTGTGACAACTGCGGCAACCAGCTCGACCCGATCGACCTCATCAACCCGCGCAGCCGGATCAACGGGGAGGCGCCGAAGTTCATCGAGACCGAGCACTTCTTCCTCGACCTGCCGGCGTTGGCCGGGTCGCTGGGCAGCTGGCTGTCGGCGCGCACCGACTGGCGGCCGAACGTGCTGAAGTTCAGCCAGAACCTGCTGCAGGACCTGAAGCCGCGAGCCATCACCCGCGACCTCGACTGGGGGGTGCCGGTGCCGGTGGACGGCTGGCGGGACCAGCCGATGAAGCGGCTGTACGTGTGGTTCGACGCCGTCATCGGCTACCTGTCGGCTTCGGTGGAGTGGGCCCGGCGATCCGGCGACCCGGAGGCTTGGCGGCAGTGGTGGTGCGAGCCGGACGCGCGCGGCTACTACTTCATGGGCAAGGACAACATCGTCTTCCATTCCGTCATCTGGCCGGGCATCCTGCTCGGGCACAACGGGCACGGTGACCACGGCGGCCAGGTCGGGCCGATGGGGGAGCTCCGGCTGCCGGACGAGATCGTGTCCAGCGAGTTCCTGACCATGAGCGGGTCGAAGTTCTCCACCAGCCGCGGGCAGGTGATCTACGTCGGGGACTTCCTGCGCGAGTTCGGACCGGACGCGCTGCGGTACTTCATCGCCGTCGCCGGACCGGAGAACACCGACGCCGACTTCACCTGGGACGAGTTCGTCCGCCGGACCAACTTCGAGCTCGCCAACGAGTGGGGCAACCTGGTCAACCGGTCCGTCTCGCTGGCCCATCGCCACAACGGCGCCGTGCCCCCGCCGGGTGAGCTGCACGGCGTGGACCGGGCCCTGCTCGACACGTCCGGGCGGGCGTTCGGCACGGTGGGGGAGCTGCTGGCCCGCAGCCGGTTCAAGCAGGCCATCGGGGAGTCGATGCGGCTGGTCGGGGCGGCCAACAAGTACCTGTCCGACGCCGAGCCCTGGAAGCTGGCCGACGACCCGGCCCGGCGGGACACCGTGCTGCACACCGCCCTGCAGGTGGTCAGCGACGCCAACACCCTGCTCACCCCGTTCCTGCCACATGCCGCCCAGAAGGTGCACGCAGCGCTTGGCGCCGAGGGGGTGTGGGCGGCGCAGCCGGAGATCCGGACCGTGTCGGAGGGCGGCGGTCCGGACTACCCGGTGCTGATGGGGGACTACGCCGCCGAGCAGGCCCGCTGGGAGCCCCAGCCCCTGCCCGCCGGGCGACCGCTGGCCAAGCCGTCGCCGCTGTTCCCCAAGCTGGACGAGAAGCTCGGCGAGACCGGTCCGGAGTGGGCCCGGCTCTGAGGCTTCGGACCCGATGGGTCCTCAGGCGGGGCGCACCGACACCAGCTCGCCGATCTTGTCGATCCGGTGCTCGGGGTTGCCGAACGCGTCGGACCACCAGTTGCCCTCCGCCCGGTCCTCGGGGGTGCGGCAGGTCGACAGCGTGATCATGGCCTTGGTAGGGCGGACCCCGGGTCGGCCGGGCACCGGTGCGGACTGCCGGGCCAGCGACCGGGCCGAGCGGAACGAGGTCCGGCGGGTGTCGACGATCCGGTACGTGTAGCGCCGGTCGCCGACCTCCACCACCACGCGGTCGCCGTTCGCCAGCCGGGGCAGGTCCGCGAACGCCCGGGTGGAGGACGTGCGGTGCGCCGTCACCAGGTAGTTGCCGACCCCACCCGGGCCCGTGCCCCCGCGGGGTCCGTACGGGCTCGCCGCGCTGCCCCGGTCCTGGATCCGGGTGCCGCGGGCGTCGTCGGGCGAGCCCCGGTACGGCCGGACCCGGAGCTCGTCGACGTCGAGGGTGGGGATGCTGAGCCGCGCCGCGCGCGGCCTGCCGTCGCTGGCCGGTTCCGGTGGCTGGGCGGGTCGGGTCTCGGCCGGCGGTGGCGGCGCCGGGCTCGGCCGGGCGGGGGGGGTGCCCGACTCCGGTCGGGGTGGCGGACGGCGGCGCGACGGTCGAGGCCGCTGTCGGGTCGGTCGTCGGAGCCGGCGCGGGGGCGGCCGTCCGCGCCGGTGCCAGGGACGGGGAAGCGCTCGGGATGGAGGGCGGGGTCGGGGAAGCGGCGGTCGGTACGGTGCCGCAGCCGGTGGACAGGACCAACAGGGCAGCGGCCACCACGACTGGCACGGCACGGCCGCCGCGCGATACCTGTGGGTCGGGGCCGGCCATGCCGCCACTGTAGGTGGGATCTCGGGGCGTCGACCTCCGGCGGCCCTGACCTACGCCGAACCGGTGACCCGGAAGGGGTCGGCGGGGTACACGCCCATGATCTTGACGTCGGTGGTGAAGAAGGCCAGCTCCTCCAGCGCCCGTCGCAGCCCGAGGTCGTCGGGGTGCCCGTCCACCTCGGCCAGGAACTGGGTGGCGGTGAACTCACCGCCCACCATGTACGACTCGAGCTTGGTCATGTTGACGCCGTTGGTGGCGAAGCCGCCGAGGGCCTTGTACAGCGCCGCCGGCAGGTTGCGGACGTTGAAGATGAAGCTGGTGACCACCGGGCCGTTGCCGGCCGGGGCCTGGACGAACTGCGGCGAGAGCACCACGAACCGGGTGGTGTTGTGCGCCTCGTCCTCGATGTCGGCGGCCAGGACCTGCAGCCCGTAGATCTCGGCGGCCAGCGGCGGTGAGATGGCCGCCTGGTGCCGGTCGGCGGCCTCGGCGATCTCCCGGGCGGCGCCCGGCGGTGTCGCCGGAGATGACCGGGGTCCAGCCGTGCTCGCGGATGATCCGGCGACACTGACCGAGGGCGTGCACGTGACTGTGCACGGTCTGGATCTCCGCCAGCTCCGCGCCCGGCACGGCCAGCAGGTTGAACCGGATCCGGAGGAAGTGCTCGGCGACGATGTGCAGGCCGGAGGTCGGCAGAAAGTGGTGGATGTCGGCCACCCGGCCGGCGATCGAGTTGTCGATCGGGATCATGGCCAGCTCGGCCTCGCCGTTCTCCACCGCGGCGAACACGTCCTCGAACGAGGCACAGGGAACCGACGCCCAGTCGGGGTAGTGCTGCCGGCAGACCTGGTGGGAGTTCGCGCCGGGCTCACCCTGGTACGCGATGCGTCCCGGTGCGGCCCGCGGCGGGCGGTGAGGTGGTCACCGGGCGAGTGTGTCATCTCCGGCGATGACCGCCAGGGCCTTCCGGAGGGTGACCGGGCGGCAGCCGGCCATCAGCGCCCGGCGGCGGATCGCCGGCTCGGCCCACCACAACGCCAGTCCCCGGCGGAGCAGCACCCCGACCGGCTTGCGGTGCTCCCGGAGATCACGGACGAACCGCAGGATCATGGTCAGCGTCCGCGGGCGGTGCAGGTACAGGGCGTCGCACGGCACCCCCGCCGCCGCGCACGGAGCCACCAGCTCGGGGGCGAAGATCCCCTCCGCGACGAAGCACGGGCTGGCGCCGAGGTCCAGCTCAGCGGTGCCGACCCGGGCACTGGTGGAGATGTCGTAGCGCGGCACCGCGGTCCGGCCGAGGGTGCAGAGCTCGACGATCGCGCTGCAGAGCGGCGTCGGCGTCCCAGCTCGCGGGATCGTCCCAGTCGACGATGCCCAGCCTGCGCGGCAGGCCGGGGTGGTCGGCGTCGCGGTAGAAGTCGTCCAGCACCAGCTGCGGCCGACCCGCCAGCCGAGCGACCCGGGACTTGCCGCTGCCGGACGCGCCGGCGAGGAGGACGACGCGACGCACGGCGCTGGTCGGGTCTTGTGGTCGGGTTCGCGAGCCGGGTCGTGGTCGTGCGGGGCGGTCAGTAGGCGCTGCCGCCGGCCAGGGAGAGGGCCCCGGTGGGGTGCCAGACGGTCTTGATCTCCAGGAACGCCCGCAGCCGGGCCGTGCCGGGGGGCGCGCCGAAGTCCGGCGTCCCGGCGGGGACGTAGACCCGCTTCACGGTGTCCGACGCCGCCTGCTCCAGGGCCGTGCTGAGCTCGGGGTCGGCTCCGGTCAGGTCGAGCGCGTTGACGTCGGCATGCGCCGCGAGGTGCGGGGCGATCTCGGCCGCGGACCCGGTCAGGATGTTGACCACACCGCCCGGCAGGTCCGAGGTGGCCAGCACCTCGCCGAACGTGACGGCCACGCACGGGTCGGCCTCGGCGGCCACGACCACGCACGCGTTGCCGCCGGCGATCACCGGTGCGACCACGGCGACCAGCCCGAGCAGCGGCGACCCGGTCGGGGCCACGACGGCGACCACGCCGGTGGGCTCCGGCGTGGAGTAGCAGAAGTACGGCCCGGAGACCGGGTTCGCGCTGCCCAGCAGAGCGGCCAGCTTGTCGGTCCAGCCCGCGTAGTGCACCAGGCGGTCCACGGCCGCGTCCACCTGGGCCTCCGCGGCCGCCGGCCGGGACCCGCTGCTGGCGGTGATCAGCTCGACGAACTCGGCCCGGCGACCGTCCAGCATCTCCGCGATCCGGTAGATGACCTGGCCGCGGTTGTAGGTCGTCGCCGCCGACCAGGCCCCGTAGCCCTTGCGGGCCGCGCTGACCGCGTCCCGGGCGTCCTTGCGGGAGGCCTGCGCCGCGTTGGCCATGAAAGCCCCCGCGGGCATCGCGGGCGCTGTAGGTCCGACCGGACTCCGAGCGGGGGAACTTCCCGCCCAGGTAGAGCTTGTAGGTCTTGGGTACCGCCAGCCGGGTCACGCCGGGTCTCCTTCGCGCTTGCGGGTCCGCGGCCGGGCCTGCACCGGCTCGTCGTCGGTGTGCAGGTAGGCCGCCATCCCGGCGGGCCCGCCCTCCCGGCCGAACCCCGACTCCTGGTAGCCACCGAAGCTGGCGGCCGGGTCGAAGCGGTTGAACGTGTTGTCCCAGATCACCCCGGCCCGCAGCCCGGCGGCCATCCCCATCGCCCGGGACCCCTTCTCCGTCCACACCCCGGCCGACAGCCCGTACGCGCTGTTGTTGGCCTTGCTCAGCGCCTCGTCCGGCGTGCGGAACGTCATCACGGCCAGCACCGGTCCGAAGATCTCGTCCCGGGCGATCCGCATCGCCGGGGTGGCGTTGGTGAAGATCGTGGGGGAGACGTAGAACCCGTTCCGGGGCAGCGGACACGGAGGACTCCCACACCTCCGCCCCCTCGGCGACGCCGGCGTCGCGGAGGGTGATGATCCGCTCCAGCTGGGCGGCGGAGTTGATCGCCCCGACGTCGGTGTTCTTGTCCATCGGGTCACCCACCCGGAGCGTCTCGACCCGGGTCTTGAGCTTGTCCACGAACTCCTCGGCCACCGACTCCTGGACCAGCAGCCGGGAGCCGGCGCAGCAGACCTGGCCCTGGTTGAAGAAGATCCCGTTGATGATGCCTTCCACGGCCTGGTCCTGGGCGGCGTCGTCGAACACGATGTTGGCGCCCTTGCCGCCCAGCTCCAACGTGATCTTGCGACCGGTGCCGGCCAGCTGGTGCTGGATGCGGCGTCCCACCGCGGTCGAGCCGGTGAAGGCCACCTTGTCGATCCCGGGGTGGGTGACCAGGGTGGAGCCGACGTCCCCGGCCCCGGTGACGATGTTGACCACCCCGGGCGGCAGGCCGGCGTCGGCGATGATCTCGGCCAGGACCAAGATCGACAGCGGGGTGGTCTCGGCCGGCTTGATCACCACGGTGTTGCCGGCCGCCAGGGCCGGCGCGATCTTCCAGGACGCCATCAGCAGAGGGAAGTTCCAGGGGATGACCTGGCCCGCCACCCCCAGGGGGGCCGGCGCGGGCCCGAGCCCGAGGTGCTGCAGCTTGTCGGCCCAGCCGGCGTGGTAGAAGAAGTGCTGCGCCGCGGTGGGGACGTCGAAGTCGCGGGTCTCCTTGATCGGCTTGCCGTTGTCCAGGGTCTCCACCACGGCCAGCTCGCGGGCTCGCTCGGCGATGCCCCGGGCGATCCGGAACAGGTACTTGCCCCGCTCGGCGCCGGTCATCGCCGACCACGGCCCGGCGTAGGCCTTCCGGGCGGCCTTGACGGCCCGGTCGATGTCGGCGGCGTTCACGGTGGAGACGGTGGACAGCCGTTCGCCGGTGCCCGGGTTGACGGTGTCGAGGTCGTCGCCGCCGCCCTCCACGAACGTGCCGTCGATGTAGGGCAGGTAGCGGTCCTTGATCGCGCCGACCGCCGCCGACTCCGGGGCCGGCGCGTACTCCCAGCCGGCGCTCAGTGCGGAGGTCCGCACGGTGGATGTCATGGTCGCCCTTCCTCAGTCGAGGGTCACGTAGTCGGGGCCGGAGTAGTGCCCGGCGAGCTGGCTGCGGCGTTGCATGATCAGGTCGTTGAGGACCGACGACGCGCCGAACCGGAAGTAGTACGGGTCGAGCCACTCGGCGCCGGCCACCTCGTGCACAGCCACCAGGTAGCGGATGGCGTCCTTGCTGGTCCGGATGCCGCCGGCCGGTTTGACCGAGCGCTGCTCACCGGTGGCGGTCCTCCAGTCCTTCACCGCCTGCAGCATCACGTGGGTGACCGGCAGCGTGGCGGCCGGGCTGACCTTGCCGGTGGAGGTCTTGATGAAGTCCCCGCCGGCCAGCAGCGCCAGCCAGGAGGCGCGCCGGACGTTGTCGTAGGTGGCCAGCTCGCCGGTCTCCAGGATCACCTTGAGCCGGGCGCGTCCGGCCGCCGCCTTGACCGCCTCGATCTGCTCGAAGACGACCCCGTAGCGGCCGGCCAGGAACGCTCCGCGGTCGATGACCATGTCGATCTCGTCGGCGCCCGCGTCGACGGCGATCTTGGTGTCGGCCAGCTTGACCTCCAGGCTGGACCGGCCCGCCGGGAACGCGGTCGCCACCGAAGCCACCTTGACGGTGGACCCGCGGAGCTCCTCCTTGGCGACCGCGACCATGTCGGGGTAGACGCAGATCGCGGCCGTCGCCGGGGTGTCGGGGTGGTCGGGGTCGGGGGCGAGGGCCTTGCGGGCCAGGTTGCGCACCTTGCCGGGGGTGTCGGCACCCTCGAGCGTGGTCAGGTCCACCATCGAGATGGCCAGGTCGATCGCGGCCAGCTTGGCGGCCTTCTTGATCGACCGGGTGGCGAGCCCGGCGGCCCGCTGCTCCACACCGACCGGGTCCACGCCCGGGAGGCCGTGCAGGAACCGGCGCAGCGACGTCTCGTTGGCCGTCGCGTCCACCAGGTGAGCGGGCAGCGGTACGCCGACGGGCGCCGCGCTCGGCTCGTTCGTCGACAGGGAGGTCATCTGACGATCCTAGGGCGGGGCCGTGGATCGAGCACCTCCCAGCACTCAGCAGCGGGTCAGTCCGACCGGACGCCGATCGGCGTACGCGGAGGCCAGCGACGGCCAGTAGTCGGCGAAGTCCGGCATCGGGCCGCCGTTGAGCGCGGCCAGCAGCCGGTCGAGGTAGTACTCCCAACCGGGACCGACCTCCTCCGAATTCGTCCGGTCGTCGAGGTGGTGCACGAAGCGCAGCCGGGTGTGGTCGGCGTCGATCGGGGTCAGCGTCGCCTCCAGCCGCCAGGCCCCCTCCGGGGCGTGCGTGCTGACGGCGAGGTGGGTGGGTGGCTCGCAGGCCAGGATCTCGGCCTCGGAGGTGGCGTCTCCCTCTTCGGCGACCATGGTGAGCTCGACCGTGCCCCCTACGCGTGCCTCGCCGGTCCAGGTGCAGAACCAGCGGGCGAGCCGGTCGGACTCGGTGATGCTCGCCCAGGCGTCGTCGACCGAGCCGGGCAGCTCTCGCTCGAGCACGAGATCGCGGCCGGCCGCGGTGCGGGTCAGCCGACCGCTCGGGGTGGGGGTCGTCATGCGGTCTCCTCCTGGGTCTGCGCGGCCGGGGTGCACCGGGTGCGCCGTTCGCGACGGGTACGGGCGACCTCGGTCTCCAGCGCGTCCAGGCGGCCCGGCCAGCCGCCGGATTCGGGTACCGGTGCGTCGCGTCGGTCGGTCGGCTCGGCCGGGTCGGTCGGCTGGGCCGGGTCGGTCGGGTCGGTCGGGTCGGCCAGGTCGGTGGGATCGGTCAGGTGGGTGGGATCGGTCAGGTGGGTGGGATCGGTCAGGTGGGTCGTGGGGGTGTCCAGGTCGGCCAGCCAGCTCGTGACCGGTGCGAGTCCCGTCGGGTCGAGGCGGTACATCCGGCGCCGGCCGACGAGCTCGGCCCGGACCAGCCCGGCTTCGCGCAGCACGCGCAGGTGGCGGCTGACGGCGGGCCGGGAGACGGCGAACAGCCCGGCCACCTGGCCCGCGGCCAGCTCGCCCCGCGCGAGGGCCGCCATCACCTCCCGGCGGGCGGGGTCGGCCACCGCCGCGAACACGTCCACCCGCAAAGCGTAACAACGTAGTTACGCATTGCGGTAGCCCCGGACCTGCCCCCATACACGCGATTCGTCCAGATGCGCGCGGATAATCGCGCGCATCTGGACGAATCGCGTGTATGGGGGGAGTGGGGACGGGTCGCGACGTCGTGCGGCACCGGCTTCTGCGACGGTCGGATAGCCTGACCGCGTCACGTCACGGCCGCTCGGCGGCTGACCGCTCCGTCGGTCGAGCGACCTACTGCGGCCGGGAGGTCAGGCTCATGTGGTTCGAGTGGGCCATGGTGGGGGTCGGCCTGGTGCTCACCGTCGGCACTGGGGTCTTCGTGGCCGCCGAGTTCGCTCTGGTGAACCTCGACCGCCACGACCTGGAGTCGCGTGCCCAGCGCGGGGAGCAGCGGCTCGGCACCACCATCCGGGCGCTGAGGATCACCTCCACGCACCTGTCCGGCGCCCAGCTCGGGATCACGCTGACCACCCTGCTGACCGGGTTCACCTTCGAGCCGGCCGTCAGCAGCCTGCTCAGCGGGCCGCTGACCAGCCTGGGCGTGCCGGGCCCCGCGGTGTCCGTGGTGGGCACGGTGGCCGGCGTGGCGCTGGCCACGCTGTTCTCGATGATCGTCGGTGAGCTGGTCCCCAAGAACTTCGCGCTGGCCCTGCCGCTGGCCACCGCCAAGCTCGTGATGCCCTTCCAGAGCGCCTTCACGCTGGTGTTCCGGCCGCTCATCGCGCTGTTCAACAACACCGCGAACGCCATCCTCCGCGCGCTCGGGGTGGAGCCGAAGGAGGAGCTGTCCGGCGCCCGGTCCGCCGAGGAGCTGAGCTCGCTGGTCCGCCGGTCCGCGACCGAGGGGGCGCTCGACGCCGAGCACGCGACCCTGCTCGACCGGACCCTGCGCTTCTCCGAGCGCTCAGCCGAAGACGTACTCACCCCCCGGGTCCGGATGACCACCATCCGCGAGCAGCAGACCGCCGCCGACGTGCTCGCGGTCTCGGTCCGCAGCGGGTTCTCCCGGTTCCCGGTGATCGGCGAGGACTCCGACGACATCCGCGGGGTGGTCCACGTGCGGCGCGCCTTCGGGGTTCCGCTGGAGGACCGTGCGCAGACGCCGGTGGGGAGTCTGATGACCGATCCGCTGCGGGTGCCGGAGTCGATGAGCGTGGAGACCCTGCTCGGCCTGCTGCGGGGCGGAGCCAACCAGTTCGCCATCGTGGCCGACGAGTACGGCGGCACGGCCGGACTGGTGACCTTGGAGGACCTGCTGGAGGAGCTGGTCGGCGAGCTCAGCGACGAGCATGACCGGCTGACCAGCGGCCTGGTCCGGCGCGGACTGTCGATCACCTTCGACGGTTCCCTGCGCCCGGACGAGATCAATGAGCGAGCCGGGATCCACGTCCCCACCGACGGCGACTACGAGACAGTGGCCGGTTACGTCACCGACCGGTTGGACCGGCTGCCCGAGGTCGGTGACGAGGTGGACACCGACGGCGGCGTGCTCCGGGTGGAGCGAATCGACGGGGCCCGCCTGGCCCGGTTGCGCTACACCCCCGTACCGGTCCATCCGCCGCCGGAGGAGCCGGCGGGTCGCCGCCGCCGGCGGGACCGCTCATGAGCGCCGACCTGCCGGGCCTGCTCTGGCTCGTCGTCCTGCTGCTGGGGAACGCCTTCTTCGTCGGGGCCGAGTTCGCCGTCGTCTCCGCCCGCCGGTCCCAGATCGAGCCCCAGGCCGACGCCGGCAGCGCTGCCGCGCGGACCGCGCTGTGGGCGATGGAGCACGCCACGCTGATGCTGGCCACCAGCCAGCTGGGCATCACCGTCTGCTCGCTGCTGATCCTCAACGTCTCCGAGCCGGCCATCCACCACCTGCTGGAATACCCGCTGGCGCTCACGCCGCTGTCGGAGGCCGCGATCGGCGTGACCGCCTTCGTGGTCGCCCTCGTGCTGGTCACCTTCCTGCATGTGGTGATCGGGGAGATGGTGCCGAAGAACCTGGCGTTCTCCCTCCCGGACCGGGCGAGCCTGGTGCTCGCGCCGCCGCTGGTCATGATCAGCCGGGTGCTGCGCCCGGCGATCGCGTTCCTGAACTGGACGGCCAACTCGATCGTTCGGCTGTTTGGGGTCGAGCCCAAGGACGAGGCGACCAGTGCGTACAGCCTGGACGAGGTGGCCGGGATCGTGGAGCTGTCGACCCGGGAAGGTGTCCTGGTCGACCGTACCGGCGCGCTCAGCAACACCCTCGAGTTCACCGAACGGACCGTCGCCGACCTGGCGGTGCCGTTGGATGAGATCGTCTGCCTGCCCGTCGACGCGTCCCCGGCCGACCTGCAGCGCGCGGTGCAGCAACACGGCCACTCGCGGTACGTGGTCACCGACGGCGGGCTGCCGACCGGCTACCTGCACCTCAAGGACGTCCTCGACCTCGCCGGACCGGACGCGTTCCGGGCCCCCGTGCCCCGGAAGCGGGTCCGCGCGCTGAGCTCGGTGCTGGGGACCGCCGAGGTCGAGGACGCGCTGGCCGTGATGCGACGCCAGGGCTCCCACCTGGCCCGAGCGGTCGACCCGGCGGGCGGGACCACCGGGATCGTGTTCCTGGAGGACATCCTCGAGGTCCTGGTCGGCGAGGTGAACGACGCCGGATCCACGCCGTGAGGGGGCTTTGTCTCCTCATCGACTAGGAAACTCGTCAAGTGCTGAGACGGGGACGGCCCCGGCCCCGCCTGGCCTAGGTTCGGCGCATGAGCGACTGGTCCTTCGAAACACGTCAGATCCACGCCGGCCAGGAGCCGGACCCCACCACCGGCGCGCGGGCGCTGCCGATCTACCAGACGACCTCCTACGTCTTCCGCGACACCGACCACGCCGCCGACCTGTTCGCGCTGAAGGAGTTCGGCAACATCTACACCCGGATCATGAACCCGACCCAGGACGTGGTCGAGAAGCGCCTCGCCTCCCTGGAGGGGGCAGTGGGCGCCCTGCTGGTCTCCTCAGGCCAGGCGTCGCAGCACATCGCCCTGCTCAACGTGGCCGAGGCCGGCTCGCACGTGGTGGCCAGCCCCAGCCTGTACGGCGGCACGTACAACCTGCTGCACTACACCTTCCCCAAGCTCGGCATCGAGGTCTCCTTCGTCGAGGACCCCGACGACCTGGAGTCCTGGCGGGCGGCGGTGCGGCCGAACACCAAGGCCTTCTTCGGCGAGACCATCTCCAACCCCAAGCAGGACATCCTCGACATCGAGGGCGTCGCCGGCGTCGCCCACGAAGCCGGGGTCCCGCTGGTGGTCGACAACACGGTGGCCACCCCGTACCTGATCCGGCCGCTGGAGTGGGGCGCCGACGTGGTCGTCTACTCCGCGACCAAGTACCTCGGGGGTCACGGCACCGCGATCGGCGGGGCGATCGTCGACGGCGGCCGGTTCGACTACGCGCAGGACCCGGACCGGTTCCCGCAGTTCAACCAGCCGGACCCCAGCTACCACGGTCTGGTCTACGCCCGGGACCTCGGCGTGGGCAGCCCGCTGGGGGCCAACCTGGCCTTCATCCTCAAGGCGCGGGTCCAGCTGCTCCGCGACCTGGGCTCGGCCACCTCCCCGTTCAACGCGTTCCTGCTGGCCCAGGGGCTGGAGACCCTGAGCCTGCGGATCGAGCGGCACGTCGCGAACGCCCAGCGGGTGGCCGAGTGGCTCGACCGAGCGTGACGAGGTGGAGAGCGTGGCCTACGCCGGGCTGCCCACCAGCCCGTGGTACGCCCTGGGGCAGAAGTACGCCCCGAAGGGCGCCGGCGCGGTGCTGGCCTTCGAGATCAAGGGTGGCCTGGAGGCCGGCAAGCGGTTCGTGGACGCCCTCGAGCTGCACAGCCACGTGGCCAACATCGGCGACGTCCGCTCGCTCGTCATCCACCCGGCCTCGACGACCCACAGCCAGCTGACGCCGGAGGAGCAGGTGACCACCGGCGTGACGCCCGGCCTGGTCCGGCTGGCCGTCGGGATCGAGCACATCGACGACATCCTCGCCGACCTCGACGCCGGGTTCCGGGCCGCCAAGGAGGCCTGATCCCCGCCTGGCGGCCAGGGGACCCGCCCGGCGACAAGCGGTTCGTCCGCCTCGACGAGGTCCCGCTGGAGGGGGGCGACCCGCTCCCGGGCGTGACCATCGCCTACGAGACCTGGGGGCGGCTCAGTCCGAGCCGCGACAACGCCGTGCTCGTGCTGCACGCCCTGACCGGGGACAGCCACGTGGTCGGGGCGCCGGGCCCGGGCCAGCCGACCGCGGGGTGGTGGGACGGCCTGATCGGTCCCGGTCGGGCCGTGGACACCGACCGCTGGTTCGTGGTGGCCCCCAACATCCTGGGCGGGTGCCAGGGCAGCACCGGTCCGGCGTCGGCGGCGCCCGGACGGCCGGCCCTGGGGGAGCCGGTTCCCCCGGCTGACCACCCGGGACCAGGTGGCGGCCGAGCGGCTGTTCGCCGACCGGCTGGGCCTGCGGCGCTGGGCCCTGGTGGTCGGCGGGAGCGCCGGCGGGATGCGGGCCGCTGGAGTGGGCGGTCGGCACCCCGGACCGGGTCGAGCGGCTGTTCCTGCTGGCCACCACCGCCGCGGCCTCCGCGGACCAGATCGCCTGGTGCCACACCCAGCTCGCCGCCATCCGGGCCGACCCCGACTACCGGGGGGGCGACTACTACGACGCGGGCCCCGGCCCGGTGGCGGGCCTGGCCGTGGCCCGACAGGTCGCGCACGCCACCTACCGCTCGCGCTTCGAGCTCGACGCCCGCTTCGGCCGCGACCCGCAGGCCGGCGAGGATCCGGGGCGCGACGGCCGGTACGCGGTGGAGAGCTACCTGGACCACCACGGCGCCAAGCTGGTCCGCCGCTTCGACGCCAACTCCTACCTGGTGCTGACCCGGGCCATGAACAGCCACGACGTGGGACGCGACCGCGGCGGGGTGGAGGCCGCCCTGGCCCGGATCACGGCCCGCACCCTGGTCGCGGCGATCGACTCCGACCGGCTGTACCCGGTCGAGCAGAGCCGCCGACTGGCCGACGGCATCCCCGGGGCCGGCCCGCTGGCCGTGATCACCTCCCTGTACGGCCACGACGGGTTCCTGATCGAGGCCGAGGCCGTCGGCAAGCTGCTCCGCCCGCTGCTGGACTGAGGTGCTGGACCCCCGCCCGTCAGGGCGGGTCTAGATTCGCCCTCAGGGGCGGCCGGCCGGGCCGGCCGTGGACAGGAGAGGACTTCCATGACCACCTTCGAGGTCGGATACCTGGTCGGCAGCCTGTCGTCCACGTCGGTCAACCGCGTGCTGTCCAAGGCGCTGATCAAGCTGGCGCCCGCGGACCTGAGCTTCACCGAGATCGGCATCGGGAACCTGCCGCTGTACAGCCCCGACTTCGACGAGAACTACCCGCCCGAGGCCACCGCCCTCAAGGAGGCCATCAGCGCGGCGGACGCGATCCTGTTCGTGACCCCGGAGTACAACCGCTCGATTCCCGGCGCGTTGAAGAACGCCATCGACTGGGCGTCACGCCCCTGGGGCCAGAACTCCTTCGACCACGTCCCCGCCGCCATCATCGGCGCCTCCATCGGCGCCATCGGCACCGCGGTCGGTCAGCAGAGTCTGCGGGCCGTCCTGGCGTTCTGCAACGCCCGGCAGATGACGGCCCCGGAGGCGTACGTGCACTTCTCACCCGAGGTGTTCACCCCCGAGGGCGACGTCACCGACGACAGCACCAAGGAGTTCCTGACCAACTACATGGCCGAGTTCCGCGACCACATCGAACGCGTGCTGACGGTGCTGCCCCGGCGCTGACCCCAGGCCCCGAGCGGCTTGCTCCCACCGCCGGCGTTGGTAGGGTTCCGACGGTGACGAGCGAGCAGGACCCCGACCTTCCCGACGCGGTGGACGCCCGGCCGACCGCCGGCCCCCCCCGAGCGCGCGGGGTAGCAAGAAGGTCGCGAACCAGTACGACCGCGGGTACGACTACACCGCCTACTGGAGGAACCGGGACTACGAGAGCGCCGCCGAGCAGGCGGCGATCCGCACGCTGCTTGGGGAACCGGCGGTTCCGCCACGCGGCCGACATCGGCGGCGGGTTCGGCCGGCTGTCGCTGCTGCTCTCG
Source organism: uncultured Actinomycetota bacterium (assembly GCA_963832435.1). Lineage (GTDB taxonomy): Bacteria > Actinomycetota > Actinomycetes > Propionibacteriales > Propionibacteriaceae > Microlunatus. The sequence goes on from CAWHTY010000009.1 coordinate 727,867, forward strand.
GAGTACGCGGCGCGGGTCACCCTGACCGACCCCAGCCTGACCCAGCTCGCGGCCGCCGAGAAGCTGCTGGCCGGGACCGACATCGAGCGCGAGCAGATGCAGGCCGACGACCTGCGCTTCGCCGACGGTGAGCTCGACCTGCTCACCATGGTCCGGGTCATGCACCACATCCCGGAGCCCTCCGCGGAGTTCGCCGAGATCAGCCGGGTGCTGGCCGCGGACGGCTGCGCCATCATCGAGGTCGCGAACTACGGGCACGCGGTGAACCGCCTCAAGCATCTCCGCCGGCGGCAGCCGATGCCGACCGGGCCGGTCAGCATCCTGACCAGCACCGAGCACGGCGACGACTCCATCGCCTTCGTCAACCACAACATCCACACCGTGGTGGCCCAGCTGGCCGCTGCCGGCCTGGTGCTGGAGCGGAAGCTGTCGGTGTCCAACCTGCGCAGCCAGCGACTGAAGAAGCTGCTGCCGGTCCAGGTCATGCTCGGCCTCGAACGGGCCCTGCAACGGCCGCTCGCCGGCCTCGACTTCGGCCCCAGCATCTTCCTGCAGGTCCGCAAGGCGTGAGCGGGCGCCGGTGAGCGGCCGCGTGCAGCTGGGCGCGTTCTCCTTCATCGCCAGCCCCGACCTGCTGGCCGAGCTGGCCGGCAGCGCGCTGGACTGGGTCTGCCTGGACGCCCAGCACGGCGGCTGGACCGACGACACCATCCGGCAGGCACTGGCCGTCGCCCCGGCGACCGGACCGCGGCTGCTGGTGCGGGTCCGCGCCCTCGACGCCGGGCTGATCGGCCGGGCGCTGGACCTCGGCGCCCGTGGCGTCGTCGTCCCGCTGGTCGAGGACCCTGACCAGGCCCGGGCGGCGGTCCGGGCCACCCGCTACCCGCCGGCGGGCGGCCGCAGCTTCGGCCCGATCCGGACCCGGCACGGCGCCGACACCGCGGCCGCGAACTCCGACCTCGTCTGCGCGGTGATGATCGAGACACCGAACGCGCTCGCCCGGGTGGCCGAGATCGCCGCCGTCCCGGGGGTGGACCTGCTGTTCGTGGGGCCGTTCGACCTGAGCCTGACCCTCGGCACCACCCCGGACGCGCTGCTGGCGGCCGACGGGACCGAGGATCCCCTCCCGCGGATCGTCCGGGCCGCCGCGGACGCCGGCATCACGGCCGGGGCGTACGCCGGCGAGCCGGGCCGGGCGGTGCGGCTGGTCGAGCTCGGGTTCACCATGGTGGCCGCTACCACCGACCGGGACCTGGTCGGTCACGGGGTGACCGCGGTCCGCCGGGCGGTCGGGGCCGGCTGAGCCCGCCGCGTGGGGCGCACAGGCCCGGCGGGGTCAGAGCACCAGGTCGGCCAGCAGCAGGTTGTGGTCCGAGGGCCGCGCCGTGCTGGACGGCGTCAGGACGTTCTCGAAGTAGCGGGCACCCTTGCTCCCTGACACCAGCACCGCGTCGATCCGGGTCCCGTAGCCGTACGGGTTGGGCTTCATCTCCGCCACGTACCGGTTGGAGCTGTCGTAGCCGAGGTTGACCGCGGTCTTGGCGTTCGCGGTATCGAACCAGCCCTGGCCGACCAGGACGTCGCGCGGGGCGTCACCGATCTTGTTGGTCTGCCACGAGTTCAGGTCGGCGCCGAAGACGACCGCCCGGCCCCGGGTGTTGATCTTGGCCATGCCCGCGATCACCGACCGGGCCTGGTCACCGCGAAGCTTGTCCAGCGCCGCCTCGGTGGCTGGGTCGGCGCTGTGCCTCTGGTCCAGATGGGCCGAGACCACGTAGAACTTGCGGTTCGTCCGACGGTCCTGCAGCAGGGTGTACGCGGCCCGCCGCCGCAGGCTCTCCTTGTCGGTGGCCAACAGCGGCATCTCGATCGTGCAGGAGGCGTTGTAGGGCTTCCTCTTGGTCTTCTCCGGGCAGGACCCCCGACGGCGGAAGCGGTCCGCGTCGTACAGGATCCGGGCGCCCTGGCTGCCGCTGGGGGATCCGGCCTTCACGTAGGAGGTGGTCCGGACCAGCTTGTACCGGCTGCCCCCGGACTTCTTCAGTGCCGCTAGCAGGCTGGTGGTCTGGCGCAGGACGCCGTTGGTGGACTTGGCCTTGCCGTCGGCCCGGCCGGGGGAGAGCTCCTGCAGGGCGACCACGTCCATCCTGTGGGAGACGATCTCCTTGGCCACCGCGGTGGCCCGCTTGGGCCAGGGGCGCGCGTCGTAGGTGGCCTTGGCGGTCCGGACGTTGAACGTCCCCGCCCGGACCTTGGTGCCCGACGCGGCGGCGTCCAGTCCGCGCGGCATGGCGCCGCGCAGCAGCGGGAACGTCACCGTCTGCAGGCCGGCGGGGTCTTCGCGCACCGCGCTGAGCCGCAGGTACAGCTGCCGCCCGGTGCCGAGGCCGGCGCCGGACTGGCCGACCTGGACCGCGGTCAAGGTGGCCGCCCGCGCCGTCGGGATCCTGACCTCGTAGGCCTTGGGGTTGCGGCCCTGCAGCGGCAGGGCCGGGTTGGGGCCGCCGAACGGCGTCAGCGCGGTCTCGAGCAGGAAGCGGCTGGTGTTGGCCCCGCCGGTGGTCCAGCGGAAGGTGATCTCCCCCGGCTTGGGCCCGGGTCCGGCGGTGAACGCGGTGATGCTCTCGGGCAGCACCGGTCCCGGCTCGGCGCGGGCGGCGGCCACCGGCACCACGACGAGCGCGACCAGCCCCGCGGTCGCCACCGCCATCAGCCGTCGGATCACCATGCGCGCTCCAGGGACAGGGCCGGTCCGCGTTCGTCGGCGGTCCGGTGTTCGGCGAGGGTAGCCCGAGGGGTACGGGCTTGGGAATATTTCCCGGCAATCGTCGCAGGGCCGTGACCGCGACCGGTGGAGGCGCCGCCCCCCGCCTCCGCGTGTCGCCCGCTCGATCAGCTGAAGGCGGACTCCCCGGTCAACGCCTGACCTACGATCAGCTGGTGCACCTCGCTGGTGCCCTCGTAGGTGAGGACGGACTCGAGGTTGTTGGCGTGCCGGAGCACCGGGTACTCCAGGGTGACGCCGTTGGCCCCCAGGATGGTACGGCACTCGCGGGCGATGGCCAGCGCCTCGCGCACGTTGTTCAGCTTGCCGAGGCTCACCTGCCGCGGCTCGAGCCGGTGCTCGTCCTTGAGCCGGCCCAGGTGCAGGGCGAGCAGGAACCCCTTCTGCAGCTCCAGGGCCATGTCGGCCAGCTTGGCCTGGGTGAGCTGGTACGCGGCGAGCGGTCGGTCGAACACCTCGCGGGTGCCGGCGTAGTCGATGGCGGTCTGCAGGCAGTCGCGGGCCGCGCCGAGCACGCCGAAGACGATGCCGAAGCGGGCCTCGCTCAGGCAGGACAGCGGTCCGCGCAGGCCCGCCACCCCGGGCAGCACCGCGTCCCCCGGCAGCCGGACGTCCTCCAGCACCAGCTCGGAGGTGACCGACGCCCGCAGGGAGAGCTTCCGGGTGATCGGCGGGGCGGAGAACCCGGGGGTGTCGGTGGGCACCACGAAGCCGCGGATGCCCTTGCTGCCCTCAGCCTCGTCGGTCCGCGCCCAGACCACGGCCACGTCGGCCACCGAGCCGTTGGTGATCCACATCTTGGTGCCGTTCAGCAGCCAGCCGTCCCCGTCCCGCTTGGCGCTGGTCCGCATCCCGGCGGGGTTGGAGCCGAAGTCGGGCTCGGTCAGGCCGAAGCAGCCGATGGCCTCGCCGGCGGCCATCCGCGGCAGCCAGCGCTGCTTCTGCTCCTCGCTGCCGAAGGCATGCAGGGCGTACATGGCCAGCGAGCCCTGCACCGACACCAGGCTGCGGATCCCGGAGTCACCGGCCTCGAGCTCCAGGCAGGCCAGCCCGTAGGAGACCGCGTTGGTGCCGGCGCACCCGTAGCCCTCCAGGTGCATGCCGAGCAGGCCCAGCTCGCCGGTCTCCCGGAACAGCCCGAGGTCGATGGCTCCGCGCTCGTACCAGTCGGCGATGGCCGGCCGGATCCGCCGCTCCACGAAGGTGCGGACCTCGCGCTGGATGTCCCGCTCCTCGGCGGTCAGCAGATGGTCGATCCCCAGCAGGTCCAGCGGCGCCGTCCCGGTCATGTCCGTCCTGTCCCAGCCAACGTGATGGCTGTCTTCTCGATCTCGTCCTCGCCCAGCAGCACGTGCTGGGCGGCATGGCCCAGCGGGACGAAGGAGTCCCGGCTCGACACCCGGGCGATCCGTCCGGGGAAGCCACCCTCCACCAGGGCGGTGACCACCCCCTCGCCGACCCCGCCGGCGTGCCGCGTCTCGTCCACCACCAGCACCCGGTCGAAGCGGCGGGCCTCGGCCAGCAGGGCGTCGGTGGGCAGTGGCGCGAGCCACCGCAGGTCCAGCACCCGGGCGGTGACGCCGAGGGGCTCCAGCCGGGCGGCGACCCGGAGGCTCATCGGGACCCCGTTGCCGAAGGTCACCAGCAGCAGCGCCGCCGGTGTCGGGGCCGTACGCCCGCGGGCTGCCCAGCGGGGCCGGCTCGCCGGTGTCGGAGCTCAGCCAGCCCCCGTCGCCGGGGGTGTGCAGGTCGCGGGTGTGGTAGAGGGCGATCGGCTCCAGCAGCACCGAGACGCGTGCCGTCGGTGGCGGCGGCGGCGACGCAGGTCCGCAGCAGGGCGGCGGCGTCGTCGCCCCGGGCCGGGCAGGCCACCACCAGACCCGGGATGTCGCGGAGCACGCCGAGGCCGTTGTCGTTGTGGAAGTGGCCCCCGAACCCCTTCTGGTACGCCAGCCCGGGGACGCGGACGACCATCGGGTTGCGGTAGGCGCCGGAGGAGAAGAACGAGAGCGTGGCCGCCTCGCCGCGGAGCTGGTCCTCGGCGTTGTGCAGGTAGGCGAGGTACTGGATCTCGGGGATCGGCAGCAGGCCGGCCAGCCCGGCGCCGAGGCCGAGGCCGAGGATCGACTGCTCGTCCAGCAGGGTGTCGAAGACCCGGGCGGCCCCGTACCGGCGGGCCAGTCCGCCGGTCACCCCGTACACGCCGCCCTTGACGCCCACGTCCTCGCCGAACACCACCACCCGGCGGTCCGCGTGCCAGCAGGTCGCCCAGGGTGGCGTTGATCGACTCGGCCAGCGTGCGGCGGGGGGTGGGGCCGTCCGGGGCGAGCGCGGCCGCGGCCCGGGCGACCTCGGCGGGGCGGTGCGGGGCGAGCGGGGCCATCACCTCCTCGGCCGACCGCAGGCCGATCGTGTCGGCAAGCCGCGCGCTCCTGGTCGGCGACCTCGGCGGCGACGTGCGTCGTGCCGCGCCAGCAGGTCGCCCCCGCCGAGCGCCCGGGCGGTCCCCAGGATCGGGTCCCGCGGGTAGTCGGCCTCGATCTGGCGGGGGGTCCGGTAGGCCACCTCGGCGTCGCTGCCGGCGTGGGCCAGGAATCGGACGGTGCTCAGGTGCAGGAAGACCGGGCGCCGCCACCGGCGGGCGTGGTCCACGGCGGCCACGATCACCGGCCACGCGGTGAGCGGGTCGGAGCCGTCGACGGCGACGTACCGCAGCCCGGGTCGCGACCCGTACGCCCGCTCGATCCAGCCGGCCGGGGTCGGCACGGAGATGCCCAGCCCGTTGTCCTCGCAGACCAGCAGCAGCGGCACCGGCAGGCCGCGGTAAGCGGCGTTCAGGGCGGTGTTGATCGCCCCGATGGCGGTCGAGTGGTTGGCCGAGGCGTCCCCGAACGACGTCACCACCACCGCGTCCGCCGGCCACCCCGAGGTCACCCCGACCCGCTCCGCCCGGTGCAGGGCCAGCGCCAGCCCGACCGCGCGCGGAAGATGCGAGGCGATCGTGGAGGTCTGCGGGATGACGGCCAGACCCGGGTGACCGAACACCTTGTGCCGCCCGCCCGCGATCGGCTCCTCGGCGCTCCCGGTCAGCCCGAGCAGCACGTCCCGGACCGGCGTCGACCCCGGCACCTGGGCCGCCCGCGCGCAGTAGAACCCGCCCGAGCGGTAGTGCAGCAGCGCCGGGTCGGTCGGCCGCAGCGCCATCGCCACCAGTGCGTTGGACTCGTGCCCGGCCGAGGCGATCGTGTAGTGCCCGCGGCCGGCCGCCTGCAGCCGCCGCGCCGCGAAGTCCAGCTGGCGGCTGGTCACCTGCGCATCGAACAGGGCGCCCAGGTCGAGCGGGCGGGCCGGGTCGGCCGGGGCGGCCGGGTCGGCCGGGGCGGCCGGGTCGGCCGGGCCGGCCGAGGCGGGGCCGTCCCCCGACCCGACGCCGGGTCCGCCGGCTCCCCACGCGACGCCCGGTCCCGACGCATCCAGCCCCGCCAGCTCGGTGCGCAGGTAGGCGTCCAGGGCGTCGACGGGTGAGGGCACGGTCAGCGGGGGTCGAGGCGGTACTGGGGGTCCCCGACGAGCTCGGCCACGTCCATCTGAGCCTTCTGCAGACGGCCGGAGTAGTCCCAGTTCACCGACTGCCAGCGGGTGAACTGGTCGAGCACCCAGATGCCGGACTGCCGGGAGCCGTTGCCGGACTTGCCGTTGCCGCCGAACGGCAGGTGGGCCTCCGCGCCGGAGGTCGAGTTGTTGATCGACACCATGCCGGCCCCGATCCGGTCGCGGAACGTGAACGCGTCCTTCGGGTCGGTGGTGTAGATGGAGGACGACAACCCGTACCCCGGGGCGTTCGCGAGCTCGATGGCCTCGGTCAGGCTGGTGTAGGTGGTGACCCCGACGATCGGGCCGAACGTCTCCTCGCGGAAGATCTCATCCTCGGCGCGCACCCCGTCGACCACCACCGGGTGGTAGAACAGCCCGGCGGCGGGGTCGCCGACGAAGCCGGCGCGCGGGTTGTCGGCGGTGATCCGGCCCCGGGCGGCCTGCACCCGGTGGTGCGGCTGCAGCCAGCCGAGGTACTCCTCGTACCGCCGCGCGAACTTCGCGTCCAGCATCGGGCCCATCAGCACGTCGGCCGTCGGATCCCCGACCTGGGCCGCCGCCACGGCCGCGTTGAACCGGCGCAGGAACGTCTCGTGCACCGACGCGTGCACGATCACCGTGCCCAGGGAGGTGCAGCGCTGCCCGGCGGTGCCGAACCCGGAGAACAGCGCACCCTCCACGGCCAGGTCGAGATCGGCACTGGGCGTGACGACCAGCGGGTTCTTGCCGCCCAGCTCCAGGCAGGCTGTCTGCAGGTGCCGGCCGGTCAGCGCCCCGATCTCGCGACCGACGGGCGAGGAGCCGGTGAAGCCCACCTTGTCGACGAGGCCGTCCTGCAGCGCCCGCTGAAGCCCGGCGAAGGTCTGCTCGCCGTCGGCGTGCACGACGTTGAAGACGCCGTCCGGCAGCCCGCCGCCGCGAACGAACAGCTCGTGGAACGCGGCCGAGCAGACCGCGGAGTAGTCGGCCGGCTTCCAGACCACGCTGTTGCCGGCCAGCAGCGCCGGGACGATGTACCACGACGGCACCGCCACCGGGAAGTTCCCGGCGGTGATCACGGCGACGGTGCCGACCGGCTTGCGGAACGTGAACAGCTGCTTGTCCGGCATCTCACTGGGCACCGTCTGGCCGTACAGCCGGCGGCCCTCGCCGAGGAAGAAGTCACAGGTGTCGACGATCTCGCGGACCTCGCCGAGCGCCTCCGCGTACGGCTTGCCGATCTCGGCGGTGACCAGCCGGGCCAGGGCCTCGGCGTTGGCCTCGATCAGCCGCCCGATGGTGGCGATGGCCCGGCCGCGGACGGGGGCGGGAACCGCGGCCCAGGACTCCTGCGCCTTGTGGGCCGACGCGGCCGCCGCCACGAAGGTGTCGGCGTCGGCCAGCTCGACCTCGCCGACGACCTCCGACAGCTGGGCCGGGTTCGTGCTGCGGATCGTCCGGGACCCGGGGACGGCGGCCCCGCCCACCACCGAGGTGACCCGGTTCGTCGTGGTCCTGGTCATGCCACCAGCTCCTGCCCCTGCTGCCGGGCGACGGCCCGGCCGAACGCGGCCACCGCCTCGTCGATCTCATCCTCCCGCACCGCCAGCGCGGGCCGGAAGCGTACGGCCCGCTCCCCGCACGGCAGGGCGATCACGTGCTCGACGTCGCGCAGGTCCTCGAGCACAGCGTCGCGGAGGGCCCGGTCGGTCAGGTCGCAGGCGACGAACAGGCCGCGGCCCCGGACGTTGGCGACCGTCGGCTGGTCGGCGGCGACCGCAGCGAGACCGGCGAGGAACCGCTCGCCCTTCCCTCCGGCGGCGGCGATCAGGCCCTCGGCCTCGACCACTTCCAGCAGCCGGCGGGAGCGCACCATGTCCGCCAGCCCGCCGCCCCAGGTGGAGTTGATCCGGCCGGACACGGTGAACACGTTGTCCGGCACCTCGTCGACACGACCACCAGCCATGATCCCGCCCAGCTGGACCTTCTTGGCGAACGCGACGACGTCCGGGGTCACGCCGAGCTGCTGGTAGGCCCAGGCGGTTCCGGTGGTCCCCGCCCCGGTCTGCACCTCGTCGAGCACGAACAGCGCGTCGTGCTCGTGCACCAGCTCCAGCATGCGCTGGAGGAACTCGGGGCGGATGTGGTTGTCGCCGCCCTCGCCCTGGATGGGCTCGGCGATGAACGCCGCGATGTCGTGCGGGTGGTCGGCGAACGCCTGCCGGGCCTGGCCGAGGGCCCGCTCCTCGGCCGCCACCACCTCGTCGAGGTGGTCGGCGAGCGGGAAGGTGATGGCCGGCACGTCGATCCGTGGCCAGCCGAAGACGGGGAACCGCTCGGTCTTGACCGGCTCGGTGTTGGTCAGCGACAGCGTGTAGCCGCTGCGGCCGTGGAATGCGTGGGTGAGGTGCAGCACCTGGGTGCCCAGCCGCGGGTCGCGGCCGTGCGCCTCGTTGTGCCGGCTCTTCCAGTCGAAGGCGACCTTGAGCGCGTTCTCCACCGCCAGCGCGCCGCCCTCGACGAAGAACAGGTGAGGCAGTGCCGGGTCGCCGAGCACCCGGGTGAAGGTCTCCACGAACTCGGCGTACGCGCTGGTGTAGACATCGGGGTTGGCCGGCTTGTTGGCCGCCGCCGTCGCGAGCTCGGCCAGAAACGCCGGGTCCTCGATGAGCTGGGGCGGGTTGACCCCCAGTGGCGACGAGGCGAAGAACGTGTACATGTCCAGGTAGCTCTGCCCGGTCCGGGCGTCGACCAGGCGGCAACCCGAGGACCGCTGCAGGTCGAGCACGAGCTTCATCCCATCGGTCAGCACATGGCGGCTCAGCACCTCGTGCACGTCCTCGGGGGCTACGAACGATCGTTCGGCCACCATCGCCTCCTCACGAAAGATCCTCGCGTCCATCGACACCGGTGCGAGAGATCATACTGTCCAGATGGTGAGCGCGGCCGCAGGTCACCCGTTACAGCGCTGGCGGGCCGGCGGGGTCGGGCGTGTCCACTCGGGCTGACGCCCGGCCGGTGACCATCACGCGGGCGGATCAGAGGCCGAGGGCGGTCGACATCTCGGCTCGCAGCCGCCGCAAGCCGGCCCGGGCGGTCGCCCGGGTGGCGGCCAGGTCCTCGGCGCGCGCCAGCGGCAGCCGAAGCTCCAGATAGCACTTGAGCTTCGGCTCGGTGCCACTCGGCCGGGCCACGACCTTCACCGACGCCCCGGTCAGCAGCACCGCGTCCGTGGGGGGGAGGTCGCCGCTGCCGGTGGCCAGGTCGCGCACCGCCACCGGCTCGTCGAGCAACCGCGCCGGGGGAGCGGCCCGCAGCCTCTCCATGGCCGCCGCGATCGTGCTCAGATCGTCCACCCGGACCGAGAGCTGGTCGGTCTCGTACACCCCGTACGCGCGAGCGATCTCGTCCAGGCGGTCGGCGACGGTCCGGCCCGCGGCCTTCAGCCGGGCGGCCAGGCCGAGCACGGTGACCAGGGCGCTGATCCCGTCCTTGTCCGGTACGGCGGCGGGGTCGACGCAGTAGCCGATTGCCTCCTCGTACCCGTAGGCCAGACCGGGCACGCGGCCGATCCACTTGAACCCGGTCAGCGTGTAGCGGAACGGCTGGTCGTGGGCCGCGGCCATCGCCGACAGCAGGGAGGACGAGACGACCGAGCACGCGTACGTGCCCGCCACCCCCCGGCGGAGGGCGTCGTCCCCCAGCAGGGCGCCCAGCTCGTCACCGCGTAGCATGCGCCACGCGCCGTCCACCACGGCGGCCACCGCGCACCGGTCGGCGTCGGGGTCGTTGGCGACGACGAGATCGGCCCCGGTACGCGCCGCCTCGGCCAGCGCCAGGTCGATGGCGCCCGGTTCCTCCGGGTTGGGGAACGCCACGGTGGGGAAGTCCGGGTCCGGCTCGGCCTGCTCGGCCACCACGCTCGCTGTCCCGAAACCGGCCCGCTGCACGGCCCGGGCGACGATGCCGCCGCCGACCCCGTGCAGCGGGGTGTACACCCAGGCCAGCTCGCGCGGAGCGTTAGCCGGGACCAGACCGGCCACCCGGGCCAGGTACGCCTCGACCAGCTCCTCACCGAGGGTCACGTACTGCAGCGAGCGGGGCACCTCCGCCAGGTCGTGGCGGGTGACCTCCTCGATCCGAGCGGCGATCTCGGCGTCGGCCGGTGGCACGATCTGCGAGCCGTCCCCCAGGTAGACCTTGTACCCGTTGTCTTGCGGCGGGTTGTGGGACGCGGTGACCACCACGGCGGCGTCGCAGCCGAGGTGGCGGATCCCGAAGGCCACCACCGGCGTCGGCAGCGGCTGTGGGCAGAGCAGCGCCTCGAACCCGGCCCCGGCCATGATCTCGGCGGTGTCGCGGGCGAACACCTCCGAGTTGTGCCGGGCGTCGTAGCCGACCAGCACCCGGCCCCCCGCTCGGCCCTGGTCGAGCAGGTAGGTGGCCAGCCCGGCCGCGGCCTGCCCGACCACCACCCGGTTCATCCGGTTGGGGCCCGGGCCGAGGGCGCCCCGCAGCCCGGCCGTGCCAAACGCGAGCCGACCGGAGAAGGCGTCGGTCAACTCGCCCAGGGCGTCGGCCGAGCCGTCTGCGGCCGCGAGCAGCAGCTCCCCGATCCGGGTCCGGGTGGCGGGATCCGGGTCCTGCGCTGCCCAGCCCGCCACGGCCCGCTGCAGGTCCGGGGGCAGCGGTGAGGTCATCCTCAGAGCACCCCGGCCAGACCGGCGAGCAGCGCCCGGAGTCGCGGCGCCGCGTCCCGGCCGGCCTGGATCACCTCCGCGTGGTGCAGCGCGCTGGGCGAGATGCCGGCCGCCAGGTTGGTCACCAGCGAGATGCCGAGCACCTCGAGACCGGCTTCCCGGGCCGCGATGGTCTCCAGCGCGGTGGACATGCCGACCAGGTCGCCGCCGATGGCTCGGGCCATGCCGACCTCGGCGGGGGTCTCGTACTGGGGTCCGGGGAACTGGACGTAGACCCCTTCCGGCAGGGTCGGTTCGACGGTTCGGGCCAGCTCCCGGAGCCGGACCGCGTAGGCCTCCGACAGGTCGATGAAGGTGGCCCCGGTCAGCGGGGTGGTCCCGGTCAGGTTGATGTGGTCGCGGATCAGCACCGGGGTGCCCGGTCCCCAGTCACGGTTCAGCCCGCCGCAGCCGTTGGTCAGCAGCACCGTGTGGGCGCCGGCGGCCGCCATCGTCCGGACCCCGTGCACCACCGGGGCCGACCCCGCGGCCCTCGTAGAGGTGGGTGCGACCGGTGAGCACGGCCGCGGTCTTGCCGTTGGGGGTCCGGACCAGCCGGAGGACGTTGCTGTGGCCGGCGACCACGGGGGCGGAGAACCCGGCGAACGTGCTGGTCGGCTCCTCGCCCACCGCGCTCGCCGAGCGCATCCGCCCCGGCCGACCAGCCGGACCCGAGGACCAGCAGCACCTCGATCCGGTCCAGCCCGAACCGCTCGCGGATCTGGTCGGCGGCCTGGCGGGCGAGGGCGTGCGGGTCCCCGGTCATGATGCGCACTCTATCCAGCGGTCCGCCCACGATCCCGCGGCCGAGCGGCAAGATCGTGAACCATGCTGCCGGGTCTATCCGGCAGGATCGACCACGATCGGCCGGTCGAGCGGGTGGATCCGGTCACCACCCGCTGGTGCAGGGCCGGTTGCGCAGCTCGGCCACGTAGTCGCTGGGTGCGCCGGCGGCCTCGGCGGCGTCGGCCAGCAGCCCCACGGTGCGAGCGCTGGGCATGCCGCCCTCGAAGTCGTTCAGCACGTACACCCACGCCGTCAGCTCACCCTCCAGGGTGGCGACCCGCACCCGCACCTTCCGGTAGAGACCGGAGTCGGCGCTTTCCCAGGCGTCCAGGTCGGTCTCGTCGCCCTCCGTCACGTCGTACAGCGCGACGAAGACCTGCGAGCCCTCCTGCTCGGCCAGCGACGGCAGCGCGCCGTCCCACCCGTCCCCGCCGAAGGTGATCCGCCAACCCGGCAGCCACCCGACGCCGCGCAGCGGGGAGTGCGGGCAGCGCTGGGCCATCTGGGCGGGGTCGAGGTTGCTCCCGTACGCGGCGTACAGCACGTGAGGAGGGTAGTGGACCCCGACCGGCCCAGATGGGGAACAATGCCGTGGGTGACGCGCGTGGTCATCATCGGTGGCGGTCCTGGCGGGTACGAGGCCGCCCTGGTGGGGCAGCAGCTGGGCGGTGAGGTCACCCTGGTGGACACCGACGGTCTCGGCGGCTCGGCCGTGCTGACCGACTGTGTCCCCTCAAAGACCCTGATCGCCACCGCCGAGGTGATGAGCGAGGTCGGCACCTCGGCCGAGCTGGGGATCCGGATGGGTGCGGGCGGCTCCGGACTCTCCGTCGACCTGGCCGCAGTCAACGCCCGGGTGCTGGATCTGGCCCACCGGCAGTCGGTCGACATCACCGAGCGCCTCGCTCAGCAGGGGATCCGGGTGATCAGCGGCCGGGGCCGGCTCGACGGACCGGACCGAGTCGTGGTCACCACCGAGGCCGGGGAGGAGACGCTCGCCGCCGACGCCATCCTGATCGCGACCGGTGCGACGCCCCGGGTGCTGCCGGACGCCCAGCCCGACGGGGAGCGGATCATGACCTGGACCCAGGTCTACGGGCTGACCGACCTGCCGGAGCGGCTGATCGTGGTCGGCTCCGGGGTGACCGGAGCCGAGTTCGCCAGCGCCTACGACGCCCTCGGCGTGGATGTCGTGCTGGTGTCCTCGCGGGACCGGGTGCTGCCCGGCGAGGACGCCGACGCCGCCCAGGTGCTGGAGGACGTCTTCGCCCGCCGGGGCATGACGGTGATGGGCCGGTCGCGGGCCGAGTCGGTGGTCCGAGACGGCGACCAGGTCACCGTCACCCTCACCGACGGCCGCAGCGTCACCGGGTCCCACGTGCTGCTGGCGGTGGGCTCGGTCCCCAACACCGCCGACACGGGTCTGGAGCAGGCCGGGGTCACCTTGGGCCGGGGCGGCTTCATCGAGGTCGACAAGGTGTCGCGGACCTCGGCTCGGGGGGTGTACGCGGCGGGTGACTGCACCGGGGTGCTGATGCTCGCCTCGGTCGCGGCCATGCAGGGCCGGATCGCCATGTGGCACGCCCTCGGTGACCGGGTGGAGCCGCTGGATCTCAAGATCGTCTCGTCCAACGTGTTCACCGCGCCCGAGATCGCGACCGTCGGGATGAGCCAGGCCCAGGCCGACGTGGCCGTGCCACGGGTGGCCACCGTCAAGCTGCCGCTGGCCGGCAACGCGCGGGCCAAGATGCAGGGCTTCCACGACGGGTTCGTCAAGGTCTTCTGCCTGCCGGTGACCGGGATCGTGGTGGGCGGCGTGGTGGTGGCCCCGCGGGCCAGCGAGCTGATCTTCCCGCTGGCCATCGCCGTCTCCCAGCGCCTCACGGTGGACGACCTGGCCGGCTCGTTCACCGTCTACCCCTCGATCTCGGGCTCGCTGGCCGAAGCCGCCCGGCAGCTGCACCTGCACGGCTCCGAGCTCGATCTAGGGAGCGCAGCTCCTAGCCCTCCACGGAGCCGTGGGCCGACGGCCGCTACCGTCGGGTGAACAGTGCGGTCTTCCCCCGGCTTCGGGGATGGCCGCCGCGGATCGAGCCCCAGGAGCGCCATGCCGTACGTCACCGTCGGGACCGAGAACAGCGCCGACATCGACCTCTTCTACACCGATACCGGGTCCGGGCAGCCGGTCGTCCTGATCCACGGGTTCCCGCTCGACGGGGCGTCCTGGGAGAAGCAGGCCCACGCGCTGCTGGAGGCCGGCTATCGCGTGGTCACCTACGACCGGAGGGGTTTCGGGGCCTCCAGCCAGCCGAGCACCGGGTACGACTACGACACCTTCGCGGCCGACCTGAAGGTGCTGCTGGACACCCTGGACCTGACCAGGGTGGCGCTGGTCGGGTTCTCGATGGGCACCGGCGAGGTGGCCCGCTACCTGTCCCGGTACGGCTCGGAGCGGATCGCCAAGGCGGTGTTCCTCGGCTCCCTGGAGCCCTACCTGCTGAAGACCGAGGACAACCCCGGCGGCGCGGGACCGCTGGAGTTCTTCCAGGGCTTCACCGACCAGATCAGGGCGGACCGGTTCGCGTTCCTGACCGGGTTCTTCGCCGGCTTCTACAACCTCGAGGACAACCTGGGCAGCCGGATCAGCGAGGAGGCGGTGCGCGCGAGCTGGAACACAGCGACCCGGGCCGGGGCGGTGGCGACGGCGCTGGCGCCGCTGACCTGGCCGACCGACTTCCGGGCCGACATCCCCCAGATCGACGTGCCGGCCCTGATCGTGCACGGCACCGCCGACCAGATCCTGCCGATCGACGTCACCGGCCGGCGGTTCAGTGCGGCCCTGCCCGCCGCCACCTACGTGGAGATCGAGGGCGCACCGCACGGGATGCTCTGGACCCACGGGGACGAGGTCAACGCCGAGCTGCTGCGCTTCCTGGCGCAGGCTCCGGCCTGAGGCCGCCGGCGCCGGGTGAGCGGCGCCGACGGAGGTGGGGAGTCGGTGGTCCCGGCCGGGTACCGTCGGGCCATGACCGTCGCCACCCGGCCCACCGCGGAGCGCGAGCAGGAGCACGAGAGCCTGCTCGCGGTGGCCGAGCTGCTCGCCGGCCGGTCCTGGACGGTGCTGACCGGGGCCGGGCTGTCCACCGACAGCGGCATCCCCGACTACCGGGGCCCGACGTCGGTCCGCGCCACCCCGATGCAGTACGCCGAGTTCTGCGGCTCGCGGGCCGCTCAGCAGCGCTACTGGGCCCGCTCCTATCTCGGCTGGCGCCGGATCGGCAGCGCGCAGCCGAACGCCGGGCATCGGGCCCTGGTGGACCTGGAGGAGCTGGGGCTCGCCGGGGTGGTGACCCAGAACGTGGACGGCCTGCACGCCGCCGCCGGCAGCCACCCGGTGGTCGACCTGCACGGTGCGATCGCCTGGGTGGTGTGCCTGGACTGCCGGACGCGCAGCTCCCGGGCCGAGCTGCAGACCCGGCTGGCCCGCCTCAACCCGGACCTCGACCACCCCGACCGGCCCGGGTCCACCGAGCACGCTGAGCTCCGCCCCGACGGGGACGCGGTGGTCCGGGACTGGCACGACTTCGTGCTCGCCGCGTGCCGCACCTGCGGTGGTCGGTTGAAGCCGGACGTGGTGTTCTTCGGAGAGTCGGTGCCCCGTCCGCGGGTGGACGCGGCCTACGCCCTGGTCGACGAGGGCGAGGTGCTGGTGGTGGCCGGCTCGTCGCTGACGGTGATGTCCGGGCTGCGGTTCGTCCGGCACAGCGCCAGGCACGGGCGTCCGGTGGTGATCATCAACCGCGGGCCGACCCGGGGGGACCCGTTCGCGACGATCACGGTCGACGCGGGCTGCTCGGAGTCGCTGACCGCGCTGGCCGCCGCCCTCCGGCAGATCTGCTGAAGGCCGATCCGCCGTCGGCAGCGGCCCTGGTCCCGCGTCCCGGGCCGGGGGGCGGTGGGTCCGTGGTGATCACCCCGATCACCGGACAAGGACTTCAGATGATGATGATCTCGGCAAAAGCGGTTCGCGCTGCCGCACGGCCGGGTCCTGATGCGCCAGGGCTCGGCCGGCGTCGGCGGCACCGTCGTCGACATCGTGATCAAGGTCCAGAACCTGAAGCACGTCGGGGCCACTGAGCTCGGGCTGATCGCCGAGCACACCGGGCAGCCGCTGAGTCGGATCGAGACCGACTCGCTGCGCGATCGGTGGTTCACCGCCCGGGAAGCGGTCGCGTACGGCCTGGTCGACCAGGCGATCACCTCGCTGGTCTGACCACTCGACGCCGTTCAGGCGGCGAGCGCGACCGGCCCGGTGGGCGACCCACGCGGACCCGGCGGCCTCCGCCGGTGTCGGCACGGCCGGATCCAGCCAGTACGCGGCGGCCAGCTCCACCAGCGTGAGGTCGAGGGCGCCGAGGACCGCGGCCAGCACCTCCGAGGACGGCTCCTCGCGGCGGCGTTCGATCTCCGACAGGCGCTGCACGGGGATGCCGGCCCGCGCCGCAACCGGGGACTGGGTCTCGCCCCGCCCCTGCCGAGGGGCGTGGTCCGGAACGAACCCCTACGGCTGGAACGAGGATCACGTCGCCTATGACGTCACGTAGGTGCTCGGGCAGCGGTGTTCGCTCAGGGCAGGCGGCCCAGGGTGGTGGATCTCGGGGGGTCAGTCGCCGCCGAAGATGTCGCCGAACATGTCCCCGATGCCCCCGCCGACGTTTTCGATGCCGTCGCCGATGCCGCCCATCATCTCCCCCATGCCGTCGCCGAGGCCGCCGAGGCCGTCGCCGATGCCGCCGAAGATGTTGCCGCCCATCCCGCCGAACAGCAACCCGCCGACCATCATGCCGGTCAGCATGTCGCTGCCGCTCCACCGGTTGTAGTAGCCCTGGGCCCACGGGGCGTACGCCTGGCCGCCCTCCCAGTACGGCACCCGCTGGGCGCCGACCTGCACGGTCCGGATGTAGGGATCGGCGCCCGCCAGCACCCGCTCGGCGTCGGCCGGGCAGGCCGGGACGCGGCGCGCCACACCACCGGGCGGGGCCCACTCCACGTCCTGGGAGGAGGGCCCGTGCGCCGGGTTGAAGAAGCACGGCGGCCGCTTGGCCGGCAGCGGCTTGTTCGCCACCCGGGCCTTGACGCAGGCGATGGCGTACCGGCCGTCCTCGAGGATCTCGGTCACGTGCTTGATCTCGTCCGGCTGCTTGACCGCGTCGAGGGAGGTCTTGGCGTCCTCGTAGGCGTCCAGTGCGCGCTGGTAGTCCTGCTGCATGGCCTCGTCCAGCGGATGACCGGCGACGTCGACGTCGAGCCGCTGCAGCTCCTCGCCGAACTTGGTCACGTCCTCGTCGGCGGCCCGCTTCGAGGTGGCCAGCTGGGTCTCGAGCTCTGCCTGCGCGGCAGCCTCGCGCTGGGTGACCGCGCGCCGCCGGTACAGGAAGGCGCCACCGATCACGGCGAGCACCACCAGAATCACGAAAAACTCCATGGATTCCAGTCTTACCGCCACCGGTTGCGGACGCGAAACCCAGGAGGGAGTTCTTGTGCGACTTTTAGGAAGTGGCTGAACCGTCAACCAGTCGCGCGGGAGAGAGGCCTCAGTCGAGGATCTCGCAGAGGGTCATCCCGCTGGTCACCGTGGCGCCGACCTCGGCCACCAGCTGCCGCACGGTGCCCGCGCGGTGCGCCGCCAGCGGCTGCTCCATCTTCATGGCCTCCAGCACCACCACCAGGTCGCCGGCCGCGACCGTGTCACCCTCGGCCACAGCCACCTTGACGATCGTGCCCTGCATCGGCGAGGTCAGCGCGTTGCCGGACGGAGCACCGGCGGCGGCCCCGCCGGAGCGTCGCGGTGGACGCCTGGGCTTGCCGGCTCCGCCGGCGCCGGCACCGGCACCGTTGCTCGCCCCGTAGCCGGCGGGCAGCACCACCTGCAGCCGCTTGCCGTTGACCTCCACGACGACGGTGGTCTTCTCCACCGGCTCCGGTCCGGGCGTGGTCGCCGCCGCGTACGGGGGGATCTCCCCGCCGAACTCGGTCTCGATCCAGCGGGTGTGGACCCCGAACACCCCGTCGGGCGCCGTGAAGGCCGGGTCCTCCAGGACCGCCCGGTGGAACGGGACCACGGTCGGCATCCCCTCCACCACGAGCTCCCGCAGGGCGCGCCGGGACCGCTGCAGGGCCTGGGTCCGATCGGCACCGGTGACGATCAGCTTGGCGATCAGGGAGTCGAAGCTGCCGGGCACGGTCATCCCGGCCTGGTAGCCCTCGTCGACCCGGACCCCGGGCCCGGCGGGTGGGCGCCACCCGGTCAGCGTGCCGGGCGCGGGCAGGAAGTTGCGGCCCGCGTCCTCGGCGTTGATCCGGAACTCGATCGAGTGGCCGCGGATCGCCGGGTCGCCGAAGCCGAGGGGCTCCCCCTCGGCGATCCGGAACATCTCCCGGACCAGGTCCAGGCCGGTGACCTCCTCGGAGACGGGGTGCTCGACCTGCAGCCGGGTGTTCACCTCCAGGAAGGAGATGGTCCCGTCCAGGCCCACCAGGAACTCGCAGGTGCCGGCGCCGACGTAGCCGGCCTCGCTCAGGATGGCCTTCGACGCGGCGTAGAGCCGTTCGGTCTGCTCCGTGGACAGGTACGGGGCCGGGGCCTCCTCCACCAGCTTCTGATGGCGGCGCTGCAGCGAACAGTCCCGCGTCGACACCACCACGACCGCGCCGTGGGTGTCGGCCAGGCACTGCGTCTCCACGTGCCGGGGCTTGTCGAGGTATCGCTCCACGAAGCACTCTCCGCGACCGAAGGCGGTCACCGCCTCCCGGACCGCCGAGTCGAGCAGGTCGGGGATCTCCTCCAGGGTGCGGGCCACCTTGAGGCCGCGGCCGCCGCCGCCGAACGCGGCCTTGATGGCCACGGGCAGGCCATGCTCGGTGGCGAAGGCCACCACCTCCTCGGCGCCGTCCACCGGGTCGGACGTGCCGGGGACCAGCGGGGCGCCGACCTTCTCGGCGATGTGCCGGGCGCGGACCTTGTCGCCCAGGGCCTCGATGGCGGCGGGCGGCGGGCCGATCCAGACCAGGCCGGCGTCGAGAACCGCCTGGGCGAACCCGGCGTTCTCGGCCAGGAAGCCGTAGCCGGGGTGTACCGCGTCGGCGCCGCTGCGGGCGGCTACGTCGAGCAGCTTGGCGACGTCCAGGTAGGTCTCGGCGGGACCGGCGCCGCCCAGCGCGTACGCCTCGTCGGCCAGCTGGACGAACAGCGCGTCGGCGTCCGGCTCGGCGTAGACGGCCACGCTGGCGATCCCCGCGTCCGCCGCCGCCCGGATCACCCGGACGGCGATCTCTCCGCGGTTGGCGACGAGCACCTTGCCGATGGCCACCCTGGTCTCCTGTCTTCGACGTCGCGCAGCGTCCGGGAGTCTAGACCTGCCGGGTCTGTGCGGGAGTCGGAGTCGGGCCATGCGCGGCGGGCCGGCGCACCCGGGTCCAGACGTGGGTGTGGGGTCCCTCCAAGTATGAGTTGGAGGGACCCCACGGTGTGGCCAGAGTGTGTGACGTCTCCGGCCGATCGGTTGACCCGGCAGATCCCAACGTCCCGTCACCGGCCGCTGCGGCGAGTCTCCTCGCCGGATGGATCCTCGGTTTCATCCGATCCCGCCTTCCCTCTCGGGAGGGCGTAAGAGAGTTCTACGCCCTGCCGGGGTCCCCCGCAAGCCTTTCTGACCAAGAATTCTGGCCGGTTTTCTCATCCACCGGGATGTCCACAGCCTGCGCCGCGTCGTGCACGGAATCCTCTCGTTTCTCCACAGCTGGGCCAGCCGCCTGTGGACGGATCCGGGCCGCGTCACGCCGGTACGCTGGCCGGGTGGACCCCGAGCCGGACACCAAGGACTGGACCTGGACGCTGACCCGCCGGTGCGAGCAGTGCGGCCTGGACGCCGGTGCGGTGGACCCGGCCGAGATCCCCGGCCGCGCCTTCGTCGCCGCCGAGGAATGGGTGCAGATCCTCCGGTCCAGCCCGGCGGTGGGCCGCCGCCCCGAACCCGACGTGTGGTCTCCGCTGGAGTACGGGGCGCACGTCCGCGACGTCTTCCGCCTCTTCGACCGGCGGATCGCGCTGATGGTGGCCGAGGACGGACCCCGCTTCGCCAACTGGGACCAGGATGAGACGGCGCGGGCGGAGCGCTACGGGGAGCAGGATCCGGAGGCGGTGGCCGACGAGCTGGAGGCGGCGGCGCAGTCCTTCGTGGCGCGGCTGGCGGCACTCACTGCGCCGCAGCGGGGGCGACGGGCCCAGCGCAGCGACGGCGCCGAGTTCACGGTGGACACGCTCAGCCAGTACTTCCTGCACGACGTGGTCCACCATCTCTGGGACGTCACCGGCCAGCAGGACGCCGTCACCTCACTCAGCCTCGAGCCGCAGTGAGCGGGGCAGCCGGCGGTCAGTGCGCTCCACCGCGCAACGGCTGCAGCCGCGCGAGGTCGGCGCGGCACCGCGCCTCCAGGTCGTCCAGCTCCGCCAGGGCGTCGTCCAGGTCGCGGCGCCGCTGCTGAAGCTCGGACCGGCGGACGGCGAGGTCGTCCAGCAGGTACGCCAGCTGACCGGCCTCGCCGGGCGTCTCGTCGTAGAGGCCGAGCACATGCGCGGTCTCGTCCAGGGTGAAGCCCAGCCGCTTGCCCCGCAGGATCAGCTGGAGACGGACCCGGTCGCGTTCGTGGAAGACCCGCGACTGGCCCTGCCGCTCGGGGGCGAGCAGGCCCTTGTCCTCGTAGAAGCGGATGGTCCGCAGCGTGGTGTCGAACTCCGCCGCCAGTTCCGAGATCGTCCAGGTGCGTGCGTCCGCGGTCACGATCCTCATCCTAGGTCCTTACGTTGACGTAAACGTAAGGTAGGCTCGGGCCGAGCGCAGCACAGTGAGGTGAGATGTCCGGTTCGTACCGCTTGAGCGAGGAGCACGACGACTTCAGGGCGGCGGTGGCCGAGTTCGCGGCCGAGCAGCTGGCGCCGCACGTCGCGCGCTGGAACGCCGCCCACGCGCTTCCGATGGAAGCCGTCAAGCAGATGGCCGAGTTCGGCCTGTTCGGTCTGAACGGGCCGGAGCAGTACGGCGGCGCGGGCGACTTCACCAGCCTGTGCATCGCCATCGAGGAGATCGGGGCCGTCGACCAGTCCCTGGGGATCACCCTCGAGGCCGCGGTGGGACTGGGCATCACGCCCCTCGCCCGGTTCGGCTCTCCGACCCAGCAGGAACGGTGGCTGCCCGACCTGATCTCCGGCCACGCCCTGGCCGCCTTCGGACTGACCGAGCCGGATGCCGGGTCCGATGCCTCGGCCACGCGGACCACCGCCGTGCGGGACGGGACCGACTGGGTGGTGAACGGGGCGAAGCAGTTCATCACCAACTCGGGCACCGACATCACCTCGTTGATCACCGTCACGGCCCGGACCGGGACCGAACCGGACGGGCGACCGGAGCTGTCTACTCTCGTCGTGCCGCGGGACACCCCGGGGCTGGTGGTGGAGCCGGCCTACGCGAAGCTCGGCTGGCACGCGTCCGACACCCACCCGGTCACGCTGTCCGACGTGGTGGTCCCGGCCGACCACCTGCTCGGGCCGCAGGGCAAGGGCTACGCGCAGTTCCTGTCCACCCTCGACGACGGCCGGATCGCCATCGCTGCCCTGGCGCTGGGGTGCATCCGGGCCTGCCGGGACCTGGCCGTGGCGTACGCGCTGCAGCGGGATGCGTTCGGCGGTCCGATCGGGCGCAAGCAGGGCGTCGCGTTCCGGCTGGCGGACCTCGACGTGATGGCCCACACCGCCGGCCTGCTGGTGTACTCCGCGGCGCAGCTGCGCGACCGGGGCGCGCCGGCCGCCGAGCTCAAGCGGGCCGCCGCCATCGCCAAGCTGTTCACCTCGGAGTCGGCGGTGACGGCTGCCCGGATCGCCACCCAGGTCTTCGGCGGCTACGGGTTCATGGAGGAGTACCCGGTGGCCCGGTTCTACCGGGACGCCAAGGTGCTGGAGATCGGCGAGGGCACCTCGGAGGTGCAGCGGCTGCTGATCGCCCGTGGCCTGGGGCTGCCGGTCGAATAGCCGACGTGCCGCGACGCCGGGACCGGGTCGCGGGTAGGGAAAGACTGCTCGGGAGGAGGCGGAGGCGGTGTCCACGGATCAGGTCCGAACGACCGCGCGGGACCGGGTCGCGGCGGCGCGGCAGCGCACGCTCGCGCCCTCGCCGGCGGCCGCGGCCAAGCTGGCCGCCCAGGGCAAGCTCTACGTCCGGGAGCGGGTCGCCCTGCTCTTCGACGACGGGACGTTCGTGGAGGACGGCCAGCTGGCCAACGCCCGGAGTGAGGGGCTGCCGGCCGACGGGGTCGTCACCGGCCGGGGGCTGGTGAACGGTCGAGCCGCCGTGGTGGTGGCCAACGACCCGTCGGTGAAGGCCGGCTCCTGGGGGGCCCGCACGGTGGAGAAGATCATCCGGATGACCGAGATCGCGCTGGCCGACGAGCTGCCGATCTTCTGGTTCGTCGACTCGGCCGGGGCCCGGATCACCGACCAGGTGGACCTGTTCCCGGGCCGGCGTGGAGCCGGCCGGATCTTCCGCAACCAGGTGGCGCTGTCCGGCCGGGTGCCGCAGATCTGCTGCCTGTTCGGGCCCAGCGCGGCCGGCGGGGCGTACATCCCGTCGTTCTGCGATTTGGTGATCATGGTCGAGGGCAACGCCTCGATGTACCTCGGTTCGCCCCGGATGGCCGAGATGGTGGTCGGGGAGCGGGTCAGCCTGGAGGAGATGGGCGGGGCCCGGATGCACGCCGAGGTGTCCGGCTGCGGGGACCAGCTGGCCGTCGACGACACCGACGCCATCGAGCAGGCCAGGAGCTACTTCTGCTACCTGCCGTCGAACTGGCGTGAGCGGCCCCCGGTCACCGCCCCTGCCCCCCCGGCCAGCACGTTCACCGCCGACCTGGTCCCCGCCGACGAGGCCCGCGGGTACGACATCCGTACCGTGGTGGAGGCGTTGGTCGACGATGGCTCGTTCTTCGAGGTGAAGCCCGGCTTCGCGCCCGAGCTGGTGGTGGGCCTGGCCCACCTCGACGGGCAGCCGATCGGCGTGGTGGCCAACCAGCCGGCGGTCAAGGGCGGCGTCCTGTTCACCGACTCGGCCGACAAGGGGGCCCGCTTCATCTGGCAGTGCGACGCGTACAACGTGCCGTTGCTGTACCTGGCCGACGTCCCCGGGTTCATGATCGGGAGCGTGGTGGAACGCCAGGGCATCATCCGGCACGGCGCGAAGATGATCACCGCCGTGGCCGAGGCCACGGTGCCGACCATCTCGGTGATCATCCGCAAGGCGTACGGCGCCGGGCTGTACGCGATGGCTGGTCCGGGGTTCGGACCGGACGCCTGCCTCGCCCTGCCCACCGCGCGGATCGCCGTGATGGGCCCGGAGGCCGCCGTGAACGCCGTCTACGCCAACAAGATCGCCGCGCTGCCGGAGACCGACCGGCCGGCCTACGTGGC
Source organism: uncultured Actinomycetota bacterium (assembly GCA_963832435.1). Taxonomy (GTDB): domain Bacteria; phylum Actinomycetota; class Actinomycetes; order Propionibacteriales; family Propionibacteriaceae; genus Microlunatus. The sequence continues at coordinate 751,265 of CAWHTY010000009.1, forward strand.
GGCCCTGCGGGAGGACTACGAGGCCGACATCGACCTGCTGCGGCTGGCCGACGAGCTGGTCATCGACGCCGTCGTCGAGCCGACCGAGCTCCGCGACCAGCTGGTGGCCCGGTTCGCGGCGGCGGCCGGGAAGAACCGGCACTTCTCGGAGCGCCGGCACGGCGTACCCCCGGTCTGAGCTCCGGCCTCGATCGGCGTTCGTCGCCGATGGGCCCGGAAACCCGGTGGGCCGCGGCGGCGGCAGCCTGTTCACTGAGGGGATGATCCCCGTCGAGTGGACGCCCTGCCGGCGACCCGAGGACGCGGAGCTGGTGGGCTACCTGACCCCCGCCGGCGACCGCGTCGTGCCGGTCACCCTGTTCGGTTACCCGTTGGCCGGACCGAGCGACGTCGACACCGCGGTGGCCGTGCTGCGGGCGCGAGGGCTGGCCTGCCTGGCCGACCGGTGGCTGCTGAGCCTCGACAGCAGCGAGGTGGAGGTGCGGATCCTCAGCGCCTCGGCCGACCGGCTGCGGGTGGTGCAGACCGAGTACGGCTACTTCGGCCCGGACAGCCCGCAGTTCACCGTGCAGGTGCCGGCCGCTGACCGGCTGCGGCCGCCCGCCGCCTGACCCCGGTCGTCCCGCGGTTCAGTCCACGTCGTCGAAGTGCTCCACCCGGGGCGGCTCGGCGAAGAACGGCCCGATGGCGCTCCGCCAGGCCCGGAAGCTCTCGGTCTGCCGGAAGTTGGTCTCGTGTGCCTGCACCGAGTCCCACTCCACCAGCAGCACAAACCGTTTGGGGGACTCGATGCCGCGGGTCATCCGCACCGAGCGGCAGCCCGTGGTGCCGGCCAGGATCTCCCGGGCTCCCCGGTACGCCGCCTCGAAACCGTCGGCATCGGTGACGTCGATCAGGGCTACCTCGAGGACCATCCCGCGATGGTATCGGTGTGCCCCGGCGGCCGGCCGGCAGCGGCTCGGGGGGATCGGGGCGGCGGTCCCGGGTCAGATCGGCAGCCGGCGGAACAGCGGGCGCGGTACGTGCCGGAGCCCCGACATCACGACCCGCATCTGGCCCGGGACCCAGATCAGCTCGCGCTGGTGCCGGACCCCGGAGACGACGGCCTCGGCGACCTCGTCGGGAGTGACGGCCAGCGGCGCCTCACTCACCCCGGCGGTCATCTTCGACGTGACGAAGCCGGGACGCACGACCAGGACGCCGACCCCGGAGCCTCGCAGCGCCTCCCCCAGGCCCAGGTAGAAGCCGTCCAGCCCGGCCTTGGTGGAGCCGTAGACGAAGTTGGAGCGGCGGACCCGCTCGCCGGCGACACTGGACAGGCAGACGATCCGCCCGTGGGCCTGCTGACGCATCCGTCCCGCCAGCAGGACCCCGAGGTGCACCGGGGCCGTGTAGTTGACCTCCATCAGCTCGAGCGCGGCGTCCGGGTCGGTCCAGGACTGCTCGGGGTCACCGAGCAGACCGAACGCCACCACGGCCACGTCGATGTCGCCGTCGGCGAAGGCCGACTCGATGGTCGCGGCGTGCGCGGCGTGGTCCCGGGCCTCAAGGTCGACCTCGCGCACCTGGCAGCCCAGCCCGGCCAGCTCGGCCGCGGCCGCGGTACGGCGGTCGGTGGGCCGCGCGGCCAGCACCACGCGCAGCGGACGGTCGGCTGCGTACCGGCGGGCGATGGCCAGACCGATGTCGGAGGTGCCGCCGAGCAGCAGCAGGGACTGGGGTGCGCCGAGTGCGTCGATCATGCGGTGGTCTCCCGGTTCGGACTGGGTGGGGTGGTGGGTCGGCAGCGGGCGGCGATGACAGTCGGGACGGGGCGAGCTCAGGTCAGCTGCAGCCGGCGGGCGAGGTCGGAGTTGAAGACCCCCTGCGGGTCCACCGCCCGCCGGACCGCCAGGAAGTCGTCCAGCCGGGGGTACATCTGGCGGAACGTGCCGGCCCCGAGCCGGGAGTCCTTGGCCAGGTAGACCCGGCCGCCGGCGGCGATGACCTGCTCGTCGAGGGCGTTGCACAGCCGCTCCAGCCCGTCCTCGATCGGCAGGTCGACCGTCAGGGTCCAGCCGGGCATGGGAAAGGACAGCGGTGCGGCGTTGCCGGGGCCGAAGCGCTTGAGCACGTTCAGGCAGGACAGGTGCCCGGAGGTGACGACCATCTCGAAGCAGCGCCGGAACACCTCGGCCTCGGTGAAGGGGACCACGAACTGGTACTGCAGGAACCCGTTCGGCCCGTAGACCCGGTTCCATTCGGCGACGATGTCGAGCGGGTGGAAGAACTGGGTGATGTTCTGCAGCTGCCCCACCTTGTGCCGGGGCGCCTTGTAGTACCAGCCGGTGCTGAACGCCTTGGCGGTCGCCACGTTGACCATCCGGTTGGGGAACACCTCAGGGACCGAGCCGAAGGAGGGCGCCTTGAAGGACAGCGGGTCCTGGCGCAGCTTGGCCGGCAGGTCATCGCGGCGGGCCTTGTTGCCGCGGGTCAGGACGGCGCGGCCCATGTGCCGGCCGCGGGTGACCGCGTCGAACCAGGCCACCGAGTAGGTGTAGCCCTCGTCACCGGCGGCCATCCGCGCCATCAGGTCGTCGAGGTCGGAGCAGCGGTCGGTGTCGACCACGAAGTAGGCGGACTCGGTGGGCTGGAGGGCGATGGTGGCCGAGACCACGACGCCGGTAAGGCCCATCCCGCCGACCGTCGCCCAGAACAGGTCGCGCTGCGCGACAGCGAGATCGTCGGCCCGGTCGTCGGTGTCCTCGGCGGGCGCCCCGCCGGGCCGGAGCGTGCGGATGGAGCCGTCGGCCAGCAGCACCTCCATCGACACCACGTGGTTGCCGAAGCTGCCCTCGGTGTGGTGGTTCTTGCCGTGCACGTCGGCCGCGATCGCCCCGCCGACGGTGACCTGCCGGGTTCCGGGCAGGACCGGCACCCACAGCCCGAAGGGCAGCAGGGCCCGCATCAGTGCGTCCAGGCTGACCCCGGCCTGCGCGGTCACCGTCGGTGGTTCCCCCTCGGCGTCGACCGCCAGGATGCGGTCCAGCCGGGTGAGGTCGAGGGTCGTGCCGCCGGCGTTCTGAGCCGCGTCGCCGTAGCTGCGGCCCAGCCCACGCGGCACCACGCCGCGGCCCCCGCTCTGCCGCAGGGCGGACACCGCACCAGCCACCGAGTCGATCTGGGCCAGGTGCGACCGGGTCGCGCCGGTGCGGCCCCACCCGTGCAGCTCGACCAGCTCCTGGGGGATGGCCGGCTGGCTCTCCGGCATCGACGGGGAGATCCGCAGGTCCGCGGACGGGAAGTCGCTCACCGGCCGAACACCGCGATCGAGATCGTGACCACCCACACCACTCCTAACGCCTGCAGCACGTGGTCGTGCAGCACGACCTCCTCCGGTTCGCCCGCCTGTCCCGCGTCGACCTCCAGTGCGTACTGCAGCAGGCCGAGGGTGAACGGGGCGATCGAGATCGCGGTCCACGGTACGCCCCACCGGCCGGTGCCGCCGTTCTCGAACGCCCACAGGCTGTAGGAGGCGACCACCAGCACCGCCGCCAGGACCCAGACGAACCGCAGGTACGACTCGGAGTACCGGTCCAACGACCGCCGCGTGCCGGCGTCGGCGCCCAGGGACTTCATCTCCGAGTAGCGCTTGCCGGCGACCATGAACAGCGAGCCGAAGGAGGCGACCAGCAGGAACCACTGACTGAGCGGGATCTCGGCCGCCACGCCGCCCGCCATGGCCCGCAACAGGAACCCGCCGGCGACCATCGCGAGGTCCACCACCGGCAGGTGCTTCAGGAACAGCGAGTAGGCGACCTGGAGCGCCAGGTACACCACCATCACCACGCCGAGCGCGACGTTGACCCAGAACGACAGGGCCACACCCGCGCCGCCCACGATCGCGGCCAGCAGCAGCGCGGCCCCCCCGGTGAGCTCTCCCGCGGCGATCGGTCGGAACCGCTTCCGCGGGTGCAGCCGGTCCTCCTCGACGTCGCGCACGTCGTTCAGCAGGTACACCGCGGAGCTGACCAGGCAGAAGGCGACCAGGGCCAGCGCGACGGCCAGCACCACAGCCGGCTCCAGCAGGCGACCAGCGGCCAGCGGGGCCGAGGCGACCAGCAGGTTCTTCACCCACTGTCGCGGCCGCATCGCCCGCAGGGCCGGCGGCGTCCGGCTGGACTTCCGGATCGGCTCCCGATGCGTCTGCGTGGGCTGGGACATGTCGGGATGCAGGCTATCCGGATCGCGGGACCGGACCGGGGATGCGGTTAGGTTTGGGCCCATGCGTGCCCGGCCCTGCTCCCGGCGCGCCCGGGGTGGTGCCTCGGTGGCGGTGCCCGCGGTGTCCGTGGCGCTGGCCGCCGTGATCCTGCTCGCCGGCTGCAGCGGCCCGGCGGCCGGGCCCGGTCCGAGTCGCGCACCCTCGCCGTCGACGTCGGTCAGCGGCGCGGCCTCGGCTGAGCCGCCCTCCGGATCCCCGAGCTCTCCCGCCCCCAGCTCTTCGACCGCCGGCCCGACGTCGACCTCGGTGCCCGCCACCGGGGTGACGTTGCGGGAGCTCGGCTTCGTGTACGGCCCGGTCGACGCGTTCTCCATCCCCCGCGGCGCGCTGTTCGTCACCGCCGTGGACCAGCCCAACGTGGTCACCCTGGTCCTCTCCGCCCCCAGCCCGACCGACGTCGCGGGCTACCTGCGGACCGCCCTGCCGGCCAACGGGTTCCGGCTGACCGCCGACGACCCGGCCGCCCGCACCCTGACCTTCACCGGTCGCGGCTGGGACGGCACCTTCACCGCCTCGGCCGGCACCTCGGCCATCGTCCTCGACGCGGCATGAGCGAACCCCTGCGGACCGGGAACGGGCCGGCGCGGCCCGACCCGGCTCCCTCAGGCTCCGGTGCGGGGCTGGCGGGGGTGCAGCTGCTGGGCCCCGCCTTCGTCGCCGCCGTCGCCTACGTCGACCCGGGAAACGTGGCCACCAACATCTCCGGCGGGGCGCGGTACGGGTACCTGCTGCTGTGGGTGCTGGTCGGGGCGACGGTGATGGCCGGCCTGGTGCAGTACCTGTCCGCCAAGGTGGGGTGGCTGACCGGCCGGTCCCTCCCCGAGCTGGTGGCGGAGCGGACCACGCGACCGGTGCGGCTCGGCTTCTGGGTGCAGGCCGAGCTGGTGGCGGTGGCCACCGACATCGCCGAGATCGTGGGCGGCGCCGTGGCGCTGCAGCTGCTGTTCGGCGTCCCGCTGGTCGCGGGCGCGCTGATCACCACCACCGTGTCCACCGCGCTGCTACTGGTGCAGGATCGGCGCAGTCAGCGGTCGTTCGAGACGGTGGTGACCGGCCTGCTGCTGGTGGTGACCGTCGGTTTCCTGAGCGGGTTGGTGCTGGCGCCGCCGGACCCGGCGGGCATTGCCGACGGCCTGGTGCCTCGCCTGGCCGGGGCGGACAGCGCGCTGCTGGCGGTCGGCATGCTCGGCGCCACGGTGATGCCGCACGTCGTGTACCTGCACTCGGCACTGGTCCGGGACCGGCACGGGGCCGCGGACCCGCGGCGCGCACTGCCGGTGTTGCGGATCATCCGGGTCGACGTCGGACTGGCCATGCTGCTGGCCGGCTCGGTCAACGTCGGGATGCTGCTGCTGGCGGCGAGCACCCTGCTGGGCTTGGACATCGCCGGACTGGAGGGGGCGCACGCGGCGGTGGCCGACCGGCTCGGCCCGGTGATCGCGATCATGTTCGCCCTGGCCCTGCTGGCCTCGGGCCTGGCGTCGACCTCGGTCGGCGGGTACGCCGGCGCCGTGATCATGGCCGGCCTGCTTCGGCGACGGATCCCGCTGCTGCTGCGGCGGGTGCTCACGGCCGTACCGGCCCTGGTGCTGCTGTCCACCGGGATCGACGCCACCCGGCTGCTGGTGGTCTCCCAGGTCGTGCTGTCCTTCGGGATCCCGTTCGCGCTGGTGCCTCTGGTCCGGCTGGCCGGCAACCCCCGGCTGATGGCGCTCGCCCCCACCCGGCGTGGGGTGATCGTCGCGGCCTGGATCGTGGTCGGTCTGGTGGTGGCGCTGAACGCGGCGCTGATCATCCTCACGGTGCTCGGCTGAGCCCGGGGTCGGCTGGGCCGCTCAGGCCGGATACGACCAGAGATCGGTCCAGCCGACGCCGAGGTCGGCCATCAGCTCGCGCAGCAGCGGGAGGCTGATCCCCACCACGTTGTGGTGGTCACCGTCGATGCCGGTGACGAATGCGCCGCCGAGACCGTCCACGGTGAAGGCGCCGGCCACGGCCAGCGGCTCCCCGGTCGCCACGTAGGCCTTGATCTCGGCGTCGGTGACCTCGGCGAAGCGGACGACCGTCGAACCCACGCCGGCGGCCTCCCGGCGGGACGCGGCCGCGGCCAGCAGCACCAGGTGGTGCCCGGTGTGCAGGGTGCCGCTGCGTCCCCGCATCCGCCGCCACCGGTCGGTGGCCGCGGCGGCGTCGGCCGGCTTGCCGAGCGGTTCACCGTCCAGCTCGAGCAGGGAGTCGCAGCCGATCACCAGCGTCGGGCGCCGCCTCGCCGACCACGCCCCGGGCCAGCGACTCGGCCACCGCCTCGGCCTTCGCCCGCGCCAGGGCCGCGGTCAGCTCGGCCACCGAGCCGGCCGTGACCCCGGTCTCGTCCACGCCGGAGACGATCACCTCCGGCTCGACGCCGGCGCCCCGCAGCGTCGACAGCCGGGCCGGGGAGGCCGAGGCCAGCACGACTCTCACGCCCCCACCGCCCATCAGGCCATCCTCGCCCGGCCCGGGAGACTGCTCACTGCGGCGCCACCGACCGCCGTACCGGGGCTCGGTCGGCGCGAGGAGGCAGGGCGCACCCGGGGCGCCGGCTCCCACCGCTCCGTGGCCGGGCTAGCGTCGCCCGCCGCCCAGCAGGCCGCCGAGGATGTCGAGGACGGAGCCGCTCGGTGCGGTCTGGCCACCGGTCCCCGACGCGCCACCCAAGCCGCCGAGGATCGAGCCCAGCAGGTCACCGATCCCGCCGCTGCCCTGCTCGCCGGTCCCCCCCGCGCCGCCCCGCATCCGCTGCGCGAGATAGGACAGCACGATCGGGGCCAGCAGCGGGAGCAGCTTCTTCACCAGGTCGTTCGACCCGCCCAGGCTCCCGCCGAGGGTCTGTGCGACCTGGTCGGAGTTCTCGCCGAACACGTGCCCGACGATCTTCTCGCCGTCGGCGGTGTCGACCTGGTCCAGGTCGACACCCCCGGTCACGAGGTCCGGTGAGTGCTCGTCGACCGCGCTGGCCAGGGAGGCGGCGCCGGCCGGGTCGGCCGCGTTCGCCTGCATCCCGCCCAGCAGGGCCGGCAGGGCCTGCCGGACCGCGGCCTCGGCGGTGCCGGGATCGACCCCGAGCTGCTCGGCCAGCGAGGCCATCGGGAGCCCTGCGAGGATCTGCTCGACATCTCCGGTCGGCGCCTCGGCGCGGCTGTCGTCCATCGGGTCACCTCTCGTCGTGGCTGCCGTGGCGACAGCGCCCGGTCCGACTGTAGGGGTCCCCTCCGGATCGTCACCAGCCCGGTCGACCCGAGATCCGCCAGGCACTGGCACCGGGCGGCAGCGGAGCCCGCACCGCCCGCCAGTACGCCGACCACCCGCTGCTGGTCGTCGGGGCCGGCGGCGGTGGACCGGCGGCGGGGGCACCCAGGACCACGACCAGGGCGGCGATCTCCTCGTCGGTGGGATCACCGCGGACGACGCGCAGGACCGGGGGTTCGGGCTCGGGTTCCTCGACCGCGGGCCTCACAGCGGGATGTTCCCGTGCTTCTTGGGGGGCAAGGTCTGCCGCTTGGTCCGCAGCAGCCGCAGTACCCGGGTGACCTCGCCCCGCGTCTCGTGCGGGCTGATCACCGCGTCGACGTAGCCCCGCTCGGCGGCGATGTAGGGGTTGGCGAGCTCATCGTCGTACTCGGTGATCAGCTGGGCCCGGCGGGCCTCCGGGTCGTCGGAGGCGGCCAGCTCCTTGCGGTACAGGATGTTCACCGCCCCCTGGGCGCCCATCACCGCGATCTGAGCGGTCGGCCAGGCCAGGTTGACGTCGGCGCCGAGGTGCTTGGAGCCCATCACGTCGTACGCGCCGCCGTAGGCCTTGCGGGTGATCACCGTGACCAGCGGCACGGTTGCCTCGGCGTAGGCGTAGATCAGCTTGGCGCCGCGGCGGATGATCCCGTTCCACTCCTGGTCGGTGCCGGGCAGGAACCCGGGCACGTCCACGAAGGTGATCACCGGGATGTTGAACGCGTCGCAGGTGCGGACGAAACGGGCCGCCTTCTCCGAGGCGTCGATGTCCAGGCAGCCCGCGAAGTGCAGCGGCTGGTTGGCCACCACACCGACGCTGCGCCCGTCGATCCGGCCGAAGCCGACGACGATGTTCGGCGCGAACAGGGCCTGGACCTCGCAGAACTCGCCGTCGTCCAGCACCCGCGAGATCACCTCGTGCATGTCGTACGGCTGGTGCGGCGAGTCCGGGATCAGCGTGTCCAGGTCCCGGTCCACCTCGGAGGGATCCAGGTCGTTGCGCACCTCGAAGGCCGGCGGATCCTCGAGGTTGTTCTGCGGCAGGTAGGAGACCAGGGATTTGACGTAGGCGATCGCGTCCTCCTCGTCGGCGGCCAGGTAGTGGGCGTTGCCGGACTTGGTGTTGTGGGTCCGTCCGCCGCCCAGCTCCTCCATCGAGACGTCCTCGCCGGTGACGGTCTTGATCACGTCGGGGCCGGTGATGAACATCTGGCTGGTCTGGTCCACCATCACCACGAAGTCGGTCAGGGCGGGGGAGTAGACGTGCCCGCCGGCCGCTGCGCCCATGATCAACGAGATCTGGGGGATGACTCCGGAGGCGTGGGTGTTGCGGCGGAAGATCTCCCCGTACAGGCCGAGCGAGACCACACCCTCCTGGATCCGGGCGCCGCCGCCCTCGTTCATCCCGATCAGCGGGCAGCCCGTCTTCAGGGCGAAGTCGATGATCTTGACGATCTTCTCGCCGTACACCTGCCCGAGGCTGCCGCCGAACACCGTGACGTCCTGGCTGAACACGCAGACCGGACGTTCCTCGATGGTGCCGAACCCGGTGACCACCCCGTCCCCGTACGGCCGACGCTGCTCCATCCCGAAGCTGGTGGAGCGGTGCCGGGCGAACTCGTCCAGCTCGATGAAGGAGCCCTGGTCCAGCAGCAGGTCGATCCGCTCCCGGGCGGTCTTCTTGCCGCGGGCGTGCTGCTTCTCCACCGCGGCCGCGGAGCCGGCGTGCACGGCCTCCTCGACCCGGGCCTCCAGGTCGGCGATCTTCCCCGCGGTGGTGTGGATGTCGGGTCGCGCGCCGTGCCCGCCGGGGCCCGCTCCGGGCCCACCGTCCCGGCGGGCGCCGGTCGCCCCGCTCACCCTGCCCACTGCATCCGGATCGATCGTGCCATGGTCGCACCCTAGCCACCTTCCCGCGCGTCACCCGCCGCCGGATCCGTCCGCCGGACCCGGGCGCCGTCCCGGCGGTGGCGGCCGGGTAGAGTTCCGGCCGTGCCGGACACCCCCCTCGCCGCCGAGCCGACGGACGCCGGAACCCCGGACGACGACCCCATCGACGCGGCCGCGCTCCGGTCGGAGCTGGTCCGGCCCGGTGGCCTCTGGCAGCACGTCGAGGTCGTCACCGAGACCGGCTCGACGAACGCCGACCTGGCCGCCCGAGCCCGCCGAGGACTGAGCCCCGGAGCCGTGCTGGTCACCGGCTACCAGTCGGCGGGCCGCGGCCGGCGGGGGCGCAGCTGGACCGCTCCGCCCGGGACCAGCATCGCCCTCTCCGTCCTGGTCGCGCCGGCGGTGCCCGAGTCGCGCTGGACCTGGCTGCCGTTGCTCACCGGGCTGGCCGTCGCGGACGGGCTGCACAGCGTGGCCGGCGTACCGGCCCGGCTGAAGTGGCCCAACGACGTGACGGTCGGCGGTCGGAAGATCTGTGGCGTGCTGGCCGAGCGGACCGACACCGGGGCCGCCCCGGCGTGCGTGGTCGGGATGGGGATCAACGTCGACCTGCCGGAGGCCGATCTGCCGGTGCCGACCGCCACCTCGCTCGCCGTCCTGCAGCCGGGGATCCGGCATCCGCGGACCCCGGTGGTCTCGGCTGTGCTGGCTGCGCTCGAGCTGTGGCTGCGCCGGTGGGAGGCCGAGCCCGACGGCGCCTCGCTGCTGACGGCCTACCGGGAGGCCTGCGACACCCTGGGCCGGCCGGTGGAGGTGCAGGTCCCGGGCCGTTCGCCGGTGACCGGTACGGCGAGGGGGATCGGGACCGACGGCCGGCTGGTCGTGGCCACCGGGTCGGGCGAGCAGGTCTTCGGCGCCGGCGACGTGCTGCACCTGCGCTGAGCGTCGGCCGGGCCTCGGGGCCGGGGTGGTGGGGGCGCGCTCGGGCAGCCACATGCTCGACCGCTCCACCGGCTCAATACGGACCGCCGACCGACCCGGCGTCCGGGGATGGTCCCGTGTGTCACCCTGGACAACGTGGGACGGTCGGCGCGGCTGCTCGGGGCGGACGAGCAGGTGGTGATGCACATGCGCACGCACGGGAAGGTACTGGTCCTCCCGGCGGCCGGGCTGGTGCTCGCCGGCGGCCTGACCGGGGCCGGGGCGGCCTTGATCCCGCACGCCTACCGTCCGTACGGGCAGGCCGCGGTGGCGGTGGTCGGGCTCACCTTGGCGCTCTGGTGGGCGGTGATCCCGTATCTGCGCTGGTGGACGTCGACCTACACGGTCACCAACCACCGGCTGATCACCCGCCAGGGGATCCTGCACAAGACCGGCCGGGACCTGCCCCTGGCCCGGGTCAGCGCCCTGTCCTACGACCGGAGCCTGGGCGACCGGATGCTGGGCTGCGGCACCCTGAACATCTCGACCGCGGCCGACGGGGGCCGGATCGTCCTGCCCGACGTGCCCGAGGTCGCCGAGGTGCACCTCACCATGAGCGAGCTGCTGTCCGGGCAGCCCGTGCCGCAGCGATGAGCCCATCCACGGTCCGCGTCGAGCGGCCGGCGGACCGGGTTGCCGAGCTGATCCTGGACCGGCCCGACGCCCTGAACGCGGTCTCCACCGAGCACGCCCGGGCGATCGGGTCGGCCTGTGCCGAGCTGGCCGGCGACCCGTCGATCAGCGTGGTGGTGCTGACCAGCACCTCGCCCCGGGCCTTCTGCGTCGGTGCCGACCTGAAGGAGCGCGCCGGATTCACCGACGACGACCTGCGAGCCCAGCGACCGGTGACGCGGGCGGCGTACGGCGGCGTGCTCTGGCTGCCGATGGTGAGCATCGCCGCGGTCGACGGGTACGCCCTCGGGGGCGGCTGCGAGCTGGCCCTGTCCTGCGACCTGGTGGTCGCCGGTGAGAGGGCCGTCTTCGGGTTGCCCGAGGTGGGCGTCGGTCTGGTGCCGGGCGGCGGCGGCACGCAGCTGCTGACCCGGCGGATCGGCTGGGGACGGGCCGCCGACCTGGTGCTCACCGGCCGCCGGGTGGAGGCGGCCGAGGCGTACCGGCTGGGGATGGCCGACCGGCTGGTCGCCGCCGGCACGGCGCGGGAGGCCGCCCTGGCCCTGGCCGGCCAGGTCGCATCCCGGTCCCCGCTCGCCCTGCGCAGCGCAAAGGCTGCGATGCGGCAGGGCCTGGACACCGACCTCGGCTCCGGGCTGCTGGTGGAGGACCAGGCCTGGCACCGGGTGGCCCTCTCCGCCGACCGCCGGGAGGGCATCGCCGCCTTCAACGAACGCCGGCCCCCCCGCTGGCCGGATCCTTCGGCGGCGTCGCGTGCTGACCGGTGAAGACGAACCGGCGGTAGGACCAGAACCGGAACAGCGTGCCCAGCCCGAGCCCGATGACGTTGCCGGACAGGTTGTCGGCGAGCGGCGAGGTCAGGCCCAGCAGGTAGTGGCTGAACGCCAGGCAGGCCGCCCCGATCGCGATGGCGATCGCGTTCAGCAGGACGAAGATCGGGAGCTCCCGCAGCGGGTTGCCCCGCTCGCGGTGGTGGTAGGTCCAGTACCGGTTCCCCAGGTAGGTCACCACGGTGGCCAGCCCGATCGCGATCACCTGGGCCGTGATCGGTCGGCTCTCCAGGACGCCGGAGCCACCGGGGCCCGCGTAGCGCAGCAGGTTGAACGAGACGAACTGCAGGGCGACACCGGTCAGGCCGACGATGCCGAACCTGGTCGCCTCCGGTCCGAGGTGCCGGACCCGGTCCCAGGTGCGGGCGAGCAGAGACGGGGTCGACATGGCCCGGCCCACAGTACCGGCGGCGCCGACCTGCGACCGTATCCTGACGGTGTGCGACACCGCCGCGAGACGGTGCGACCAGGGCGGCTGAGGGAGCGGGCACGGTGGGCAGCGGAGGCGGGCACGACCACGGCGTGACGCCGGGCACCGCCACCGGCCGCCATCGTGGCCGGCTGGTGCTGGTGCTGGCCATCACCGCCGCCGTGATGCTGGTCGAGGTGGTGGGTGGGCTGTTGTCCGGTTCGCTGGCCCTGCTGGCCGACGCGGCACACATGCTCACCGACAGCACCGGGCTCGTGCTGGCTCTGGTCGGGTCCTCGCTGGCCACCCGGGGGGCGACGGCGCGCCGCACGTTCGGGCTGCAGCGGGCCGAGGTGCTGGCCGCCCTGGCCAACGCACTGTTGCTGGTCGGGGTCGCGGTCTGGATCGCAATCCAGGCGGTCGCCCGGCTCCAGTCGCCCGGTGAGGTCGCGACGAGCCTGATGCTGGTCGTGGCCCTGGTCGGCGCGATGGCCAACACCGTCGGCCTGCTGCTCCTGCGGCGCGGCCAGGCGGAGAGCCTGAACCTGCGCGGCGCCTACCTGGAGGTGCTCGGCGACCTGCTCGGCTCCCTGGCCGTGGTGCTGGCGGCTGTGGTGGTGATGATCACCGGCTGGCTCCAGGCCGACGCGGTGGCCTCACTCTTGATCATGCTGCTGATCCTGCCCCGGGCCTGGGGGCTGCTCCGCGACGTGGTGGACGTGCTGCTGGAGGCGACCCCGCGGGGCGTCGACCTGGGTCAGGTCCGCCACCACATCCTCGACGTGCCGGGTGTGGTCGGGGTCCACGACCTGCACGCCTGGACGATCACCAGCGGCGTCCCGGTGCTGTCGGCGCACGTGGTGGTCGATGCCGACTGCATCGCGCGCGGACGCTCCGGCGTGGTGCTGGACCGGCTGGGGGACTGCCTCGGCGAGCACTTCGACGTCGAGCACTGCACCTTCCAGCTGGAGCCGGAGGGACACGTCGACCACGAGCTGGCCGCCCACGCCTGACACCCCCCACGCCTGACACGGGGGCCGCCCGCCTCGACCGGACCCGGTTCGTCGGGCGGTCGTGGGTCAGCGGGCGACGGTGAGCCTCCGTGGCCGGTCCAGGGTCGAGCCCGGTACGGGCGGCAGGTCGAGCGCGTCGGTCGCCAGGTTCGCCAGGACCCCGTTGCGGATCGGCTGCCGGCCGGTGTAGGTGGGGCGGCGGCCGCCGGGGTCGGCGAAGGACGGGTTCAGCGCGTACAGATCGGTGTCGGCCGGCACCCGAGGCCCCCAGGCCAGGAAGGGCACCCGGTAGTCGGCGGGTTTCGCGGGGTCGGTATGCGACGTACCCCCGCTGCCGCCGTGGTCGGCGGTGAGCACGACCAGCAGCTGCGCCTTCAAGGCCGGCCGGGCGGCGACCGTGTCGAGCACCGACCCCAGGAGCCGGTCCGTCTGGCGAACCGCGTCCAGGTACTCCGGCCCCATGAACCCGTGGGCATGGCCGGCGGCGTCGGGCAACGCCACGTGCAGGAAGGTGAACGTGCGCGGGTCGGTCCGCAGTTCGGCGTTGAGCGCGGCGACCAACCGGGTGTTGTTCTCGTCCAGGGTCACCCGGTCGATCTTGCGGCGGCCGTTGTCCTGGCCGACCGTGTCGTCGCGGCCCTCGGTGTTCCAGGTCCGGTCGTAGAGCGCGAACTTCGTCTTCGCGGCGAACAGGGCCGTGGATCCGCCCCGGTCGTGGACCACGTCGAACACGCTGGCCACGTAGTGGTGCGCCCGCTTGTGGACGGTGGTGCCGGTGTCGGTGTTGATGGTGACCCCGTGACCGCCATGCGTCCGGTCGATCCGCCGGCTCGTCAGCATCCCCGTGTGGTTCGGCAGGGTCTGGGTCTGCTCGTACTCGGTGCGCGCATTCAGGGTCGAGGCCCCTTCCCGCATCATCCGGTGGAACGCCGGCGCGCCGCTCGGCCCGAGCTGGCTGATGGCGTCCGGGTTCAGGCCGTCGACCGAGATCGCCAGCACCTTGTCGATCGCGTCGGCGTCCGCGGACGGCGCCACGGCGGGGGTGCTCGCGGGGGCGGGGGTGGGGGTGCTCGCGGCAGTGCCCGCAGGGCCGGGGCCTGACACCGGGTGAGACTCGTCGACCGCGGTGGAGGGCGCGGTTCCGCATCCGCCGAACCCGGAGACACCGAGCGCGACGACCAGCGACGCGACGCCGACGCAGCGCGCGAGGCTCATAGCACGGAAATCTACAGCGTTCCGCTGCACGGCCCCAGGTCTGCGCCCGCGGCCGGCCGTCGAGGGCGGACCTTCTGCCGGTCGCACGACCGGTTCCGGGGCAGCCCGGGGACGCCGCCCGCCGGCGGCGACGGGGCGGGATTCAGAGCCAAGTCACCCGCGCATCCTCGCCCGAGCCAGCCCAACCGAATCAAGGGCCCGGTCGGGGGCGCGCCGCCTGGCTTAGGCTCGGGCCCGTGACAGCAGCCAACCAGGCCACCGAGGACGCCCCGGCCGCGGCGGCCCCGCCGGCGGCGCGCGCGTTCACGGTCGGCGTGATCGGCGGCGGCCAGCTCGCCCGGATGATGCACGCGGCGGCGATCGGGCTCGGCCTGCGGATCCGGCTGCTGGCCGAGGGCGCCGACGTCTCGGCCGCCGGGGTGGTCGGTGACGTCACCGTCGGCGACTACACCGACGTCGAGACCGTGCGCGGCTTCGCCGCCGGCTGCGACGTGATCACGTTCGACCACGAGCACGTGCCCACCGGGCTGCTGCGGGACCTCGAGTCCGCCGGGGTGGCGGTCCGGCCCGGACCGACGGCGCTGGTGCACGCCCAGGACAAGGCGGTGATGCGTGACCGGCTCACCGCCCTCGGCATCCCCTGCCCGACCCACCGGGTGGTGACCGACCCCGCGGCGCTGGTCGCCTTCGGGCACGAGGTCGGCTGGCCGGTGATCGCCAAGACCTCCCGCGGCGGCTACGACGGCAAGGGGGTCTGGCGGATCGACGGCCCGGCGCAGGCCGACCAGCCGTTCGCCGGGCTGGGTGAGGGGGTCCAGGTGATCGCGGAGGAGCTCGTGCCGTTCACCCGCGAGCTCAGCGCCCTGGTCGTGCGCTCGCCGTCGGGGCAGGCCGTGGCGTACCCGGTGTCAGAGTCCGTGCAGCAGGACGGCATCTGCGTGGAGACGACCACGCCGGCGCCCGGCCTCGCCGACGACGCCGCGGTCGAGGCCGAGCGGCTGGCCCTGACCATCGCCGCCGAGCTCGGCGTGGTGGGCGTGCTGGCGGTGGAGCTGATGGAGCGCCCCGACGGCTCGGTGGTGGTCAACGAGCTGGCCATGCGGCCGCACAACACCGGGCACTGGAGCATCGACGGGGCCCACACCTCACAGTTCGAGAACCACCTCCGCGCCGTCGTGGACCTGCCGCTGGGCGACCCGGCGACGCGCGCCCCCTGGACGGTGATGCGCAACGTGCTGGGCGGCACGGTCGCCGACCTGCCGTCGGCGTTGCTGCACTGCCTGGCCCGGGACCGGCGGCTGCGCGTCCAGCTGTACGGCAAGCAGGTCCGGCCGGGCCGCAAGGTCGGTCACGTCACCGCGTACGGTCCCGACCTGGACGAGGTGCGCGGCCGGGCCCGGCACGCCGCCGGCTACCTGATGGGGGAGCCCGGATGAGCGACGGAACCGTCGAGCCGCCGGCCGCCGCGCCCACCCCCCGGGTCGGGATCGTGATGGGCTCGGACTCGGACTGGCCGGTGATGGGCGAGGCGGGCGCGGCCCTGACCGAGCTCGGCATCGGGTACGAGGCCGACGTGGTCTCCGCGCACCGGATGCCGGACGCGATGCTGGCCTACGGGCGGTCCGCGCACACCCGCGGTCTGCAGGTGATCATCGCCGGAGCCGGGGGCGCGGCCCACCTGCCGGGCATGCTGGCCGCGCTGACTCCGCTGCCGGTGATCGGGGTCCCGGTGCCGTTGCGGCACCTCGACGGCCTGGACTCGCTGCTGTCGATCGTCCAGATGCCCACCGGCGTCCCGGTCGCCACCGTCGCCATCGGCAACGCCCGCAACGCGGGCCTGCTCGCGGCCCGGATCCTGGCCGTCGGCGACCCGGGGCTGACGGCGGCCCTGGTCGCCTTCGCGGACCAGCTGCGCCAGACCGCCGAGGCGAAGGGGGAGCGGGTCCGCCGGTCGGCCGGGGACCCACCGTCGTGAACGGTCGGCTGGGCGGGGTGAGCGGCCGGGAGCGCGGCCGGGTGAGCGCGCTCCGCCGCGGCCCGTTCCGGCGGTAGAGTCCCCGGTCATGGCCGGAGCCGTCACGGAGTTCTTCGCCGGGGTGCGCCTGCTCGTCGCCGGGCTGGCGCTGGTGGTGCGTCGCCCCCGGCTGTTCTGGCTCGGTGTCCTGCCCCCGTTGGTGATGAGCGTGCTCGTCGTCGGCGTGCTGGTGGTGTTGGTCAGCCGGCTGGACGAGATCGCGGTGGCGCTGACGCCGTTCGCCGACTCGTGGTCCCCCAACGCGGCCGGGCTGGTCCGCGTGCTGGCCGGTGTCGGCGTGCTGGGCGGCTCGGTACTGATCATGGTGGTCTCGTTCACGACCGTGACCCTGGCGGTCGGATCGCCGATCTACGACAAGATCTCGGAGTACGTCGACCTCGAGATGGAACCGGCCCTGCGCCCGCCGGCCGAGCCGCTGACCTCGTCCGCGCTCCGGGCGGTGCGGCAGTCACTCGGGCTGATGCTGGCCTCCGCCCTCGGGGCCGCCGTGTTGTTCTTCGCCGGCCTGGTGCCCGTGGTGGGCCAGTCCGCCGTGCCGGTGGTGTCGGCGATCTTCGGCGGCTGGATGATCTGCATCGAGCTGATCGGTTCGACGTTCGAGCGGCGGGGGCTGACCACCGTCGCCGACCGGCGGGCTGCCATGCGGAACCGCCGGGCCCGGTCCCTGGGGCTCGGTGTCCCGACCTTCCTGCTGCTGGCGCTGCCGTTTGCCGGCTGCCTGGTCTTCCCGGTGGCGACCGCGGCCGGCACTCTGCTGGCCCGCGACCTGGTGGGTGGTGGCTCCCGGTCCTCCCAGCCGCGATCTCGGGCGGGCGGATCTAGTGCGGGCGGTGGGTCGCGCTCCGCGCGGCGCGGCGCGGCGCGACCGGCGCGGCGGCGGCCGGGGGGCTAGTGCTGCCGCGCCGGACGAGCCGCGGCGTGGAGTCCAGGTGGGCCGCCGGTTCGGCCCCGTCGAGCAGGTCGAACAGCCGCCGGCCGACGTGGGCCCCGAACGCCATCACGTCGTGGCTCATCGCCGACAGCTTGGGGTGGGTGAACTCGCACAGGACCGAGTCGTCCCAGGCCAGCAGGCTGATGTCCTCGGGGACCCGCACCCCTAGCTCGTTGAGCGCGGACAGCCCGGCGATGGCCATCAGGTCGTTGTCGAACAGGATGGCCGTCGGCGGCAGGTTGTCCATGGCCAGCTGGCGGGTGGCGGCGCGGCCGGCCGCCTCGGAGAAGTCGGCGTGCACGACCAGGGCGTCGAGGCCGTGGCCGGCCAGCGCCTCCAGGAAGGCCGTGTCGCGGATCCGGACGTGGCTCAACCCGCCGAGGCCCGCGACCCGGGCCACCCGATGGTGCCCCAGCCCGACCAGGTGGTCGACGGCCTCCACCATGGCCGAGGTGTCGTCGGTCCAGACTGTGGTGAACCCCCCCGTCATCCCCGGGTCCCCGACGAAGACGGCCGGCGTCTCCAGCTTGCGGAGGACCGGGATCCGCGGGTCGTTGACCCGCACGTCGACCACCACCACCCCGTCCACCCGACGCTCCGACCACCAGCGTGGGTACAGCGCCAGCTCACCGTCCAGGCTCCCGGTCACCTGCATCAGCAGGGCGTACGAGCGGGTCGCCAGCTCGTGCTCCAGCCCGGCGATGAACTCCATGTAGAACGGTTCGCTGCCCAGCGTGCGGGCGTCCCGGGCCAGCACCAACCCGAAGGCGTCGGTCCGCGACCCGGACAGCAGGCGCGCGGTCCGGTTGGGCGCCCAGCCGAGCTCGTGGGCGACGTCCAGGATCCGGGCCCGGGTGGCCTCAGACACCCCGGGACGACCGTTCAGCGCGTAGGAGACCGCCCCCTTGGACACCCCCGCACGGCGGGCGATCTCGTTGATCGTGATCCGGTTCACCTTCGCCCCTCCCGGGGGATGCCTGCGCATGGTCGGTGGGTTGACGGTAGCGTACGGACTGAACCGGTTCGGTGGGTCGCGACGGCCATCCGCGGCACGTACGCAATTCGTCGTAGACGCCAGGCGCGGACGCGACGGCCCCGTCGGACTCCCGGTCGAGCCAGCCGCCGATGCCACCGCAGCCGAAGGAGAAGCATGACCAACCCCGACCAGCTGTCCGTCCAGCTCTACACGCTCCGCAGCGCGCTCGCCGACGACTTCGACGCGACGCTCGCCCGGCTGGCCGGTATCGGCTTCACCCAGGTCGAGCCGTTCGGGTTGACGAACTTCGCCGAGCAGCTGCGGTCGGGGCTGGCCGCCCACGGGCTGTCCGCGCCGACCACCCACCAGGCCCTGCTGCGCGGTGGGGCCGACGAGGCGCTGGCCGTGGCCAAGGAGCTCGGCATCGGCACGGTGATCGACCCGGCGACCGACCCGGAGCGGTGGACCACGGTGGAGGGTATCGCCGCGATCGCCGCCGAGCTGAACGCGGTGGCCGAGAAGGCGGCGGACTACGGCCTGCGGGTCGGGTACCACAACCACTGGTGGGAGGTGGAGAGCCAGTTCGGCGGCAAGCACGGCTTGGAGGTGCTCGCCGATCACCTCGCGCCGGAGGTGGTGCTCGAGGTCGACACCTACTGGGCCGTGGTGGGCGGCGCCGACCCGACCCGTCTGCTGGACCGGCTCGGCAACCGCGTAGTCGCCCTGCACATCAAGGACGGCGACGGCTCCCGCGACACCAAGCAGCAGGTCGCCGTGGGCCGCGGCACGTTGCCGATCGCCGACATCCTGGCCGCCAAGCCGGACGCCCTGCGGGTGGTCGAGCTGGACGACAGCTCGGGGGACCTGATGCAGGCCGTCGAGGACAGCTACGCGTTCCTGACCGAGACCCCGACCGTGACCGCCTGATGGCCGGACGCACCGGGCCGGTCGGCGTTGGCATCATCGGGGCCGGGGTGATCAGCAACACCTACCTGGAGAACCTGGCCGGGTTCGCCGACACCGAGGTGCTGGCCATCGGCGACCTGTTCCCCGAGGCGGCCGCGGCCCGCGCCGCCGAGCACGGGGTGCCGACCAGCGGGGGCGTCGACGCCGTGCTCGGGCACCCCGACGTGGAGATCGTGGTCAACCTCACCATCCCGGCGGCGCACGCCGAGGTGGCCGGGCAGGCCATCGCGGCGGGCAAGCACGTCTGGAACGAGAAGCCGCTGGCCTTGGACCGGGAGAGTGCCCGGGCGCTGCTGGCCTCGGCGGACGGGTCCGGGCTGATGGTCGGGTGCGCCCCGGACACCTTCCTGGGCACCGGTTGGCAGCAGGTGCGGCGGCTGGTCGAGCGCGGGGTCGTCGGGACCCCGCTGACGGCGCTGTTCCTGATGCAGCAGCCCGGCCCGGACCGCTGGCACCCGAACCCGGCCTTCTTGTTCCAGGAGGGGGCCGGGCCGTTGTTCGACATCGGGCCGTACTACCTCACGGCGCTGGTCCAGCTCTTCGGTCCCGCGGTCTCGGTGGCGGCCGTCGGGTCCCGGTCGCGGGAGCGGCGGGTCATCCAGACCGGGCCGCGGGCGGGGGAGGAGTTCGACGTCACGGTGCCGAGCCAGATGTCCTCACTGACTCGGTTCGCGAGCGGGCAGTCGCTGACGATGCTGCTGAGCTTCGACTCGGCGCTGCGCCGGATCCAGCTGGAGCTGACCGGGTCCGAGGGCACGCTGCTGCTGCCCGACCCCAACATGTTCGACGGTGACATCCAGCTGCGGAAGCCCGGCGCCGAGGACTGGGAGACCGTGGCCAGCGACCACCCTGCAGTCCTCCCGCGGAACCGGGGCGCTGGACATGGCCCGGGCGCTCCGGGAGGACCGCCCGCACCGGGCCCAGGGTGCGCTGGCCTACCACGTGCTGGACATCATGGTGTCCACCTCGGAGTCGGCCCAGACCGATGCCGTGGTCGCGGTGCAGAGCACGGTGGAGCGGCCCGCGCTGCTGCCCGAGGACTGGGACCCGAAGGCCGCGACCGTCTGAGCTCCGGCCGGCTGGTGGTGCCTCGACCGCGCCCCGCCCCCCGCTCTCCACACCCTGTCGGCCTGCTTCCCTCCCCCTGCGGCGGGGGCGAAGTGGACCCGAAGGGTGTGAAGGGCGCAACGGGGGCGGTCAGGGCAGGTCGTTGACGCAGCGCAGCACCGGTGGCGACAGCAGGGCCACCTCGTCCAGCCGAGGCCCGCTGACCGCGAAGGTGTGCGACTCACCCGCCAGCAACGTGACCAGCGCGGTGTCGACCCGGGCCGCGGGATCCAGCCGGTCCGGGAACAGCGTGATGTCCTTGACCAGCGCCGACGCCGTCACCGTGACCCGGTAGCCGGCCTCGGTCGGGGCCACGGCGGCGGTCAGCGCGGCCGCGGGCGGCGTCAAGGTCAGCGCCGTGTCCTCGACGAAGTAGCCGAACGCGGTCTCGGCCCCGTCGGCCGTAGCCGACAGCAGCTCACCGGTGGGATCGCCCGCCTGCTGCACCGCGGCGTCCAGGGGCAGCGTGCACGCGGACCGCGGGTCGAGGTGCAGCGGGACCCGCTGCTCGGCCAGCGGCGGCGTCCCGGCCCCCACCCCGCGGCGGGTCACCACCAGCTCGGTGTCCCACGCGTCCGGGCTGTCGTTGTGCGCGACTACGACCGGCACCGGGCGGCCGTCGGCGTCGGCTCGGGGCTGCACGGTCAGCAGCCGGTCCGCGTAGACCCGCTTCAGTGCGTGCCACAGTGGCTTGCGGATGCCGGCGTAGTCGAGCGCGGCCCAGGAGATGACCGGCCAGTTGTCGTTCAGCTGCCAGACCACCGCCCCCCGGTTCACCGGATAGTGGCTGCGGAAGTGCTCGATCCCGTACGCGACGGCGCGTGCCTGGTTGAGGGAGGTGATCCAGTGCCAGTCCTCGATCGTGGTCCAGGGCGGCAGGTGGTCGCCGAGGCCGCGCTCCAGCTTCAGGTTGCCGTCCTCGGCCTTCTGGTGGCCGAGCATCTGCGGCCCGTACGGGTCGAGCGGCTGGTCGTGCACGACCGAGGTCAGCGTGGACCAGGCCGGGGGGCCCTGGAACCCGAACTCCGACACGAACCGGGGGACCCGGTCGCGGTAGTGCCGGTAGTCCACCCGGTTCCAGACCTCCCACTCGTGCACCGTGCCGTGCCGCGGGTCGTTGGGGTGGACGTAGGACGCGTACGAGAACGGGCTGCCGGGGGAGTACGGGGTGCGCGGGTCGAGCTCGGCCACGATCGCCGGCAGCAGCTCGGTGTAGTACCCCTCACCCCAGCTCCGGCCGGCCAGCGCCGGCCGCCAGCCCCACTCCACGTAGCCCCAGATGTTCTCGTTGTTGCCGTTCCACATGGCCAGGCTGGGGTGCGCCGACAACCGGGTGACCGCCTCCCGGGCCTCGGCCTCGACCTCGCTCCGCAACGGCTCGTCCTCGCTGTAGGCGGCGCACGCGAACAGGAAGTCCTGCCAGACCAGGATCCCCAGCTCGTCGCAGACGGCGTAGAAGTCCTCCGACTCGTAGATGCCGCCGCCCCAGACCCGGAGCAGGTTCATCCCCGCCGCGGCGGCCTCCCCGACGGCACGGCGGTAACGGTCCGGTCCGAGCCGGGTCAGCAGCGCGTCGTCGGGGATCCAGTTGGCGCCCTTCACGTACACCGGCTCGTCGTTGACCAGCAGCGTGAACTCGGTGCCGACGGCGTCCGGCTCGGTGCGCAGCCGCACGCTGCGGAAGCCCACCGCGAAGTCGCGCCGCTGACCGCCGACGGCGGCGGTGACGGCGTACCGCTCCTGCGGCCCGTACCCCACCGGCCACCATCGCCGCACGCTCGGCACCTCGACCACGACGGTCACCGCCAGCTGGCCCTGGCGCACGGTGGCGCGCTCGGTCCGGCCGTCGACGGTCACCGACAGGTCGGCCCCGGGCAGGTCGTCGGCAGCGGACCACTCCAGCTCCAGGTGGGTCTCCAACCGGCCGGTGGTGCCCTCGACCCGCGCGAGCGGGCGGACCGAGGCCAGCCGGACCCCGCTCCAGGACTCGATGCCGATCGACTTCCAGATCCCGACCCCGGCGATGTCGATGCCCCAGTCCCAGCCGTAGCCGGCGGCCATCTTGCGGACGGCGTTGAACGGGTGGCCGAGCGCTCGGGGGCGCTCACCCAGCTCCTCGGAGCGGCGGTGCGCCGCGGTGACCGGTCCCTCGAAGACCACCACCAGGGTGTTCTCGCCCTCGACGAGGAGGGACGAGACGTCGAAGCGGTGGGTGCGGTGCTGGTTGGCCGCCCGACCCACCACGGTCCCGTTCAGGGTCAGGCGGGCGATGGTGTCCAGGCCGGCGGCCACCAGGTCGTGCCGGCTCTCCCCGCCGTCGGTGAAGGTGAACGTCGTCCGGTACTCCCAGTCGGTGCGCCCGATCCAGGCCAGCCCGACCTCGTGGTCTGCGTCGAAGGGGTCCGGGATCAACCCGGCGCCCAGCAGGTCCGACACCACCTCACCCGGGACTGCAGACGGCACCCCGCGGGACGCCGCCGCCGCCTCGGGCGGCACCGCGGTGAGGGGCCGGACGGTCCAGGTCAGGCCGGCCGCGGAGTCCAACGAGGTGGTGCGCACGGTGGGGCCGGCCACGGGTGGAGCGCTCACCGACAGCACGCTACTTGACCGGTTCAGTAGACGGCAATGTTCATTCTGCAGATCGTATTGCTACGAGTCGGAGCCCCCGGCGACGGATGGCTACGGTGGATCGCGATCGCGCCCAGGGGAGAGAACGTGCCAGCAGCCCACGGAGCCCGTACCGCTGACGCCGGTCGTCGACCCGTCCTCGCCGGTTCCGCCCTTCGAGCAGCTCCGGCAGCAGCTCCGGGCCCAGATCGCGGCCGGCGAGCTGGCCCCCGGCACCCAGCTGCCGACCGTGCGGCGCCTGGCCGACGACCTGGGCCTGGCTCCCAACACGGTGGCCCGCGCCTACCGTGAGCTGGAGCAGGCGGGCCTGGTGCGCACCGCCGGCCGGCGCGGAACGGTGGTCGCCGAACCGTCCGTCGACGTGGGTGAGGACGCGCGGCGGACGGCTGCCGACTTCGTCCGGCGGATGCGCGCGCTGGGGGTCGACCCGACCGAGACGGTCCGGCTGGTGACCGAGGCCCTGCACGGCTGACCCCACCCGTCCGGGCCGCTCGCCGACTTGTTACCCGCCAGTAGGCCAGCCGGATAGTCCTGCCCGGGTGAGCGACTTCAGCGAGATCTACGTGCCGACCGAGGAGCACGAGGCGTTCCGGGCGGCCGTCCGGGAGGTCTGCGCGGCCAAGGTCGCCCCGCACGCCGCGGAGGCCGACGAGCTGGCAGAGTTCCCCAAGGCCTCCTACGAGGCGCTGCGCGCCGCGGACTTCCACGCGCCGCACGTGCCCGAGGAGTACGGCGGGGTCGGCGCCGACGCGTTGGCCACGGTGATCGTGATCGAGGAGATCGCGCGGGTCTGCGCCTCGTCGTCGCTGATCCCGGCCGTGAACAAGCTCGCGTCGATGCCATGGCTGCTGGCCGGCAGCGAGGAGCTGAGGCAGCGCTACCTGCCGGGTCTGGCCAGTGGCGAGGCGATGGCGTCGTACTGCCTGTCCGAGCCCGAAGCCGGCTCCGACGCCGCCGGGATGAGGACCCGGGCCGTCCGCGACGGCGACCACTGGGTGCTGGACGGGGTCAAGCGCTGGATCACCAACGCCGGCGTCTCGGACTACTACACGGTGTTCGCGGTCACCGACGCCGAGCGGCGGAGCAAGGGGATCAGCGCCTTCGTGGTGGAGAAGTCCGACCCCGGGGTGTCCTTCGGGGCACCGGAGAAGAAGCTCGGCATCAAGGGCTCACCCACCCGCGAGGTGTACCTGGACCACGTCCGGATCCCCGACAGCCGGCTGATCGGCGCCGAGGGCAGCGGGTTCGCCACCGCGATGCAGACCCTCGACCACACCCGCGTCACCATCGCCGCCCAGGCCGTCGGGATCGCCCAGGGGGCGCTGGACTTCGCCCTCGGCTACGTCGCCGAGCGCCGGCAGTTCGGCAAGGCCATCGCCGAGTTCCAGGGCCTGCAGTTCATGCTCGCCGACATGGGGATGAAGCTCGAGGCGGCCCGCCAGCTCACCTACGTCGCCGCCGCCCGCTCCCAGCGGTCCGACCCCGACCTCACCTACTTCGGCGCGACGGCCAAGTGCTTCGCCTCCGACGTCGCCATGGAGGTGACCACCGACGCGGTCCAGCTGCTCGGCGGGTACGGCTACACCAAGGACTTCCCGGTGGAGCGGATGATGCGCGACGCCAAGATCACCCAGATCTACGAGGGCACCAACCAGGTCCAGCGGATCGTGATGGCCCGCCAGCTGCTGGCCGGGCTGCCCGCCAGGGTCTGACGGAGGGCGGCTTCGGGTCGTGCGGCGAGTCCGCGCGCCGCGCGGTTCGTCGCCGCCCCCGCCCGCGACCCGGAGTGCTACTGGGCGTACTTGGCCAGGCCGGAGGTGTCGCCCCGGGCGATGTCGGCGAACATCTCCTTGGCCTCCGCCTTGTCCCACAGCACCGCGGAGCCGACCGGGGTGGCGGCGCCGGGGTTGGAGACCGGGACGGTCAGGGTCAGCCCGCCGCCGGCGGACACCGCGCGCATGCCGCGGAGCATGGTGAACGCCTCACGGGGCTGGTGTCCTGCCCGAGCGTGACCGCGTCGGCGCCGGAGGTGGACAGCCGCCAGTACCGGACGGGGTTGACCACGGTCAGCGGCGAGATGGCCTTCTGGGCCACGGCGGCCAGCATCTCCCGCTGCCGCTTCACCCGGCCGAGGTCACCCAGCGGATCGGCCTTGCGCATCCGGACGTAGCCCAGCGCGGTGGTCCCGTCCAGGGTCTGGCAGCCCTTGGCCAGGTCGAGGTGGCTGTCGGCGTCCTTGATCGCGCTCGGCAGGCACATCCGAATCCCCCCGACGGCGTCGATCACGTTGACGAAGCCGCCGAAGCCGATCTCGGTGTAGCCGTCCATCCGCAGGCCGGTGTTCTGCTCCACCGTCGCCACCAGCAGATCCGGCCCGCCCACGGCGTACGCGGCGTTCACCTTGTTGGTGCCGTTGCCCGGGATCGGCAGGTAGGAGTCCCGCGGCACCGAGATCAGCGCCGGCTTCCCGCCCGGCGGCACGTACAAGATCATGATGGTGTCGGTCCGCTGGCCGGCGGTCGAGCCGGTGCCGAGCTTCTTGCGCTCCGCGCGGGTCAGACCCTCCCGGGAGTCCGACCCGACCAGCAGGATCGTGGTGCCCGGCTGGTCGGCCGGCCGGTCACCGGACGGCGCGGCGTCGACCCGGTCGATCCGCGTCCAGGCGTAGACCGGGACGGCGACCAGCCAGACCAGGAGCAGGCCCAGCAGGACCCCGACCACGCCAGCGACCCGGCGCACGGGCCGGCGCCGGCGCGGCGGCCGGCGGAGGCCGGCCGACCTCGGCCGGCGGGATGCCCGGGCCGGCCGGCGCACCGGGCCCGGCCGGACGTGGGGCGGGCTGCACGGTGCGCGGGTCGGGCAGCGGCGGCAGCGGCGGACCGCTCCGGCCGGAGTCGGGCCGCTGGGAGGTGCGGCGACGGGGGCGCCGCCGGCTGGGCGGGCATCGGCGCGGTCGCCGGCCCGGAGTCGTCTTGGTCCGGGAGCACCCGGGTGGGCTCGGGTTCGGCCCGCCGTCGCTCGCGTCCGTACAACCAGTTGAGGTCGTCGTCGCGGGGTGTCGGCATGCCTGCCACGGTACCGGGAAAACCGCCCGGAGCCCGGCGTGCCTCGGCCGGTCCGCCGCGGGACTGCGGACATACTGACTGCGTTCCCCAGACTCGATGCTCGGCCCCTGGACCGACCTGCCACGACCGACCTGCCCGACCGACCTTCCCCGACGAAAGGCCCCGGTGTGTCCGACGACAGCGTGGACTCCGAGCGGATCCTGCCGCCGTCCCTGCAGACGTCACAGCAACGCAGCGAGCGGGTCAAGCTGCGCCGCGGCCTGACCTTCCTGGGCATGACGCTGCTGCTGCCCGGGTCGGCCCAGATCGCGGCCGGCCACCAGCGGCTGGGCCGGATCGCGCTCCGCACCTGGATCGGCTTGTGGGTGGGTCTGCTCGGGTTCGGCGTCTTCGCCCTGGTCTCACGCAGCGGCGCCGTCGCGGTGCTCACCAACGGTGCCGTGCTGCGCGCCGTGCAGGTGCTGCTCATCCTGCTCGGCGCTCGGGTGGGCGGGTCTGCTGCTCGACGCCTGGCGGCTGTCCCGCCCGCCCGAGCTCGCCCGGCGGCACCGGCTCGCGTTCGCCACCATCAACCTGGCCGTGGTGCTCACCGTGGTCGGCGGGCTGGTCGCCTCGGCCTCGATCGTCTCCGCCCAGCGGGACCTGGTGGCCAACGTCTTCGCGGGCGGCGGCGACACCCGGGCGAAGGCGGGGCGGTTCAACATCCTGCTGATCGGCGGTGACGCGGACACCGACCGTACCGGTCTGCGCGCGGACAGCATGACGGTGGCCAGCGTGGACGCCGAGACCGGCCGAACCGTGCTGATCAGCCTGCCGCGCAACCTGGAGGACGTCCCGTTCCCCAAGACCTCGCCGCTGCACAAGAAGTTCCCCAAGGGCTACGGATGCTCTGACCACTCCTGCATGCTGAACGCGGTGTACACCTACGCGACCCAGCACAAGAACCTGTACCCGGGGGTCAAGAACCCGGGCGCCCAGGCCACCAAGGAGGCGGTCGAGGGAGCGACGGGGCTGACCATCAACTATTGGGTGCTGGTCGATCTCAAGGGCTTCCGGCAGCTGGTCGACGCGGTCGGGCGGGATCACCCTGGACATCAACCAGCGGGTGCCGATCGGGGGCGGCAGCTCGCCGATCAAGGGCTGGATCGAGACCGGCAAGAACGTGCACCTGGACGGCTACCACGCGCTGTGGTTCTCCCGGTCGCGGGCGGACTCCTCCGACTACGCCCGGATCCAGCGGCAGAAGTGCGTGATGAACGCGATGCTCAACCAGCTCGAACCGGTGACGGTGCTGACGAACTTCAACAAGATCGCGTCCGCCGGCAAGGAGATCCTGGCCACCGACATCCCGCCGAAGGTGATCAACCAGCTGGCGGGCCTGGCCGGGCAGGCACGGACCAAGCCGATCTCCAGCGTGGCCATGGTGCCGCCGCTGGTCTACCCGGGCAGCCCGAACTTCACCAAGATCCACAAGACGGTCGCCCGCAAGATCGCCGCCGCAGAGGCCGTCGACCAGCCGCCGCCCAGTCCGCCGGCGGCGCCGGCCACCACGGCCGCCAGCCCGGGCGCCGCAGCCACGCCTCAGGCCACGGCCAAGAGGAAGAAGAAGAAGGCCGTCGGCACGAAGCCGGGTCTGGAGACCGACGACCTCGGATCGGTCTGCGCGGCCCGTTGAGCGCGCCGAGCGAGTCGCCCGGTCCGGGGGAGTGGCCTGGCGTGAGCGTCGTGATGCCGGTGCTGAACGAGGAGCGTCATCTCGCGGCCTCGGTGGCCCGGGTGCTCGACCAGGGCTACCCGGGTGAGCTCGAGGTGGTGATGGCCGTCGGGCCGAGCAGTGACCGGACCCGGCAGATCGCCGAGGAGCTGGCCGTGCACGACGAGCGGGTCCGGGTGGTCGACAACCCGGCCGGGCGCACCCCGCACGCCCTGAACCTCGCCGTGGCGGCGTCGCGGTACCCGGTGGTGGTCCGGGTCGACGGGCACGGCGAGCTGGCGCCGGGCTACATCACCCGGGCCGTCCAGCTGCTGGCCGAGACCGGTGCGGCCAACGTGGGCGGGATCATGGACGCTCAGGGCGAGACCCCGTTCGAACAGGCGGTGGCCTACGCCTACACCAGTCGGCTGGGCCTGGGCGGATCGGCCTTCCACACCGGCGCCGTCCCGGCCGGCGCCGTGGAGACGGTCTTCCTCGGGGTCTTCGACAAGGAGGCGCTGAGCGCCGTCGGCGGCTTCGACGAGTCGATGCACCGGGCCCAGGACTGGGAGCTCAACTACCGGCTGCGCCAGCTGGGCCGGACGGTCTGGTTCTCCCCCGAGCTCCGGGTGACCTACCGGCCACGGTCCAGCCTGCGCGCGCTGGCGCGGCAGATGTACGGCACCGGGCGCTGGCGCCGTGAGGTGGTCCGCCGCCACCCCGACACCGCCAGCCCGCGGTACCTGGCGCCGCCGGTGGCGGTGCTGGGCATGGCCGTCGGGACCGGCCTGGGCGTCCTCGGCCGTCTCACCGGGTCGCGGGCGTTGCAGCTGGGGTTCGCGGCGCCGGCCGGCTACCTGGCGCTGGTGGCGGCCGTCGCCGTCACCGCCGACCGCGATCTGCCGGCCCGCGCCCGCGCCTGGCTGCCGCTGGTCCTGGCCACCACCCACGTCTGCTGGGGGGCGGGATTCCTGCGCGGACTGTGACCTAGCTGACTTTGACATTATGTCCTGACAAAGTTAGGCTGAGGGCATCCCGAACCCTGAGGAGCCCGCCATGCCGTTGGTCCGCATCGACGTTCAGACCGGCCGGACGCCGGCCGAGCTGCGCCGGATCGCCGACGTGGTCCAGGGCGTCATGCTCGAGGTCTTCGCCGCGCCCGCCCGGGACCGGTACCAGATCATCACCGAGCACGCGCCCGGTCAGATCATCGCCGAGGACACCGGGCTGGGCCTGGAGCGGACCGACGGCGTGCTGGTCGTCCAGATCTTCCAGCAGGGTCGCTCCGACGAGCAGAAGCAGGCCGCGTACGAACAGCTGGCCAAGCGCCTGGACGCCGAGTGCGGCGTCCGCCCGGAGGACCTGATCGTCTCGGTGGTGGCCAACACGACCGCGGACTGGTCGTTCGGACTCGGCCGGGCCCAGTTCCTCACCGGTGAGCTGTGACCGGTGGTGCGATGTTTGAATATTTGTCTGTACAAATGGTTGACGAACCCCGTCGGCGCCAATAGGTTCTCGGTTGGAGGACGTGGTGCTGCCCGCCCCGTTCCCCCGGTCATCGAAGGAGAGTCATGAGCAGCTCTGCTCCCGCTGAAGCCCCCGTCCTGGACGTCCTCACCTTCGGGCGGAGCGGCGTCGACATCTATCCCCAGCAGATCGGCGTCGGGCTGGAGGATGTGACGTCCTTCGGCAAGTACCTGGGTGGGACCACCGCGAACGTGGCGGTGGCCGCCGCCCGGCTCGGCGAACGCGCGGCCATCATCACCGGCGTGGGCGACGACCCGTTCGGGCGCTACGTCCGCCGCACGCTCCGCGAGCTGGGCGTGGACGACCGGCACGTGGTGACCAACCGCGAGTACGCCACCCCGGTGACCTTCTGCGAGATCTTCCCGCCCGACGACTTCCCGCTCTGGTTCTACCGCAAGCCGACCGCCCCCGACCTGCAGATCACCCCCGACGACATCGACTTCGACGCGGTCCGCTCCACCCGCCTGCTGTGGCTGTCGGTGACCGGGCTGAGCGAGGAGCCCAGCCGCGCGTCGCACTTCGCCGTGCTCGAGGCGCGGGCCCGGGCTGAGTTCACCGTGCTCGACCTGGACTACCGGCCGATGTTCTGGGACACCGCCGCGCACGCCACCGAGCAGGTGCAGAAGGCGCTGGCCCAGGTCACCGTGGCGGTCGGCAACAAGGAGGAGTGCGAGGTGGCGGTCGGGAGAGACCGAGCCCGAGCGGGCGGCCGACGCGCTGCTGGCCGCCGGGGTCGAGCTGGCCATCGTCAAGCAGGGCCCCAAGGGAGTGCTCGCCAAGACCCGGACCGAGCGGGTCGAGTCCCCGCCGATCATGATCCAGCCGTTGAACGGGCTCGGCGCCGGCGACAGCTTCGGGGGCTCGCTGGCCCACGGCCTGCTGTCCGGCTGGCCGCTGGAGAAGGTCCTGCAGCGCGCGAACGCCGCCGGGGCGATCGTCGCCTCCCGGCTGGAGTGCTCGACCGCGATGCCGACCGGCGCGGAGATCGACACCCTGCTCGCCGGCGGCGACCCGAACGCAGGTCTGGACGACCCTCGGCCCGAGGACCGGACGCCTCAGGCCGGCCGCCTGGTGGGCCAGGCGAGCGGCGGTCCCCGGTGATGGGTCAGGTCTACTCGCCGTCCCCGGTTGGGACCGGAGCCTTCGCGGGATCGGTGGCCGAGATCAACGAGATCCGGGTCCGCGAGCCCGAGCGGATCTCCGGGCTGCTGCAGCGTCGCGCCCGACGCCCCCTGTTCGGAGCCGACGGCCGGCTGATGATCGTGGCCTGCGACCACCCGGCGCGCGGCGCGCTGTCGGCCACCGGCCGCCCGACGGCGATGGCCGACCGGGTAGACCTGCTCGAGCGGCTCCGGACGGCCCTGGCCCGACCGGGCGTCGACGGGCTGCTGGCCACCGCCGACATCGCCGAGGACCTGCTGCTGCTCGGGGCGCTGGAGGGCAAGGTCGTGTTCTCCTCCATCAACCGCGGAGGCCTGCAGGGTGCCTCGTTCGAGCTGGACGACCGGCCGACCGCCTACGACGTGCAGGGCACCCTCGAGGCCGGCTTCGACGGCGCCAAGATGCTGACCCGGATCGACCTGGACGACCCCGGCACGGTGGCCACCCTGCAGAGCTGCGCCCAGGCGGTCACCGAGCTCAACCGGGCCCGGTTGGTCGCCATGGTCGAGCCGTTCATGTCCACCCGGGTGAACGGCAAGGTGGTCAACGACCTGAGCCCCGAGGCGGTGATCAAGTCCGTCCACATCGCCCAGGGCCTCGGCGCCTCCAGTGCCTACACCTGGATGAAGCTGCCGGTGGTGGAGGAGATGGAACGGGTGATGGCCTCCACCACCCTGCCGACCCTGCTGCTGGGCGGCGACCCGGACGGGGCGCCGGACGACACGTACGCGAAGTGGCAGGCCGCGCTGCGCCTCCCCTCGGTTCGCGGGCTGGTGGTCGGGCGGACCATGCTCTATCCGGCTGACGACGACGTGGCGGGGGCCGTGGACACGGCCGTCTCGCTGGTGCGATAGGCAGGACGGCGATGAGTGCGACCTCAGCTGCGACGACGCAGCTCGTGCTGCCGGCCGGCGCCGCCGCCGAGCCTCCGTTCGACCTCGTGGTCACGCCCGAGTCGGCCGGCTGGGGCTACTCCAGCCTGCGGGTGCTCCCACTGTCGGCCGGCGGCTCCCAGCTGGTCGAGACCGGCGAGGAGGAGCTGGTGCTGGTCCCCCTGAACGGGGGCGTCACCGTCGACGTGGGCGGTGAGCGGGTCGAGCTGTCCGGGCGGGTCGATGTGTTCGCCGGACCCACCGACGTGGCCTACCTCCCGATCGGGCGGACCGCGGTGCTGACCTCCGCCGACGGCGGCCGGTTCGCGCTGTGCGGGGCCCGGACCGACCGGGAGTACCCGTTCCGCCGGCTGGCGGCCGCGGAGGTCCCGGTCGAGCTGCGCGGCGCGGGCCAGTGCAGCCGGCTGGTGCGCAACTTCGGCACGCCCCAGACCCTCGACGCGGGCGCGATCATCGCCTGCGAGGTGGTCACCCCCGGCGGCAACTGGTCGTCCTACCCGGCTCACAAGCACGACCAGGCCGGCGAGCACGAGTCGGAGCTGGAGGAGATCTACTACTTCGAGATCGCCGCCGGTCCGAACGGAGAGCCGGGACTGGGGTTCTTCCGGACCTCGGCCTCCCCCGGCAAGGAGATCGACATCTGCGTCGAGGTGCACGACCGCGACACCGTGCTCGTGCCGTACGGCTGGCACGGCCCGGCCAGCGCCGCGCCCGGGCAGGACATGTACTACCTGAACGTGATGGCCGGCCCGGGCGAGGAACGCGCCTGGAAGATCTCCGACCACCCCGACCAGACCTGGGTCCGCGCCGGCTGGGCGGATCAGCCCGTCGACCCCCGGCTCACCGCCCCACCCGCCCCCGCCTCGAACCCGAAAGGCTGACCGCGCATGCCCGCCGACACCGTGAACCTGACCGTTGCGCAGGCGCTGGTCAGGTTCCTCGCCGCCCAGTACACCGAGTCCGACGGGGTGGAGCAGAAGCTGTTCGCAGGATGCTTCGGCATCTTCGGCCACGGGAACGTGGCCGGCTTCGGGCAGGCGCTGCTGCAGGCCGAGCTGACCTCACCCGAGGACCTCCCGTACGTGCTGGGCCGCAACGAGCAGGCCATGGTGCACACCGCGGTGGCCTACGCCCGGATGAAGGACCGCAAGCAGACCTGGGTGGTGTCCACCAGCGTGGGACCCGGGGCGACGAACATGGTCACTGGTGCCGCCCTGGCCACCATCAACCGGCTGCCGGTGCTGCTGCTGCCCGCCGACACGTTCGCCGACCGGTCCGCGTCGCCGCTGCTGCAGGAGCTGGAGCAGCCCTACGCCGGCGACCTGACCGTCAACGACGCCTTCCGGCCGGTGAGCACCTACTTCGACCGGATCTGGCGGCCGGAGCAGCTGCCGAGCGCGATGCTGGCCGCGATGCGGGTACTGACCGACCCGGTCGCCACCGGCGCCGCCACCGTCTGCCTGCCGCAGGACGTCCAGGCCCAGGCCCAGGACTGGCCGGTCGCCCTGTTCGCCAAGCGGGTCTGGCACATCGCCCGCCCGGTGCCGGAGACGTCGGTGATCGCGCAGGCGGCGGAGATCATCCGCTCCGCCGAGCGGCCGCTGATCGTGGCCGGCGGCGGCGTGCACTACTCCGGCGCGACGGACGCCCTGGCGCGGTTCTGCGAGGTCACCGGGATCCCCGTCGGCCAGAGCCAGGCCGGCAAGGGCACGCTGGTCTACGACCACCCGCAGTGCCTCGGCGCCATCGGCTCCACCGGCACCACCGCCGCCAACGCCGTCGCCCGCGAGGCGGACGTGGTGATCGGCATCGGCACCCGCTACTCCGACTTCACCACCGCCAGCCGGACCGCGTTCCAGCACCCGGACGTCCGGTTCGTGAACGTCAACGTCGCCGGCCTGGACGCGGTCAAGCAGGCCGGCCTCGGCGTGCAGGCCGACGCCCGGGAGTCACTGGAGGCGCTGCGGGGGCTGCTGGCCGGCCACCGGGTGGCGGAGGACTACCGCGACCGCTACACCCAGCTCGACGCCGCCTGGGACGCGACCGTGCAGCAGGTCTACGCCCCCGCCGAGTCCAACGCCGGCGCGGACGGGCTGCTCACCCAGAACGAGGTTCTCGGGCTGGTCAACGAGCTGTCCGATCCGCGCGACGTGGTGGTCTGCGCGGCCGGCTCGATGCCGGGTGACCTGCACAAGCTGTGGCGCACCCGCGACCCCAAGGGGTACCACGTCGAGTACGGCTACTCCTGCATGGGCTACGAGGTGGCCGGCGGACTCGGCGTCCGGCTCGCCTGCCCGGACCGCGACGTGTTCGTGATGGTGGGCGACGGCTCGTACCTGATGATGGCCACCGAGCTGGCCACCGCGGTGCAGGAGGACATCAAGATCATCACCGTGCTGGTGCAGAACCACGGGTACGCCTCCATCGGGTCGCTGTCGGAGTCACTCGGCTCGCAGCGGTTCGGCACCCGCTACCGCTACCGGAACCCCAGCACCGGCCGGCTGGACGGCGACAAGCTGCCGCTGGACCTGGCCGCCAACGCGGCGTCCTTCGGCCTGGAGGTGATCAAGGTCTCCACGGCGTCGGAGTTCGCCGACGCGGTCAAGTCCGCCAAGGCGGCCGAGCACGCGGTGGTGATCTACGTCGAGACCGACCCGCTGGTCGGCGCCCCCGACTCGGAGTCGTGGTGGGACGTCCCGGTCTCGGCCGTCTCCACGCTCGACAGCACCCAGCAGGCCCGCCGGGTCTACGACGAGCACAAGGCCACCCAGAAGCTGTTCCTCTGATCCCCGTCTGACCCGCCGGACGACGCCCTGCGCCGCTGACCGGCGGCGCGACATGCACCACCGAACTGGTACGAGAAGGAGAGACGTGTCACCGAAGATCACCATCGGCACCGCCCCGGACTCCTGGGGGGTGTGGTTCCCCAGCGACCCGGCGCAGGTGCCGGCGAGCACCTTCCTGCGCGAGGTCGCCGAAGCCGGCTACGAGGCGATCGAGCTGGGCCCCTACGGCTACCTGCCGACCGATCCGAGCGAGCTCAGCGACGCCCTGGCGGCCCACGGGCTGTCCGTTCTGGCCGGCACGGTGTTCTCCCACCTGCACCAGCCGGACGCCTGGGACTACACCTGGAAGCAGGTGACCGACGTCGCGGCCCTGACCCGGGCCGTCGGTGGCAAGCACATCGTGGTCATCCCGAGCATGTACCGGGACGAGAAGACCGGGGCCGAACTGGAGCCGTCGACCCTGACCGACGAGCAGTGGGACCTGCTGACCAGCCAGACCGACGAGCTCGGCCGCCGGATCCTGGACGAGTACGGACTGCACGTCCAGTTCCACTCCCACGCCGAGAGCCACGTCGGCTACCAGCCTGAGATCGAGCGGTTCCTCGAGGCGACCAACCCCGACTACGTCAACCTCTGCCTCGACACCGGTCACGTCGCCTACTACGGCGGTGACTGCGTCGAGCTGATCACCACCTACCCCGAGCGCATCGGTTACGTGCACCTCAAGCAGGTCAGTCCGCTGGTGATGGAGCAGGTGCGGGACAAGAACATCGTCTGGCCGGAGGCCGTCCGGATGGGGGCCATGACCGAGCCGCCGCTGGGGGTACCCGACATGCCGCCCGTGCTGGAGGCGCTGGCCGGGCTGGACCGTGACATCCAGGGGATCATCGAGCACGACCTGTACCCGTGCCCGCCCGACCTGCCGCTGCCGATCGCCCGGCGGACCAAGGCGTACCTCTCCACCTGCAGCACCGTCAAGCTCGAGATGGGAGCCATCGCATGACGCAGCCACCAAGCGACCGCGGCGACCTGCGGGTCGCCGTCCTGGGCGTCGGGCTGATGGGGGCCTTCCACGCCCAGGCGCTGAGCACTCGAGTGCGCGGCGCGCGGGTGAGCGTGGTCAGCGACTTCTTCGCCGCGAAGGCGGCCGAGGTCGCCGGGCCGATCGGTGCCCGGGTGGTCGACGACCCGATCGCCGCGATCAACGACCCGGAGGTCGACGCCGTCCTGATCGCCACCCCGGGCCGGGCTCACGACGAGCAGGTCAACGCCTGTCTGGACGCTGGCAAGCCGGTGCTGTGCGAGAAGCCGCTGACCACCGACGTCGACTCGGCGTACGCGATCGTGCAGAAGGAGCAGGCCCTGGGTCGGCCGCTGATCCAGGTCGGCTTCATGCGCCGGTTCGACCACGAGTACGTCGCGCTCCGAGGAGCTGATCACCAGCGGTGGGCTGGGCAACCCGCTGGTCGTGCACTGCACCCACCGCAACCCGGCCGTGCCGGAGTTCTTCAACTCCGAGTTCATGGTGCGCGACTCGGTGGTGCACGAGGTGGATGTGGCCCGGTTCCTGCTGGACGAGGAGATCACCAGCGTCCAGACCATCAAGGGCGTCGCGACCGCTGCCGCCCCGGACGGCACCAGCGACCCGATGATCATCGTCTTCGAGACCGCGTCGGGGCGGATCGTCACCGACGAGATCTACGTGCGGACCGGGGTGGCGTACGAGGTGCGCACCGAGGTCGTGGGTGAGCGCGGCAGCGCCACCATCGGGCTCGACCAGAACCTGGTGGTGAAGACCACCGACGGCCGCTGGGGCGGCCGGCTGACCCCGGGGTTCGTCGAGCGGTTCGGCCAGGCCTACGACACCCAGCTGCTGCGCTGGGTGGCCGCGGCTCGCCGCGGCACGATCGACGGCCCGGGGGCCTGGGACGGCTACGCCGCCGTCGCGGTCTGCGAGGCCGGCGTCGAGGCCGTGCGTACGGGGACCAAGGTCGCCGTACGGCTGGGGACCCGACCGGGGGCGGCGACAGGGTCGCCGAACCAGCTGCACCCGGGGCAGCCGGCTGAGCCGGCCCCCGGAGTCACCGCACCGGACATGGAGGCTGCGCGATGAAGCTCGCCCTCGACCCGCAGATGTTCTTCGCCACCCACTCGGTGTGGGAGCTGCCCGACGTGGTCGCCCGCCTGGGGTACGAATGGATGGAGCTGTCGCCGAAGGGTGACTGCGTCCCGTTCTTCAAGCACCCCCGGATCGACGACGCCGGCGTCCGGCGGCTGAAGAAGGTGGCCGCGGACGCCGGGGTGGGCATCGCCTCGCTGCTGCCGGTCCTCCGCTGGTCGGGTCCCGGGGAGGACGAGCGGCTTGCCGCCGTCCGGGCCTGGAAGCGGACCATCCAGATCGCGGTCGACCTCGGCGTCGACACCATCAACACCGAGTTCAACGGCCGGCCCGAGGCGGCCGAACACGCCGAGGCCCAGTTCCTCAAGTCGACCGACGAGCTGCTGCCGATCTTCGAGCGCGAGGGCATCCAGCTGATCATCGAGCCGCACCCGGACGACTTCATCGAGGACGGGCTGGAGGCGCTGGCGCTGATCCGGGGGCTGAACAAGGACTGGATCGGCTTCCTGTACTGCGCCCCGCACGCCTTCCACCAGGGCCACGCACCGGAGACGATCATCGCCGCCGGGGCCGAGAAGGTCCGCTATGTGCACCTGGCGGACGCCTGGGACCACACGGCCAGCCACGGGCTGCGCTACATCAGCAATCCGCCCGGAAACCCGGTCCGGGTGCACCAGCACATGGAGATGGGCAAGGGCGAGGTGCCCTACGACGACATCTTCGCCGCCCTGGCCGGGATCGGCTTCGACGGCGTCATCTCCAGCTGCGTCTTCGGGTTCGAGGAGGACGCCGAGGGCATCAGCATCCGGCAGCGCGAGACCGCGCGCGCCTTGATCGACAAGCACTTCGGGGGCGGCACCGCGGCCTCCGGTACCGAGCAGAAGACCACGTAGACGAGCAGGGAAGAGGGAGCGACATGGCGACGACGCTGCAACACTGGAAGGACGGGAGCACGTTCGAGGGGACCAGCGGGCGGTTCTCCGACGTGACCAACCCGGCCACCGGGGAGGTGACGGCCCAGCTGTCCCTGGCCTCCGAGGCCGATGTGAACGAGGTGGTGGCCGCGGCCGTGGCCGCCTTCCCGGGGTGGCGGGACACCTCGCTGGCCAAGCGGACCCAGGTGCTGTTCGCGTTCCGGGAGCTGCTCAACGCCCGCAAGTCCGAGCTGGCCGCGATCATCACCTCCGAGCACGGCAAGGTGCTCTCCGACGCGCTCGGCGAGGTCAGCCGCGGCCAGGAGGTGGTGGAGTTCGCCTGCGGCATCCCGCACCTGGTGAAAGGGGCGTTCACCGAGAACGCCTCGACCAAGGTGGACGTGCACTCGGTCCGCCAGCCGCTCGGGGTGGTGGGGATCATCAGCCCGTTCAACTTCCCGGCCATGGTGCCGATGTGGTTCTTCCCGATCGCCATCGCTGCCGGCAACACGGTGGTGCTGAAGCCGAGCGAGAAGGTCCCGACAGCCGCGCTGTGGATGGCCGAGCTGTGGCAGGAGGCCGGGCTTCCGGACGGCGTCTTCAACGTGCTCAACGGCGACAAGATCGCCGTGGACGGGCTGCTCACCCACCCGGACGTGCAGTCGATCTCCTTCGTCGGCTCCACGCCGATCGCCCGGTACGTCTACGAGACCGGCACCACCCACGGCAAGCGGGTGCAGGCCCTGGGCGGGGCCAAGAACCACATGCTGGTGCTGCCGGACGCCGACCTGGACCTGGCGGCCGACCAGGCCGTGAACGCCGGCTACGGCTCGGCGGGGGAGCGCTGCATGGCCATCTCGGCTGTGCTCGCGGTCGGGGGCGTGGGCGACGCGCTGGTGGCCAAGATCAAGGAGCGGACCGTCGGGCTGCGGACCGGGGACGGCACCCGGGGCTGCGACATGGGTCCGCTGGTCACCGCCCAGGCCCAGCAGCGGGTGTCGGGCTACATCGACGCCGGGGAGGCGGCGGGAGCCGAGCTCGTGGTGGACGGTCGCACCGTGCAGCCGGACGCCGAGGGTGAGGGGTTCTTCGTCGGGCCGACGCTGTTCGACCACGTCAGCACGGACATGAGCATCTACACCGACGAGATCTTCGGCCCGGTGCTGTCGGTGGTCCGGGTGGACACCTACGACGACGGGGTGCAGCTGATCAACGACAACCCGTACGGCAACGGCACCGCCATCTTCACCAACGACGGCGGCGCGGCCCGCCGGTTCCAGAACGAGGTGAAGGTGGGCATGATCGGCATCAACGTGCCGGTGCCGGTCCCGATGGCGTACTACTCCTTCGGTGGCTGGAAGTCGTCGCTGTTCGGCGACAGCCACGCCCACGGCATGGAGGGCGTGCACTTCTTCACCCGTGGCAAGGTGGTCACCTCGCGCTGGCTCGACCCGAGCCACGGCGGCCTGAACCTCGGCTTCCCGCAGAACACCTGACCGCCCAGGGGCCCGGCGCCGCATCTGTCCGGGGGTGGCTCAGTCGGGCGCGGCCCGCTCGGTGACCGCCACCCGGTCCACCCCGTCGGCGTCCCCGCCGACCACGACCACGCTGGAGCCGCCGGTCAGCAGGGGGACGAGGAGACCGGCCCGGGTGGTGGACCAGGGGTCGGCCGGGCGGACGAGCCGGCGGCCGCGCGTGGGCCCGGCGGCGTCGGCGAGCAGCTCGGCCTGGGACCGGGTGTGCTCGGCGTCGTGCCAGGCGAGGGCGTCGGCCTCCGGGGCCGGCCCGGCGTAGGCGTCGGGCTGGCTGCGGACCTCGACCGCGTAGTCGTGCACGCCGACGGCCAGCGGCTCGCTGAAGCCGAAACCGAGCGGGTGCAGGGCGCAGGCGTACACCTCGCGCCACGCGTACGGCTCCCAGTCCCGGCCGGTGACCACGGCCACCTCCCCCTCGGGGTCGGTCAGGTCGGCCACCAGCCCGGTCTGCCAGCAGGCCAGCTCCCAGACGAACGTGATCCAGTGCCCGGGGGCCTCCGCGGCCAGCGGCAGGCTGATCACCTCGCCGGGGTCCGCCCCGATTTCGTCGATGATCAGGTTGGCGGTCTTGTCCACCCAGTTCGCGAACGTGACGGCTGACAGCTCGGTGCGCTCGCCGGCGTCCAGGTCGTAGTAGGTGAGCAGCGGCTCCCCGCCGTGGGCGGAGGCGCGGCGGCGCAGCAGGTCGGCGATGAGCCCGGTCATTGGGCGGATCCTAGCGAGTCCGCGGTGGGCCGTCGTGGATCGGGCGCGCGCCCGAGCCGGCGCCGTTACGCTGGCCCGCATGCGCTACGTCCTGATCATGGCCGGCGGCTCGGGCAAGCGGCTGTGGCCGCTGTCCCGCCAGGACATGCCCAAGCAGCTGCTGCGGATCGTCGGCGGCAGCAGCCTGCTCCGGCTGGCCTACGAGCGGGTGGCGGGCGTGGTCCCGCCGGAACGGGTCCTGGTCTGCACGGGGGCGGACTACGCGCACGTGGTGGCCGAGGAGCTGCCCGAGATCGACCCGGCGAACATCCTCGGCGAGCCGGAGGGTCGCGACTCCCTGAACGCGATCGCCTGGCCGGCGGCGGTGCTGGCCGCCCGGGACCCGGACGCCATGATGGCGGTCGTCGCGTCGGACCACGTGATGCGGCCGGTGGCGGACTTCCAGGAAGCCCTGGTCACTGGGTTCGAAGCGGCCGAGGCGGACCCCACGGCGCTGGTAACCTTCGGGGTCGTCCCCACCACGCCGCACACCGGGTACGGCTACTTGCACCACGGGGCCGAGGTGCCGGGGTTGCGGGGCGTGCACGCGGTGGTGGCGTTCAAGGAGAAGCCCGACCGGCCGACCGCAGAGGCGTACCTGGATTCGGGTGAGTACTGGTGGAACGCAGGGATGTTCGTCTGGCGCACCAGCACCCTGCTCGGCCTGCTGGAGCAGCTGCTGCCGCACACCCACAGCGGGGTGCTGGAGCTGGCTGAGCACCCCGAACGGTTGAGCGAGATCTACCCCACGTTGGTCAAGATCAGCGTCGACTACGCGGTGATGGAGCCGGTCTCCCTCGGCCAGACCGACGCGCATGTGGTCGCCGTCCGGCTGCCGATCACCTGGCACGACGTCGGCGGCTTCCCCTCGCTCCGCGGGCAGCTGCCGTGGGACGAGCACGGCAACGCGACCACCGGCACCAGCGTGCTGCTGGACTCGCGCGACAATCTCGTGATCAACAACGCCGGGGACGGCAGGCTGCTGGCCGCCGTCGGTCTCCGGGACACCGTCGTCGTGCAGACCGACCAGATCACCGTGGTCTGCCCCCTGGGGGAGTCTGAGCGGATCAAGGACCTGGTCGCAGAGGTGGCGGTCCGCCACGGTCGTAGGTACGCCTGATCACCTCCCGGGCCGACGCCCGCGCGCCGGAGGTCAGGCGCCGTTGGGCTCTGGGGAGCTGGTCGCCGGGTACTTGGCCATGAAGTCGGTGATGGCCTGGCCGCTGACCGCGGCGCAGGCCTGCCGGACGCCGCGCTGCTGGGCCTGGTCGGACGGGCGGTCGGGGTTCGCGGTCCACCGGGCCAGCACCACGTTCTTGCCGTCCGGGAACCCCGCGCCGTCGGCAGCGGCCCAGGGGGCGGCGATGAACTTGTCCTCCGGCTCGTAGTTCGAGCCGGTGAAGGTCTTCGAGGCCGCCTCCAGGTCGCGAGCCACCTCGGGCGGGGCATCCGCGCGGTACCAGGCGATGGTGTAGCCGTGCTCCAGGTTGTGTACCAGGGTCTCCACCGCCGGCCGGTCGTCGGTGGTGTAGAAGCGCTTCGTGAACGGGGCCGGGGTGTCGTAGTGCGAACCGGTGTCCGGCGGGGTCTCGGCGTAGTCCACCTTGGTGCCGGCGCTCACGTGGTCCTGGTTGCCGGTGGCCGGATTCTCGCTGGGGGCGTCGCAGCCGGCGGCGTCGGCCGCCACCCCGATGTCGGCCAACGTGGCGGAGCGGGCCTGGGAGTCCTGCACGAACAGGTAGACGGGGTAGGCCAGCAGTCCCATCGCCAGCACCAGGCAGATCACCAGCAGGCCGACGGTGCGGCGCCGCTGCTCCTTCTTGCGGGCGGCCTCGAAGGAGGCCATCCGGGCGCGACGGTTGTCCCTGGTTGACGGCGTCACCTGTTCGGGCTTCGTCTTCGCCAACGTCTCACTCCTCGTGTGTCCGGGCGTGGTCGACCGGTCTGCTCCGGCCGGGATACGGCCGGGTCCGGTGGTGCTGCGGGGATGCCTGCGCCCACTGTACGTAACGCACGAGCCCCAGAAGTCTATCCCGAAGCGCGGGCAGGACCCTCAGGCCGACGTGGGGTACGCCGCGGCGCGCACCAGGCCGCGCAGCAGCTCGGCCTCGGGTCCGGACCGACCCGAGACCATCACCACCTGCTCGACCAGATCCTCCCCGTCCCGGGCC
Organism: uncultured Actinomycetota bacterium; assembly: GCA_963832435.1. Classification (GTDB taxonomy): domain Bacteria; phylum Actinomycetota; class Actinomycetes; order Propionibacteriales; family Propionibacteriaceae; genus Microlunatus. The sequence continues at coordinate 793,018 of CAWHTY010000009.1, forward strand.
ACCAGGTCCTCGTACGCGTCGGGGCGGCCGGAAAGCCGGCAGATCGCGGCCAGCACGGCCTCCCGGCTGCCGACCCCGAACATGTCCTCCCGGTCGGCGCGAACCAGGGCGGCGGCTCCTGGCCCGTCGTCATCGGTCACCAGGTGCCCCAGCCCGCGGACCACCGCGACCGGGTGCCCGGTCAGCTTGCCCTTGACCAGGTCGGCGGCCGTGGCCAGCTCGTCGGCCACCGCGGTCAAGGTGACTGACAGGGTGTTGCCGTACGGGTCGACCCGACCTGCGTACGACTCGAGCACCTGGATCCCGGCGGCCCCCACCGCGTGATCGGTCTGGCCCACCCGCCAGCTCCGGCCGGCGGTGTCGGAGACGATCACCCCGAGGTGGCAGCCGGCCCGGGCCACCAGCCCTCGGCGGAGCCGGACCGCGCTGGCGTCCGGGTCGACGGGCAGCAGCAGGACCTGGCCGGGGGCGACGTTGGAGGCGTCCACCCCGGCCGCGGCCACGGTCAGGCCGGTCCGGGTGCGGACGATCCGCGTGTCCCCGCGGCGGGCGACGGTCCGGACCGTCTCCCCGGTGATGGCCTGCTCCCGGTCGGCGGCCACCACCGCGCGCCGCTCGGCCTTGCTCACCACCTTGGAGGTGACGACCACGATGTCGCCCGCCCGCCACGGCCCCTGCGCGGCGGCCAGCACCGCCCGGTGCACGATCTCCACCAGGTCGTCGCCCGGAGCCACCTCGCCGATGCCGTCCGGAGCGAAGACCTCGATGCCGGGGCTCACCGGACCAGGGCCTTGACGCCCATCCGGATGAACTCGGCGGTGGCCTCGGGGCTGGTCATCAGCAGCCCGGTGACGGCCGTGGCCAGCCCGGAGCGCTCCAGCACGGCGGTGGCGGGGGCGTCGGCGGTGTCCATCACCCACAGGTCGAGGATCCCGCCGGCCGGCCGGGCCCCGTAGTGCAGTCCGACCGCGCCCGCGTCGGTGGCGACTCCGATGGCCGGCAGGAGCCGGTGCGCCATCCCCAGCACCGGGGCCCCGCCCAGGATGCCGGCGAACCCGACGACCGGGGCGGGCGTGGTCCTCAGCGCATCGCGGAGCCCGGGCACGGCCAGGATCGGACCGATCGAGACCACCGGGTTGCTGGGCGCCACCAGCACCAGGTCGGCAGCGGCGATCGCGGCCAGCACGGCCGGGGTCGGCCGCGCGTCCTCGATCCCCACCCGGCGCACCTCCAGGGCGTCCGGCTCGGCGTGCAGCCGCACCCAGTACTCCTGGAAGTGCACGACGCGGCGGCCGTCGGCCCCGGCGGGGTCGGGGATGGCGATGTGGGTCTCGACGCGGTCGTCCGACATCGGCAGGATCCGCAGCCCCGGGTCGTGGGCGAGCCAGCGGGCGCTGAGCTCGGCGGTCGCCTCGGACAGCGACCGCCCGTCGGCCAGCAGCTGGGTCCGGCGTAGGTGGGTGGCCAGGTCCCGGTCGCCGAGGCCGAACCAGGTCCCCTCCGGGTCGTAGGCCGCCAGCTCGTCGCGGGCGGCCCAGGTCTCGTGGTCCCGGCCCCAGCCCCGGTCGGGGTCGATGCCGTCCCCCAGGGTGTACATCATCGTGTCGAGGTCGGGGCAGATGCGCAGCCCGTACCGGGTGAAGTCGTCGGCGGTGTTGACCACCACGCTGATCTCGTCCCCCGGGTAGGCCCGGCGGACCCCCCGGACGAACCGTGACCCGCCCACCCCGCCTGCCAACACCACCAGCCGCACCCGCCCAGTCTCCCAGAGCCCCCGACTAGGCTCGGTCCATGTCCGCCCTGCTCCGCTGGCGTGAGCCGCTGGTGGTCGTCCTGCTCGCGGCCGCCGTCCTGCGGCTGGTCACCGTGCCGCTGCGGATGGTGTTCTACGCCCCGTCCTACGAGTCCGTACCGCTGGCCGCGGCGAACGTCGGAGCCCTGCTCGCGCAGCCAGTGCTGCTGGTGGCGTTGGCGGCAGCGGCCCTCTGGTGCACCCGGGGAGACCCCACGCCGCACGCACGCAGCCTGCTGACGCTGGCGCTGGTCGTCGCCGGGGTGACCACGCTCGCCGCCCTGGGCCTGGTGCTCCTCGGGCTGATGGGGCGTGGGCGACTGCGGTTCCTGGCTTTCCTGGAGACCGTCCCGATGCTCGGGTTGTCGGTCCTGGTCGTGGCCGCGCTGCTGGTCGTCCTGCGCGCGGTCTCCGCCGACCCTCGGGCGGTCGACACCCCGGCGCGTCCGGAGCTGCCCTACGGCGCGCCGCCGATTCCGGCACCGGTGGAGCCGCCGGCGCACCAGCCGACCTGGCAGCCCGACCAGGCCAGCGGCGCGGTCTGGCACACCGCCGGTGACGCAGCCGCCGGGGCGCCGGCCTCGGGCTGGGGCGCGGGGGAGGACACCGGCTGGCAGCCCATCCCGCGGCAGCCGGGATGGGCCGGGCCGCCCCCACCGGTCGCCCCACGATCCGCCCCGGACGGACCGTACCCCCGGCCGCCCGCGGGCTGAGCGACCACCCGGAGCGGACTCACTCCGGCCCCGTCAGCCCCAGGTGGCACATCCGACCCCCGTGCTCCCCGACGGCTGCGTCGGCGCAGGGGAAGTCCTCCGAAAGCCCTCCCTTTTAGCAGACCAGCACTTGACTTCCAGGTATTGACGGGCATGTAATTTCACCCATGTTGTTCGCCGTGGCTCGACCGCTTCCGCGACGAGGCGGTCGGAGGGTGGTACCCGCCGGCGCATGACCAGCCGCTGGGATCCCGCGAGTCCCGGACGGCAGACGGCACGACGGTTCGGGGTCGAGGGAGGCACACGGATGTACGAGGCAGTGCAGCACGAGGCACGGTACGAGCCGGTCAGCTACGAGCCGGTCGAGGACCTGGTGGACGCCGACGAGGGTGTCCTCAGCTGGCAGGAGCGCGCGCTGTGCGCGCAGACCGACCCGGAGGCCTTCTTCCCCGAGAAGGGGGGCTCCACGCGAGAGGCCAAGAAGGTGTGCCTGTCCTGCGACGTGCGCGCCGAGTGCCTGGAGTACGCGCTGGGTCACGACGAGCGGTTCGGGATCTGGGGCGGGCTGAGCGAGCGGGAGCGGCGCAAGCTGAAGAAGCGCGCGGTCTGAGGAGGTCGGTGGGCGGCCCGGCTCCGATGCCGCTCGCGCTGGTCGGGCCGGCCCGCGCATCCGCGGCAGATGGCAGCACCGGGGGACCTCGCATACAGTAGGGGCCGCCCAGCCGGGCGCACGTGTGGCCCGCGGGCCCTGCGGTGACTGCGCCCGCCGACCGAGTCGCCTCGGTCGGCCCAGCGAGTCCAGAGGTTCCCCGTACGCCCCATGAGTGACGCCCTGAACGACTCGACCGGTCGCGACCACCTCTCCCGACGCCTAGACGACGAGGGCTGGGCCGACCTGCTGGCCGCGGCGCCGATGGCGGGCGACTCCGAGGTCGACCCGTGGGCCTGGGCGGAGCGGGCCGAACCCGCGGTCGCCGAGGTCGACGTGTCCGGCTGCACGGTCACCGCCGTGCTGGTCACCCTCGATGCCGAGGACTGGCTGCCCGAGACCCTCGCAGGGCTGGCCCGGCTGCAGACCCGGCCGACCCGTCTGGTCGCCATCGACAACGGGAGCCGCGACAGCACCCGCGCCCTGCTGCACCGGGCCCGCGACCGGGGTGTCCTGGACGCGGTCTACGACGGTCGCCGCGGGCAGGGCTTCGGCCCGGCGGTGACCTCCGCCCTCGAGCTCGACGCCGCGGACGGCGGCACCCACGGACGCCGACTTCGTCTGGTTGCTGCACGACGACGCGGTGCCCGCGGCGGACGCTCTGCACCGCCTGCTAGCGCATCTGGTCAGCGACCCGTCCGTGGACATCACCGGGCCGAAGCTGCTGCTGCCCCGCCGCCGTCGCGCGGCACCGCAGCTCGCCGAGATCGGCGTCACCATCTCAGACACCGGCCGTCGCGAGCTGGGCCTGGAGCCCGGCGAGATCGACCAGGGGCAGCGCGACCAGCCCCAGCCGCGGTTGGCGGTCTCGACCTGCGGCATGCTGCTGCGGGCCGGGGCGCTCCGGCGCCTCGGCGGCTTCGACCCGGACCTGCCGGTCTTCCGCGACGGGGTCGAGCTCGGCTGGCGCGCGCACCTGCTCGGTCTGCGGGTGGTGACCACCCCGAGTGCGCGGGTCACCCACCGCCAGGTCGGGCGGGCCGGGCTCCGGCCCACCGGCTCCGGCGGCACCCGCCCCGGGCGCCTGGACCGGCGCCTCGGCATGCTGGTGGTCATCGGCCACGCACCGCCGGCCCGGCTGCCGCTGGTCTGGCTCCGGCTGGTCTGGAGCTGCCTGCTGCACGCCGCCGGCTACGTGGTGGGCAAGGCGCCGCATCGGGCCGCCGACGAGCTCGCGGCGCTCGGCTGGTTCCTCCGGCACCCGCGCCGCCTATGGGCCTTCCGGCGGCGGGTCCGTGCCATCCGCCCGGTTGCCGGGGGGGCCGAGGTGGTGCGCACGTTGCGGCCGCCGTGGTGGTCCAGCCTGCGGGTGGCCGCGGAGTCGGTCACCGGCGCGGTATCGGCCCGCTACCACTCCGTCGCCGGCGAGGTCGAGTCCGCGACGCTGGACGAGCTGACCGGCGACGACTTCAGCAGTCTGGGCGATGAGAAGCAGCGCAGTCCCTGGCTGTCGCCGGTGGTCCTGGTCACCGCGCTGCTGGCCGTCGGGTCCGTGGTCGCGGCCCGGGGGCTGATCGGCCTCGGGCACCTGAGCGGGCCGGCGCTGCTGCCGGCCCCGGACGGCTTGCGGGCGACCTGGGCGGCGGCTGCCGGGGCGATCCCCGGTGCGCCCGGGTCGACGGCACCACCGTGGCTGCCGCTGATGGCGGTGGGCTCCACGGTCCTGGCCGGGCAGCCGGAGTGGCTGGTCACCGCCCTGCTGTGCGCCGTCGTGCCGGCCGCACTGCTCTGCGTCTACCCCGTGCTGCGTCACCTCGTCGCCGACCGCCGGGTGCGGCTCTGGGCCGCGTCCAACTACGCGCTGCTGCCGGCGCTGCTCGGCGGCACCAACCAGGGCCGGCTGTCGCTCAGCGTGTATGCCGTGCTGCTGCCCCTGCTGGTGCTCGCCGTCCGGGCCCTCGTGCTGCGCCGGCCGCGCCGGCCCGAGGCGTGGCGCGGTGGCTGGGGGGCCGGGGTGGTCCTGGTCGCACTCGTGGCGTTCGAGCCGTCCATGATCGTGATCGCGGTGCTGCTGGCCACGGTGGCTGCGGTGTGGCTGCGCCGGACCCCGCGCAAGGTCGGTCGGGTGGCCATCGCGGTCGGTCTCCCGCTGCTCGTCCTTGCGCCCTGGTGGCCGACCGTGCTGGCCAGCCCGGGCCGGCTGCTGGTCGGCCCGGACGCAGCGACCACCGCCGTCTCCGACCCGCCGAGCGCCTGGGGCCTGCTGATCGGGCGCGAGGTCGGCGCGGGCTTGCCGCCGGTCTGGTTGGGTGCGGTCGTCTTCGGGGTGATCTGGGTCGGGGCGCTGCTGGGCCTGGCCCGCCGGGCGAACGGCCGGGTGGTGCTGGCCGCCTGGGTCACCGCGGCGGTGGCCCTCGCGACTGCGGTGGCCGTCTCCCGCCAGGTGGTCAGCCTGCCGCCGGGCGGGGCGGAGGCCCGACCCTGGTCGGGCAGCTACCTGCTGATCGCGTTCGCGGCGCTCATCCTGGCGGCCGCGGTGGGTGTCGACGGGCTGACCGCCGAGATCCGGGTTCGCAGCTTCTCCGCCGTGCAGCCGCTGTCGGTGCTGGCGGCGGTGACCGTGCTGGCGACCACCGTGCTCGGGGCGGCCTGGTGGGTGCTGGCCGGCGCCACCGGCCCCATCCAGCGCACCCAGCTCGACGCCCTGCCCCCCTACGTACGCAACGCCATGACCGACAGCAGCCGGACCCGCGTGCTGGCCGTCAGCCTGGACGGCGACCGGGCGGCGTACACCGTGCTGGCCGACGACGGCCACCGGCTGGGCGACGCCGACCGCGGGTACGCCTTCGGCGCCTCCCGGGTCGCGCCCCAGCGCGCGGAGGACCTCGTGCTGCGGATGGTGGCCGGCACGGCGGACTCCGACATCGTTCCCCAGCTGCGTGAGCTGGGCATCGGCTACCTGTGGGTCAGCGGAGCCAGCACCGAGCAGCAGTCGCGGATCGACAACACCCCCGGACTCGGGGCGGCCAGCGGGAACCCGACCGCCATCGTCTGGCAGCTGCAGCCGGTGACCACGCGGCTGACCCTGACCGACGGCAGGCAGTCGACCCCGGTGGTGGGTGATCCGCCGGTCCTGCCGGTGGGCTCGGGACCCCGGGTGCTGCGCACCGGCGAGCCGGCCGACCCCCGGTGGCGGGCCACCGTGGACGAAACCGCGCTCACCGGCACGGTCGAGGAATGGCAGCAGAGCTTCGTGGTCCCGGCCCCGGGGGGCCCGCTCCGGCTGGAGCTGCCGACCTGGCAGCCCTGGTGGCTGCTCGCCCAGGGCCTCGTGCTGGTGGTGGCAGGGGTGCTCGCGGCCCCCGGCATCCGCCGCCCCGAGGTCCGTGACCCGACCCGGGTGGCCCGCCGGGCCGCGAACCTCGCAGGTGCGGCGTGAGAGCCCCCCGGCCCCTGCGGCGGGCCGTCACCGTCCTCGCCGCGGTGGCGGCGGTGGCCGTGGTGGGGCTCGGCGGCAGCCTGCTGCCGCCGGAGACCGGACGCTTCCGGCAGACCCCGGTGCCGGCCGTCGGGCGGACCTCCACGGTGTGCCCCTCGACCGACGCCGCGGACGCGGTGACGTCGGTGGCGGCGGTGGCGGTCCGCGCGGCGCCCGGTCGGACCGGCACGCTGACCGGAACGACGATCCAGCGGGCAAGGACCGACGTGGCCGTCACCGAGCAGGGCCGCGGCACCCTGGCCCGGGTGCCCGCCGCGCCGGTCGTGCTCCGCGGCGAGGGGGTGATGGCCACCGCCGGCAGTGGCCTGAGCGTCAGCGCCGCCGGGTCCGGCGAGCTCGCCGGACTGCTGGCTGCCCCGTGTACCGCACCGGGCACCCAGCACTGGTTCGTCGGCGTGGGGGCCAGCCCCGGGTACCGCTCCGAGGTGGTGCTGAGCAACCCCGACGACGGGCAGGCGGAGGTGGATCTCCGGTTCTACGGCCGCCAGGGCATCGTCGTGGTCCCGGGCAGCCCCGGGCTCGTCGTCGAGGGCCACAGCAGCCGGACCGTCAGCCTCGAGTCCCTGGTCCAGCAGCAGGGCCCACTGACCGTGGAGGTCCGCGCCAGCGAGGGGCGGGTGGCGGCCACCGCCCTCGACCGCTCCGCGGCCGGACTCGACCCGACCGGAGCCGACTGGCAGACCGGCGCCGTTGCCCCCGCCGACCAGGTCGTGGTACCCGGGGTGCCGCAGGGGGCGGGATCCCGCCTGCTGTCAGTGGTCAACCCGGGCATCGAGCGGGCCACCGTCGATGTCCAGGTACTCGGGGTCCAGGGGGGGTACGCCCCGGCCGGTGCGGAGACCCTGGTGGTGCCGCCGGAGAGCACGGCCAGCGTCGACCTCGCCGCCGGCCTCACCAGTCAGGCGGCGAGCGTGCTGCTGACCAGCGACCAGCCGGTCACCGCCGCGGTGCTGAGCCGCAGTCAGCGCAGCGGCAGCCGAGCGGACCTGGCGGTCCAGCCCGCCGCCGCCCCGGTGGTCCGGACCGGAGTGGTCCCGCTCGCCACCCAGAGCGGGCTGGAGAGCCAGCTGACCCTGTCCAACGGCGGCACCACCGACGTGATGGTCTCCTACGAGGTGCTCAGCTACACCGGGGTGAGCCTGCGCAGCGAGGACGTGCTGCTGGTCGCGCACGGCACGGCCAGCCGCCGCCTGACCTCCCCGCCGCCGTCGTACCTGGTGGTTCGGGCCCCAGCCGGGTCGGCCGTCGTCGGCGGGGTGGCGTACGAGCAGCCGACCGGCGCCGTGGCCGGGCTGGCGACCGCCCCGGTGACCTCCCCCGACGTCGCCAGCCGGGCGCCGCAGACCCGATCCGACCCGGGCGTGGGGCGCTGAGACGCGGGCCCTGGCCGAGGGGCGGACCGGCCGCTAGCCTGAGCGGACCGCCGCGGCCCGGGAGACGCGAGATCGAGAAGCGGGACCTGAGAGAAGAGGGACCTCGGCAGAGAGGGAACAGCATGGCCACCATCGACGTCTCCGTCACCTCGACCTTGCCGCCCGAGGAGGCCCTGCGGGTGCTCACCGACTTCGGCCCGGGCCGGGTGGAGGCGTGGCCGGGGGTGGACGCCGAGCACCTCACGGTGCACGCCCGCGGCGAGGACTTCGCGGACGTGACCGAGGGCAACTCGGTGGGCTGGGAGCGGGAGCGCTACACCTGGGACGCGGCCGCCGGCACCGTCTCGGCGGTCACCGTCGAGTCCAACCTGTGGGCCCCCGGCAGCCGCTGGGACTACACGCTGACCCCGGCCGCCGAGGGCACGACCGTGCAGGTCCGGCTGGTCCGCCACGGCCGCGGGGTGAAGGGCAGGCTGATCGAGGCGCTGCTGCCGCTGATCGGGCCCAGGACGGTCCGTCAGGGCCTGGCCCAGGCCCTGAAGGTCACCGACGGCTGATCCGGGGGCGCGCTGGCCTGGTCCGGCGGCTCAGTCGTCGTCCGCGGCGCCCCCGGGATCCAGCTCGTCGACGGACCGGCCGGTGAGGGCCGCCAGCTGCTCCACGATCGTGCGGTAGACGAGGATCCGCAGCCCCCGCCGGCTGGCGGCCCGATGCTCCAGCGGCCGCCGGTACACCACCACCTGGCCGAGCTTCTCCTCATCCCCCTCCAGCGCGGCGGCCAGCGGGACCTGGTCGCCGGACCACGCCGTCTGCAGGTACGGCACGTCCTCGATCCCGAAGGTCACCCCCACCACGGCGTCCGGGCAGTTGCCGGCCACCCGCTCCACAGCCTCGTGCACCGCGGCGTTGAAGTAGTCGCTGCGGCTGGCCGGCCGGGCGGGGCGGACGGGCCGGACCGACAGCGGGTTGGCGAGCGCCAGCGGCCCCCGGAGCCCCCGCTGGTGACGGTCCCGTCGGCGAGTCGGCATGGCGAGCACTCTAGTGCGCCGGTAGGTTCGCCCGGGTGGGGTCACGACGCTGCTCGCGCACCGGATGCTCCGGGTCCGCGGTGTCCACCCTGACCTACGTGTACGTGGACTCCACCGCCGTGCTGGGGCCCCTCGCCCTGCGTCCGGAACCGCACACCTACGACCTGTGTCGCCCGCACGCGGAGGCGCTGTCGGCGCCCCGGGGCTGGGAGGTGATCCGGCTGGCGGTGGACGACGACCCCCAGCCGAGCCCCGACGACCTGCTGGCCCTGGCCGAGGCCGTCCGGGAGGTGGGCTTCTCCTACGACCAGCCCGCGGCGGGCGAGGTCGGCCGCCCGGACGTCCAGCCGACCATCGTGGAGCTGGGCCGCCGGGCCCACCTGCGGGTCCTCGCCGACCCGGACGCCTAGTTCCGGGGGCCGGCGCCGGCGCGGGGTGCGTAGGATCGGCGCGATGATCACCCCGGGAATCTTCAAGGCCAACGACATCCGCGGCGTGGTGGCCGGCACCGACCCTGCCGCCACCGGAGCCGCCGCCGGCGCGGCGACCGACGCCGATGCCGTGCCCGACGACGCGGAGTGGGACGCCGCCGGCGCCCGGGTCATCGGCGCCGCCCTGGTCGAGGTGCTCGACCTGGCCGGGGAGTCGCCTGGTCGTCGGTTACGACATGCGCGTCTCCAGCCCGCTGATGTCGGAGGCGTTCCGCAGCGGAGTGGTCGAGCGCGGGCGCCGACGTGGTCGACATCGGCCTGGCCAGCACCGACCTGCTCTGGTACGCCTCCGGCGCCTTGGACCTGCCGGGCGCGATGTTCACCGCCAGCCACAACCCGGCCCGGTACAACGGGCTCAAGTTCTGCCTGAGCGGAGCCCGGCCGGTGACCTCCGACATCCTGCGGGCGGTGGCCGACCGGGCCCTGGCCGGCACGGCCCCGGCCGCCGGGAAGCCTGGTCGGGTGAGCACCCGCGACCTGCTCGACGCGTACCGCGGACCACCTGCTGGGCCTGGTCGACCTGACCGGGATCCGCCGGCTCACCGTGGTGGCCGACGCCGGCAACGGGATGGCCGGGCTGACCCTGCCGGGGGTCCTGGGTGGCCAGGACCTCGAGCTGATCGGGCTCTACACCGACCTGGACGGCACCTTCCCGAACCACCCGCCCAACCCGCTGGAGCCGGAGAACCTCCGGGACGCGCAGCGTGCGGTGACCGACGGCGGCGCCGACCTGGGCCTGGTGTTCGACGGGGACGCCGACCGCTGCTTCCTCATCGACGAGCGCGGCGAGCTGGTCAGCCCGTCGGCGATCACGGCCATGATCGCCGAGCAGGAGCTGGCCCGGGAGCCCGGCTCGGCGATCGTGGTCAACAAGATCACCTCGCACGCGGTGGCCGAGATCGTGGCGGCCCGCGGGGGGCGGACGGTGGTCACCCGGGTCGGGCACACCTTCGTCAAGGCCGCGATGGCCGAGCACGACGCGATCTTCGGCGGCGAGCACTCCGGGCACTTCTACTTCCGCGACTTCTGGGGTGCCGACACCGGGATGCTGGCCGCTCTGCACGTGCTGGCGCTGGTCGGGCGGAGCGACCGGCCGCTGTCCGAGCTGGCCTCCTCGTACAACCGGTTCGTGGCGTCCGGGGAGATCAACTCCACCGTGGCCGACGTCGAGCCGGTGCTGCTGCGGCTCACCGACGCGTTCACCGGCCGGGCCCGGCTGGACCGGATGGACGGCCTGACGGTCTCCGGCGAGGACTGGTGGGTGAACGTGCGGCCCAGCAACACCGAGCCCCTGCTCCGGCTCAACGTCGAGGCGCCCGACGCCGGGCAGATGGCGGCGTTGCGCGACGAGGCCCTGGCCCTGATCCGCGGCTGACGACGACGCCGCGTCCGGCCCGTCGAGACCCGGACGCGGCACATCCGGCCCGAACCCGGTAGAACAGGACCGACGAGGAGCGGACGGCTCCTCCGGAAGGGAGACCGATGGCTGTCGAGCTGGCGCCGGAGCTGCTGGAGATCTTGGCCTGCCCCAACTGCCACGGTGCGCTGGCGGTCGACCACGACCGCGACGAGCTGGTCTGCCTCGCCCCCGACTGCGGGTTGGCGTACCCGGTCCGGGACCAGATCCCGGTGCTGCTGATCGATGAGGCCCGCCGACCCGGCGCGTCGGGGCCGGCCACGTCGGGGCCCACCGCGACCGATCCCGCCTGACCCGGCCGTGTTCGACGACGCCTGGCTCGAGGACCGGCAGGCGCTGGCCCGGGCCGACCACGTCCTGCGGCGACTGGCCGAGGCCGGGGCGCGACTGCGCCGGGAGACCGGCGAGGCGGCCGGGCCGATGGCCGAGCTGGCCGAGCTGCCCCGACCCCGGGCGGTGATCGCCGCCGGCAGCGAGGCCCGGTTCATCCGGGCCATGCTCGAGCCGGTCTGCCCCGTTCCGTTCGTGGCCTGGCCCTCGTACGGCCTGCCCGGCTGGGTCGGTGTCTTGGACCTGGTCGTGGTGCTGGCCAGCGACGCGCCCACGCCCGGGCTGGTGGCCACGGTCCACGAGGCGGTCCGACGGGGCTGTCAGCTGCTGATCTCCTGTCCGCCGGTCTCCACCATCGCCGAGTACGCGGCCGCCCGCTCGACCATCCTGCTGCCGGCCAGCACGGCCGACCCGCTGGCCGCCGCGATCGTGGCCTGCGCGGCCTTGCACCGGATGCAGCTGGGACCCGAGGTCCAGCCGGAGCTGGTGGCCGACGCCATGGACACGGTCGCGGAGGAGTGCTCCCCGTTCGCCGACGTCGCCGAGAACCCGGCCAAGGATCTTGCGATGGGCCTGGCCGAGGCGCAGCCGCTGGTCTGGGGCGGCTCGGTGCTCGCCGCCCGGGCCAGCCGCCGGGTGGCCGAGGCGCTGCGGGCCGCCACCGGTCGGGCGGCGCTGGCCGCCGACGCCGAGGAGCTGCTGCCCATCCTCGACCTGGCCTCCCCGCGGGACCCGTTCGCCGACCCGTTCGAGGACGCGCTGACCGCCGACCGGCGCCCCTCGCTGGTGATGCTGGACGACGGCAACACCGACGACCCGGTGCGGGCAGCCGCAGGCCGGCTGCGGGCCGCCGCGGAGCGCAACGACATCCGGATCTGTCCCGTCCAGCACCGCACCGGCTCCGACGTCGAGCGGTACGCCACGCTGCTGCAGACCGGGATGTTCGCCGCCGTGTACCTGGCCGTCGGGCTGGGGCGCTACCTCGAGCTGTGACGCCGCCGATGGCCGCACCGGCGCAGGCAGATGGCACAATCCCGGTGTGAGCGCAGAAGGTGGGACCAAGGCCGTCGTCGCGGCGCTGCTGGCCAACGGCTTCATCGCCGTGACCAAGTTCGCGGCCTGGGCCCTCACCGGGGCCTCCTCGATGCTGGCCGAGGCGATCCACTCGGTGGCCGACGCCGGCAACCAGGCGCTGCTGCTGGTCGGCGGCAAGCGCGCCCAGCGCGCCGCCACTCCGGAGCACCCGTTCGGTTTCGGACGGGAGCGTTACGTCTTCGCGTTCATCGTGGCCATCGTGCTGTTCTCCGTCGGCGGGCTGTTCGCCCTGTACGAGGCGTTCCACAAGTACGAGGAGGTCCACGCCGGGCTGCCCAACCAGCTGCTGGAGAGCCGCTGGTGGTGGGTACCGCTGGCCGTGCTGGGGGCCGCGATCGTGGCGGAGTCGCTGTCCTTCCGGACCGCGATCATCGAGTCCAACAAGTCCCGGGGTCAGCAACGCTGGGCCCGGTTCATCCGCAGCGCCAAGGCGCCGGAGCTCCCCGTCATCCTGCTGGAGGACTTCGCGGCTCTGACCGGCCTGATGTTCGCCCTGTTCGGGGTGGGCCTCACCCTGCTGACCGGGAACGGCTACTTCGACGTGATCGGCACGGCCATGATCGGACTGCTGCTGGTCGCGGTCGCCGTCACCCTGGCCGTCGAGACCAAGAGCCTGTTGCTCGGGGAGTCCGCCACCCCGGACGCCATCCGCAAGATCCAGGACACGCTGGCTGCGGTGGACGGCGTCGACCAGGTGATCCACATGAAGACCCTGCACCTCGGCCCGGAGGAGATCCTGGTCGCCGCCAAGATCGCGGTCACCCAGAGCGACAGCGCCGAGCAGGTCGCCGCCACCATCGACCGGGCCGAGGTCGCCATTCGCGAGGCCGAGCCGATGGTGACCGCGCTGTACCTGGAACCCGACATCTACCAGGCCGACTACCAGCCGGCTCCCCGCCCCGAGCGCCCCGCCACCCCCAGCCACTGAGTCGCGACGTCGAGCGCCGGAGACGAGCGCGCGCGCCGCTTTTGGTGGCAACTGACTCCGGCCCTAGGCTTGCGCCTCATGGACTACCGCGTTGCCGACCTCTCCCTGGCCGAATTCGGGCGCAAGGAGATCACCCTCGCCGAGCACGAGATGCCGGGGCTGATGGCCATGCGCGACCAGTACGGCGAGAGCAAGCCGCTGGCGGGTGCCCGGGTGGCCGGCTCCCTGCACATGACGGTGCAGACCGCGGTGCTGATCGAGACGCTGATCGCCCTGGGCGCCGACGTGCGCTGGGCGAGCTGCAACATCTTCTCCACCCAGGACCACGCGGCCGCGGCCATCGTGGTCGGCGACGGCACTCCGGAGAACCCGACCGGTGTGCCGGTGTTCGCCTGGAAGGGCGAGACGCTGGAGGAGTACTGGTGGTGCACCGAGCAGATCCTCAGCTGGCCCGACGGCGAGCTGGCCAACATGATCCTGGACGACGGCGGCGACGCCACCCTGCTGGTGCACAAGGGGGTCGAGTTCCTCAAGGCCGGTGAGGTCCCGGAGCCGACCGAGGAGGACTCCGAGGAGTTCCAGGTCGTGCTCCGGCTGCTGAAGAAGTCCATCGCCGAGGGCCGCAACTGGACCGACGTGGCCAACGCGGTCATCGGCGTCACCGAGGAGACCACCACCGGCGTGCACCGGCTCTACGAGATGCACCGGGCGGGCTCGCTGCTGTTCCCGGCCATCAACGTCAACGACTCGGTGACCAAGAGCAAGTTCGACAACAAGTACGGCTGCCGGCATTCCCTGATCGACGGTCTGAACCGCGCCACCGACGTGCTGATCGGCGGCAAGGTGGCTGTGGTCTGCGGTTACGGCGACGTCGGCAAGGGCTGTGCGGACTCGCTGCGCGGGCAGGGCGCCCGGGTGATCATCACCGAGGTCGACCCGATCTGCGCGCTGCAGGCCGCGATGGACGGCTACCAGGTCACCACCTTGGAGGACGCCCTCCCGGTGGCCGACATCTTCGTCACCGCCACCGGCTGCTTCAACGTGATCACCGCCGACCAGATGGGCCGGATGAAGCACCAGGCGATCGTGGCCAACATCGGCCACTTCGACAACGAGATCGACATGGCCGGGCTGATGAAGACCCCGGGCATCCTGCGGAACAACATCAAGCCGCAGGTCGACGAGTGGATCTTCGAGCCCGAGGGGGCCGGCCGGCACAGCATCATCGTGCTCAGCGAGGGCCGCCTGATGAACCTCGGCAACGCCACCGGTCACCCGAGCTTCGTGATGAGCAACTCCTTCACCAACCAGGTGCTGGCCCAGATCGAGCTGTTCACCAAGACCAAGGAGTACCCGGTCGGGGTGTACGTGCTGCCGAAGCACCTGGACGAGCTGGTGGCCCGGCTGCACCTGGACGCGCTGGGGGTGAAGCTCACCGAGCTCACCCCGGTCCAGGCCGGCTACCTCGGGGTCCCGGTCGAGGGCCCGTTCAAGTCCGACCACTACCGCTACTGACAGCCCGGGGCGCCGACCGCGCCGAACCGGGCTCGCGCTGAGTCCGCCCGGCCGGCCCGCCGGTCGAGTCGGACACGTCACCGTTACGCGGATCGGGTTAGATGACGGTGTCCGGTCGGTCGTCCTCGATGCGTCGCGTGTTCGATGCGCAGCGCCGGGTCCGATGCGTGGACCGGGTCCGGTGACGACGTGAGGCGGTGAACTGCAGGTGGGTATCAAGGTCGCGCTCGAGCACCGGACGGCGTACCGGTTCGACCGGCCGACCGACATCGGACCCCACCTGATCCGGCTGCGGCCGGCGCCGCACTGCCGGACGCCGATCGAGGCGTACTCGCTGACCGTCACCCCGGCCGACCACTTCGTGAACTGGCAGCAGGACCCGTTCGGCAACCACGTCGCCCGGTTCGTGTTCCCGACCCGCGCCCGCGAGCTCGAGGTGACCGTTGGGCTGGTGGCCGACCTGGGGGTGATCAACCCGTTCGACTTCTTCGTCGAGGACTACGCGACGCGCTACCCGTTCAGCTACCCGCCCGACCTCGCGGCCGACCTGGCGCCCTACCTGGTGCCGGTCGGGGAGTCGGTCGGAGCCGGGCCGGGTCCGCTGCTGCAGGGCTGGCTCGGCAGCCTCGACGTCGCCGACCAGGGCCTGTCGGTGGTGGATTTCCTGGTCGCGCTGAACAGCGCCGTGTACCAGGCGGTCGGCTACTCGGTCCGGATGGAGGTCGGCGTCCAGTCGCCCGACGTCACGCTCGGCCGGGCCATCGGCTCCTGCCGCGACTCGGCCTGGCTGCTGGTCGCCGCCCTGCGGCACCACGGGCTGGCCGCCCGCTTCGTGTCCGGCTACCTGGTCCAGCTGGCCGCTGACCAGCAGCCGCTGGCCGGACCGGCCGGGCCGAGCGAGGACTTCACCGATCTGCACGCCTGGGCGGAGGCGTTCGTGCCCGGTGCCGGCTGGGTGGGTCTGGACCCGACGTCGGCGCTGCTCACCGGGGAGGGTCACATCCCGCTGGCCGCCACCCCGCACCCGAACCACGCCGCGCCCATCGTCGGCGCCACCGGCCCGACCGAGGTCACCTTCGAGTTCGCGAACACGGTCACCCGGTTCCACGAGGATCCCCGGGTGACCAAGCCGTACAGCACCGGCCAGGTGAGCAGGCTGCACGTGGTCGGCGAGGCCGTCGACGCCCAGCTGGTCGAGCAGGGCGTCGAGCTGACCATGGGCGGCGAGCCCACCTTCGTGTCGGTGGACGACATGACCTCGCCGGAGTGGACGGTGGCCGCCGACGGCCCGCAGAAGCGCACGCTGGCCAACAACCTGGCCGCCAGTCTGGCCGCCGAGCTCGCCCCGGGCGCGCTGGTCCAGCGCAGCCAGGGGAAGTGGTACCCGGGCGAGGCGCTGCCCCGCTGGCAGATTGCCCTCATCTGGCGTACCGACGGCGACCCGCTGTGGAGCCGCCCGGACCTGCTGGCCGATCCGCACGACCCCGGCCAGGCCAGCGCGGAGGCGGCGCAGCGGGCCGAGGAGCTCGGCCGCGCGCTGACCGCCCGGCTCGGGCTGCCGGCCGCCCAGCTGCACCCCTGCTACGAGGACCCGCTGGCCGCACTGGCCGCCGACCTGCGGCGGCCCGACGGCCCGCGGCCGGGCACCGACCCGGCCGTCGACCCCCCTCCCGACCTCGTCGCCACCCTGGACGGGGCTGCCGACCCCGTCGCCTGGGCGCTGCCGCTGACCCCGGCGTGGTGGGGACCGGGTTGGGCCAGCGCCCGCTGGCGGACGCGCCGTCGGCGGCTGGTGCTGGTCCCCGGTGACTCCCCGGCCGGGCAGCGGCTGCCGCTGTCGTCGCTGTCCTGGGCGGACCCCGACTACGAGGGCGAGGCGAGCCACCTGGTCGCCGGCCCCCGGCTCGACGACGGGGAGCAGCCGCTCGCCGTGGTCGTGGACCACGAGGAGACCCCGTCCCGCACGGCGGTCGTGCTGCAGGCCCGGGACGGCTACGTGCACGTCTTCCTGCCGCCGCTGGAGAAGCTGGAGAAGTTCGCCGAGCTGGTCCGCCTGCTGGACGAGCTGGTCGGTCGGCACGGGGGCCCGCGGTCATCCTGGAGGGCTACGGCCCGCCGCCCGATCCGCGGATCAAGGTGCTGATGGTGACCCCCGACCCGGGGGTGATCGAGGTCAACCTGCAGCCCACCAGCAGCTGGGCCGAGCTCAGCGAGCTCACCAGCCGGCTGTACGCGATCGCCCGGGAGCACCGGCTGGGCACCGAGACGTTCGCCCTGGACGGCCGGCACAGCGGGACCGGCGGCGGCAACCACATCACCCTCGGCGCCGCCGAGCCGAGCCGGTCACCGCTGCTGCGCCGCCCCGACCTGCTGGTCAGCCTGCTCACCTTCTGGCAGCACCACCCGGCCATGTCGTACCTGTTCTCCGGTCGCTTCGTCGGACCGACCAGCCAGGCCCCCCGGGTGGACGAGGGCCGGGCCGAGACCCTCTACGAGCTGGAGATCGCGTTCGCGGAGATCGAGCGGCTGGTCGACGAACCGGGCGGAGCCGAGCACCGGCCGTGGGTGGTAGACCGCGCGCTGCGGCACCTGCTGACCGACATCACCGGAAACACGCACCGGTCCGAGTTCTGCATCGACAAGCTGTACAGCCCCGACTCGCTCCGCGGCCGGCTGGGACTGCTGGAGCTGCGGGGCTTCGAGATGCCGCCGCACCCGGAGATGGCGCTGGTCCAGGCGCTGCTGGTCCGGGCGCTGGTAGCCCGGTGCGCCGCCGAGCCGTACCGGGCGCCCCTGGTCCGGTGGGGCACCCGCCTGCACGAGCAGTACCTGCTGCCGCACTACGTCGCCGCCGACATCGCCGACGTGGTGGCCGACCTCCGGGCCCACGGCACGGAGTTCGACCTGGAGTGGCTGGCGCCGTTCCTGGAGTTCCGCTTCCCCCGGATCGGGGTCGCCGCCGCCGGTCGGGTCGAGATCGAGCTGCGGACGGCCATCGAGCCCTGGCATGTGCTGGGGGAGGAGGCGGCCTCCGGTGGCACCGCCCGCTACGTCGACTCCTCCACCGAGCGGGTGCAGGTCACCGTGCGCGGGTTCGACCCGAGCGGTCCACCGGCTGACCTGCAACGGGGCGCTGGTGCCGTTGACCGGCACCGGCACGCCGGGGGAGCACGTCGCCGGGGTCCGCTACAAGGCGTGGCAGCCCTGGTCCGCGCTGCACCCGACGCTCGAGGTCGACTCGCCGCTGACCTTCGACGTGGTGGACCGGGCCAGTCGGCTCTCGCTGGGCGGCGCGACCTACCACGTGGTGCACCCGGGCGGGCGGGCCTACGACCGCCCGCCGGTCAACGCCAAGGAGGCCGAGGCCCGGCGCTCCAGCCGGTTCGAGGCGATGGGCCACACTACGGGGGTGATCGACGTCGACGCGCTGGACGCCGCCCAGGCTTGGCGCGGTGCGGGCGTCGACGACTTCCCGGCCACCCTCGACCTGCGCCGGCGGCAGCCGCGACGGTGGGGCCGCGGGTGACCCGACGAGACGGGCCGGTCCGATGACCGTTCTGCGGCGCTACCTGGCCGACGCAGGCCAGCTCGACATGTTCGAGCCGGCCCCGACGTACGACGAGTTCGCTGCCCCGGACGGCACGGTGCGGCCCGGCTGGGCCGGTCTGCTGCACGGGCTCGACAGCTTTGGGGACGCCGACCTGCTGCAGGCCCAGCGCGAGGTGGCGCGGCTGCTGGAGGACGACGGGGTCACCTACACCCCGGGCCCGGCCTCCGCCTGGTCGATGGTCGACCACGCACCGGCGCCACCGGTCGTGGCCGGTGACGGGCTGGCCCCGCCCCAGCCCTGGCAGCTCGACCCGCTGCCGCTGGTCATCGACGAACGGGAGTGGTCCGGTCTGGAGGCCGGGCTGGTCCAGCGCGCGGAGCTGCTGGACGCGATCCTGGGCGACCTGTACGGGTCTCAGCAGCTGCTGTCGTCCCGGCAGCTGCCGGCCTCGGTGGTCTGGGACCACGACGAGTTCCTCCGGGCCGCGGTCGGCGCCGACGCCCTCGCCGCCCGGCGGCTGTTCATGGTGGCAGTCGACCTGGGCCGGGACCGGGACGGCAGCTGGAAGGTCATCTCCGACCGCACCCAGGCCCCCTCCGGCGCCGGCTTCGCCATGCAGAACCGACGGGTGGTCTCCCGGGTGCTGCCCGACGTCTACCACGAGGCGCACCTGCACCGGCTGACGCCGTTCTTCCAGGCGATGCGCGCCGCGCTGGTCGACGCCGCCCCCCAGCAGGTCGAGGACCCGCGGGTGGTGGTGCTCAGTCCCGGCACGCACTCCGAGACGGCCTTCGACCAGGCCTTCCTGGCCTCGCTGCTCGGGTTCCCGCTGCTGGAGGGCTCGGACCTGACCGTGCGGGACGGCCGGGTCTGGATGCGGGTGTTGGGCCGGCTGGAGCAGGTCGACGTCATCCTGCGCCGGGTCGACTCGGTCTGGATGGATGCCCTCGAGCTGCGGGCCGGGTCCCGGCTGGGGGTGACGGGCCTGCTGGAGTGCGTCCGGCAGGGCACCGTCAGCGTGGTCAACACCATCGGTTCCGGGATCTTGGAGAACCCGGCGCTGCTGCCGTTCCTGCCCGACCTGTGCGAGCGGCTGCTCGGGCAGTCCCTGCGGCTGCCGTCGGTGGACACCTGGTGGTGCGGCGACCCGGACGCCCGCCGGTACGTCCTCGACCACCTGGACCAGCTGGTGGTCCGTCCGATCAGCCGCTCGTCCGGGCGGAGCGTCCGGGGGGAGGCCCTGGACGCCGAGCAGCGGGCTGTGGTCGCGGCCAAGATCGAGGCCGATCCGCACCGGTTCGTGGGCCAGCAGGTGCTCAACCTGTCCTCGGTCCCGACCAGCGCCGAGGCTCGGCTGGTACCCCGCAGCGTGGTGCTGCGCTCGTTCGCCGTCCGGCAGGGCTCCTCCTACACCGCCATGCTGGGCGGCCTGGCCCGGGTCAGCGACGACGCCGACGAGCGCCGAGGGCCGTTAGTCACCGCCCCCGGCGGCGGCGTGGCCAAGGACGTCTGGATCGTCAGCAGCCACCCGGTCGCGCCCGCCCGGCCGGTCCCGGTCCGGGCGCGCGCGCACGACGAGACGGTGCTGGCGATGGTCGACACCACCAGTGCGGCCATGGTGCCGCGGGTGCTGAGCGACCTGTTCTGGTTCGGCCGGTACGCCGAGCGTGCCGAGGACCTGCTGCGGCTGCTGCTGGCCACCCGGACGGTCGCCATCGAGACCGACCTCGACACCACCCACGGGCATGCCCTGGAGGTGCTGCTGCGGGCGGTCACCCACGTCAGCACCACCTACCCGGGGTTCCTCACCCCCGGCCGGCCGATGATGAGCGAGTTCCGGGCGCTGTTGCTGGACCGGCACCGTCGGGGCACCGCCGCCCACGCCCTGACCGCGCTCTCCTCGGCGGCCCAGGGCGTCCGCGACCAGCTGTCCGACGACGTCTGGATGGTGCTGGCCGAGATGGAGCGGGCGCTCGCGGCCCTGACCGCGAACCCGTACGACCAGGGCCTGCAGCTGGCCGACGCGAGCGAGCGGATGCTGTCCGGGCTGCTGGCGCTGGCCGGCATCATCAGCGAGAACATGGTCCGCGACGCGGGCTGGTACATGCTCGACATCGGCCGCGGCCTGGAGCGGGCCCTGCAGGTGGTGGCGCTGCTGCGGGCCACCCTGTGCGAGGAGCGGACCCCGATCACCGACCGGTTCGTCACCGAGGCCGTGCTGACGGCCAGCGAGTCCATCGTCACCTTCCGCCGACGGAGCCGTGGCCGGGACGCCACCGACGCGGTGGTCGACCTGCTGGTGGCCGACCCGCACAACCCGCGGTCGGTCGCCTACCAGCTGCAGCGGATCACCAGCGACCTCCGGTCCGTCCCCAACACCTCGCCGACGGCCCGGCCGCTGCGCCTGGCCGACGCACTGCAGGACCGCGTGCGCCGGGCCGACGTGGCCGAGCTGTCGATCACCGCCGACGGCCGGCGGGCCGCCCTGGCCGAGCTGCTCGGGGAGCTGACCGACCAGCTGCGGACCCTGGCCGAGGCGATCCGCGACCAGTACCAGCAGCAGCCGCCGACCCAGCAGATGTGGCGGACCACCTGGGGCACGGACTGATGGGCGTCCCGCGATGACCACCTACCGGATCCAGCACAGCACGACCTACGCGTACGAGTCCGACGTCACCGGCAGCTACGGCGCGTTCCACCTGCGGCCCCGGGACCTGGACTGGCAGCGCTGCCTGGCCCACGAGATCCGGGTGGATCCCGAGCCGGTGGACCTGTTCCGGCATCTGGACCTGTACGGCAACACCAAGTCCTACTTCCACGTGGTCAGGCCGCACACCGAGCTCGTCGTCACCGCGATCAGCGTCGTGGAGGTGCACCGGCCGGTCCACGACGAGGCGGCGCTGGCCACGCCCTGGGAGCGGTCCCGGCCGCTGGTCCGACCCGACCTGCCCGACGCCTGGCAGGCCAGCGACTTCGTGTTCGCCTCGCCCATGGTGGACATCCCGGCCGGAGTGCGGGACTACGCTGCAGCGTCCTTCCCCGCGGGCCGGCCGGTGGGGGAGGCGGCCACCGACCTGATGCACCGCATCCACGCCGACTTCACCTACAAGTCGGGCTCGACGACCGTGTCGACCCGGGTCGCGGAGCTGCTGGAACGCCGTACCGGGGTGTGTCAGGACTACACGCACATGATGATCTCCTGCCTGCGCAGCCTGGGTCTCGGCGGCCGCTATGTGAGCGGCTACCTGGCCACCCGACCGCCCCCGGGGAAGCCCCGGCTGGTCGGGGCCGACGCCAGCCACGCCTGGGTGGGCTGCTGGGTGCCCGGCGGCGGCTGGCTGTACCTCGACCCGACCAACAACCGGCTGACCGACGAGTCGCACGCCACCGTGGCCTGGGGCCGCGACTACGCCGACGTGACCCCGGTCAAGGGCGTGATCTTCACCGAGGCGAAGAAGTCGAAGATGAAGGTCAGCGTCGACATGGCCCCCGCCGACGCCGCCTGAGCATGCTGCTGGTGGCGCAGTCCGGCCGCCCCTGTCCGCCACCGCACCCGATCAGCGGCGTTATCCATCTGGGGATGAGAGACACGCCGGCGCCGGGGGTGGTCTTCGGCGTGTCGGTCGTCTGGAGATGGATAACGCGTAGACGTGACCTGGGCCGGCCGTCGGTCGCGTAGGGTCCGGCGCCACCGCACCCGATCAGCGGCGTTATCCATCTGGGGATGAGAGACACGCCGGCGCCGGGGGTGGTCTACGGCGTGTCGGTCGTCTGGAGATGGATAACGCGCGGGGGCGTGGCGCCGGGGCCTGGCTCCAGCACATGGGCCGGGAGGTGGCCCATCGCCCAAGAGGTCGAGATCGCCGCCCCAGCCGGGCCCGGCGCCGGCTCACCCGCGGGGGGTCTCGAAGGCGAGCAGCCGAGCCGACCGTACGGAGGTCCACGGGCCCGGGCAGGCGAACACCGCGAGGCCCGAGGTGCGGTACTTCCCGCCGATCCCGCCGCTCAGCCGGTCGGCGAGCTCCGGCAGCCCCGGGCCATGACCGATCAGCATCAGCGACGCGGTCGCGGCGGGGACCTCGCCGATCAGCTCGAGCAGCTCCTCGGCGGTGGCCTGGTAGATCCGGTCGGTGTAGCGGATCTCGCCGGCCTCCGCCCCGCCGGTGACGGCCCGGTCCCAGGTCTGCCGAGCCCGGACGGCGGTGGAGCAGAGCACGAGGGCGGGACGCCACCCCCGGTCGCGGAGCAGCCGGCCGGCGGCCGTGGCGTCCCGGATGCCGCGGGCGGCGAGCGGGCGGTCGTGGTCGGGCAGCGGCTGGTCCCAGGCCGACTTCGCGTGCCGGAACAGGAACAGGTGCCGCCCGCCGACCGTCATCGCCAGCCTGCCGGCAGGTTCGCCGCGCCGGGCACCCACTGCCGGCCGAGCCCGAGCCGGTCGTGCTCACGGCGCCGCCGCTCGGCGACCACGGCCGACAGGAACACCATCGGCTCCAGGCCGGGCGGGGGAGCGGGCGCGGTCCGCGCCGCCACCTGCCGCGCCAGGTCCGCGGCCAGCTGCGCCCTCGGGTACGGCAGCAGGCCCGGCGGACCGCTGCACCAGGTGCCGGGAGGCGGTGACCAGCTCGTCGGGCAGCCGGCTGAGCTCCAGCTGGGCGGCCCAGGCGGCCAGGGCCGGGCGGCACCGCGGGAACCGCGGAAGGTGGCCGCGGCGCTCGGACCCGGATCACGATGGTGCCGGCCATCAGGTCGCCGCGCCGCTTGGACGACGGGTTCACCGCCGCGCAGACCAGGCCGCCGCAGAAGGCGGTCCACGGGGCGAAGTCCACCGCCCAGTACGCCAGTCCGCGGAGCAGCGCCTGCCGGAACCGGATGGCACCGCCGTCGTCGCGGACCACCCGCAGGCCGAGGGCGTACGCGCCGACGGTGCGGCCCCGGGTCAGGGTCTCCATGCCGATGAAGTAGCCGAACATGATGACCAGGCCGCCGACGATCGTCGTGGCCTCGACCCGCGCCGGCGACCCGCCGACCGCGTCCACCAGGTAGCTCCACAAGAAGGTGGCGCCCGCGATCAGGACCAGGTCGATCGCGGTGGCGAGCATCCGGGTCGGGATGCGGGCCGGTCGCAGGTCCGAGCAGGACCGCGTCACCGGTGACCAGGGAGGACACGGCAGCACCCTACGGGCCCGCCGGTCCGCGGCGCGGGCGCCGTCTCGGCCGGTCGGCGGGATGGCCCGCGGCCCCCGCAGCCCGCACACTGGGCGGGTGGACCTGGACGCGTACCTGCTGCGACACGGCCCGCAGTGGGACCGGCTCACCGAGCTCACCCAGCGGCGCCGGCTGACCGGGGCGGAGGCCGACGAGATCGTCGACCTCCACCAGCGGGTCAGCACCCACCTGTCGGCTGTCCGGAGCACCGCCGCCGACCCGGTCCTGGAGGCCCGGCTGTCGGCGGTGGTCGCGGCGGCCCGCAGCACTGCCACGGGCGTCAACCTGCCGCTGTGGAGGACCATCGGTCGGTTCTCCACCACCGTCTTCCCCGCCGCGGTGTACCGGGCCCGGTCCTGGTGGATCACCGTGGCGGCCGCGAAGCTGGTCGTGGTGGTGCTGGTGGCCTGGCGGGTGATCAACACGCCGGGCCTGGCGGAGTCCCTGCTGTCCGGCTCAGCCGCGCAGCAGCTGGTCGAGCACGACTTCGCGACCTACTACTCCGAGAACCCGGCGGCCGACTTCGCCTTCCAGGTCTGGCTGAACAACGCCCGGGTCACCGCGGTGTGCCTGGTGCTGGGGGTGCTGATCGTCCCGGTCCTGATCGTGCTGTGGTCCAACATCGCGAACCTGGGGGTGTGATCGCCGGCTTCATGATCGACGCCGGCCGGGCGGACGTGTTCTACGGCCTGATCCTGCCGCACGGGCTGCTCGAGCTGACGGTGATCTTCGTGGCCGGCGGCGTCGGCCTGCGGCTCGGGTGGAGCTGGATCGCCACCGGTCCGCGGACCCGGGCCCAGGCCCTGGCTACCGAGGGCCGCGCCGTCGGCGCCGTCGCCCTGGGCCTGGCGGTGTGGTTGTTGATCTCCGGCCTGGTGGAGGGTTTCGTCACGCCCTCGACGCTGCCGGCCTGGGCCCGGATCACCATCGGCGCCGGGCGTCTGGCTGGCGTTCCTGGGGTACGTGTTCGTGCTCGGTCGGCGGGCCGATCAGGCGGGCGAGACCGGGGACGTCACCGCCGACGAGCTCGACGCGCGGGTGCCGACCGAAGCGGCGTGAGGGCCCAGCCCTGATCCACACCCACCGATCCACACCACGATCCACACCACCGATCCACACCACGATCCACACGGGGTGATCACCGCCCCCGCTGATCATCACCTCACGTGATCACCGGCCCCGCTGATCATCGCCTCACTGTCACCGGTCCACTGGTCACCGGTCCACCTATCACGGCCCGCTGATCACCGGCCCGGCTGATCACCGGCCCGGCTGATCACTGGCCGGCGGTGGCCCGCCGCGGTCGATGGTCCCGTGATCGACCCCCTGACCGGATCGGCACCCGTGCCCTAGGCTCAGGGCCATGCAGACGACGGCGCGCGCACGGTGGGCCCGCCGCGCGCGGGTCCTCGTCGCGGTCGCCGCCGGCCTGGTGTTGACCGGCTGCAGCTCACTGGGTGGCGCACCCGGCACCAGCCCCAGACCGGCGGTCACCGGCACCTCCACCGCCAGCCCCGGCTCGGCCAGCCCCGGCGCGTTCGGGCTTCACCGGGCGGCTCGGCCTCTCCGGGTGAGGGCGGCAGCCCCTCCGGCACGCCCGCTGGGGGCGTCTCCGGCAGCCCGTCGCCCGGCACCTCCGGCGCCGCGCCGGTCTCGTGCACCTCGGTGACGCCGATCCGGGTGCAGAAGGTGAGCACCGACCCGCGTCGCACGGTCGAGGTCGTCACGCTGGTCTCCGACGGGCGCAACCTGACCCCCGGCACCCGCGAGCAGAGCGAGTTCGGCACCCCGACCCTGACCGCGCCGGACAGCACGACGATCACCGACCAGGCGACGATGGACAAGATCGCCGACCTGATCGAGGGCTCGTCCAAGAACCGGGTACTGCTGACCCGGCCCGATGCGCCGGACACCGGCGCCGACGCGTCTCGCCGCCCGTTCAACGCGCCGGGCACCTACGTGGTCTACAGCGCCACCAGTCCGTTGACGGCCGACATCATCGTCAACTGCTCCGAGGCGGAGCAGCGCTGGCAGTTCACCGCCGAGTCCGACCTGACCACCGGCCAGGTCAACTGCGCGGTCGAGCCGCCGAAGAGCAACGCCGTCGCCCGGCTGGTCTACACCAACAACTGCTGAGCCGGCGCGGTCTCCGGCGGCCGCGCCGGACGCGGTCCGGCGCCGCCGGAAGGGCGCTCTGCCGGAGCGCCCAGCAGGTTGCCCCACCCGCCCCCGATGAGTCCTGCCGGCCGGGTCGGTCTGATCGGGTGAGAAGTCAGCGAACCCGGGAGGCCGACCACGATGAGCATCGCCAGAATCCTCGCGCAGATGACGGTGCGCGACTACGGCGCAGGCGTCGCCTGGTACACCTCCCTGTTCGGCCGAGAGCCCGACGCCCGACCGATGGACGGTCTGGTCGAGTGGCATCTGGCCGACACGTTCGGCGTGCAGGTGTGGGCCGAGGCTGCGCGGGCCGGGCACTCCAGCCTGGTGCTGGACGAGACCGACCTGGACGCGCGGGCGGTCGCCCTGGAGCGGGCCGGCATCCCGCATGAGGGTCCGATCGACGCCACGACGGTCCGCATCCTGCCGGTCACCGACCCGGACGGCAACCGCATCGTGTTCACCGGTCCGCTGACCGCCTGACCCCCGGGCGCCTGACAGGAGGAGAGTCACATGGGCAAGGTCATCTCGTCGGCGTCGATGTCGCTGGACGGCTACGTCGCGCTGGCCGACGACACCGTCGGAAGGCTGTTCGACTGGTTCACCAACGGCGAGGTCGTCGTCCCCACCACCGATCCCGAGCTCACGTTCCGGCTCACCCCGCAGAGTGCGGCGTACTGGCAGGACTGGACGTCGTCGCTCGGCGCCCTGGTCGTCGGCCGCCGGCTGTTCGACATCACCGACGGCTGGGGTGGGCAGCATCCCCTCGGCGTGCCGGTCGTCGTGCTCACCCACCAGGAGCCGGTCGGCTGGTCCCGGCCCGGCGTGGCGCTCGAGTTCGTCACCGAAGGGATCGCGGCGGCCGTGGCACGGGCCCAGGCCATCGCCGGCGACCGGAGCGTCGGTGTCGCTGCCGGCACGATCGCCCGCCAGTGCTTGGAGCGTGGGCTGCTCGACGAGGTCGCGATCGACCTGGTGCCCGAGATCCTGGGCGCCGGCAAGCCCTACTTCGGTGAGCTGGGCGCCGGACCGGTCTCCCTGGGTGAGCCGAGCGTCATCGTCCGGGGCGACCGGGTCACCCACCTGCGCTTCCCCGTCGCGCGCGGAGCCGACGCGCGATCGCCGGGGCGCTGACGCCTCATCGTCCTACGGGTCGTCCTACTCGTCGTCCTACCGTCGTCCTAATCGTCGTCGTCGCCGGGCTTGAGACCCTCCCAGATCTCCTTGCACTCGGGGCAGACCGGGAAGCGTTCCGGGTCGCGGCTGGGCACCCACACCTTGCCGCACAGCGCCACCACCGGGGTCCCCATCACCATGGCCTCGGTTAGCTTCTCCCGCGGCACATAGTGGGAGAACCGCTCGTGGTCGCCCTCCTCCACCCGGTAGTCGGTGCGCTCCTGCGTGCGCTCATCGACGATGGTCTGGGAACCGGGACTCAGCTGCTGGCTCACGTCGGTCAGTCTAGACACGCGGGCCGAGCCTGGGCAGCCCCGACGCGATTGACCTCGACCCGGCTCGAGGTGATGGACTGGGCCGGATGAGGACCGAGGAGGACACCGTCGCCGTGGGCCGGCCGGCCGCTCCCGTGCCGCTGCGCGCGCTGACGGTCGGCATCTGCATGGTCGTGGTGGCGATCGCCTTCGAGGCGATCGCGGTGGCGACGGCGATGCCGGTGGCGGCCCAGGACCTCGACGGCCTCCCCTACTACGCCTGGTCGTTCTCGCTGTTCCTGATCGGGATGCTCTTCGCGACCGTGGTGACCGGTCGGCTCAGCGACCGGATCGGGCCCGCTCGGCCGATGATGGCCGGTCTCGCGCTGTTCGCGGCCGGACTGGTGGTCGCCGCCGCCGCGGCGTCGATGGCCCAGCTGATCGGCGGCCGGTTCATCCAGGGGCTCGGGGCCGGCGCGATCAACACCGCCAGCTTCGTCATCATCGCGCAAGCCTTCGACGCGCGGCGACGGCCGCGGATGTTCACCTACATCTCGACCGCCTGGGTGGTGCCCTCCTTCGTCGGGCCGCCGATCTCGGCCTTCCTCACCCACACGCTGAGCTGGCACTGGGTGTTCCTCGCCGTGATCCCGCTGGTCGCGTTCGGCGGCGCCATGGTGTTCCCCACCCTGCTGCGGCTGCACCGGACCTACCAGCGGCCGGCCGAGGATGGCCGGGGCAGGCCGGCGCCGTTGTGGGCCGCCGACCGTGGTGGCCGGGGCGGCGGCAGCCCTTCAGTACGCGGGTCAGCGACTGGACTGGCTGGGCCTCGGCGTCGCCCTGGCGGGTCTGGTGGGGCTGGGCCTCGCCCTGCCGCGGCTGATGCCGCCCGGGTTCCTCCGCTTCGGCCGCGGCCTGCCGGCGGTCGTCCTGTCCCGCGCGCTGCTGCCCGGAGCGTTCTTCGGCTCGGAGTCCTTCATCCCGCTGATGCTGGTCGAGCAGCGTTCGCTGGCCCTGGTGCTGGCCGGGGCGATGCTGACCGTCGGCTCGGTGGGGTGGACCACCGCGTCGTGGCTGCAGTCCCAGTCCTGGGTCCGGCTGCGCCGTGAGCGGCTGATCACGCTGGGCTGCCTGTCGGTGGCCCTGGGGGTCGCGGTCTGCGCCGTCGCGGCCTGGCTGCCGGGACTGTGGTTCGGGCTGGTCGGGGTCGGCTGGGTCTTCGCCGGGTTCGGCATGGGGCTGGCCACCGCCAGCACCTCGCTGGCGGTGATGACGCTGTCCTCGGCCGGCGACCAGGGCCGCAACGCGTCCTCGCTGAACCTGGGGGACGCGCTCGGGTCGAGCATCTTCATCGGCCTCAGCGGGTCGATCTTCGCGGCCCTGCACCCCGGCGGGAACCTGGCCCTGACCTTCGGCACCGTGATGACGGTGATGGCGGTGGTCGCGGTCGCCGCGGCCGTGGCCTCGCTGCGGATCGGCACGGTGCGCGGCTGAGCCCACCCGCGCGCGTCGGGTCCGGGACCCCGCGGGTCTACCACGGCGTGTCGGTCATCTCCGGATGGACAGTGCCCCGCCCGGCCGGCGCCGCCCCCGCGTGATCGCGCTCGGATGGATAACGCAGCCCCCGGCTGACCTAGACTCGCGCCGGTGACTGCCCGGATGCCTGACCCGACCGCAGACGCACCCCACCCGAGCGAGGTGCCCGCCGGGATCGCCCGGACCGGCCTGCCCCCGGCCTTCCCGCACCGGGCCGCCTGGGGCACCGCGCCCCAGCTGCGGGCCTGGCAGGCCGCCGCCCTGGAGCAGTACTTCGCCGACGAGCGTCGGGACTTCCTCGCCGTGGCCACCCCCGGTGCCGGGAAGACCTCGTTCGCCCTGTCGGTGGCGGCCACCCTGCTGGCCAAGCGTCGGGTGGACCGGATCGTGGTGGTCGCGCCGACCGAGCACCTGAAGACGCAGTGGGCCGAGGCCGCGGCGCGGGCCGGGATCGCCATCGATCCGGCGTTCGGCACCCGGCAGGGCCGGACCAGCAAGGACTACGTCGGGGTGGCCCTCACCTACGCCGGGGTGGCGGCCGGCGTGCTGCCGCTGCGGATCCGGACCGAGTCGTACAAGACGGTGGTGATCCTGGACGAGATCCACCACGCCGGGGACGCGCTCAGCTGGGGCGAGGCGGTGCGGGAGGCGTTCGAGCCCGCCACCCGGCGGCTGCTGCTCACCGGCACCCCGTTCCGGTCCGACACCAACCCCATCCCGTTCGTCCGGTACGAGCCCGACGGCGGCGGCGGGATGCGCTCCCGGGCCGACTACGGCTACGGCTACGCCTCGGCGCTGGCCGACGGGATCGTCCGTCCGGTGCTGTTCATGGCCTACTCCGGCGACCTGCACTGGCGGACCAGCGCCGGCGACGAGGTGGCTGCCCGGCTGGGCCAGCCGCTGACCCGCGACCTCGCCGCGCAGGCGCTCCGCACCGCCCTCGACCCGCACGGCTCCTGGATGCCCTCGGTCCTGCGGGCCGCCGACACCCGGCTGACCGAGGTCCGTGGGCACATGCCGGACGCCGGCGGCCTGGTGATCGCCACCGACCAGGACAGCGCCCGCGCCTACGCCGACCTGCTGCGGACGATCACCGGGACGCGACCGGTCACGGTGCTCAGCGACGACAAGCAGTCGGGCAAGAAGATCACGGCCTTCGCCGCCGGCGACCAGCGCTGGATGGTGGCCGTGCGGATGGTCTCCGAGGGGGTCGATGTGCCCCGGCTGGCGGTCGGGGTGTACGCGACGTCGACGGCCACCCCGCTGTTCTTCGCCCAGGCGGTCGGCCGTTTCGTCCGGGCCCGCGGCGTGGGGGAGACCGCCTCGGTGTTCGTGCCGAGCGTGCCCAGCCTGCTCGCGTACGCCGCCGAGATGGAACGCGAGCGCGACCACGTGCTGCGGGCCACGCCGGCCGAGGAGGAGGGGGCCGACCTGCTGGCGGCGGCCGAGCGGACCGAGACCGAGGCGGACCTGGTGGAGAGCGAGTTCGCCGCCCTGGCCAGCGAGGCCGACTTCGACCGGGTCGTCTTCGACGGTGGCGAGTTCGGGGTGACGGCCCAGTCCGGCAGCGACGACGAGACGCGACTACCTCGGCCTGCCGGGGCTGCTGGAGCCGCATCAGGTGACCGATCTGCTGCGCCGCCACCAGGCCGCCCAGGTGGCCCGCCGGCCGGCGGGGTCAGGCGCCGCGCGCAGTACCCACCAGGTCCTCCGCGAGCTGCGCACCGAGCTGAACGGGCTGGTCGCGGCGTGGCACCACCGCACCGCGCAACCCCACGGGGTGATCCACGCCGAGCTGCGGGCGGCCTGCGGGGGCCCGCCGTCGGCGGTCGCCAGTGCCGCGGAGCTGCGGCAACGGATCGACCGGATCCGCGGCTGGGCGGTGCGCGGTCGGGGACGCTGAGGCGGCTCCGCCGCGGTCAGCCCGGATCGTCGGCCAGGCGCTGGAACAGCAGGTGGTCCTGCCAGCGGCCGGCGATCCGCAGGAAGCGCGGCGCCAGCCCGATCCGCTCGAAGCCGTTGTGCGCCAGCACCCGCTGCGAGGGGGTGTTGTCGAGCAGGGTGCCGGCCTGGACGCGGTGCAGACCCAGGTCGCCGAAGGCCCGGTCCAGCATGGCGGCCGTCGCCGCGGTGGCGACCCCTCGGCCGTTGGCGGACTCGGCCACCCAGTAGCCCAGGTCGGCGGAGTCGAAGGCGCCGTGGACGATGTTGTTCAGGGTGATCCGGCCCACGACGACCCGGTCCATCGTGATCACGCACGGCAGCACGCGGCCCGCCTCGTACAGCCGCAGCGCGTCGGCGAGGTGCTCGGACTGACCCGCGGCGGTGAAGTAGTCATCCGGCCGGGCGGGCTCGTACGGAGCCAGGAACGTGCGGTTCTGCTGGAGCAGGCGGGCCAGCGGCGCCGCGTCGGCCGGGTCCACCAGTCGAATCGCCACCTCCACAGTCGCCGACCCTACGCCGGGCGGCGGGTCACCAGCCGGTCGGTGCGGTAGGGAATCGGCTCCGACAGCGCGATCAGGGTCGACGCACGCAGCACAGCCTGATCCATCACCATCGCGTCGATCACCCGCTGCAGGTCGGCGTTGGAGGTGGCGACCACCCGGCACCACAGGTCGCCGCTGCCGGTCACGGTCCAGCACTCGAGCAGCTCGGGGATGGCGGCGAGTCGGGCGAGCAGCCGCTCGCGGCCGTCGTGCTGGGTGATCTGGAGCGTGACGAAGGCCGTCACGGCGTAGCCGAGCGCGGCCGGGGAGACGTTCGGGTCCCCAGCCCGTGACCACCCCGTCGGCCCCCAGGCGGTCCAGCCGGGACTGGACCGTGCCGCGGGCCACTCCGAGGCGACGGCTGGCCTCCAGCACGCCGACCCGCGGCTCGGCGCCGAACAGCTGCAGCAGCGCCCGGTCCAGGTCGTCCAGCACCCGTCCGCCAGTGGTCATGCTGTCTCCTGACACCGAAGTCTCGGCGACAGCATAGGACAGAATGTCCAGGCGGATCCTGATTGGTTGCGCAGAGTGCCGATCGACCTGACCATGAGGCATGACTGATGTCCTGACCCACACCGCGCTGACCGCCGACGAGCGCCTGGCGCACCTCAGCCTGGAGCAGCTCCGTGACCTGGTCGGGCTGGTGGAGTACGACGCCGCGGCCGACCCGTTCCCCGTGCTCGGCTGGGACGCGGTGACCTGGGTGGTGGGCAACGCGACGCAGACCGCGCAGCACTACCAGTCGGTGTACGGGATGCGCCTGGTCGCCTGGACCGGTCCGGAGACCGGCCAGCGCGACCACAAGGGCTACGTGCTGACCAGCGGGGCCGCCCGGTTCGTGGTCCTCGGCGGCGTGGACCCGGACAGCCCGCTGCTGGACCACCATCGCCGGCACGGCGACGGCGTCCTCGACATCGGT
Source organism: uncultured Actinomycetota bacterium (assembly GCA_963832435.1). Lineage (GTDB taxonomy): Bacteria > Actinomycetota > Actinomycetes > Propionibacteriales > Propionibacteriaceae > Microlunatus. The sequence goes on from CAWHTY010000009.1 coordinate 825,134, forward strand.
CTGGAGGTGTCCGACGTGGACACCTGCGTGGCCCACGCCCGCACCCAGGGCGCGCAGGTGCTGGTCGAGCCGTACACCCTCACCGACGAGCACGGCTCGGTCCGGTCGGCCACCCTCGCCGCCTACGGCGACACCCGGCACACTCTGGTCGACCGCTCCGGTTACCGGGGTCCCTACCTGCCGGGCTGGGTCGCACCCGCGACCGCGGCTCCGGAGCGGGCGCCGGTGTTCCAGGCCCTCGACCACGTCGTCGGCAACGTCGAGCTCGGCCGGATGGACGTCTGGGTCGACTTCTACCGGCGGGTGATGGGCTTCACCAACATGGCGGAGTTCGTCGGCGACGACATCGCCACCGACTACTCCGCACTGATGAGCAAGGTGGTGGCCAACGGCAACCACCGGGTGAAGTTCCCGTTGAACGAGCCGGCCCTCGGCAAGCGCAAGAGCCAGATCGAGGAGTACCTGGACTTCAACCGGGGCCCGGGCGTCCAGCATCTGGCCCTGGCCACCGGCGGACATCCTGGGCGCCGTCGACACCCTGCGCGCGGCGGGGGTGGCGTTCCTGCCGACCCCCGACTCCTACTACACCGACCCGGAGCTGCGGGCCCGGATCGGTGAGGTCCGGGTGCCGATCGAGGAGCTGCGGTCCCGCGGCATCCTGGTCGACCGGGACGAGGACGGGTACTTGCTGCAGATCTTCACCGCCCCCGTCGGGGACCGCCCCACGGTGTTCTTCGAGCTGATCGAGCGGCACGGGTCGCTGGGCTTCGGCAAGGGGAACTTCAAGGCCCTGTTCGAGGCCATCGAGCGGGAGCAGGAGCGCCGCGGCAACGTCTGACCGGGCCTCCGGCTCGGGACCTCCCGGCGGGGAGCGCGAGCCGGTCGGGAGCGGGTCGGCGAGCGGGTGGATCGGTCCGAGGCGACTAGATTGTGGGCGTGAGTGACATCCCCGTGGGCTCCCCGCCGGCTCCGCCGGGGCGCCACGCCGCACCCGGCGGCTGGTACCCCGACCCGGTCGACCCGGCGCAGGAGCGCTACTGGGACGGCTGGCAGTGGTCGCGCACCACCCGCGCGCCGGATCGGCCGCCGTCCGGGCGCCCACCGTCCCAGCCGGCCTGGACCGCCGAGCGGGGGGCGGTCCCGCCCCAGCCGCCGTACCCGACCCAGCCGCCGTACCCGCCACGGGCGCCGTACCAGTCACAGGCGCAGCCGGGGACGCCGTACGGCCGGCCGGTCGCCGGCCGGCGGCCGGTCCTCACCGCCGACGGGGTGCCGGTGTCGGGCTGGTGGTGGCGAGTGCTGGCCATGGGAATCGACACGGTGATCGTCTACGTGCTGGTCGGCATCGCGGCGGCCCCGATCCTCTCCCGGATGTTCGCGGCCATCAGCACCTGGTACGGCCAGGCGTTGCGCGCCGCCCAGGCGGGTCAGCCGATGCCGCCCCAGCCGTCGGCGACGGACCTGATCCCCGCCGGGGACCAGCTGGTCCTCTCGGCGGTGACGGCCGCCGTCGGCCTGATCTACTTCGTCGCCTTCCTGCGCTGGAAGGGGGCGACGCCGGGCAAGCTGATCTGCGGCCTGCGGGTGGTGCCGGTCGACGAGGGTCGGAACCGGGCTCCGCTGGCCTGGGGCTCGGTGATCGTGCGGGCCGCGGTCTGGGTGCTGCCCGGGGTCGCGGCCTACCTGTTCCTGGTCCAGGTCGCCGACGTCCTGCTGCCGCTGTGGCACCCGAAACGCCAGGCGCTGCACGACCTCGCCGCCCGGACCCAGGTCGTGAAGATCAACTGACGGTAATCCGCCCGCGCACCTCGCCGAGCCGGATCGAGCCGGTGCGACCGGGTGCCCGGGCCCGCAGCAGCACCTCGTCGCCGTCGACCAGATAGCCCCTCGGGCCATCGGGGAGAAGCAGCGGTCGGGTGCCGTCGGTGGTCAGCTCCAGCAGCGAGCCGAGCTGGTCTTGGTGCGGCCCGGACACGGTCCCGGACGCGAACAGGTCCCCGGTCCGCAGGTTCGCGCCGTTGACGGTCAGGTGCGCCATCAGCTGGGCGGGCGACCAGTACATGGCCGAGAACGGGCAGGTGCTGACCCGGCTGCCGTTGATCGACACCTCGATGTCGACGGCGTAGCCCCACCCCGCCGGCCTCAGGTAGTCCAGCGGCTCGGGCCGCTGGGGCGGCGGCTCGACCCGCGCCTCCTCCAGGGCGGCCAGCGGGAGGACCCAGGCCGACACCGAGGTGGCGAAGCTCTTGCCCAGGAACGGGCCGAGCGGCACGTACTCCCAGGCCTGGATGTCCCGGGCCGACCAGTCGTTGAGCAGCACCACTCCGAACACGTGGTCGTCGAAGGCCGACGTCGGCAGCGCTGAGCCCGGCATCGACCCGACCCCGACGACGAACCCCAGCTCGGCCTCCAGGTCCAGGCGGGTGGACGGCCCGAAGGTCGGCCCGGGCGCGCCGGGGTCGCGTCGCTGGCCGGACGGACGGCGCACCGGGGTCCCGCTGACCACCACGGTGCCGGCGCGGCCGTGGTAGCCGATCGGCAGGTGCTTCCAGTTCGGGGTCAGCGGCTCAGCACCGGGGCGGAAGATCCGGCCCACGTTGCCGGCGTGGTGCTCGCTGGCGTAGAAGTCCACGTAGTCGGCCACCTCGACCGGCAGGTGCAGGCTGACCAGGTCGGCGGGCACCAGGTGGGGCTCGAGCACCTCCCGGCCGGGCTCCTCAATCAGCAGGGTCTGCAGGACGCCGCGGGCCTCCGCCCAGGCCTGGGGCCCCAGGGCCAGGAACGCGTTCAGGCTGGGCCGTTCGAAGACCTCCGCGTCCAGCCCGGCGCTCCGCGCCAGCCCGGCCAGGTCGACCACCTGGTCACCGACGGCCACCCCGACCCGCGGCGCGTGGCCCGGCGTGCTGAAGACCCCGTACGGCAGCTCGGCGGTCCCGAACGGCGCACCGGGCGGCACTCGGAGCCAGCTCACCCGCCCGCCCGTAGCAGCCCGAGGGCCACCAGGTCCTCAACGGGGTCCGTCACCCCGCAGCAGCCGAAGCTCAGCAGGCGGCGCCGCAGCCTTGCCGTGGCCGCGTGGTCCCAGCTCGCGACCGCGGCCGCGATCCGGCCGCGGTCGGTGGTCCGCAGCAGGTCGGCGGCCTCCGGCGGCTCGGCGCCGTCGACCAGGGCGTCCACGGCCATCAGCAGGGTCAGGAACCCGTGCTGGGGCATCCGGGCGCCGCGGGCGGTGCGGGCGGTCCCCGGCCAGGCGTGGTGCAGTCCCGCGGTCGCCTTGAACGGGAGGTCGGCCTCGACCAGCACGGACAGCTGCTCGGCCAGCCGGCCCGCCGACGGGACGTCCGCGGGCTCGAGCCCGCCGGTCCTGATCTTGGCCCGGTGGCCGGCGGCCTCGACCACCTCGACGGCGCCCACCCACCCCGGGGCGTACGGCAGCTCGACGTAGACGACGACGTCGGGGTCCAGCTCCTCCGCAGCGGCCACCACCCGTTCGGCGTTCCCGGACAGGTCGTCGAGGTCCCGCAGGGCGCTCTCGACGGCCACCACCTCGACGTTCGGCTGCTTCCGCCGGGCCAGGGCGACCAGCCCCCCGGCGCCCCCGGTGGTCACCACCGACACCGACACCGGTGCGTCCCCGGCGGCACGGGCCGTGGCCGCGAGCTCGGTGTCGGGCACCACCAGCGGCCCGATCAGGTCCGCATACCAGGCCGCCCGGTGGATGCGGTGCTCGTCGACGGCCCGCTGCACCGGCGCATTGCCGGGCGGGAACACGGCGGCGTCGTCGATCAGCGCGTCGAACAGGCCCACGGTCGGCACTGTAGTGCCCCGGGTCGGCAGGGCCGTCCGGTGTGCCGGCGACTCCGGTGGTCCACGCGGGAGCGGTCCCGACCTGGGGTGTGCGGCTCACTGGACACCCTCACGTGGACGACGCATTCTTGCCCATACCAGTACTCGGTCCACCTGAGCTCAGCCAATGGCGCGAACCCGCCCGAGTCACCCCCGGACCTCCTTGGGCGGCAACGACCGGACGTAGGCGACGCCGTGCTCGACCCAGCGGCCGAGCTCGTCGTCGGTGGTCTCGGCGCTCACCTGCACCCAGAGCCAGCCCGTCAGGGCGCGTCCCCGCATCTCGAAACGCTCGGCGTGCCGCTCGGCGAGCAGGGTCTCGGTCTGCTCGGGATCCACCCGCAGCAAGATCCCGCCTCGGCCACTCGCTGCGACGGCCATGTGGCCGCCGATCAGGAAGCCCAGCCCACCGAACATCCGCTTCTCCACCACGCCGTCCTCGGTGGCCAGCAGCTCGCGCAGTCGGTCGGCCAGCTCGGTGTCGTACGCCATGCGTGCAGTATCGGGCAAGCTCGGACAGGTGTCCGACACTGGACCAGTGAGCAGCTACCGCGACAGCGACGTCCAGCGGGTACTGGCGAGGGTGCGCTCGGCCTGCCTGCGGCTGCCGGAGACCTCCGAGCGCCTCAGCCACGGTGGGCCGGCGTTCTTCGTCCGGGACAAGAAGTGCTTCGTCATGTTCCTCGACGACCACCACGGGGACGGCCGGCTGGCGATCTGGTGCGCCGCGCCCGACGGCGTGCAGGCCCACCTGGTGGAGACCGAGCCGGACCGGTTCTTCCGGCCGCCCTACGTGGGTCACCGGGGCTGGCTGGGGGTCCAGCTGCTCAGCGTCGCAGCCCAGGAGCTGGACGCCATCGTCCGGGAGTCGTTCTGCACGGTGGCCCCGGCCACGCTCCGTCGCTCGCTCGAACGCTGAGTCTCACACGCCGGTCTCCGCGGCCGACCGCCTCGTCGTCTCCGGTGCTGTGGTGCTCATGGCTGTCCCCTGTCGTCTGGTTCGTCCTCGGTCCGAGCCTGGTCCGCACCGCGTCCCAGGCGCCAGGGACGGGGTTCCCGACCGGCCGGGACGTTGCCCGCCCGTTCACCCGGGCCTTCCCGGGCCGCGCACCCACCCCTGCGATATCCCGGCCGGGATCTGGCCGGGATATCGTGCCGAGATGGCCTACTACCGCAGCGTCGGGGCGGTGCCGCCGAAGCGTCACACGGCGTTCCGGGCCCCCGACGGCGCGCTGTACTCCGAGGAGCTGATGGGGGAGGAGGGCTTCTCGTCGGACTCCTCGCTGCTGTACCACCGCGGGGTCCCGTCGGCGATGAGCGGCGCCCGGGCCTGGCCGCTGCCGGACCTGACCACCGTCCCCAACCACCCGCTCCGTCCGCTGCACCTGCGGCTGCCGGAGCTGTTCGCCGGAATCGACCCGGGCACCGTCGACCACGTCACCGGCCGGCGGCTGGTGCTGGGCAACGCCGACGTTCGCATCTCCTACGCCGTCGGTTCCCGCCCCTCCCCGCTGTACCGCAACGCGACCGGGGACGAGTGCGTCTACATCGAGTCCGGCAGGGGGCGGGTGGACACCGTGTTCGGGACGCTGACCTTCCGCGACCGGGACTACCTGGTCCTCCCGCGGGCGACCGTGCACCGGTGGGTGCCCGAGGGTGTCGTCTCCGCGTACGCGATCGAGGCCGGCTCGCACATCACGCCTCCGCGCCGCTACCTGTCCCGCTTCGGCCAGCTCCTGGAGCACAGCCCGTACTGCGAGCGGGACCTGACCGCCCCGGCCGAGCCGCTGCTGGTCGAGGGCTCCGACGTGGAGATCTACACCAAGCACCGGGGCCGCGGGCCGAACGGGCTGGTCGGCTCCGTGGTGGTCGCCACCAGCCATCCCTTCGACGTGGTCGGGTGGGACGGCTGCCTGTACCCGTACACGTTCAACGTCGACGACTTCGAGCCGATCACCGGCCGGGTGCACCAGCCCCCGCCGGTGCACCAGGTGTTCGAGGGCATGAACTTCGTGGTCTGCAACTTCGTCCCGCGCAAGGTCGACTACCACCCGATGGCCATCCCGGTGCCCTACTACCACTCCAACGTGGACTCCGACGAGGTGATGTTCTACTGCGGCGGCGACTACGAGGCGCGGAAGGGCTCCGGCATCGCGATCGGCTCGGTCACCCTGCACCCCGGCGGGCACAGCCACGGGCCGCAGCCCGGCGCGGCCGAGGCCGCCATCGGCAAGCACTACTTCGACGAGCTGGCGGTGATGGTGGACACGTTCCGGCCACTCGAGCTGGGAGAGGGCGCGCAGGCCTGCGACGACGGGGAATACCTGCTGAGCTGGGACCGGGCGCTGCGCGGCGGCGGTCAGTCGGCCGGGGGCGAGCCGAGGTCGGTCGGGTAGCCGACGCCGGTCAGCTCCTCGGAGGCGGCCCAGAGCTGGCGGGCCAGTTCGACGTCGCTGGCCTCGGCGCTGCGGCCGACCAGGCTGGGGTACCCGCGCGTCTCGTTCCGCCGGTCCGGTCCGACGTAGCTGGCGCCGGGCAGGTCCTGGGTCGCGGCGAACAGGGTCGGCAGGGCCCCCATCGCGTCGCTCTGGGCCAGCACCCGGTTGGTCACCGCCAGCAGAGCGGCCGCCATCGGGTTGGCCGCGTGGCTCTGCAGGTTGGTGGCGGCGTAGCCGGGGTGCGCCGCCAGCGCCCGGACCGGGAACCGGTCGATCCCCAGGCGCCGCTGCAGCTCGAGGGTGAACAGCAGGTTGGCCAGCTTGCTCTGCCCGTAGGCGCGCCACGGGTGGTACCGGCGGGTCCGCCAGTTGAGGTCTCCGAGCTCGATCCGGCCCATCCGGTGGGCGCCCGAGGACACGGTCACGACCCGGTCGGTGACCGCGGGCAGCAGCAGGTTGGTGAGGGCGAAGTGGCCGAGGTGGTTGGTGCCGAACTGGGACTCGAAGCCGTCGGCCGTCCGGGCGAGCGGCACCGCCATGATGCCGGCGTTGTTGACCAGTACGTCCAGGGGCCCCTCCCACCCGTCGGCGAACGCTCGGATGGAGGCCAGGTCGGCGAGGTCCAGGCGGCGGACCTCCACCGTGCCGGTCATGGCGGCGGCTGCCGCGTCGCCGCGGCCCTGGTCGCGGACGGCCAGCACCACCCGGGCTCCGGCGGCCGCCAGGGCGGCAGCCGCCATCCGGCCGACGCCGCTGTTGCCGCCGGTGATCACGACGGTGCGGCCGTTCTGGGGGGCAATGTCACGGGCGGTCCAGTGAGCCATGCCGCCGACTCTACGTCGGCGACGCGCCGTGGCGGAGGCCGTCGGCGGGTCCTCGGACCGGGTCGGGTCGGGCCGGGCGGATCACGCCGGGGCGGGCACCTCACCGGTCAGCCGGACCCCGGCCGCGGACAGCCGGCGCCGGACCTCCGGCAGGTTGTCCGGGTCGACGGCCGCGGTCAGGTCCAGCCGCACGGTGGTCGCGAAGCCTTCCGCCGCGGCGGACAGTGCGGTCTGCAGCACGCAGTAGTCGGTGGCGATGCCGCAGACGTCCACCGTGTCCACCCCGTGCTGCCGGAGCCAGGCGCCGAGGGACGTGCCGTGCTGCTCGCGACCCTCGAACGCGGAGTACGCCGCCGCGTACTCGCCCTTGTCGAACACCGCGTCGAAGTCGCGGAACGTCAGCTCGTCGTGCAGCTCGACGCCGCCGGTGCCGACCACGCAGTGCGGGGGCCAGGAGTCCACGAAGTCCGGGTGGGCGTGGAAGTGGCTCCCGGGGTCGATGTGGTGGTCGCGGCTGGCGACGACGACATCGAACCCGGTCGCCCCGGCCAGCTCGGCGCTGACCCGGGCCGCGGTGGCCGCGCCACCCGCGACGGCCAGCGACCCGCCCTCACAGAAGTCGCGCTGGACGTCCACCACGATCATCGCCCGGCTCACGCGTGCCCGCTGACGTAGGGGTTGCTCACCTGGCCGTCGGCGTCGACGAAGTGCGTCTCCAGCACCGGCTCCCCACGGGACATCTTCATCGCCTCCAAGGGCAGCTCCGCGCGGGCCCGGAGGTGCCGCTCGCGGGCGGCGGTCAGCGGCTCCTCGCCGAGGATGTCCCCGCCCCGGACAAGGGGGACCAGCAGCTCGCGGTCGTTGTGGTCGCCGTCGGCCGGGCGCCCGATCCCGACCAGCTCCGCCTCGGCCACCCCGTCGGCGTCCAACCGTCGCAGGGCGTACTTGCGGCCGCCCATGCTGACCTTGTCGGCGCTCTTCTTGGCCACCGGGACCAGTGGCGCGTCCGTGGCGTCGGTGTCCGCGCGGGCCACCAGCTTGTAGACGAACCCCGAGGTCGGGTGGCCGCTGCCGGTGACCAGGGCGGTGCCGACGCCGTACCCGTCGACGGGGGCGCCGGACAGCGCGGCGATGGTCTGCTCGTCGAGGTCGCTGGTGACGAGGATGCGCGTGTGGGTCGCCCCCAGCGAGTCGAGCAGGTCGCGGACCTGGCGGGCGAGCTCGGCCAGGTCGCCGGAGTCCAGCCGGACCGCGCCCAGCCGGCCCTCGGTCAGCTCGACCCCGGTCCGGACCGCCGTCATCACGTCGTAGGTGTCGACGAGCAGGGTGGTGTCCTCCCCGAGGGCGGCGATCTGGGCGGCGAACGCGTCCCGCTCGGAGGAGTGCAGCAGGGTGAAGGAATGCGCGCTGGTCCCCCGCGTCGGTACCTGGTAGCGGCGGCCCGCCTCCAGGTTGGACGTCGCGGCGAAGCCGGCGATGTAGGCGGCCCGCGCGGCGGCCACCGCGGCCAGCTCCTGGGTCCGCCGGGAGCCCATCTCGATGCACGGCCGGTCCCCGGCCATCGCGGTCATCCGGGACGCCGCCGAGGCGATCGCGGAGTCGTGGTTATAGATGCTGAGCAGCAGCGTCTCCAGCACCACCCCCTCCGCGAAGGTGCTGTCCACCACCAGCAGCGGGGACCCGGGGAAGTAGATCTCACCCTCGGGGTACCCCCAGATGTCCCCCCGGAACCGGAAGTCGGCCAGCCAGTCCGCGGTCGGGGTGTCCACCACGTCGGTGTCGTGCAGGAAGGTCAACGACTCCTGGTCGAAGCGGAACGCGCGCAGCGCGCGTAGGGCCCGCCCGACGCCGCAGACCACCCCGTAGCGACGGCCCTCGGGCAGCCGGCGGGTGAACAGCTCGAAGACGCTGCGACGGTGGGCCGTGCCGCCCTCGAGGGCCGCCCGCAGCATGGTCAGCTCGTAGTGGTCGGTCAGCAGGGCGGTGGTGGGGACCTCGCTCGGCCCCCAGGTGGTCGCCGTCACCCGCGCAAGGCTAGCTGTTCGCGACGGCAGAGGTTTTGCGACAATGGCGGCTATGCCCACCACCGATCCCGGCGTGGTCGAGCCGGCGGGCGGCACCGCGGTCGTCGAGCGTCCCGCCGAGGAGATCCTCGCGCAGACCCCGTGGGTGACGATCGTCTGGGACGACCCGGTCAACCTGATGTCGTACGTGACGCACGTGTTCGTCACCTATTTCCACTACCCGAAGGCCAAGGCGCAGCGGTTGATGCTCGAGGTGCACAACGACGGCAAGGCGGTGGTCTCCAGCGGCGGCCGCGAGGAGATGGAACGCGACGTGACCGCCATGCACGAGTACGGGCTCTGGGCGACCCTGGACAGGGCCGACCAGTGAACGGGTGCGGGCGGTGAAGAAGTTCAAGCGACGAGGCCGCCACGTGGTCAGCCACCTGAGCACGTACGAGGTGGAGCTGCTGGTCTCCCTGACCCGCCAGCTGATCGAGATGGTGTCCGGCGGGGACCCGGAGGGCTTCACCCGCGGGGCCGAGTCGGAGGACCCGTTCGAGGCGTGGTCACGGGACCTGGCCGCCGACCCGGACCAGCCGGAGACCTCGGAGGACCCGGTCGTGCGCAGGCTGTTCCCCGACGCCTACCCGCACGACGCGGCGGCCTCGGCCGACTTCCGCCGGTTCACCGAGCACGACCTGAAGACCAAGAAGATCACCGACGCGCAGCTGGTCCTGGATCGCCTGCTGGCCACCGAGCAGGGCGTCCACGAGGTCCGCATCCCGGCCGAGGAGGTCGAGCCCTGGCTCCGCACCCTGACCAGCCTCCGGATCGCGGTCGCCACCCGGCTCGGCATCACCGACGCCGAGGCCGCCGACGAGCTGTCCCAGCTGCCCGAGGAGGACCCGCGGGCGTTCATGGCCAGCATCTACGACTGGCTGGGGTTCGCCCAGGAGACGCTGATCACCAGCGCCTGACCGCTCGGGTGGCGAGCGTTCGGGGAGTCGCCAGGAACTCCCCACGCCACGCCCCACGCCGGCCGTCACCGCAGCTGCGTCAGCCGGAACGCCCACAGGTCGACGCCGGGCACCGGGGTGTGGTCCAGCTCGGGGGCCCGGACGAAGCCGAACGCCTGGTAGAGCCGGTGCGCGCTGGTCATCTCCGGCAGTGACGACAGCACCACCTCGGACATGCCCGCCGAGCGGGCCCGGTCGACGCAGAACTGGACCAGCGCACCACCCACCCCCCGACCGCGGCCCCGCGGATCCACCGACAGCATCCGGAACTCGGCCTGGTCGTCCCGGTCGGCCAGCTCCCGCCACTGCGACCGGGGCGGGCACCAGGTCACCGTGCCGAGCACCTCTCCGGACTCGACCGCCACGAACACCTCGGCGGAGGCGTCGCGGGTGGCAACGTCGGACAGCCGCTCGGCGTAGGCACGGTCCTGGCTGCCGTCCGGCCGGCGCAGCAGGTCGTCGGCCTGGTAACCGGTCAGGCTCACCTGCCCGGCCGCGGCGTACTCCTCCGGTCTGACCCGTCGCACGATCACCGTCATCCGGGCATTCTGACCCACCCGGCCCGGCCGGAGCCCACCCGGCTCGCGAGCAGGTCTCAGTCCCCGAGAGCCTGAGCCTCGGCCCCGCTGCCGCTCCTAACCTGGGCCGGTGCTGAGGATCGCCCGCGCCCACGTCGACGCGGTCATCGACCACGCCCGGCGGGACTTCCCCGACGAGGCGTGCGGCGTGCTGGTCGGACCCGAGGGCTCCGACGACCCCGTCCGGTACGTGGCGATGACCAACGCCGAGCGCTCCCCGACGTTCTTCCGCTTCGACCCCCAGGAGCAGCTGGCCCTGCACAAGGAGATGCTGGCCGGCGAGGAGGAGATCGTCGTCGTCTACCACTCCCACACCGCCACGGAGGCCTACCCGTCCCGGACCGACATCGCCTACGCGGCCGAGCCGCAGGCGCACTACCTGCTGGTGTCGGTGGCCGAGTCCGGCGCCGCACCGGGGCCGGTGGAGGTGCGCTCGTACCGGATCCTCGACGGCGTGGTCACCGAGGAGGAGATCACCGTCACGGAATAGCCGGTCCGACCGGCGTGTTCGAGCAGGTGGTGACCGCTACTCGCGGCCAGCAGACAAACCCCGACGAGGAGACACAGACCGATGGCCGTAGAGGTTCGGATCCCCACGATCCTGCGGACCTACACCCGTGGCGAGAAGGCCGTGCACGGTGAGGGAGCGACCCTGCTCCAGGTGATCGACGACGTCGAGGCCCGGCATCCCGGCCTGAAGGCCCGCATCGTCGAGGAGGCCGGGCTGCGGCGCTTCGTCAACGTCTACGTCAACGACGAGGACGTGCGCTTCAGCGGGGGGCTGCAGTCGCCCACCGCCGACGGTGACGTGGTCGTCGTGCTGCCGGCCGTCGCCGGCGGCTAGGCCCTCCGTGGCGCGCTACGCCTCGATGGCGGACTCCGTCGGCCACACTCCCCTGGTGGGCCTGCCCGCCCTGTCGCCGTCGGACTCGGTCCGGCTGTGGGCCAAGCTGGAGGACCGCAACCCGACGGGGTCGATCAAGGACCGGGCGGCGCTGAACATGATCCGGGTGGCCGAGGCCGACGGCCGGCTGCGCCCCGGGGCCACCATCCTCGAGCCGACCAGCGGCAACACCGGGATCTCGCTGGCGATGGCCGCGAAGCTGGCCGGCTACCGGTTGATCTGCGTGATGCCGGAGAACACCTCGATCGAGCGCCGACAGATCCTGGCCATGTGGGGTGCGGAGATCGTCTCCTCGCCGGCCGCCGGCGGGTCCAACGAGGCCGTCGCGGTCGCCAAGCAGCTGGCCGCCGAGCACCCGGACTGGGTGATGCTCTACCAGTACGGCAATCCCGCCAACGCCGAGGCGCACTACCTGGGTACCGGTCCGGAGATCCACGATGATCTTCCGGAGGTGACCCACGTGGTCGCCGGGCTGGGCACCACCGGCACCCTGATGGGCATCGGCCGCTACTTCCGCGAGCACCGGCCCGCGGTCAAGATCATCGCGGCCGAGCCGCGGTACGGCGAGCTGGTCTACGGCCTCCGCAACATCGACGAGGGTTTCGTGCCCGAGCTCTACGACCCGTCCTTGATCACCAGCCGGTTCTCCGTCGGCTCCCGCGACGCCGTCCGGCGGGTCCGCGAGCTGCTCGACCGGGAGGGCATCTGGGCCGGGCTCTCCACCGGCGCCATCCTGCACGCGGCGCTGGCTCAGGCGGCCAGGGCCCAGCGGGCGGGGGAGCGGGCCGACATCGTGGTGATCATCTGCGACGGCGGCTGGAAGTACCTGTCCACCGGGGCCTACACCAGCGACCTGGACGCCGCCGAGGGCTTCCTGGACTCCCAGGTCTGGGCCTGAGCTCCCGGCCGGCACCCCGGGCGCCGGTCGGGGAGACGCCCGCCGGATCGGCGTCGGCCGCCCGGGCCTAGACTGTCCCTCTGTCCAGCTCCCCTCTGGGAGGCCCCCATGACGCTGCTGCAGCCCGGCGACGAGATCGCGGGCTGTGTCGTGGACCGAGCTCTGAGCCACGGGCGGGTGGCCGAGGTCTACCGGGTGAGCGGCTCGGGGGGTCGACCCGAGGCGATGAAGGTGATCATGCCCGAGGTGGCCCGCTCGGCGGCCGGCCGGGTCTGCTTCCGCCGGGAGTCCGAGCTCGCCGAGGCCCTGGACCACCCCCACATCGCCATCGCGTACGACCACGGCGAGGAACGTTGGCCCGGGGTGCGGCTGCCGTGGGCGACGCGCGAGTTCATGCCCGGCGGTGCGGCCACCACCCTGCTACGGCCCCCGGGGGTGCGACCGGAGCTCCGCCGGGTGATCGACGTGCTGGCCCAGGTGGCGTCGGCTCTCGACCACGTGCACGGGCTCGACCTGGTGCACCGCGACGTCCGACCATCGAACATCCTGCTCGACGACGGTGACCGGCCGCGGGCGGTGATCACCGACTTCGGCCTGGCCCGGTTCCTGGACGACGCGCTGCCGCTGGCCCGGCACGGCCGGGTGGCGGGGTCGGTCGCCTACGCGCCGCCGGAGCTGCTCACCGGCCAGCGGCTGGGCCCGCAGACCGACGTCTACCAGCTGACCTGCACGGCGGTGGAGCTGTTGACCGGTCGGCCGCCGTACCCCGTACCCACCCGGTTCGAGGTCGTGCACGCACACCTGTCGGCCCCGCCGCCCAGCCTGCACCGGTGGGACCCGGAGCTGCCCGCCCAGCTCGACGCCGTGGTCGCCGCCGGCCTGGCCAAGCACCCGGCGGACCGCCCCACCCGGTGCGCCGACCTGGTGGCCGCACTGGGCTCCTCGCTGGCCACGGTCGGGGTCTGAGACCGACCGCGGCCAGCGTCTCGGCTCAGGGGCGGTGGGTGATCCGGTGCCAGGCGCGGGCCAGCGCCGTCTCCCGGTCGGCGGTGACGGGGGCCTGCGGCAGAGCCGATCCGGCGAGGCTGCGGGTGGGGGCCAAGGTGGCCCACGGAACGATGGTCATGATGCGGATCCTTACGGTACGAGCGGTGGTGACGGCGCTGTCGCTGAATCGATACAGTAAGTCTAAATCGATTCAGAGCGAGGCGCCAGCCCACCGACCGTGAGGTGCATCACCTGCGGTGGTGGGCCCCGGTATCCCGTAGGCTCACCGATCGTGGTGGCGGGTACCGAAGCACCGATCGGCATCTTCGACTCGGGGTTCGGCGGACTCACCGTCGCCCGCGCCGTGATCGACCAGCTGCCCAACGAGGACGTGGTCTACCTCGGGGACACCGCCCGCTCCCCCTACGGCGAGCAGCCGATCGGCAGCGTGCGCGAGTTCGCCCTCGAGTGCCTCGACCACCTGGTCCGGCAGGGCGTCAAGATGCTGGTCATCGCCTGCAACTCCGCCAGCGCCGCAGTGCTACGGGACGCCCGTGAGCGCTACGCGGTGCCGGTGGTGGAGGTGATCCTGCCGGCCGCCCGGCGCGCGGTGGCCGCCACCCGCACCGGCCGGGTGGGCGTCATCTGCACTCAGGCCACCGCCACCTCGCAGGCCTACGACGACGCGTTCGCGGCGGCTCCGCAGGTGCAGCTGACCACCGCGCCCTGCCCCCGGTTCGTGGCCTTCGTCGAGGCCGGGATCACCGGGGGTCCGGAGCTGCTGGCGGTGGCCGAGCAATACCTGGAGCCGCTGCGTACGGCCCGGATCGACACCCTGGTGCTCGGCTGCACCCACTACCCGCTGCTGGCCGGTGTCATCTCGTACGTGCTCGGGGAGCAGGTCAGCCTGGTGTCCAGCGCCGACGCCTGCGCCCAGGAGGTGTATGCGGGACTGACCCGGCTGGCGCTGACCCACGACCATCCGCGGGTGGCAAGCCACCGCTTCCTGACCACCGGCAGCCCCGAGGCGTTCGAGGGCGTCGGGCACCGGCTGATGGGCGGTCTGGTGTCCGACGTCGAGCAGTTCGTCTGAGGGGGTCTGGTGGAGCTCACCGTCATCGGCTGCAGCGGGTCGGCCTCCGGACCCACCTCGCCGGCCTCCAGCTACCTGGTCCAGGCGCCGTTCGCGGGCCGGACCTTCAGCCTGGTGATGGATCTGGGGCCGGGCGCCTTCGGCGCGCTGTACCGCTACCTCGACCCGGCCGCGGTGGACGCGATCGCGCTTAGCCATCTGCATCCCGACCATTGCCTCGACGTCTGCGCGTTCTACGTCGGCAGCCGGTACTCCGCCACGGCGCCGTGGCCCCGGATCCCGGTCTACGGCCCGGCCGGCACGGCCGAGCGGCTGTCCCGGGCCTACGAGGTGCCACCCGCGGACGGCTTCGCCGCCGAGCGGGGACCCACGATCGTCGAGCACTTCGACTACCAGCGGTGGCGCGCCGAGCAGCGGGTCGGGCCGTTCACGGTCACCACCACGCGGACCGCCCACCCGGTCGAGGCGTACGCCATCCGGGTAAGCGAGCGCGGGCCCGGCGGCGGCTCGCTGACGTACACGGGGGACACCGGGCCGGCGCCGGACCTGGTCGGACTGGCCCGCGGCACCGACCTGCTGCTGGTGGAGTCGGCCTTCGTGGCGGGCGGGGACAACCCGCCGGACCTGCACCTCACCGGGGCCCAGGCCGCCGAGCTCGGCACGGCCGCCGGGGTCGGCACCGTCGTGCTCACCCACATCCCGCCGTGGCACGACCCCGACCGGGTGCTCGCCGAGGCCGCACCGCACTTCGCCGGCGAGGTGGCGCTGGCGCGTCCCGGCAGCCACTGGACGGTCGGCGGAGATCGCCGCCCGGGACCCTAAGGTGGGTCGGTGACCTCCCGAAGCGACGGCCGACGACCCGACGAGCTGCGCCCGGTGCGCTTCACCCGCGGATGGCTGGACGCCGCCGAGGGCTCGGTCCTGGTCGAGTACGGCGCCACCCGGGTGTTGGTCGCCGCCAGCGTCACCGAGGGCGTGCCCCGCTGGCGGAAGGGCTCGGGCCTGGGTTGGGTGACCAGCGAGTACGCGATGCTGCCGCGGGCCACCAACACCCGGTCGGACCGGGAGTCGGTCAAGGGCCGGATCGGCGGGCGGACCCACGAGATCAGCCGGCTGATCGGTCGCAGCCTGCGGGCGGTGATCGACTACGCGGCGCTGGGCGAGAACACCATCGTCTTGGACTGCGACGTGCTGCAGGCCGACGGCGGCACCCGGACCGCCTCCATCACGGGCGCCTACGTGGCGCTGAGCGACGCGGTCGGCTGGCTGCGCGAGCGGAACCTGCTGGCCGGGGAGCCACTCTCGGAGTCGGTGGCGGCGGTCTCGGTCGGGGTCGTCGGGGGCACCGCCCTGCTCGACCTCTGCTACACCGAGGACTCCGCGGCCGAGGTCGACCTGAACGTGGTCGTGACCGGGGCGGGGCGGTTCGTCGAGGTCCAGGGCACAGCCGAGGGCGCCCCCTTCGACCGGGCCGTGCTGGATCAGCTGCTGGACCTCGGCGTGGCGGGCTGCGCGACTCTGACCGGGCTCCAGCGGGCCGCGCTGGACGCGTGAGCCCGGGGCCTGCCGTGCGGATCGCGCTGGCGACGTCGAACGCCCAGAAGCTGGTCGAGCTGCGGCGGATCCTGGCCGAGGCGGGACTCGCGGTCGAGGTCCTCGGCCTGGCCCAGCTGCCCCGCTACCCCGAGCCCGCCGAGACCGCGACCACCTTCGAGGGCAACGCGCTGCTCAAGGCCCGGGCCTGCAGGGCCGCGACCGGGCTGGCGGCGCTGGCCGACGACTCCGGGCTGTGCGTCGACGTGCTCAACCAGATGCCCGGGGTGCGCTCGGCCCGCTGGGCGGGGCCGGGGGCGACCGACGACGACAACAACGCCCTGCTGCTGCGGCAGCTCGCCGACGTGCCGGAGCCGGCCCGCGGGGCCCGTTTCGTCTGCGCCATGGCCCTGGTGCTGCCCGACGGCTCCGAACATGTCCGGCGTGGCGAGCTGGCCGGCCACCTGCTGACCAGCCCCCGGGGGGACAATGGCTTCGGCTACGACCCGCTGTTCGTGGCCGCGGGCCATACGGTGACGACCGCGGAGCTGGATCCCGCGGCCAAGGACGCCATCAGCCACCGGGGCCAGGCCGTCCGGGCCATCGTGGATGTGCTCGCCGCCCAGCTCGCGGGCCGTGGGGTACGAGTCGAGGGATGGGATTGAAGACCTGCGATGAAAACCTACAAGGACCTGTTGCAGCACGTACTCGACGACGGTGTCGCCAAGGGGGACCGGACCGGCACCGGCACGCTGAGCGTGTTCGGCTACCAGATGCGGTTCGACCTGCGCCACGGCTTCCCGCTGCTGACCACCAAGCGGGTGCACGTCCGGTCGGTGGTCGCCGAGCTGCTCTGGTTCCTGCAGGGCTCGACGAACGTGAAGTGGCTGCACGAGCAGGGAGTCACCATCTGGGACGAGTGGGCCGACGCCTCCGGGGAGCTCGGCCCCATCTACGGCTACCAGTGGCGGTCCTGGCCGACGCCGGACGACGGCCACGTCGACCAGATCGCCGCGGTGATCCGGTCGCTGCGGACCGACCCGGACTCGCGCCGCCACCTGGTCAGCGCCTGGAACGTCGCCGACCTGGGCCAGATGGCGCTGCCGCCCTGTCACACCATGTTCCAGTTCTACGTGGCCGAGGGCCGGCTGTCGTGCCAGCTGTACCAGCGGTCGGCAGACGTCTTCCTCGGGGTGCCGTTCAACATCGCGTCGTACGCGCTGCTGACCCACCTGGTGGCCCAGGTGTGTGGGCTGCAGGTGGGCGACTTCGTGCACACCCTGGGTGACGCGCACCTCTACGCCAACCACGTCGACCAGGCCCGGCTGCAGCTGACCCGGGAGCCACGCCCGCTGCCCCGGCTGGTGCTGAACCCGCGGGTCCGAGCGATCGACGACTTCACCCTCGACGACATCGCGGTCGAGGGGTACGACCCGCACCCCGGCATCAAAGCCCCGATCGCCGTCTGATGAGCGGGATGGGCGGGACGGTGGAGGTGGTGGGCATCGCCGCGGTGGCCCGCAACGGGGTGATCGGCGCGGACCACGACATTCCCTGGCGGATCCCGGCGGACTGGGAGCGGTTCAAGGCGCTGACCATGAACCACGTCCTGGTGATGGGCCGCCGCACCTACGACTCCATCGGGCGACCGCTGCCGGGCCGGGTCACCCTGGTCGTCACCCGCGACCGGATGTGGCGGAGCGACGGGGTCCGCGCCGTCCCGACCCTGGACGAGGCGTTCGAGCTGGCCGCCGAGCTGTCGCCGCGGACAGTCTTCGTGGCCGGCGGCGGGGAGATCTACCGCGCCGCCTGGGACCGGCTGACCCGGCTGGAGATCACCGAGGTCGACGCCGAACCCGACGGGGACGTCACCTTCCCGACCATCGACCCGGCCGAGTGGCGCGAGACCGCCCGCACCCCCCACGATGGCTTCGCCTTCGTCTCCTACGCCCGCACCACTTCCTGACCCCCCACATACACGCGATTCGTCCAGATGCACGCGAGAGCTCGCGTGCATCTGGACGAATCGCGTGTATGTGGGGGAGGCGCGGGGGCGACCCGGGGAGCCGATCCCCGGAGGAGTTGGCTCGCGGGCGGGTCGGGCAGGCCGGGACCTGTGCCGGAGAAGGGACTCGAACCCTCACGCCGATGGCACAGGAACCTAAATCCTGCGTGTCTACCAGTTCCACCACTCCGGCTCGCCGCCATCGTAGTAAGGCCGGCGGCGTCGGGTCACACCTTGAGGTCGCGGCGCAGCTTGTCCACGTGGCCGCTGGCCTTCACGTTGTACTGGGCCACCGCGACGGTGCCCCGCCCCTGGTCGTCGACGTCGATCACGAACGTCGACCGGATCACGCCCTCCACCAGCTTGCCGTAGAGCAGTTTCTCCCCGTAGGCCCCGTACGCGCCGAGGGTGGTCTTCTCGACGTCGGACAGCAGGGGGAAGGCCACGTCCTGGGCGGCGCGGAACTGGGCCAGCTTCGGCACCGGATCGGGGGAGATGCCGACCACGCTCAGCCCGGCACCGGTCAGCTCCCCGATCGCCGCGGTGAAGTCGACGGCCTGGGTGGTGCACCCCGGTGTCATCGCCGCCGGGTAGAAGTAGACGATGACCCGCTGGCCCGCGTAGTCGGCCAGCGACACCGTCTCGGCGTCGGCGTCGGGGAGCGAGAACGGGGGAGCGGCGTCCCCCGCGCTGAGGCGGTCGGTCATGGCGGTCACTGTAGCCACGCCGACCCACACCCCAGCACCGTGATCGCCCGCGGCCGGGCCGCCGCGGCGACCCGACCCCGACACCTCCCCGTCGGCAGGGGCCTGCACTACGCTGACGCCGATGGGTGGGCTCGTCGACGACGGGCCGGCGGTCGAGCACCGGACATCACCGGGCGAAGTCACCGGACGAAATCACCGGACGAATGGGAGAGCTGTGGCAGCGAACGAGGAGTCGAGCACGACCGAGACACCGTCACGCACCAGCTCCCAGATCGAGGCGGACCTGGTGGCGACCCGGCAGCGGCTGACCGCGGCGGTGGAGACGCTGATCGACCAGGTGCACCCGCAGCGGATCAAGCAGCGGCAGGTCGACGGGCTGAAGCGGTTCGCCAGCACCGAGGTGGAGAATGCGAAGTCGCTGGTGTTCAACGCTCGCGGGGACCTGCGCACCGAGCGGCTGGCCGCGGTGGGCGCCGGGGTGGCCGGGGCGGCGGCGTTCCTGTTGATCGTCCGTGGCCTGCTCCGGCGCGGGCAGAGCGACTGAGTCGTGCCGGCGGCGGCCGGGCCCGGGGGCGGCGCAGCGGCGGAGCCGCTGCCCATCCGGATGCTGCACGACCGGGTCCTGGTCTCGACCGAGAACGAGGCCGGTGAGCGGCGCACCGGCACCGGGATCGTCATCCCCGCGACGGTGGCCATCGGCCGTCGGCTGGCCTGGGCGAGGGTGGTGGCGACGGGGGCGAACGTGCGTACCGTGAAGCTCGACGACCGGGTGCTGTTCGATCCCGAGGACCGAGCCGAGGTCGAGGTGCGGGGCAAGGACTACGTGCTGTTGCGGGAGCGCGACCTGCATGCGGTGGCCGCCGAGAGGCTGCAGGACGGGCAGACGGGCCTCTACCTGTGACAACCGGTTGGGATTGTCGCAGGTCGACGGTTCCACTGAACCCGTTAAGTGTGTTAGTCGTTCATAACGAATCTGAACGTTTTGTGAGAAGGGCTGCCCTTCTGAGGCAGCAGACATCTAGTGTGACAAGGCGGCACCACCGACGGGTGCCTCGACAACGAAGTGAGGCTTGTATGACTTTCGCTCGACCTGCGCGTCGCGTGGCCATCGCGGCCGTCTCGCTCAGCGCGCTTCTCGTAGCTGCCGCCTGTGGCGGCGGCGGTGGGATCGGCCGGGGGCGGGGGTGGCGGGGACTCCGCTGCTGCTGTCGACTTCAGCAAGAAGGGCCCGATCGAGGTGTGGCAGGGCAAAGACACCACCGGTGTCGCCAAGAAGCTCATCGCGCAGTTCAACTCGGAGCACCCGGGTGAGACGGTGACCCTGCACGAGCTTCCCGACAACGCCGACCAGCAGCGTCAGCAGATGATCCAGAACTCGCAGATCAAGAACGCGAAGATGGCCGTCGTCAGCGTGGACGTGGTCTGGACGATCGAGTTCGCGGCCAACGGGTACCTGGTGCCGCTGCCGGCCGACCAGTTCAAGACCGACACCTTCCTCAAGCCGACGGTCGACGCGGCGACGTACTTCAACAAGCTGTACGCGATGCCGGCCACCTCCGACGGCGGCCTGCTGTACTACCGCAAGGACCTGCTGGACAAGTACTACCTCGAAGCCGCCGACCACCTTCGAGGAGATGAAGGCGGCCTGCGACAAGATTCGCGACGGCGAGAACGACTACGAAGCTGAACTGCTTCGCCGGTCAGTACCAGAAGTACGAGGGCCTGACGGTGAACTTCGCGGAGGCCGTGAACAGCGCGGGCGGCGTCATCACCGACAATGAGGGCAAGCCGAACGTGAACACCCCGGAGGCCAAGACCGGCCTCAGCACGCTGGTGGACTGGTTCAAGAGCGGCGACATCCCCAAGGGTGCGATCACCTGGCAGGAGGAGCAGGGCCGCCAGGCGTTCCAGAACGGCACCCTGATCTTCCACCGCAACTGGCCGTACGTGTACTCGCTGGCCAACAAGACCGACGGCTCCTCCAAGATCAACGGCAAGTTCGCGGTCGCGCCGCTGCCGGGGATCGGGTCGAACGCCGGGCGTCTCCAGCCTCGGTGGCCACAGCTGGGGCATCACCACGGCTGCCGAGAACAAGGGCACCGCTGCGGAGTTCGTGAAGTTCATGACCGCCAAGGAGACCCAGAAGAAGAGCCTGCTGGCCAGCTCCAACGCACCGGTCGAGACCACGCTGTACACGGACCCGGAGATCATCAAGGAGTTCCCGTACATGCCGATCCTGCAGAAGTCGATCGAGACCGCGCAGCCGCGGCCGAAGGTCGTCAAGTACGGTGACGCCACCCTGGCCATCCAGGACGCTGCCTACAGCGCCCTGCAGGGCCAGACGGCACCCGACGCGGCGTTGTCCAGCCTGCAGAGCAAGCTGGAGTCGTTGACCCAGTAGGGCCGAACACGCCAGAGTGAGGTTCCAGCGCGGTCCGCGGACCGCGCTGGAACCTCCGGCGTGAGAAGGGATAGGGAATGGCAACAGCGACTTCCGTCTCCGACGTCCGTTCGTCGGCCTCCGGTGACGGGCACAAGCACAAGAAGAACGCGCTCAGCGACGGGCAGGGCCGGCTGGCCTGGCTCCTGTTGGCGCCCACCCTCATCGTCATCGCCGTGGTGGCCGGCATCCCGGTGCTGCTGTCCATCCGGGAGTCGTTCTTCACCGCGAACTCCGGTATCGACCCCAGCACCGGCCTGATCGCCGGCGGCGAGAGCTTCTCCGGGCTGAAGAACTTCACCGACATCTTCGCCGGCGGCAACACCGTCACCGGGACCTACGGGGAGATGAACCGGTTCTGGAACGCGTTCCTGAACACGACCTTCATCACCATCGTCTGCGTCATCCTGGAGACCGTCCTGGGTGTCGCGATGGCGCTGATCATGTCCAAGGCCTTCCGTGGCCGTGGTCTGGTCCGCGCGGGCATCCTGGTCCCCTGGGCCATCCCCACCATCGTCTCGGCGCTGATGTGGAAGCTGATCTTCGACGAGGCCGGCGTGATGAACCGGATCCTCGGCCGGCAGGTCCTCTGGCTGGCCGACGAGGGTGCCTCCTTCTGGGCCATCGTCACCGCCGACGTCTGGAAGACCGCGCCGTTCATCGGGCTGCTGACCCTGGCCGGTCTGCAGACCATCCCCGCCGAGGTCTACGAGGCGGCCAAGGTGGACGGTGCCACCGCCTGGCAGCAGTTCACCCGCATCACGCTGCCGATGGTCAAGCCGACCCTGGTGGTGGCGGTGCTGTTCCGCACGCTCGACACGCTCCGGATGTTCGACCTGCCGTACGGCATGATCGGCCCCGGCAAGTACCGGGTGGAGACCCTGTCGGTCTTCTCCTACCTGGAGGCCAACCAGAACCGGTACGGTCCGGCGGCCGCGTACGCGATCATCCTGTTCATCTACGTGCTGCTGGTGGCCTTCCTGTTCGTGAAGCTGCTGGGCGCCGACGTGATCGGTGACGCCGACGCACCCGGCAAGAAGAAGAAGAAGAAGGACACCGACGACGGGGCCGTCGGCTCCGGCACCGCTGCTGCGGCTGAGACGATGGGAGGGGCGCACTGATGGCTACCTCGACGCAGACCACGGTCCAGGAGGAGCACCTGTCCGCCGACGAGGTCTACAAGCTCGCCCATCCGAAGCAGAGCGGCAAGGCCCGCGCGGGCATGGTCGCCTCCTACGTCGGGATGGGGCTGATCGTCCTGTACTGCATCATCCCGTTCTACTGGATGATCGTCTCCTCGCTGCGGCTGCCGACCGAGGGCCGCAGCACCGAGTTCATCCCGAGCCCGGTCTCGGTGCAGAACTACAGCGGCGTCTTCTCGGGGGCGAACAACTTCGGCCGGTCGCTGGTGAACTCGATCATCGTGTCGGGGGTCTCCACGATCCTGACGCTGCTGTTCGGGATCGTCGCGGCCTACGCCCTGGCCCGGCTGAAGTTCAGGGGCAAGAGCATCGTGCTCTGGGTCATCATGGCCTGCTCCATGTTCCCGATCGTGGTGCTGCTGCCTCCGCTGCTGAAGATGTTCTCCTCCACGGATCCGTTCAGCTGGTTCCCGTACTGGATCAACAGCTACCAGTCGGTCATCCTGCCGAGCCTGAGCTTCGGGCTGCCGCTGGCCGTGTGGAACCTGACCGCTTTCTTCAAGCAGCTCCCGGTGGAGCTGGAGCAGGCGGCCATGGTGGACGGGTGCACGCCCGGTGTGGCCTTCCGGAAGGTGATCCTCCCGCTGGCGGCACCCGGGGTGTTCACGACGGCGATCATCGTGTTCATCGGCGCCTGGAACGAGTTCCTGATCGCCCTGACCTTCCTGCAGGACGCGAACATGCAGACGGCCACGGTGGCCATCAGCAAGTTCACCGGGACCACCGGGTTCGACACGCCGTACGGCACCATCATGGCGGCCGGCGTGATCGTCACCGTCCCGCTGCTGATCGCGGTGCTGATCTTCCAGCGCCGGATCGTGGCCGGACTGACGGCCGGTGGCGTGAAGTGACGCAGGACTAGCGGAGTGCTCTAGACCGCACACCGACAGAGCGGGCGCAGCCGACGGGCTGTGCCCGTTCTGGCGTTCCGGGACTTCCGCTCGCCGGCCGGCCAGCCCAGGATGGGACTGACCGGGAGGGGACTGGCGCATGTGGGGACTGCGGGCTCGACGGCTCTTCGACGGGCGCGGCTTCGTGCCGGGCGGAGCCCTGGTGCTGGTGGAGGCCGACCGGATCGTCGGGGTGGAGGCCGGTGACGCGCCGCCCCCGGACGGCTGCCCGGTCGAGGAGGTGGCGGGCACGCTGCTCCCCGGCCTGGTCGACACCCACGTGCACCTGTGTGCCGACGGGGTGAACGGCGCGCTCGACCGGTTGGCGGTGCTCCCGGACACCGAGCTGGCCGTAGGTCATCGAGGGGTCCCTGCGAGACCCAGCTGGCCGCGGGCGTGACCACGGTCCGCGACCTGGGGGACCGACGCTTCGCCGTGCTCGACTGGCTGTCGCGGTGTCGGAGCCGGGGGCGTGGCCCACCGTGCTGACCGCCGGGCCACCGCTGACCACCCCGGGCGGACACTGCTGGAGCATGGGCGGGGCCGTCTCCGGGGAGCCGGCGCTGCGGGCCGCGGTGGCCGAGCGCGCCGAGCGGGGCGTCCAGACCGTCAAGATCATGGCCAGTGGCGGCTTCCTCACTCCGGGCACCGACGTCACCCGATCGCAGTTCGCGGCCGGCGGAGCTGCGCGTGGTGGTCGACGAGGCCCACCGGCGCGGGCTGCCGGTGACCGCCCACGCCCACGCCCGCAGTGCCGTGGTCGCCGCCCTGGACGCGGGTGTGGACGGCATCGAGCACGGCAGCTGCGTGACCGCCACCGGCTTCGGGCTGGACGACGCGCTCGTGGCCCGGCTGGCCACCGCCGGGCTCGCCGTCTGCCCCACCCTCGGCCAGACCGAGCTGGTCGAGCCGCCGGCCGCCATCCTGGAGCTGCTGGCCGCCCTCGGCACGGACCCGGCGCACCTGCTCGACACCATGCGGCGACAGGCGGCCCGGATGCTGCAGTCCGGAGTGCGGGTGCTGGCCGGCACCGACGCCGGCGTGGGCAGTGCGAAGCCGCACGGCATCGTCGCGCTCGCCGTCGCCGACCTCGTCCGGGCCGGGGTGCCGACCGCACGACGCCGTGGCCGCGGCCACCGCCGTCGCCGCCGAGGAGCTCGGACTCGGGGGGCGACAGGGTCGGATCGCCCCCGGGTTCCGGGCCGACCTGCTGGTGGTGGGCGGCGACCTGGCGGCCGACGTCGCCGTGCTGCGCGCCGTGCAGGCGGTCTACCTGGGTGGCCGGCCGGTCGCCCTGCCGACCTAGAGTGAGGCCGGTGAGCACACCTCTGCACGGAACCGTCGCCCTCGTCACGGGTGCCTCCAGCGGGATCGGCGAAGCCGCCGCGCAGGCGCTGGTCACCCAGGGAGCGGGGGTGGCGCTGGTCGCCCGCCGCGCCGACCGGCTGAGCGCGCTGGCCGACCGGCTACGCGGCGAGGGCGGGACGGTGAGCGTCATCCAGGCTGACGTCACCGACCGTGCACGCCGCGTACGGGGCGGTCGAGCAGACGGTCGAGGAGCTGGGCCGGCTGGACACGGTGATCAACAACGCCGGCGTCATGCTGCTCGGGCCGATCGAGCAGGCGCCGGTGGAGGAGTGGGAGCAGATGGTCCAGGTGAACGTGCTCGGGCTGCTGTACTGCGCCAAGGCCGCGCTGCCGCATCTGCTGGCGGCTGCCGAGCAGGATCCGCGTCGGGTCGCCGACCTGGTCAACATCTCCTCGGTGGCGGGGCGGGTGGCCCGGGTCGGCAGCGGCGTCTACAACGCCACCAAGCACGCGGTCGGGCGCCTTCAGCGAGTCCCTCCGGCAGGAGGTCACCCGACGGCACGTGCGCGTCTCGCTGGTCGAGCCGGGTGCGGTCAGCACCGAGCTCGTGTCCCACAACCGTCCGGAGATCCAGGAGGGCATGCAGCAGCGCTTTGCCAGCATGGAGCGGCTGGTGGCCGCCGACATCGCCGACGTGATCAGCTTCATCGTCACGCGGCCTCGCCACATGGCGGTCAACGAGGTGTTGGTGCGCCCCACCGAGCAGGACCAGTGATCGCCGGAGCTCCCCTGCGGGGGCCGGTCGAAGGGGCGCCCCGTCCATCCCCGCTGAAGAGGGCTGGATCCGTGCTGAGGACGGGCGTATCGTCGCAGACGCTGCTCCAACAGCCGGTTCGGGAAGTGAGACCGCCGCGTAGCCCGCGGTTCCGCTGAGTGATCGCCGCCCGGGACACCCGTTTCTCTCCACCCCGGGAGGGTCTCCTGATGGCCACGGACGCCTTCGTTCCGACTCCGCTGAGCTGCACACCTCAACCCCCGCCCCGACCTCGGACGCACTGCTGGACGCGCTGATCGAAGCCGTTGTGCTGACCCCCGACCCCCGCGCCCGCTCCGCGGTGATCTGCACCCTGGTGCAGGAGATCTGCCGCGCCGTGGAGTGGGTCCAGGGCCGGGAGGCCGCCCTGGGTCGCACCACCGACGAGGAGCTGGTCAGCATCCGCCGGCTGGCCCGAGCCGCGCACGACCACCGGCTCCGGATGGCCTTCGGCCCGGGAGCGACGGGAGCCAGCCCGTGATGAGCTGGCACCACGACGCGGCCTGCCGCCGGGAGGACCCGGAGCTGTTCTTCCCCATCGGCAGCACCGGCCCGGCCCTGCTGCAAGTCCGGGAGGCCAAGCGCGTCTGCGCCGGCTGCCCGGTGCGGAGCGCGTGCCTGGAGTGGGCCGTGATGTCCGGCATCGACCACGGCGTGTGGGGCGGCCTCAGCGAGGACGAACGCCGCGCGCTGACCCGCCGCAACCGCCGACGGCAGGTGACTTCGACCCGGCGCTGACCCGTTCGAGCAGGTCGTCGTCGCCGGCGTGAGGCCCGTCCGAGGTGTTCGACGCGGACCCGGTGGGCCAGGCACAGCGCCGGCAGTAGTCTCGCGCGAGGCCAGGTGAGGCCGCCGAGCTTCCGATGCTTGGTTGCGCTGGCTGTCGTTCTAACGGCAAGGTGACCGCCGCCCCGGGCTTCGGGCTGCGGGCTGGATAGATGCCGCTGCGTCCTCGACCGCCTGTTTGCCAGCGAGGCCAGGGGGCTTGCCTCAGGCTTTCTCCTGTTGAGACGGGTGGGGGTATCGAGCGACGCAGGCCTTGTTGCCGTCGGGATCAGCGATCACGACGTACGAGGGGTTGCGGTCGTTCACGATCACCCCTCCGGCAGCCAGCGCAGCAGCGATGCGCTGGTCCGCGACGTCGTAGGGCACCTGCACGTCGAGATGGAACCGTTGCCGCGGAGTCTGGTGATCCTCGGTCTCCTGGAACCACAGGATCGGGACCCGCCCTGTGGCGTCGCGGACGTCCTCCGAGATGGTGCCCCGGCCTTGGGCGTCGGCGCCACCTGTCAACAGGGCCGACCAGAAGGGAGCCACAGTCTCGGCGTGTGCGGTGTCGAGAGCCAGCTCGATCGTGGCGATTGACGACGGATCGGCACGCATCTCGTGTTGACGAGCGACATCGCTGAGCCGGCGCGCCAGTTCGATGTCGCTCTGGGTAACCCACTCGACCGTGTGCTCGATGCCGTTCTCGTCGCGGTAGATCGCATCGTCGCTGATCAGCCGCAGGTCGATGAACCGTGCGCCCATCCGCACCTGAGGGGCGTGGCTGGCGTTCTCGCTGACTCGTGCGACGGCGGCGATGAACTCAGCCGCGGCCGCGAAGGATGACGGCAGGTAGCGAGCGTGCAGCCCCTGGCCGAGCTTGCGCCAGTCCGCGAGGCCAGCGTCGGCGATCTGCTGCTCACCGAGCATGTCCCTGGATGGCGTTGAGCCTGGGTTGTCGACCATGCTCCGATCTTATGAACCCCGACTGACCTCAGGGCGGCGCGTTCCGCAGCGCAGCGAGGACACGCGACGTGGTCCTCCAGGCTGGCTGGCGGGAGTGCGCCGAGTTGATGGGCGGGAAGTTGATCATCGAAACGGCGCCGACGGTAACCGCTTGGCAACCGCCCCCCACTCAATCCGCCTGAGCAGGTGGAGCGGTACCAGGAGTTGAGAGGGGCGTTTGGTGCGCCGCGAGGGAATCGAACCCCCAACCCGCTGATTAAGAGTCAGCTGCTCTGCCAATTGAGCTAGCGGCGCGCGAGCGGCAACACTAGCAAACCGCTGGGGCCCGGGCGAATCGACGAGCACCTCGCGAACCCGGCCGTCAGCGAGCGGTGGCCGGCCGGCTGACCGGGGTCCGGACCGCCGCAGGGGCCTGCTCGGCGAGGACGGCCATCGCGGCGCTGTGGCCTCCCAGCCCGCTCACCGCCCCGCCGCGCCGGGACCCCGAGCCGCACAGCAGCAGGCGGGGGTGCCCGGTCGCCACCCCCCAACGCTCGGCGGGGGTGGTGACCGGCTCGTCGTCGGCCAGCCAGGGCCAGCTCAGGTCGCCGTGGAAGATGTGGCCGCCGGACAGGTCCAGGGCGTCCTCCAGGTCGAGCGGCGTCTTCACCTCCACGCACGGCCGGCCGGCGGCGTCGGTGGCCAGGCAGGCCTCCAGCGGCTCCGCCAGCACCGACTGCAGCGAGGCCAGCGCGGCCCGGCCCACGCGCTCCCGCATCGCCGTGGGGTCGGCGGTGAACAGCCCGACCGGGGTGTGCAGAGCGAACAGGGTCAGGGTGTGCAGCCCGGCGGCGTCGGCCGCCGGACCGAGGATGCTCCGGTCGGTCAGGGTGTGGCAGTAGACCTCGGCCGGCAGCGGGTCGGGCAGCCGGCCGGCCCGCGCCTCGGCGTAGGCGCGGTCGAGCTCGGCGTAGGTCTGGTGCAGGTGCAGCGTGCCCGCGAAGCCGACGGCGGGGTCGAGGCCCGACGCCAGGCGGGGCAGCCGGCTCAGCACGAGGTTGACCTTGGTCTGACACCCCACCGGCGGCTGAGCCGGCTCGCCGAGCAGACCCGCCAGGACGGTCGGGGCGCAGTTGGCCAGGACCCAGCCGGCGCGGAGGGCCGATCCGTCGGCCAGCCGGACCAGCCCGCTGTCCGGCCCGGGGTCGATCGCGACCACCCGCTGGCCGGTCCGCAGCTCCGCCCCGGCCCGGCGGGCGGCCCGCTCCAGCGCCCGGGCCACCGCTCCCATCCCGCCGACCGGCACCCGCCACTCGCCGGTGCCCCGGCCGATGACGTGGTACAGGAAGCAGCGGTTCTGCCGCAGCGACGGATCGTGCGCGCCGGCGAAGGTGCCGATCAGGGCGTCGGTGAGCACCACCCCGCGGACGGTGTCGTCGGCCAGGCTCCGCTCCAGCGCCAGACCGAGGGGCTGCTCGACGATGTCGCGCCACAGGTCGGGGTCGACGCGGGCCCGCAGGTCGGCGGCCCGGGGGAGCGGACCGGTGAGCGTCGGCTCCACCACGGCGGCCAGCCGCCGCAGCCGCGCGTTGAGGTCGGTCCACGCGGCCAGCTCCTGCTCACCCCCCGTCACCCGGCGGAACGAGTCCCGGGTGACGGGTCCCGGCTCGTGCTCGACCAGCAGACCGTCGTCGCCGACCGGGGTGTAGGAGGCGATCCGGCGGGACCGGAGCTCCAGGTCCAGGCCCAGCTCGCCCGCGATCACCTCCGGCAGCAGCGAGACCAGGTACGCGTACCGCGACAGCGTGACGTCGACCCCGTCGAACACCCGCGCCCCGGCCACCGCGCCGCCCAGGCTCTCGCGGGCCTCGAGGACGACGGTCCGCAGGCCGTGGCGGGCGAGGTACGCCGCGGCGACCAGCCCGTTGTGGCCACCGCCCACCACCACGACGTCGGTGTCGGTGGGGGTGGTCACGGGCTCGAATCTAGCCCCGGAGGATCGCAGCGCCGCGGATCACCGCCGGGTCGGGCCGAGGCGACACCTGAGGGCCTGCAGCGAAGGAGTTGGGGTGAGTGACGGGACTCGAACCCGCGACTTCCTGGACCACAACCAGGTGCTCTACCAGCTGAGCTACACCCACCACGCGTCGGCGACCAC
The DNA here is from genome assembly GCA_963832435.1 of uncultured Actinomycetota bacterium. Classification (GTDB taxonomy): domain Bacteria; phylum Actinomycetota; class Actinomycetes; order Propionibacteriales; family Propionibacteriaceae; genus Microlunatus. The sequence goes on from CAWHTY010000009.1 coordinate 854,491, forward strand.
GCCCGTGGGGGCGGCCGGACAGCAGCCGAAATCATAGCGGGCGGCGGACGGTATGGCCGAATCCCGCCACCCGGGAGGCCCCGCTCAGCCGCCCTCGGTGATCCCGGTGGGCACCGCGGTGGCTCGCAGCGCACCCTCGTGCCGGGCCGCGATCTCCTTCAGGGCGGCGCTGTCCGGGCCGGGCTGCGGCACGAAGAGCGCCTCCCGGTAGTAGCGCAGCTCCTCGATCGACTCCCGGACGTCGGCCAGCGCACGGTGGTTGCCGCTCTTGGCCGGAGTGCCGTAGTAGACCCGTGGGAACCAGCGCCGGGCCAGCTCCTTGATGCTGGACACGTCGACGTTGCGGTAGTGCACGAAGGACTCCAGGGTGGGCATGTCGCGGGCCAGGAAGGCCCGGTCGGTGCCGATGGTGTTGCCGGCCAGCGGAGCCTTGGCGCCCTCCGGGACGTGGGCCCGCAGGTAGTCCAGCACCCGCTGCTCCGCCTCACCCAGGCTCAGCCCGGCGTCCAGCTGGGCCAGCAGCCCGGAGGAGGCGTGCATGGACCGGACGAAGTCACCCATCTGGGCCAGCGCCTCGGGGGTCGGGCGGATCACCACGTCGACGCCCTCCCCCAGCACGTTCAGCTCGGCGTCGGTGACCAGCGCGGCGACCTCCACCAAGGCGTCGGAGCCCAGGTCCAGCCCGGTCATCTCGCAGTCGATCCAGACCAGGTGATCGTTCACGGCCGACACTCTACGGCCGCGGCGCCGCCGGCTCGCCGCGGCGGCTGACCTGGTGGGCGTAGGCCGGCACCCACCGGACCAGCCAGCCGGCGCCGGCCCAGGTCAGCGCTGCGACGGCGACCGAGGCCGCGGCCAGCGGTGCCGCCAGCGCGACGGCGCTGACCAGCAGGGGCCCACCCGCGTTGCCGAGGTCGCTGCACAGCCGCCAGCCGCCGAGGAACTGGGCCCGGCCGTCCGCGGGGGAGGCGTCGGCGCCCAGGGTCATCACGATGCCGGCCGAGATCCCGTTCCCGAGCCCCATCAGGGCCGCCACGGCGCCGATCGCCACCGGTCCGCTGGTCAGCGGCAGCAGCAGGAACCCGAGGCCGAGGACCGCCATCGAGGGCACCGCCACCCAGACCCGCCCGAAGCGGTCCATGATGGCGCCGCCCGGATAGAACAGCAGCATGTCCACCCCCGCCGACAGGCCGAAGATCAGGCTGGTGGCGACGGCGTCGATGCCCTGGGCGTCGGCCCACAGCGGGATGATCGACTGCCGCGTCGAGCGGGCCGCGGAGATGACCAGCACCCCCAGGCCGAGGGTGAGCAGCACCCGCCGGTGCTCGGCCAGCACCGAGGCCACGCTGCGCGGCCGGCGGCGCTCCGCCCGCTCGACCCGCCGGGTGATGTCGGGCAGCAACGCGGTCAGCAGGGCCGCCGCCAGGCTCATCGCGGCGGTGAAGGCGTACGCGGCGCCGATGTCGAACCGGCTGACGACGAGGGCGCCGACGAAGGGCCCGACGAACACCCCGATCCGGTTGGTGCCGCCCAGGGTCGACATCGCGCGGGCCCGCAGGCCGGGTGGCACCACCTCGGTCAGGTAGGCCTGACGGGCCAGGCTGAACACCGCGCCGGCCAGCCCGGTGACGAGCACCGCCGCGGCCAGCAGCCAGACGCTGGGGGCCAGGAACGCGCCGAGCAGGGCGGCCGCGTCCAGCAGGCAGGCGGCGACCAGCGCCCGCTTCTCGCCGATCCGGGCGGCCAGCGCCCCGGCGGGCAGGTCGCCGACCAGCTGCCCGACCCCGATCAGGGCGACCACCAGGGCAGCGACGCTGACGCTGGCCCCCAGCTCGCGCGCCGACAGCGCGACCAGCGGCAGGATGGCGCCCGTACCGACCGCCACCAGCAGCGTTGGTCCATAGGCCGGCAATGCGATCCGTCGCCAGGACCAGGCCTGGCCGGGCGGAGGGCTCATTCCCCCGACCGTACCGGGCCACGCTCCGGACGAGCCCCGCGACCCGGGCCGCGGCCGTGGCCCGCTGGGCGCCCCCGCCAGGATTCGAACCTGGGACCGGCAGATTAGAAGGCTGCTGCTCTATCCGCTGAGCTACGAGGGCCGCTGAGCTACCAGGGCTCGACCCGGCATCCTATCGTCGTGGGACGCCGCCCCCGCAGGCTCGCGGACCAGCGGTGCCGATCGGCTGTTCCCGCCCGGTCGGGGCCTCGCTAGGGTCAGCACCGTGACCAAGCAGCTGATGACCCCCGGCGGGCTGGCCGTCGGCTACCGCGAGTGGGGTCGCCCGGACCGACCGGTGGCGCTGCTGCTGCACGGCCTCGGGTCCGACAGCAGCAGCTGGGACCTGGTCGGGCCCGGCCTGGGCGAGAACTTCCGGGTGATCGCACCGGACGCCCGCGGTCACGGCGCGACCGACTGGGCCACCGACTACTCCCTGGAGGCCCACCGCGACGACGTGCTCGGGGTGATGGAGGCGCTGGGCGTCATCGCCGCGGTGGTCGTGGCGCACTCGATGGCCGGGATGGCGGCCTACCTGCTGGCCGCGACCCGACCCGACGCCGTCCGGGCCCTGGTGCTGGAGGACCCGCCGCCACCGGAGGCGGCCGACCCGCCGCGGCCGATCCCGGGCGGCCCCGAGCCGGGTGAGGCGATGGACTGGCGCGCCGTGGCGCAGCTGCACGCGTGGCGCAACGACCCCGGTCCGCAGTGGTGGGACTACGCCGACCAGATCCGCTGCCGCACCCTGGTGCTGGGCGGGCAGCGCAGCCACATGCCGCAGGCGACGTTGGAGCGGCTCGGCCACAAGATCCCGCGCGGCAGCTTCCGGTCGATGCCGACCGGGCACGGCGTGCACGGTGAACGTCCGGGGGAGTTCCTGGCCGTCGTGCTGCCCTTCCTGACCAGCTCCATCCGCTGACCCTTCGACCCGCCCCCTCCGACCCGCCCCCGCCGGCCGGCGGCCCGGTCCGCGCCCCGGGGGGCTGCCCCCCGCCTGGGTAGCCTGGGCGCCATGACGGTCGGAGTGTCCCCGGGCCCGGTGGGGGCGAGGCAGCTGCGCCGGCGGCGGGCGAGGTCCGGCCTGCCGGTCGACCCCGACCCGAACGAGCCGTTGCCCAAGCGCCTGCTGACGAGCCCGATGACCTGGCTGACGGCCGTCCTGCTGCTGGGTTACGCCGTCCTGCTGGTCCTGCTGTACCGCCAGGTGGTGCCGGACCAGGAGACGCCCAGCGGAACCCTGCCCGGCATCGGCACCGAGGCCATGCCGGTCGCCGCTGAAGTACGCCGCGATCACCGCCGTCCCGCTGTCGCTGGTGTTCCTGTGGGCCGACCGGTTCCGTCCGCAGCGGTTCTGGGTGTGGCTGATGACCTTCGGCTGGGGAGCCTGCGTGGCCACCTTCGTCTCGGCCCAGGTCAACACCTGGGCGGCGGGTCACCTCAGCATCGTCGGCGACGGCGACCCCGCCACCGGCCCGCGGGCCGCGATCTACGTGGCGCCGTTCGTCGAGGAGGCGGCCAAGGCCACCGTGCTGTTCTGGCTGGCGATCCTGATGCGCTACCAGTGGGTCAGCCGGCTCAGCGGGATCGTGCTCGCGGGCCTGTCCGGGGCCGCCTTCGCGTTCGTGGAGAACATCCTCTACTACGGCCGGGTCTACCGGTACGCGGCGCGGACCTTCGGCGAGGTGCCGCCGCTGGAGGCGCTGCAGCAGCTGTTCATGCTGCGCGGGGTGATGACGTTCTTCGGGCACCCGCTGTTCACCGCGATGACCGGGATCGGGCTGGCGGTGGCGCTGCGCTCCAAGAGCAAGATCGTCCGGGTCGTGGCCCCGCTGGCCGGCTTCTGCGCGGCCGCGTTCCTGCACATGGCCTTCAACGCCACCGCCTCCCTGGTCTAGGGCCGCAACCTGCTGTTCATGTACCTCTTCGTCGCCCTGCCGCTGGTGATCGGGCTGATCGTCTTCGTCGTCCGGCAGCTGTTCCGCGAGGGCCGGCTGATCCGGGAGCGGCTGGTCGACTACGTCCGGGTGGGCTGGCTGCCCGAGGGGGACCCGGCGGCGCTGGCCCGGCTGCGGACCCGGCTGCGGGCCCTGTGGCACGCGCGTGTTCCGCGGGCCGGACGACGTTCCTGGCCACGATCCGGCTGCAGCGGGCGGTGACCGAGCTGGCCTACCTGCGCGACGCGATGGCCCGCGGGCTGGTCGACGACGCCGGGCTCGCCCGGGAGAAGGTCCTGCTGGCAGCGCGTCCGGGAGCTGCGCGCCGCGGGCCATCATCCAGCCGGAGGGCCGGGCGGCCTACCCGGCGCTGCCCCGGCGGCGCCGGGCCGCGGTCGCGGCCTACCCGCCGCCGAGCTTTCCCGGGCCGGCCGGGCTCGGCGGCAACTACCCGGCCCCGCCCCCGGGCGGGCCCGCGTCGGCCAGCGCCCCCTTGGGGCAGACTGCTACCCAGTACTCCGAGGTCGACCCCGAGCTGGAAGCCCCCGAGTGCGTGACTGAGGCCGGCTGACCTGGGAGGACCGATGGCGAGCAGGCGCGAGTCGCCGCTCGAGGCGGCCCTGGTCCAGCTGCGGGAGGCCGTCCGCGCCGCCGCGCTGCCGCTGGCCCTGCCCGGGGCCGCGGAGGCCCGGGCCGGCGCCCGGGAGATCAGCCGGCAGCTCGACGACTACGTGCTGCCGCGGCTGGCCACCATCGACGCCCCGCTGCTGGCCGTGGTCGGCGGCTCGACCGGGGCCGGCAAGTCCACCCTGGTCAACTCGCTGGTCGGCGTCGGGTGGTCACCGCGCCCGGGGTGATCCGGCCGACCACCCGGGCGCCCGTGCTGGTGCACCACCCCGACGACGCGCGCTGGTTCGCCGACGACCGGATCCTGCCCGGGCCTGGCCCGGTCGTCCGGGGCGGCCCAGCGACGCCCGGTCGCTGCAGCTGGTCGCCGACGACTCCATCCCGCCCGGGCTGGCCATGCTGGACGCCCCCGACATCGACTCGGTGGTGGCGGAGAACCGGCAGCTCGCCGCCCAGCTGCTCGCCGCCGCGGACCTGTGGCTGTTCGTCACCTCCGCCGCCCGGTACGCCGACGCCGTGCCGTGGGACTTCCTGCTGTCCGCGGCCGAGCGCAGCGCCGCGGTGGCCGTGGTGCTGGACCGGGTGCCGCCGCGGGCCATGCAGGACGTGCCGCCGCACCTGGGCCAGATGATGAGCGAGCGCGGGCTGGCGCGGCTCGCCGCTGTTCGCGGTGCCCGAGACGACCGTCGACGCCGACGGGCTGCTGCCCGACGCCGCCGTCCAGCCGATCCGCAGCTGGCTGGCCGCGCTGGCCGCGGACCAGGCCAGCCGGGCCGCGGTGGTGCACCAGACCCTGGACGGCGCCATCGGCTCGCTGGTAGCGCCGGACCCCCGCCCTCGCCGACGCGGTCGACGAGCAGGCCGGAGGTCGTGGACCAGCTCCGCGCCGAGGTCGACCACTCCTACGCCGAGGCGGTCCGGACGGTCGCAGGTGCAGACCGAGGACGGCACCCTGCTGCGCGGCGAGGTGCTGGCCCGCTGGCACGAGTTCGTCGGCACCGGCGAGTTCTTCCGGGCGCTGGAGCAGAAGGTCGGCTGGCTGCGGGACCGGATGGTCGCGGCGTTCCGGGGCGAGCCGCCGGGCGCCGGCAACCTCAAGGTGGCCGTCGAGTCCGGGCTGGAGGCGCTGCTCCGGGCGGAGGGCGACGCCGCCGCCGAACGGGCCGAGGCGTCCTGGCAGGCCCACGCCGCCGGCCGGCGACCTGGTCGGCCGGACGCCGACGACGACCTGACCCGCTCCTCGCCCGAGCTTCGCGGCCCGGGCGGCGCGGGCGATCCGCGACTGGCAGGGCGCCGTGCTCGACCTGGTCGCCGACGAGGGGATGGCCAAGCGGTCCAGGGCCCGGTTCCTGGCCCTCGGGGTGAACGGGGTCGGGGTCGCGCTGATGATCGTGGTCTTCGCCCACACCGGCGGGCTGGTCGGGGCCGAGATCGGGGTGGCCGGCGGCACGGCGGTGCTGGCCCAGCGCGTGCTGGAGGCGGTGTTCGGCGACCAGGCCGTCCGCCGGCTGGCCGAGACGGCCAAGGAGGAGCTCGACGCGCGGGTGCGAGGCGCTGATGGCCGACGAGCTGCTGCGCTACCACGCCGCTCCTGGACGGGCTGGGGGTCGAGCGCGGCCCAGGCCGAGCGGCTCCGCGGCGGCGGGCGCGGCGGTCGCCGCCGCCCGGGCCGAGACCGCCGGACCGGTCGCCGGCGGTGACCTGGCCCTGCCGGCCGCCGACGAGCGGCGCGCGATCGAGGCCCCTCCGGTCCGCCGGGTGGGCCTGCAGCTGACGGACCGGGCCGGGAGCGATCCCGGGCGGGGCCGGTGGTCGAGGAGGACGTCGTCGACGCCGAGCTGGTGGAGCCGCCGTCGGGACGCTCGCTGATGGACCTGCGCTGATGGCGCGCGACCGCCCGACCCGCGACCGGCTGCAGCGAGCGGGTGCGGGCCCTGGAGGCGGCGGCCGACCTGGCGAGGGCCGGGTCGACGACGAGCTGGTGACGAGGCCCGGCGGGTGGTCGACCAGGTCGACCGGCGGCTGGCACTGTCCGGCGCGGCGACCGTGGTGGCGCTGGCCGGGGCGACCGGGTCGGGCAAGTCGAGCCTGTTCAACGCGCTCAGCGGGACCGACCTGGCCACCGTCGGCGTCCGGCGGCCGACGACCGCCAGGCGCTGGCCGCGACCTGGGGCGGACGTCGCACGAGGACGCTGCTGGACTGGCTGCAGGTCCCGCGGCGGCACGCGGTCGCCGGCCCGAGCCGGCGACCTCGACGGGCTGGTGCTGCTCGACCTGCCCGACCACGACTCGACCGAGGTCGCCCACCGGATCGAGGTCGACCGGCTGGTGCAGCTGGTCGACGTGCTGGTCTGGGTGGTCGACCCGCAGAAGTACGCCGACGCCGCGCTGCACGACCGCTACCTCAAGCCGCTGGCCGGGCACGCCGACGTGATGATCGTCGTGCTCAACCAGGTCGACCGGCTGACCACCGTCGAGCGCGACGCATGCCTGAGCGACCTGCGCCGGCTGCTGGAGCCGAGGGCCTGGGCCGGGTCGAGGTGCTCGCGGTGTCCGCCGAGACCGGCGACGGGGTCGACGAGCTGCGCGGCCGGCTGGCCCGGCAGGTGGCCGACAAGCAGGCGGCCGCGCGCCGGCTGGCGGCCGACGTCGACGCGGCCGCACGGCCCTGGCGGCGGCGTCGGGGACCGACGGCGACGGTCGGGATCGACCGGGACGCCGTGGACCGGATGAACGCGGCCCTCGCGGAGGCGGCCGGCGTGCCGGTGGTGACCGACGCGGTCCGGGCGGGCGTGGCGGCGGCGCGGGGGGCTGGCCACCGGCTGGCCGGTGCTGGCCTGGCTCGCGAAGCTCCGGCCGGACCCGCTGCGGCGGCTCCACCTGGGCCGGCTGAGGACGGCGCAAGGAGCGCGGGAGATCGAGCCGTCCCCGGTGTCGCGGACCTCGCTGCCGGCGACCACCGGGGTCCAGCAGGCCCGGGTCGACACCGCGTTGCGGGCGTTCTCCGACGACGCCGCGCGCGGGCTGACCCGCGGCTGGGCCGACGCGGTCAAGGCCGCCGCCCGCGCCGAGGCGGGCGCCCTCCCCGACGGCCTGGACCGGGCCATCGCCGCCACCGACCTCGACCTCGACCGGCACCGCCGGTGGTGGCAGCTGGTCCGGGTGCTGCAGTGGCTGCTGATCATCGCGGTGTGGTCGGTCTGGGCTGGCTCGGCCTCGGCCTTGGTGCTGGCCTACCTGCGGATGCCGCCGCTGCCCGAGGTGACCTGGTGGGGGTTCCCGCCCCCCACCGTGCTGGTGGTCGGCGGGGCGCTGGCCGGTCTGGTGCTGGCCGCGCTGAGCCGGGTCGGGGTGGAGATCGGGGCCCGGCGGCCGCGCGGCGCAGGCGCGGCCGGGGCCTCGGCGGCATCGGGGTCACCCACGGGCAGTGGTGGACCCGGTCCGGGCCGAGCTCGACCGGTACGAGCGGGTCCGCTCGGCGATCGGCCGGGCCCTGACGGGATGACCACCGGGCGGCCGGTGCTCGCCGGGTCAGTCCCTCGGTGAGACCTCCGCCGCACTGAGGTCGACAGACGCACTGAGGTCGATAGAGACGCCCGCAGCGAGGAGAGGACCCCCCATGATCGACGGCACCGGAGCGTTCAGCGGATT
>CAWHTY010000010.1:0-5599 GCA_963832435.1 uncultured Actinomycetota bacterium
GCGGGTCAGCACCGGGCGGTCAGGACCGCACGAGGCAACGGAAACCGAGGTGCCCGGTGGAGGTGTCCTCGGTCTGGCCCTGCCGGGCCGCCGGCCGGTAGCGCAGGCAGTAGCTGGGCGCGCACAGGTGCGAGCCACCCTTCACGACCCGGCGGGCGAACGGCTCGGCGGCCGGCGCCGGGTTCGCCGGGGCACAGCAGCTGGGGGTGTGGTCGTCGGTCCAGGGGTCACTCGTCCACTCCCAGACGTTCCCGGTGACGTCGAGCAACCCGTAGCCGTTGGCCGGGAACGCGCCGACGGGGGAGGTGCCCGCGTAGCCGTCGTCGAGCAGGTTCTGCCAGGGGAACTCGCCCTGCCAGCTGTTCGCCTGCCGGCGGTGGTGGACCAGCTCCTCGTCGCCCCAGGCGAAGCGGGCGCCGTCCAGACCCCCGCGCGCCGCGAACTCCCACTCGACCTCGGTCGGCAGCTCCTTGCCCGCCCAGGCCGCGTACGCCTGCGCGTCGAAGAAGGACACGTGCGTGACCGGGTGCCGGTCCCGGCCGGCGACGTCGCTGGTGGGACCCTCGGGATGACGCCAGTCGGCCCCGGGCGTCCACGCCCACCACCGGGTGTAGTCGTCGAGTCGGACGGGTCCGGTGGTGGGCACGAAGACCAGTGAGCCGGGCACCAGCAGGGCGGGGTCGGCACCGGGGAAGTCGGCGGCGCTCGGCGCGGTCTCGGCCGTCGTCTGGTGACCGGTGGCCTTCACGAAGCGGCGGAACTCGGCCACGGTGACCGGGTGCTCGTCCAGCCAGAACCCTTCGACCACCTCGCGATGGACCGGCTGCTCCTCGGGGTAGAACTCGGCCGAGCCCATGCGGAACTCCCCGCCCGGGACCCAGCACATGTTCTTCGGCGGCACCCGAGCTGATTCTAGGCAGCGACGGACCGTCGCCCTGATCGATCAGGATTCGAGAAGCGCGGCCCGGTGCTCGCCCTCTAACGTGGTGCCTCGTACGGAGCAGCGCCACAACCGAGGAGGACAGGTCATGAGCGACACGAAGAGCGGGTTCAGCAGCGCCGAGCGTGAGGCGATGAAGCAGCGCGCCGCGGAGCTCAAGGAGGCGAAGGGGGTCAAGGGGGCGGCCAAGCGGGCCAAGGAGTACGACGCCTGTCTCGCCGCCATCGAGGGTCTCGACGGTGCGGACCGCCAGATCGCCGAGCGGCTGCACGTGATCGTGGCCGAGGAGGCGCCGGAGCTGCTGCCGAAGACCTGGTACGGCTTCCCCTCCTACGCCCGGGACGACAAGGTCGTGGTCTTCTACCAGCCGGCCGCCAAGTTCGACACCCGCTACGGGACGGTCGGGTTCAACCAGGACGCGGCCCTGGACGACGGCGACCTGTGGGCGACCTCGTTCGCGGTGCTGAAGGTCACCGACGAGGTGGAGTCGACGCTGCGGGCGCTGGTCGCGAAGGCCGGCGGCTGAGGCGGCGAGCGACGCCGGTCTAGGCGGGCCCCCGGCGGACGGCCAGCACGAACAGGCCGACCGGCGGACAGCAGGCAGAGTGCGGCGGGCACGACGAACACCCCCGGCACGCCGAACCAGCCCACCCCGAGCCCGCCGGCGATGCCGCCGATGGCCGCGGAGAAGCGGATGGCGGAGAAGTAGAGCGACGAGGCCAGCCCGATCCCGCTGGGGTGCAGGTCCTGGGCCACCGTGATGCCGATGCCGCCGAGGGTGGCCCACATGGCGGCGTTCAACAGGGTCGCGCCGATCAGCACCAGCTCGCTGCCGGCGATCATGAACCCGAGGTTCGCCAGCACCCCGAGCAGCACGCTGCCGACCACCAGACGGTGGGCGCCGAACCGGTCGGCGAGCACACCGACGATCGGGATGAAGATCAGCATGCCGACGGACTGGGTGGAGATGACGACCCCGCGCAGCCAGTCCGGGGTGCCCAGCTGCAGCTCCAGGTAGATGGGCAGGTACGCGAACTTGATGGTGTCGCCGCACATGGCCAGCACACCCAGACCCAGGAACGTCAGCAGCGGCACGAGGCTGGCTCGCGGCGCTGGGGCGCGCCGGTCGGGCCGTCCGATCCGGTCGGGCTGCGATCCGGTCGGGCTGGTCGATCCGGTCGGAGCTGTTCGGGCACGGCCCGCTCGACCCGTCGTCCGATCATCGGCGCGGCCTGCAGCAGGGTGCAGACGCCCGCGACGACCAGGGTGACGCGGAGCCCGGCCATGCCGCCGACCACGCTGCCCACGATCGGTCCGGTCATGAAGCCCAGGCTGAAGCCGAGCCGGACCGTGGACATGACCCGGTTGTCGGCCCCGGTGGGCACGTGGGTCAGCCGGTCCCGGACCGCGGCGAAGATCAGCGAGCTGGTCGCCCCGGCGAAGCCGATGACGATCAGGTTGACGGCGAAGGCCATCCACACCTGCGTGCTGAGGGCCATCAGCACCCAGCCGACGAGACCGACCACGGCTCCGACCCGGAAGAGGAGCAGCCGGTCGGTCAGCCGGTCCGACCAGCTGCCGACGAGGAAGCCGAAGACCGGGGCCGCGAGGTTGGTGAGGAAGAACAGTCCCGCCACCGGCAGCGACGCCTCCAGCTCCTGGACCAGGAACAGCGACAGCTGCGGCATGGCGATCGAGATCCCCAGCCCGCCGAGGAACAGGCTCAGCAGCGGCGCGACGGTAGAGGTCCGACCGCAGCACCAGCCGGACCGTCGAACCGGGTCGCGTCGGTCACGGCTTGGTCGGGCACGTGTCTCACCGTAGTCGTAGGGTGGCGTTCGACTCAATCGATTCAGACGCCCGGAAGGCAGCACCCTCCGACGTGACCCGGCGCCCCGAAGCCCTCGCCGCGTCCCCGTCCGCGGGGACGCTCATCTGGCGCAGCCCCTTCCTGCGGGCAGCCTGCGCGGCCCTGTTCATCTCCGGGATCGCGGTCTCGGCGACCACGCCGCAGATGACGCTGTTCCTGGTCGACGACCTGGGTGCCTCCGTGCCGGTGGCGGGGCTGTACTACCTGGTGAACCTCGCCGCCCCGCTCGCCGGCTACTGGCTGGGGTCGCTGTCGGATCGCCAACCGGACCGGCTGCGGCTGTTCCGGATCTGTGCGCTGGTCGGTGGACTCGGTTGGCTGGCCATGGGCCTGGCGACCGCCGTCTGGATGCCGTTCGCGATCGGAGCCCTGGCGCTCAGCATCGCCGGCGGCTCCATGGGGCTGCTGTTCGCGGCCGTGCGGGACGAGCTCAGCCGCGACGGGGAGCCCGAGCGGCGGCCCGGGTGATCTCGGCGGTCCGGATGGCGTTCACGGCCGGTTGGATCCTCGGGCCCGTGGTCGGCAGCTGGTTCGGGGCCGTCTACGGCCTGCGGCCGCTGCTGCTGGCCACGGCGGTGCTGACGGTCGGGCAGGTCCTGCCGCTCGGGCTTCCAGCGGGTGCCCCGCTACGTGTCGCCGGCGCTGACGGTTCCGCTCGGGCAGGACCCCGCCGCCACCGCCGACCGGCCGGGGCCGGCGGCCGGCCGCCGGCTCCCGGGTGCCGCTGTTCGTGTTCGTCGGCTGCTGCGTGCTGGTGATGCACGGCGACACGATCAAGTTCGCCTACCTGCCGCTCTACATGGCCAACCAGCTCGAGCATCTCCGACACCCTGCGCGGGCGCGGTGATCGCGATCCAGCCGCTGGCCGAGCTCGCCCTGATGCCGCTGTTCGCCCGGCTGGCCGACCGGATCACCCCGATCCGGGTGGTCACCCTCGGCGCGGCGTTCGGGGTCGCGGCCAACATCGCGTACGCGACCAGCGAGCACGTGCTCGGCCTGTTCGTCGGCCAGCTGCTGATGTCCTGCCTCTGGGCCGCCATCGCCGGCCTCGGGGTGACAGTCGCCCAGCAGCTCTACCCGTCCGGGGTCGGGCTCGCCTCGTCGGTGTTCATGAGCTCGATCATGCTCGGCGGCGGGCTGGGGGGTGCGGTCGGCGGGCTCGGCACCGCGCTGCTGGGGGTGCCGCACGTCTTCTACGTCTCGGCTGTGCTCGGCGCGCTCGGCGCGGCCGGGATGGTGGTCGTGGCCCGCCGCTACCAGGGGGCGGGGGAGTAGTCCTTGAGGAAACGCCCGTACAGGTCCTCACCCGCTTCGCCGCGGACGATCGGGTCGTAGACGCGAGCCGCGCCGTCGACCAGGTCGAGCGGGGCGTGCCAGCCCTCGGCGGCGATCCGCAGCTTCTCGTGGTGGGGGCGCTCGTCGGTGATCCAGCCGGTGTCGACGGCCGTCATCAGGATCTTGTCGGTCTCGAACATCTCCTGCGCACTGGTCCGGGTGAGCATGTTGAGCGCCGCCTTGGCCATGTTGGTGTGGGGGTGGCCCGGGCCCTTGTAGCGCCGGGAGAACTGGCCCTCCATCGCCGACACGTTCACCACGTACGCGCGTTCGGTGCGGCCCCGCTCAGCCTGACGGCGGACGGCGGCCCGCATCGCCGGGCGCAGCCGCGAGATGAGCAGGAACGGGGCGATCGAGTTGCAGAACTGCACCTCCAGCAGCTCCAGCGGGTCGACCTCGGAGACCAGCTGGGTCCAGGAGTTGTTGGCCTGGGTGTCGGGCAGCAGCCCGCCGGCGTCGACCGCCGTGCCGGCCAGGTGCGCCGCCAGGGAAGCGCTGCCGGACGTCAGCGCCAGGGCCGTCAGCGACGCGGCGTTGTGCGCAGCCAGGGCCAGCTCGGCCGGTTCGCCGTCGTGGTGGGCGACCGGGTGGGCGGTCAGCGCCCCGGCGATGGCCGCCGGGTGGGCCTCGGAGATCCGATCGAAGGTCACCATCTCCGGCAGCATCGCCAGGTCGGGGAGCGGGGCGGACTCCATCTCGAGGAGCTGCGCGTAGGCGCCGGGCGAGCGGCGGACGGTCTGGCAGGCGTTGTTGATCAGGATGTCCAGCGGCCCGTCGGCGGCGACGTCGTCGGTCAGCGCCAGCACCTGGGTCGGATCGCGCAGGTCGATCCCGACGATCTTGAGCCGGTGCATCCAGTCGGTGGCTGTCCGGCATGGTCGAGAAGCGGCGGACGGCGTCGTGCGGGAACCGGGTCGTGACGGTCAGGTGGGCACCGTCGCGGAGCAGCCGCAGGGCGATGTACATGCCGATCTTGGCCCGCCCTCCGGTGAGCAGGGCCCGTCGTCCGGTGAGGTCGGTCCGCTGGTCGCGCTTGGAGTGGGAGAAGGCGGCGCACGAGGGGCAGAGGTAGTGGTAGAACGCGTCGACCAGGCGTGTAGTCGTTCTTGCAGATGTAGCAGCCCCGCGGGGTGATCAGCTCCCCGGCGTACGCGCCCCGCGCGGTCGAGACCAGCGCGATGCCTCGGGTCTCGTCGTCGATCCGCAGCGGCGAGCCCGTGGCGGTGGCCTCGATGACGGCGCGGTCGGCGGCGACCTCGGCGGCGCGCTGGCGGGCCCGCCGCCTGACCTTGACGGTCTTGTACATCGCCGAGGTGGCGCGCTGGATCGTGATGATGTCGGGATGGTCGGCCGGCAGCTCGTGCAGACGGTCGAGCACGCGCAGGGTCGTGGCCAGATCGTCGGGGTCGATGCCCGGCTCGGCGTGCTCAGTCACCCGCCGAGGGTAGAGCGCG
>CAWHTY010000011.1:0-6710 GCA_963832435.1 uncultured Actinomycetota bacterium
GGTGCCTCCTTTTGTTGCCGCGCTGGAAGCGAACAAAGCTCCGCCGCGGTGAGGTGCGACGCGGCGCTTCGCTCGTTGACCTCAATGAAAGGCCGCACCCGCACACTCAAGGGGAGCTCCGCCGTCGAACTTTCCACCCGGATTCCCTTGCCGAGGCGCCGGAGGGAACGATGCCGAGCCGTCCTGGCGACACTCCGGCCTCTGCCGCCTCGGCAACGGTGAAGGGACGTCCCCGGAAATCGTCGCGCAACGGGCGCGCGGTCTTCATGGCTTCATCAGACCAGTGCGGCGAGGACGCCGCAGAAGTTATCCACGACACCATCGATTGCTCCATAACGGCCGTTATGGGGCCTCAAAAGGGCGCGTACGGAGCAATCGACGGGGTTCGGGACCGTGAGGTCAGTCGTCGCTGCGGAGTTCGCGCTGGCGGGCGCTGAGGAGTTCGAGTTCGGGGCGGGCTGCCACGAAGCGTTCGACGGCGGTGAGCACCTCCACGAGGTGCGCCCGGTCCGCTGCCACCAGGCCGGCGCCAAGTTGCGTCCGCCGGTACTGTTCATGGTCGCCCACCTCGGCCACGGAGACATCGAAGCGGCGCTTCAGCTCCGCCAGCAATGGCCGCACCACGGAACGCTTCTCCTTGAGGCTGTGTACGTCGCCCAGAAGGATGTCGAATTCAATCCAGCCGATCCACATGCGAATTGCGCCCGTCCTGCCGCCGTAGATGGATAGTTCGCCCATGCGGTCCCAGCCGTCGCCGTCGAGCTGGCGGCTGATGATCCGGGGCGTCTCGGCCAGTGCCTGCGGCATGTCCGCCATGGCCTTCTGGAAGTGGGCGCTGTTGACGTGGTCACCGGCGGCATCGTCCTTGAAGGCCTCCACGAGCACGAACTCGTTGGGGTCCTCCACGCTGCGGGACCAGTCGAACCACAGGTTGCCGGGCTCCTGGCGGGTGGCCTGGGTGAAGTCCGCCACCAGGCCCAGCCAGCGATCGGACCAGTCCGGCTTGACCTTGAATTTGACGACAATGAAGATCACGGGGCTAAGCCTTTCGTTGTGTAGGGGTTGTGGTGCTCAGCGATGGTTCACATTCGGCCGGCCAGGACGCAGCAGGGCCGTCCCGGACCCCACTGCAGAGTGCTCACATTCCGCGATTGCCTCCCGGGCCCATTCCTGTTGCCGGGGGGTGCCGACCCGTTCAGCCCACTGCTCCGCCAGCTGGAATTCCACCATGGCCTCGGTGAACCGTCCGGCCTGGTGCAGCGTCCAGCCGAGGTTGTTGTGCAGCGACACCAGCCAGCGCTTGGTCCGATCGTCGTGCACCGTGGAGGCGTACTCGAGGGCACTGCGTGTCCAGGATGCGGCGTGGGCGGGGTCGGCGATGGCCAGCATGTGCAGCGCATCCACGGCAAGGAATTCCTCGCCCAGGTGGTCCGCCAGTTCCGCCGCCTGTTCAAAGAGCGGGACGGCCATGGCGGGGTGGCCGCTGGAATTGAGCAGGCGCCCGCGTTCCAGCAGCACCCGAACGGCGACGGTGGGCTCGTCGGCATCGATCGCGTCCAGGAGGGCGTCGGCTTCCTCGTAGCGGCCCTGCAGCCCGATGGCCCGGCCCAGCTGGGTGGCGAGCTCGGCCCGTTCGTCGGCGTCGTAGCTTTCATCGGCGGCAGCCGCCCGGAACCGGGCTTCCGATCCGGCGGGATCGTCGAAGTTCCACAATTGGTCAAGGGTTGTCTGTTCCAGCATGCACCTGCTCCTGATCAGCTTTCACCTGCGGCGAGTTCGTGTGCACTCTCAATGTATCGGGAAGTGACATGCCGTTGTGCCGTCCCGCGAGGCGCTGCCGGCCGCGTAGAACCAGTTGGACGGCCGGCTGAAGGCGGTGATTTTCAGGAACACCCGCCCCGCGGCGTCGATCTCCACTTCGAAGGCTTCCTCGCCCCGCACGGGATGACCGGGCAGGGTGCCGTATCCGAAGCCGGCGCTTTGCGGCCCTTCGCCGGGCACCGGCCGGCGCACCCACACCACCTCGCAGGGCGCGTTGATCCGGAAAGGCCCGACGCCGAATCCGCTCACCACGCGCGCGCCGGGCACGACGACGTCGGAGTCGGTGCGGACCCGCAGCCCGGAGCGTTTCTGCAGCTCCCAGGCCAGGATTCCGTGCGCCACCCGCCGGTACGGCGCCGGGCCGTCGCCGAGGTGGGCCTGGGACACCAGGCAGGGAAAGCCTTCCGGAGCCTGCCCGTGCTCGGTGGAGCCAATGCCCGGATAGTTAAGCCCGCCGGCAATGCGGCCGGCGTCAGGGTCGCGCTCATGTGTCCTCGCCCCTGGCGAGTCCTGCCCAGCCCAGCTGCTCCCGCTGCTTCCGGCTGAACGAGGCGACCACCAGGTCGTAGGAGTCCTCCACCATGTCCCGGATCATGTCATCCGGCAGCGTTCCGTCCAGCCGGACCCCGTTCCAGTGCGTCTTGTTCATGTGCCAGGCGCCGGTGATTTCCGGGTGGATGGCCCGCAGCTGTTCGGCCAGGGCCGGCTCGCATTTGAGGCTCACGGACCAGTCCGCCGGGTCCATGGCGGAAGCCGCGAACATTTTGGCGTCCTGCCGCGCCCCACCGGCCACGGCGGCCCGCACCTTGAACACGGACGTCTCCGGGCCGAAGGGAAAGTCCTCGAAGGCGCCGGGGAAGCTCAGGCAGATCTCGCGGAGGGTGGCAACGTCCATGGCACGAGCCTATCCGGCCGCTGCCTACGGGCCGCTAGAGGCCCACGCGCCAGCCTTCGCGGGCGGGGCGCTCGTTCACGACGACGTCCAGCCCGGCGGCCTTGGGGGCAGCGGGCCACCGCAGGCCGTAGTCGAAGACACCCAGCTGCAGCCAGACGGCCTTGGCGCCCACGGCGATGGCCTCGTCGATGACGGCCCCCACCCTGTGGGAGTTGACGAAGCAGTCCACGACGTCGATCGGGTGTTTCCCCGCGGGAATCTCCGTCAGGGAGCGGTATCCCTTCTCGCCGTGGACGTCGTCGCCGGGCAGGTTGACCGGAATGATTTCCATGCCCATCCGGTCACGGACGAACAGGGAGACCTCATACGCCGAGCGCCATTCGTTGGTGGTCAGGCCGACCACGGCCCATGTGCCTTTGGTTCGCATGAGGCGGTCAATGACTGCCGGATCGTTAACGTGGGCCATGCATCGACCTTACTCCTGCTTCTTTTCCGCAATCATCGAATAAATGAATGATCCGCACCGCAAGGCGCGGCGGTGAACTTCGAGCGAGGTTTAACCGGGCGGCGTACGGGGTGGAACGGGGGGCCTGGTTCGGAACGATGCTTTGCAGGGCTCGGCGTGACTGCTGTCCGGAACGCGCTGCAGGTCCTCGTCCGCGCTTCCGCTGTCGTCCCGCAGGTCGGGCGACCCGGCAGCCCCGGGCGCCTCGGGTCCGCCGCCCGGGGCTCCCCAGGATGCTGTCGCGGCCGAACGGCGGGCGGCGGTGGCGGGCGGCAAGGTCCGGCTGCTCGGGGCGCCTGGGGCGCCGGAGCCGCGGCGTCGCATGCCTCGGCACGGTCAGTGCTCGGCGCTCCGGCGGCGCCGGTGACCCGGCGCGGCGGCGGGCGTGGGAAGGGGCGGGACCGAGGACGGCGACGTGTGGACATGCTCGGGGGCTCGGTGAACCGTGGGCCGCTAACTGAACCTGCAACCCGAGTGCGTGGCTGACGCCGCGCCGGAAGCCCGCTCTGGAATGCCGCTGATGGCGCCGGCACCGAGGGTCATGGGACCCACGACTGCGCTGATCCACTATTGCCCGGCGATGCGTTTGCTGCCGCGGCGTGCTCTGTGAGGCCGGCGACCCTGGGCCGGGGAGGCTATTTTTATTCGGCGTTATTTCTTCGTTGATGCTGATGGTGGGCAGTGCTGTTGTCGTGGCTGCGTCAGGGGTGGCGGAACTACCGGTTGCCGGTGTCCGGCCGCGAGCAGGGCCGCGAGGTCGGCGCCGGGCGTGGTAGAGCCGATCCGGACCATGGCGCGGAGCTGTTCGAGCGCGCTCCTGAGCTTGGCCGCGGATTCGAGCCGGAGTCGCCTGTATCGCCTGGATGGTGCGCATCCGTCCTGGGGGTCACGTGTGCTGGTCATGATGCTGCGTGGTTCTTTTCGGTTAACGAAGTTCTCGCGCAGGTAGATGAGCCCGCGGGCGCTGAAGCTGTTCTATGGCACTCTGTGTCTTGTCCATGATGCTCTGCGACCGCTCCGATGGGAAGGTCCGCGACGATCCGCAGGACGAGAAGCCTCCGGCGCTGCTCCTCATCGGAGCCTCGCGTAGAGTGTCCGAGATACCGCCGAGGGATCCGAGCACTTCGTCCTCGGTGAATCGTCGAGCTACCCGGGCGTCGTTCACGGGATCGTATTCGGCGAAATGCGGAGTGTGTTCTGCTCGCTGTCTGGTAGTCGACGAGCCGGGGCGCGGGCGAAAATGAAAATGAAGGTCCTTAGACCTGCCGTGGCCGCTGTCTTACGCCGGCCAGCTTCGGCAGGATGTCGATGAACACCTCCTGGGTCAGGGCCTGGGCGTCGTCCACGCCCCGGGCCCGGAAAGAGCCCAGCACGGCCGGGAGAACGGACCGTGTACACTGCTTTGTCGTCTGCAAGGGTCACGAGCCGCAAAGGGTGGGGGCCCACAATTCGTCATCGCTCAGCCTAGCTGATGCCAAGAAGGTCTGTCCCTTCCGGTTACTGCTGGGGTGCGGCCCCCGCAAGTCTAGCGGCCGCACCCCGGAGCCCTTCAAACGTAGGGACCCCCTTCGCTTTCAGACCCGTGCCGGGTCCAGGCCAACAGCCGGAATTTACTTGTCGTGCTGGGGCAGCTCGACGGACGGCTGGGCCGGAATGGCCGGGGTTGCCGGGCACGCCGGGCGACCGGGGACGGCCGGGGTCGCCGGAACTGGCGGCCGTCGACGTTGGCGTGGGCGTGTGGCCTCGCCGGCAGCACCCTTGACGCTGGCGCCGCCCTTGACGGTGGCGCCGTCCCTGTGTCAGAACGTCGACGGACGCCTTCGCCGGCAGCCCTCGGTGCCGTCAACGGTCGGCGTCGGCGTCGGCCCTTGGCAGAGCCATCAGTCGACGGTGCCGCCGGAACTGCGGGGACGGCCGACGGCGGGCTTTGCCGGGAGCGTCAGGGGTGGCCGGAACCGCCGGGACAGCCGGCGTGGCGGGCGTAGCGTGGTTCACTTCAGCCTGCTCGGTGCTGGAGACCTGGGCCGCGTTGGCCAGTCCGATGCCGGAGAAACCTCCGACTGCCAGAATGGCGGCGCCGACAGCGATCTTGGTGGTCTTGCTAACACTCTTCATAACAGACATACATCCTTTGTTTTTTTGGTGGAAGGCGGGCTGAGGCCTCATGGGGGCAGTCGACAGCCCGCTCTCGTCCAGGAAGGCTGGCCGGCGCCCGATGGGGGGCGAGGCGCCGGCCGGCCTGCACTTACGGTGGAAGGCCAGCCGGTGTCTGGTGGGGGGTCCAACACTCCGGCGGCGCTTACAAAGGAGTAATCGCTGGGGCGGGCCCGAAAGGTTACGCACCGATCGGAAATTTCTTGATTTTCTTTTGTGGGCCGGCGCTGCCGGGGCCTAACGACGACGGCGGCGGGCCTCCCTTGTCAGGTGAGCCCGCCGCCGTCGTGCGGCCGTGTCAGGAACGGAAGAGCCCGCTGTAGGCGTTGAGGGCGGGCTGGCCGCCGAGGTGGGCGTAGAGCACCGTGGCATCTTTGGCTGATTTCGCCGCGGGACACCAGGTCGATCAGGCCGGCCATGGACTTGCCCTCGTACACGGGGTCGGTGATCATGGCCTCGAGCCGAGGCGCCGAGGCGGATGGCTTCCAGGGTCGACTCCACGGGGATGCCGTAGCGGTCGCCGGCCCAGCCCTCGATGCACGGTGATTTCGTCGTCGCGGAGGTCGCGGCCGAGGCCGATCAGCTCGGCGGTGTTCCGGGCGATCCGCTCAACCTGGGCCCGGGTCTGCTCGCAGTGTGGCCGAGGCGTCGATGCCGATCACCCGGCGCGGCCTGTCCTGGCCGGCGAAGCCGGCGATCATCCCGGCGTGGGTCGAACCCGTCACGGTGCAGACGATGATCGTGTCGAAGAAGATGCCGAGCTCCCGTTCCTGCTGCTCCACCTCGTAGGCCCAGTTGGCGAAGCCCGAGCCCGCCCAGCCGGTGGTCGGACGCGCCGGCCGGGATCGCGTACGGGCTTGCCGCCGCGGCCTCGCACCTCGTCGATCGCGCTGCTCCCAGCTGCTGCTGGATGCCGATGTCGAAGCCCGCAGCTGTCCAGCCGGACGTCGGCACCCATGATGCGCGACAGCAGGATGTTGCCGACTCGGTCGGTGAGCGGGTCCGGCCAGTCGACCCAGTTCTCCTGGACCAGCCGGGCCTTGAGGCCGAGCTTGGCGGCCACCGCCGCGACCTGGCGGGTGTGGTTGGACTGGTACGCCGCCGATGGAGACCAGGGTGTCCGCGCCCTGCGCCAGCGCGTCCGGCACGAGGTACTCCAGCTTGCGGGTCTTGTTGCCGCCGAACGCGAGGCCGCTGAATTGACGTCCTCCCGCTTGGCCCAGATCTGCGCCCCGCCCAGGTGCGCGCTGAGCCGGTGGCAGCGGGTGGATCGGGCTCGGCCCGAACAGTCAGGGGGTAGCGCTCGAAATCGGTGATGGCCATCGCTTGTCCTTC
>CAWHTY010000012.1:0-18294 GCA_963832435.1 uncultured Actinomycetota bacterium
GACCGGCCGGGTCCGGGCGAGCCGGCGGGAGGCCCGCCGGGCCAGGGCGGCGGTGGCGTCGAAGCCGCGGGAGCGGACGGCCGAGGCCGCGGAGGGCACCGGCACCAGCACCACTGGCTCGCCCGGCAGGACCTGCTGCGCCGCCAGCAGCTCGTCGACGGCCGCGGCCAGGCGGTCGCCCAGCAGCGACGTCAGCATCAACGCCTGATCCTCCTTGTGGGCGCCCAGCAGACCGCGATGCACCTCGTCGTACGGGCCGGCGGTCGCCGCCAGCGGGAACCCGACCGGGGCGGGATCAGGCGAGGCCAACCTGGTGGGCTGGTCCTGCAGGTGCTCCCGACAGGCCGGGCAGGCACCCCACCACGGTGTGCCGCAACCGGGACAGCCGGCACCGAGCAGCAGGTCGGCTGTCGCCGACCACCACCGGCTCACCCCCGTAGCCTCGACCCGCTCGTCCACCCGGCAAGTCTGGCACCCTCGCGCTGCCCCCGCCCGGCCCGAGCTCAGCCGGGGGCGGCGATCGCGTCGACACCCTTCAGCAGGGTCACCCACTGGGTGCTGCCGTCCCGCCAGGTCTGCCCGGTCCGGTCCAGCACCACGACTGCCTGGCTCCTGAGCAGCATCGCCAGCGACACCGCGTCCCAGGCGATGGGTTCTCCCACCGCCGCGATGGCCGACGCGTCCTGGCTGACCCGGTAGACGGTCAGGGGGGCGTCCGCGGAAGCCCCCCCGAGGACCGCGATCCGCGTGGCGTCGGACCAGACCAGGTCGCGCAGCAGACTGAGGTCCGGGGTGGTGGAGCGAGTCACGTCGAGGGGGAGCCAGCCGTCCAGTCGCAGCCGCTCGCCGCGCACGATGCGTGCCAGCCCCAGCTCCGTGCGCCCGTCGACCTCCCGGATCAGAGCCATCCGCACGCCGTCCGGGCTGATCGCGAAGGCCCGGACCCGACCCCGGCTGAGGAGGGTGGTGTCGACCTCCTCGACCCGGCCGTCACGCTCGGCCCAGAGGCGCTGCCGACCATCGCGACGACCGACGGCCCACAGCTCGCCGAACCGGGTGAACTCCGGTCGGAGCAGGTCGGTGGCGCCCTCGACGACGGCACGGACGGTCCCGTCGGCCACGTCGGCGCGGCGGAGCACGGTGCCGTCATCGGTGACGACGGCGATGTCGGAGGCCGTCGTGGACACGGCGAGCGAGTCGACCTGCCAGCGACCGGCTCCCAGCGGGCCCGGCACCGGGATCGCCTGGCCCGGGTCGGTGAGCGAGGTCGAGGCGGTGACCGTCACCTTGGTGCCCTGGACGGTGTAGACGGAGTCCACGATCCCGGCCGGGATCGGGTCGAAGTCAGCGAAGCGGGAGTCCAGGGAGACCTCGAAGGTGCCCGGGTCGGCCCCCGGGATGGCGTACGGCTTCTGGTCCACCGTGAAGACGACGCCCTGGATGCCGGTCGGCTGCAGGGTGTTCAGCACCTGAGCCGCCATCAGCGTCCGCTGCCCGTCGTTCAGACTGAGCACGTTGTCGCTGAGGGCCACCTGAGCCACGTCGTCGTTGATGGTGACGGCATCGACGCTGAGGGCCGTGCCCTCCGGGATGGCGCTGGTCACCGCGGGCGCCAGCCAGTCCGACGGGCCGTTGAGCAGGGCGCGCATCAGCACCGACGCGGTGCTCGCCGGGTTCCGCAGGTTCGGCAGGTAGATCGGGTTGGGGACCAGCGCGCTGCCGTTGCCGACGAAGTAGAGGTTGTAGGACTGGTAGAACGAGCTGAAGGCGAACTCGGCGACCATCAGCCCCGGTGGCGGGGTGCTGATCCGCCACTCGCCGTTCTCCTTGACCAGACCGAAGTTGACCCGCCAGGAACGGTCCTGGGCCACGTAGGTCCGGTCCGGCCCCAGCGACCCGACCAGCCGGCCGTCCAGGATGACAGTGGTGCCGGCGGCCTGGATCGAACCGGAGTAGATGGACACCCCGGACTCGGGCGCCCACTTCTCGCCGGCCCCGGTGGTCAGGAACTGGCGGGCCACCGCGTAGTTCGGCTGGAAGTTCGAGGTGGCCCGCAGGAAGCCCTGGACGACCTGCTTCGGCTCATCCCCCGGCGAGGGTGGCGCCACGTCGACGTTCAGGCAGTTCTGGCACGCGGGGGGCTGCCCCTCCACCCGCTCGACCGGTCCCGAGGTCGGCACGCTGACGCAGCCGGCGAGCAGCCCCAGCAGCCCGGCCAGCGCAGCCACCAGCAGGAGCACCCTCGATCCGGCGCTGCCGGAACTCGTTCGGAGCCGGGTCACCGGGAGGCTCCGGCGGCGTCGGACGGTGACGGCGAGATGGGCGGGGCGGGCGACGGGGAAGCTGGACGGGTGTGGCGAGGACGTGGGCGGGTGTGGCGAGGACGTGGGCGGGGGTGGCGAGGGCGTGGGCGGCGGCGCGGGTGGGCCGGCCGGCGGGAACGGGGAACCGGTGGTGCCCAGGGGAGGCCGCGACCCCGTCGACGACCCCGTCGGCGTCGAGGGCGACGTCGAGGGCGAGGGCGCCTGCCCGTCGTCGGCTGCCGGGACCGAGCTGACCTGAGCCAGGACCCCGGAGGTCGCCACCCCCGGCTCGATGGGCAGGGCGGGGAGCACCAGGTCACGTGGCACCAGCGGCAGCGGCGACGACTCGATCACCCCGCCGGCGTGACGGGGGACGGTCAGCCGGAACTGGGCGCCCATCCCGGGCCGTCCCCAGGCGGTCAACCAGCCCTTGTGCAGGTTGGCGTCCTCCATCGAGATGGCCAGCCCCAGTCCGGTCCCGCCCACGGTCCGGGCACGGGCGGGGTCGGCCCGCCAGAAACGGTGGAACACCTGCTTGGCCTGGCTCGCCTCGAAGCCGACCCCGTGGTCGCGCACCGCCACCGCCACCGCGTGGGCGTCGGACTCCACCAGGATGTCGATGGGTCGGCCGTCACCGTGCTCGATGGCGTTCACCAGCAGGTTGCGGAGCACCCGCTCGATCCGTCGGGAGTCCACCTCGGCGAACCCCGGTTCGGGGGCGTGCACCCGGATCTCCGAGCCGCTGCTGCGGGCCAGCTGCTCCGACGCCTCGACCACCCGGGCCACGACGTCGCGCAGGTCCACCTCGATGACCGAGAGCACGGCCGCGCCGGCGTCGAACCGGGAGATCTCCAGCAGGTCGGTCAGCAGCGCCTCGAACCGGTCGAGCTCGGTCTGCAGCAGCTCGGCGGAGCGGGCCGCGATCGGGTCGAAGTCCTCGCGCGTCTCGTACAGCACCTCGGCGGCCATCCGTACGGTGGTCAGCGGTGTCCGCAGCTCGTGCGAGACGTCGGAGACGAATCGCTGCTGGACCCGGGACAGCTCCTCCAGCTGACTGATCTGCTTCTGCAGCTCCGAGGCCATGTAGTTCATCGACGTGGCCAGGCGAGCGAGGTCGTCGCGACCACGGACCTTCATCCGGTCGTCCAGGTTGCCCGAGGCCAGACTCTCCGCGGCGCGGCGCGCGGCCCGGATCGGCACCACGACCTGGCGAGCCACCAGGGCGGCGATGAAGGTCAGCAGCACCACCAGGATCGCCCCGGTGCTGACCACGGCGGTCCGCAGCACGGCCAGGATGTTGACCTGCTGGGTGAGCGGGAAGACGAAGTAGATCTCGTAGCGACCGGTGCCGGGCAGCGTCAGACCCGAGCCGGCAGCGATCCCGGCGACCGGGCCGGTGTCGTCGCGGTAGACCACCTGCGTCGGCGTCAGCAGCAGGTCGTCGCTGATGGCCACCTGCGCCCGCAGCGTGTCGGGGATGCTGGCCGGCGAGACGTCGCCGGCGGTGATGGTCTGGCCGCCGGACACGATGATCACGTCGTACTGGTCGCTACCCCCGGAACGGTTGGCGAAGCCCAGCGCGAGCTCGGTCAGCTTCTTGTCCGGGTTGGGGTCCCCGGTGAGGTCCGCGGAGTTGAGCTGCTGCTGCGCGGCATCGAGGGCCTGCCTGGCCTCGATGCTGACCGAGTCGTTCTTGGCCTCGAGCACCCCGATGCTGGCCTGTCGCATCAGCAGGAACCCGCCGAGCACCAGGACGACCACGGACGCCCCGAACACCGACAAGATCACCCGCAGCGGCAGCGACTGCCACCACCACTCGACCGGCAGACGCCACCAGGGCCGTTGACCGGCGGTCAGCGACGGGAGGTTCGACACGGCTCGGCCGGACCCGGCGCGCGGCGGGTCACGTCGGCTCGCCGGCCTTGTAGCCGATGCCGCGGACGGTCACGACGATCTCCGGGTGCTCGGGATCGCGCTCGATCTTGGACCGCAGCCGCTGGACGTGCACGTTGACCAGACGGGTGTCGGCCGCGTGCCGATAGCCCCAGACCTGCTCCAGCAGCACCTCCCGGCTGAACACCTGCCAGGGCCGCCGGGCCAGCGCGAGCAGCAGGTCGAACTCCAGGGGGGTGAGCTGGATGGGGACGCCGTTCCGCTTGACGGTGTGGCCGTCGACGTTGATGACGAGGTCGCCGATCCGGAGCATCTCCTGGTCGACCTCCTCGGGCGAGCGACGCAGCCGGGTCTTGATCCGGGCGATCAGCTCCTTGGCCTTGAACGGCTTGGCCACGTAGTCGTCCGCCCCGGCCTCCAGCCCCGCCACGACGTCGATGGTGTCGGACTTCGCCGTGAGCATCACGATCGGGACGAGCGACTCGGCCCGGATCTCGCGGCAGATGGCCACGCCGTCCTTGCCCGGCAGCATCAGGTCCAGCAGCACCAGGTCGGGCCGGGCGTCGCGGTAGGCGTCCAGGGCCTTGTCGCCGTGCGCGCACCAGATGGGGTCGAAGCCCTCGTTGCGCAGCACCAGGGACAGCATCTCCGCCAGGGCGGCATCGTCGTCGACCACCAGCACCCGGCCCTTGTCGGTACGTCCGTCCTGCGTCCGTCCGGACTCGTGGGCACCGATCTGGTCAGCCGACACCGTGGCCTCCGACACGCGCTTTCCCTCCATCAGGTATGGGATCCCCGGGCTTCGCCGCCCCGGGCACCATCGACGCCCTCATCCTATGCGGGCACACCAGGTCACGGCTCGATATCGACCCGGGCCGGGCGTTTCCCGACCACGGACGGCTTGCGTGTGCGCCGCTCGGCCTTGGGGGGCGGGTTTTCCGACCACGGACGGCTTCGGCGCCCGCCGCTCGGCCCTCGGGGGCGGATTTTCCGACCACGGACGGCTTACGTGTACGCCGCTCGGCCTCCGGGGGCGGGTTTTCCGACCACGGACGGCTTGTCCGTTTGCCGTTTGCCGACCACGGACCGCCTAGGTACGCGCCCTGGGGTTTGCTGTTTCGGCAACAGACGATGCCAATTCGGCCGATGCCCTCCATGATGGAACCGACATCCGCACCGAGGAGATCCATGCCCGACCGCCAGACCCACGAGCGCCAGACCCACGAGCACCAGACCCACGAGCACCGGACCAGTGGGCACGACACCCAGCAGGCGCACGCCCCCCACGGGACCGACCAACCGGACTCCACCGACCCGGCCGTGTTCTGGGAGGAGTTCTACGGCCCTGGTCGGCGGCCCTGGAGCGGGCGTCCGAACGCCCTGCTCGTCGAGGAGCTGGCGTCCCGCCCGCTGACCCCGGCCACCGTGCTGGATCTCGGCAGCGGCACGGGCGGCGACGCCCTCTGGTTCGCGGGTCTCGGCTGGACCGTGACCGGCGTCGACCTCTCGGCCACCGCGTTGGCCATCGCGGCCCAGGCGGCCGACGAGGAGGGACGCGCGAGCACGATCACCTTCCTCCGCTGCGACCTGACGACCGACTTCCCCACCGGGTCCTGGGACCTCGTGGTGGCGAGCTATCTGCAGTCCCCCGTCGCCCTGGACCGCGATCTGGTGCTCCGCCGCGCCGCGGCGGCCGTCGCACCGGGCGGCACCCTGCTGGTGCTCGGCCACGAGCGCTTCCCGGCGTCACACCAGAGCGCGCTGACCGAGCTTCCGACCACCTTCGACGTCCTGGCCAGCCTCGACCTGACGGGCTGGACCGTCGTGCGGGCCGAACCCGTCGCCGTCCAGCACGCCTCGGCCGACAGCGGGCACGATGAGCGGTTCGACCACGTGATCCGGATCCGGAAGAACCCGCGCTGACCGGAGTCCCGACCG
Organism: uncultured Actinomycetota bacterium; assembly: GCA_963832435.1. Taxonomy (GTDB): domain Bacteria; phylum Actinomycetota; class Actinomycetes; order Propionibacteriales; family Propionibacteriaceae; genus Microlunatus. Next base: position 6,135 of record CAWHTY010000012.1, read on the forward strand.
GGATCGACCGAAACGGCAGCAGCCCCGACCGGCAGCAGCCCCCGACCGGCAGCACCCCGACCGGCAGCAGCCCCGACGGCTAGCGGCCCCCGCGGGAGCGGGGTCAGCCGGTCGGCGCGCTGACGACGGACAGCAGCCGCAGCTTGTCGTGGCTCTCGCTGCCGGGCGGCGCGGTGTAGACCAGCAGCGAGTGCGACTGCTCCGGGTCCAGCAGCACCTGACAGGACAGCTCCAGGAACCCGACGACCGGGTGCAGATAGCGTTTGACGTCCCTGGGTCGGATACCGACCTCGTGCTCCTTCCAGAGCGCGCGGAACTCCGGGTGCGACTCGAGCAGCCGTACGAGTCCCGCGGCCCGGGACGCCGGGCCCCGCCGGGTCACCACGCCGCGCAGGCCCGACTGGTTCCGGGCGATCCGGAGCCGGTAGCGATCCCTGAGCCGGCGTGCCGATCGGCGACGTCCAAGCGGTCAGTTCCACTCGGGGTCCTCGACCCAGGTGGCCAGGAAGGCGAGCTCGTTCTTCTGCCGACGCAGCACCCGACGCCACAGACCGGTGGGCCGCCGGCCGAACACGTCGTCGTACTCGGCCGGCACCACGTGCCACATCTGCTGAGCCACCTCGCCGGCGAGCTGGCCGGGTGACCAGCCCGCATAGCCGGCGAAGATCCGCAGGTCCGCGTACGCGCCGGCGACGATCTCGATCGGGGTGTCCAGGTGCAGCAGCCCGACCCGGTCGAACAGGCGCCGCCAGCCAGGAGGCTCCTCACCGCCCTCGGGCAGGCTGGCCAGGCAGATCGCGCCGTTGGGGGACACCGGCCCGCCGTGGAACAGCAGCTTGGGCTCGCTCACCGAAGGCACCCAGTCCGGCAGCACCGACTCCAGGGTCATCTGCGAGATCTCGTTCAGGATCACGCCGAGCGCGCCGTCCTCGTCGCTGTCCAGGACCAGCACCACGGACTGGTCGAAGACGCCGTCGGTCAGCGTGACGCCCGCCACCAGCAGGTCGCCGGGTTCGGGAGTGGTGCCGTTCACCGGGCCACCTGTCGCCGGAGCAGCAGTCGGAAGAGGAGCCAACCGAGGGCAAGGCCGAGCAGGTCGGCGACGGCGTCGAGGGGGTCCCCCGTGCGTCCGGAACCCGGCTGGGCCTGGACGATCTCGCTGACCACCGCGTTCACCGCGAACACGACGGCTATCGCCGCGACAGCGAGTGGTCGCACCGACCGACCGGCTCGCGCGGCGTACAGCTGGGACGTCGTCAGCACCAGGAACATGGGCAGGGCGAAGCCTAGGGCGTGCTGCACCTTGTCGGCACTCGGGAACCACGAGGGCCGCACCGGACCCGCGGCACCGTAGAGCCCGACCTGCTGAGCCGCGACCGCCGCCGCAGTGGACAGCACGAGCAGTGGAGGGCCCCAGCGGGACCGCCCCGGTTCGTGCGGAGTGGCTCGGCTCAGACGACGACCTCGGTGTCGGTGGGCAGCTCGGCCGGTCCGCCGGCCGCGACCCGGACGGCCTGGGCGACGCGGCGGTGCACGTCGGCGTGGAACACGCTGGGGGTGATGTAGGTGGCGTTCAGCTCGTCGTCGCCGACCACCGAAGCCAGTGCCTGTGCCGCGGCGATCAGCATCGACGACGTGATGTCGGTCGACCGGGCGTCCAGCAGCCCACGGAAGACCCCGGGGAACGCGAGCACGTTGTTGATCTGGTTCGGGAAGTCGCTGCGCCCGGTGGCGACCACCTCGGCGTACTGGGTGGCCTCGGCCGGATCGATCTCCGGCTCCGGGTTGGCCAGCGCGAACACGATCGCCCGGTCCGCCATGGTGGCCACCGCAGCGGCGTCGATCACCCGCGGTGCCGACACGCCGATGAACACGTCGGCGCCGGCCAGCGCCTCCTTGAGCGAGCACTCCAGGTTGTCGGGGTTGGTGTTCTCGGCCAACCACTTGAGCTGTCCGGAGATCCCCGGTCGGGTCCGGGAGACGATCCCGTCGATGTCGGCCACCACCACGTGACCCACGCCGGCCGCCAGCAACAGCTTCAGGATCGCCGTCCCCGCCGCCCCCGCGCCCGACAGCACCACCCGGATCTTGGTGATGTCCTTCTCCACCACCCGCAACGCGTTGTACAAGGCGGCCAGCACCACGATCGCGGTGCCGTGCTGGTCGTCGTGGAACACCGGGATGTCCAGCTGCTCCCGCAACCGCGCCTCGATCTCGAAGCACCGCGGCGCGGAGATGTCCTCCAGGTTGATGCCGGCGAACCCGGGCGCGATCGCCTTCACCACCGCGACGATCTCGTCGGTGTCCTGGGTGTCCAGGCACAGCGGCCACGCGTCGATGCCGCCGAACCGCTTGAACAGCGCGGCCTTGCCCTCCATCACCGGCATCGCCGCCTCCGGACCGATGTTGCCCAGACCCAGCACCGCGGAACCGTCGCTCACGACCGCTACCGTGTTGCGCTTGATCGTCAACCGGCGGGCATCGTCCTTGTTCTTGGCGATCGCCAGGCAGACCCGGGCCACACCCGGGGTGTAGATCATCGACAGATCGTCACGGTTGCGGATCGGCAGCTTGGCGTTCATCTCGATCTTGCCGCCCAGGTGCATCAGGAACGTCCGGTCGCTGACCCGACCGATGGTCACTCCCGGCACCGCCCGCATCGCCTCGACCAGCTCGTCGGCGTGATCGGTGTCCCGCGCGGCACAGGTGACGTCGATGCGCAGCCGATCGTGACCGGACGCGGTGACGTCGAGCGCAGTCACCGCGCCCCCGGCCTGCTCCACCGCCGCGGTCAGGTGACTGACCGCCGCACCTCCCGCCGGGACCTCGAGACGGACGGTGATCGAGTAGGAGACCGACGGCGCTGCGCTCATGGCGGGGAGTCTTGCACGCCACCACCGTCGACGTCTCTATGTGAACATTGCGGTCACGACACTGCTCCTGCGGTCTGCGTCACAGCCGGGTGATCAGCGCGAGACGCGACCTCTGAGGATGCTGTGCCAGTAGAGCTCTGGCTGCAGGAAGCGGTCGTACGCCCAGGTGAAGCGGCGAGGCTTCACCAGGTCGATCAGCGGCACGCTGGGCGTGAGGGTGCCGGCCCGGTCGAACTCGGCCAGCACGAGTCGATTCCGGCCCACGGTGATGGGGGCTGTCGAGTAGCCGTCGTAGCCGACCAGCGGTCGCCCCGCTCGGCGCCGACCGATGTTGTCGGCCACCACCGCGACCTGCTTGCGCAAGGCCCCGCCGGAACGCGACGCGGCCACGTCGGCGGCGTCCCCGAGACCCCACACCGCCAGGTGTCGCCGGTGCGCCAGCGTGGCCGGGTCCACCTCGACCATGCCGGGGACATGGGCGTCCAGCGCGCTGTCGTCCTCGCCGGCCGGTCCGTCGGTGCCCGGGACACCCAGCCCGGAAGCGGACACCCAGGCCGGCGGTCGGTGACGGGGCACCAGGTGCAGCAGGTCGTACGGCAGCCGGGTGTCCCGGTGCTCCCCCGGGCCGCCCTGGTCGAGGTGCAGAAGTCGGTTCCCGGTGTCGACCCGACGCACCCGGGTGCTCGTGAGCACCGTGATGCCGAAGCGATCGGCGACGGCCTGGAGCTCGCGGTCCACCGCTGGGATGCCGAAGATGGTCGGCCACGGGACGATCAGCGTGACGGTCAACCGTCCCAGCACGCCCGTGCGTCGCCAGTGGTCGGCGGCCAGGAACAGCGGCTTCAGCGCCGCGCCGGCACAGGGCACCGGGCCGGCGCCCACCACGAAGACGGCGTGGCCCTCGGTCAGCCCCTCGACCAGCTCCCAGGTGTACGGCGCCCGCTCGTCGACGTAGTTCGAGGACCCGTACGCCGAGTGCACCGCGGCCTGGCTGCCCGGCACGTCGTCCCAGTCCGGGGTGACCCCGGGGCACAGCACCAGGTCCCCGCCCGAGATCTGCCGGCCGCCCGCGGTCTCGACCCGACGAGCCGCGGGATCGACCCTTGTCACCTCGTCCAGGCACCAGGTGACACCGGCCGGGACCACCTCGCTCTGGGGCCGCTCGAGGTCGGCGAGCGTGGCCTGGCCACCGCCGACGTAGGAGAGGAGGGGACGGTAGCGATGGGTTCGTCGGGGGTCGATCAGCGCGATGTCGGTGAACCCGTCGCGCCGCAGCCGCGCCGCGAGCGAGATACCGGCCTGGCCGGCCCCGACGATGACGACGTCATGGTGGTCACCGCGGCCGTCCCGCCCGGTGATCAGGCGGCCGTCCCGTCCGGTGATCAGGCGGCCGTCCCGTCCGGGTCGGAGGTCTCGTCGAGGATGTCGTCGAGGGCCTCGCGGACGGCTTGCCGGGTGGCCAACCGGACCGACGCCGCCTGCTGGAGGTCGGCGTTGTCGGCGTCGGCGAGCCGCTGGCGCTCGGTCTTCTCCGCGTCGAGCGCAGCGTCGCGGGCGTAGCGGATGCGGTCCCAGATGTCGTGGGTCACGTGGAGATCTCTCTGTGCTGGGGAACGTTCTCTCTCCTGCAGTTCCCGTCGGCCCACCGATCGGATGCGCCCAGCCGGAAGCAGGACGGGGCGCCGGAAGCAGGACGGGGCGCGAGAAACAGGACGGGCGGGTGGAAGCAGGACCGGCTGCGCGGTGTTGTCCCAGGAGATGACGTCCGTGACCCCGCACGACCCACCCTCCCCCGTCCAGCCCCGACCCGGCCCTCCCCGGGTCTGGCTCCCCCGCCGCGTGTGGATCACCGCCGCGGCCGCGGAGCAGCCGCACACCGCGGAGATCGTCCGGCGCTGCGAGGCGGCCGGGGTGACCGAGATCGAGACGCTGTCGGGCAACCGGTTGACCGGACTCAGCGGTGGCAGCGAGCGGGAGGTCTACGCTCGCGCCAAGTCCACCCTCGCGGTGGTGGTGGCACCGCCCAGTGCACTCAAACCGCAGCCGATCCCGCCGAGCGCCGACTGGCGGATCGATCTGGCACGGGGGTGTCCGGCGCACTGCCAGTACTGCTATCTGGCCGGGTCGTTGACCGGTCCCCCGGTCACCCGGCTCTACGCCAACCTCGACGACGTGCTGGCCGGGATCGGCACCCACGCCGGCCGGGGGACGGTGACCAGCGCCTCGGCGGACCGCGCCCACGAGGGCACCACCTTCGAGCTGTCCTGCTACACCGACCCGCTGGGGCTGGAGCACCTGTCCGGCGCCTTGGCCCTGGCCATCAGCCGGGTCGGGGCCGGCGCGTACGGGGCGGAGGCCTCGCTGCGGTTCACCACCAAGTACGACGGGGTGGGTGCGCTGCTGGATCTGGACCACGCGCGCCGCACCCGGGTCCGGTTCTCGGTCAACGCGGCGCCGGTGGCGCGACGCTTCGAGGGCGGCACGGCCGCGGTGTCGGCACGGTTGGCCGCACTCGCGTCGATGGCGCGGGCGGGTTACCCGGTCGGACTCACGCTGGCGCCGGTGATGCCGGTCGTCGACTGGCGGGAGGCGTACGGGCAGCTGCTCGACGACGTCGCCACAGCGCTCGACGGCGTCGCCGGGCTCGACCTGACCGCCGAGATCATCACCCACCGCTTCACCCCGGGGAGCAAGGAGGTGCTGCTCGGCTGGTACCCGCAGACCCGGCTGGAGATGGATGAGGAGCGCCGCACCCCGAAGCGATCCAAGTTCGGCGGGGTGAAGTTCGTCTACGACAAGACGACCATGGCCGAGATGAGGTCCTGGTTCACCGCGGAGCTGGACCGCCGGCTGCCGAACGCCCGCCTCCTCTACTGGACCTGAGTCGGCCGCCGGCGGCGAGGCCCGGTCGAGGCGGCTCCTCCCCGTGGTCGATCCGACCGATCACTGACCGGTGCGCTCGGCCAGCCAGCGCACCGGGTCACCGCGACCGATCACCACGGCCAGCAGATCCGGGAAGAGGTCCGGCGTGCACGCGAAGGCCGGGATGCCGATCTCGGCCAGGACCGCCGCCCGGTCGTGGTCGTACGCCGGGGCTCCGGCGTCGGAGAGAGCCAGCAGCACCACCACCCGGACGCCGGCCCGGTGCAGCGCGCCGAGGCGCCGGATCAGCTCGTCACCGTCGCCGCCCTCGTAGAGATCGGTGACGAGCAGGAACACCGTCTCGGTGGGCCGGGTGACCAGCTCGGCGCAGTAGGCGACGGCGCGGTTGATGTCGGTGCCGCCGCCGAGCTGGCAGCCGAACAGCACGTCGACGGGGTCCTCCAGCAGCTCGGTCAGGTCCACCACGGCCGTGTCGAAGGCCACCAGCGACGTCCGCAGCGTGCGCAGGGAGCCGAGCACCGCTCCGAACACCGAGGCGTAGACCACCGACTCCGCCATCGAGGAGGACTGGTCGATGGCGATCACCACGTCGCAGGCCAGCGCCCGAGAGCTGCGGGCGTGACCGACCAGCCGCTCCGGCACCACCGTCCGGTGCTCGGGCAGGTAGTGGTCGAGGTTGCGGCCGATGGTGGCCAGCCAGTCGATGTCGACCGTCCGGGGACGCCGGGTGCGGGCGGCGCGGTTGACCGCACCACCGACCGCCGAGCGTGTCCGCTCCCGGATGCGCTGCTCGATCTCGGCGACCACCTGGGCGACCACCGTCCGCGCCGTCTCCCTGGTGGTCTCCGGCATCACCGAGTTCAGGCCGACCAGGGTGGCGACCAGGTGGACGTCGGGCTGCACCGTGCTGAGCAGCTCGGGCTCGAGGAGCAGGGCGGTCAGGTTGAGCCGCTCGATGGCGTCGCGCTGCATCACCTGCACGACGCTGGTCGGGAAGTACGTCCGGATGTCGCCGAGCCAGCGGGCCACCTGGGGCGCTGACGCACCCAGCCCCGCGGCCCGGTCGTCGCCGGCCGGACCAGGGCGTCGTCGCGGCTGCTCCTCGTAGAGCGCGGCCAGCGTCGCGTCCATCTCGGCCTCGTCCTCACCCAGCTCGACCCCGAGACCGGCGGCCGCCGGCTCGCCGAGCAGCAGCCGCCACCGCGTCAGCCGTTCGTCGACCACCTCGTCGTCCCCGCTCACCGGTCGGACTCCGGGTGCGGATCGGCCGATGCGTCGAACGCAGCTCGACCTGAGCCAGACGCCGGCGTGTCGCCGTCGTGAGCGCCACGTCGAGCTGAGTCTGACGCGGACTCAACGTCGACCCCGCCCCGGGCGTCCTCGAGAACCCCCTCCGCGGCGGGTCGGCCGGCGCCGAGGAGGCGGTCGACCAGGGCCAGCGCAGGGCCGGCGAGCACGAGATCGTACGAGAGTTCCGCCGCCCGGATCTCCCGGCCGCTCCGGGCGGCGGCCAGCCGCTCGCCGATCAGCCGACGCTCGGGCGGGCTGAAGGTGCTGAAGGTCCGCCGGACCAGGGGCAGCACGTCGGTGAACTCGGCGTCGGTCAGCCCGGCGACCCAGCTGTCCACCAGCCCCCGCAGCTCGACGTCGTGGATCAGCAGCAGGGCTCCGTCGGCGAAGAAGCCGTCCACCCAGGCGGCCTTGTCGGCGGCGGCGGTGCCGTACGACAGCGCCCGGTGCACCCGTTGCGGACCGTCGGCGATCCGGCCGGCGTCGAACAGCACCCGGACCACCCGGCCGGCGACCTCGGTGGGCACGTCGGAACGATCGAGCCAGCCGGCCAGCACGGCGAACCAGTCGTCGCGCCGGTCGACCCCCGCGCGTGGGGTGGGTGCTCCGGCGCGGGAGGGCTCGTCCGACGCCCGGTCAGCCCCGAGTAGCCCGATGGCGTGGTGGACCCGGTCCATCCGCTGCCGCATCTGCCGGGCGGACTCGGCGTCCAGACCGGTGACCGCCGGGGTCAGCCCGGCGCAGATCCGCACCACCAGCGTGTCCGCGACCGCGGCCAGGGCGGTGGTGTCGGTGCCCCGGACGTCGCCGTAGCGGTGGGCCCGGGCCAACGCGGGCAGCGCCTCCATCAGGTGCAGCACGTCGGCGTCCAGGGCGGCCCGCTGGGCCAGCGTGGTCAGCAGCCGGTCCAGTCCCTCGGGGAGCTCGGCGAGCAGGGCCCGCTCCACCGCCGCCGTCAGCTCCACGAGGCTGCCGCTGTCGGTCGTGTCGGCGAGCCGGGCCGTCGCCGCGGTCAGCACGGTCGTCCCCCAGACCGCGGCCTCGATCACCGCGAGGGCGAGCTCGGGCCGCCAGGCCGACTGCCAGGTCTCGCGGAAGGTGCCGCGGCTCTCGACCGCGCTCTCGGCGGGGGCGGCCCAGCCGAGATCCAGCACGCGCAGGCGGTGGAACAGCACCGAACGCTGGTGGTCCAGGGGCTTCCGCAGGTCCAGGTCGTGCAGCTTGACCCCGGCTTCCCGTTTGAGCCGGAGCCGGCGGCAGGTGGCCAGCAGATCGGCCTCCAGGGGCACGGTCGGCACCCCGGGGTCGACGTGCCCGGTGGCTTGGCCCACCACCAGCTCGTCGGTGACGAAGCGCAGCGCGGTCTGGTCGCCGTCGCACAGCACGGCCAGGGTGGCGTCGTTGACCTCGGTCAGGCCGGCCAGAGGACGGTTCCGCAACCCGGCGAGCGTCTCCGACAACCGGACGGCCTCGATCACCGCGGCACTCGACACGGGCAGGTCGCGCGTGCGCAGCGCGCCGGCCACGGCCGTCAGCCACCGGGCGACCGGCTGGTCCGGCGCGCTCCACAGGTGGTGGTACCAGCCGGGCGAGGCGATCCCGGCGCCGTAGCCGCTCGCCGCGGACAGCCGCTGGTGCGTCCACGGCACCCAGGTCGTGGTGATCTTGGTCTTGGGCAGCCCGCGCAGGGTGGCGTTGTCGGCGGTCGCCGGCGGCAGCGGCCAGGTGAGCACGGGGGCGTGCCAGGCGCCGCAGACCACCGCGATCCGGCGGCGTCCGGTCTTCACCGCCGCCCGGATGGTCTTGCGCATGTAGGCCTCCCGGCGGGCCTCGCTCCGCGCCTCCACCGGGTCGGTCTCCGGCAGCGCGATCCGCAGCTCGGCCATCGCCTCCAACAGGGCCGGGAAGGGCGACGGGGAGTCCCGACGGGACTCGACGACGTCGTCCCACCACCGCTCGGCGTCGTCGTAGCCGGCCGCCGCGGCCAGCGCCCCGAGCGGATCGCGTCGGACGACCCGCCGCGGCTGCCGGGCCGCCCCGGCCCCCGGCCGGTCCGCCTCCTCCGACGCGGGCTGCTCGGCTCCCTCCGGCGGCACCGGGTCCGGGCTGAGCAGGTCCGGGCTGAGCAGGTCCGGGCTGAGCAGGTCCGGGCTGGGTGGATCGACGGCGTCCGGTGCGAGCGTGTGCGCGGCGGGGAGGTCGCAGAACCCGACCGGGACCTCGTGCGCCAGCGACCAGGTCAACGCCTGCCACTCCGGCGAGAAGGTCGCGAACGGCCAGAAGGCCGCCCGCCGCGGCTCCAGGGGCGCGTACGCCAGGATCGCCACCGGCGGGTGCATGGACGGTGAAGCGGCCCAGCCGACGAGGGGGTCGGCGTCGGCCGGTCCCTCGATCAGCACCTGGTCCGGCTCGAAGGCGGTCAACGCGCCCAGCAACGACCGGGCCGAGCCGGGGCCGTGGTGGCGGATGCCGAGCACCGCGACCTCGACCGGCTCGGCGGTGCCACCGGAACCGGCCACCCTCAGGTCACCTCACGACAGGCGCTGTAGAACTCGGCCCAGCCCGGCCGGTTCCGGACGACCACCTCGAGGTACTCGATCCAGGCCACCCGGTCGCTGACCGGGTCCTTCACCACGGCGCCGACCAGACCGGCCGCCACGTCACCGGCGGTCAGCGTGCCGTCGCCGAAGTGGGTGGCCAGGGCCAGACCGCTGGTGATCACCGAGATGGCCTCGGCCGCCGACAGGGTGGCGGTCGGTGACTTCACCGCGGTCCGACCGTCGGCGGTCACCCCGGCGCGCAGCTCGCGGAACACCGTCACCACCCGCCGGATCTCCTCCTCCGCGCTGGGCGGCTCGGGCAGCTCCAGGGACCCGGCCAGCTCGGCGACCCGGGTGGTCACGATCCGGATCTCGTCCTCGACGTCGGCGGGCAGCGGCAGCACGACGGTGTTGAACCGCCGACGCAGCGCCGACGACAGGTCGTTGACGCCGCGGTCGCGGTCGTTGGCCGTGGCGATCACGTTGAAGCCCTTGACGGCCTGCACCTCCTGGCCGAGCTCGGGCACGGGCAGCGTCTTCTCCGACAGCACAGTGATCAACGCGTCCTGCACGTCGCTGGGGATCCGGGTGAGCTCCTCGATCCGAGCGATCCCGCCGGTCTCCATGGCCGTCATCACCGGTGAGGGCACGAGCGCGGCCGGGGTGGGTCCCTCAGCGAGCAGCCGGGCGTAGTTCCAGCCGTACCGGATGGCTTCCTCGGGCGTGCCCGAGGTGCCCTGGATCAGCAGCGTGGACCGGCCGGACACGGCGGCCGCCAGGTGCTCCGACACCCAGGACTTGGCGGTCCCGGGCACGCCGAGCAGCAGCAGGGCCCGGTCGGTGGCCAGGGTGGCGACCGCCACCTCCATCAGCCGGCGCGAGCCGATGTACTTCGCCGAGATCTCCGTCCCGTCGCGCAGGGTGCCGCCCACCAGGTACGTCACCACCGCCCAGGGCGACAGGCGCCAGCGCGGCGGCCGCGGGCGGTCGTCGACGGCGGCCAGGGCGACCAGCTCGTCGGCGTACGCCTCCTCGGCGTGCGGCCGCAGCCGGTCGGGCGCCACCAGCGCGCCGGTGGTCGTGGTGCCGTCAGACATGGGGGATCTCCGCCCTGGTGAAGCCGGTGGTGCCGTCGGTGAACGCGTGCTGGATGGCGGCGCGAGCGTACGCCGCCAGCTCCAGAGCCACGAACCGGTCCCGGACCGTACGGCGACGCGCCGGGGAGGCGTCGGGTGCGAGGACGTAGTACTCCCCTGCCCTGGCGATGCTCGGATAGAGCTCGAGGGGCAATGCGACCCCCAACCGGGTGGCGAAGGTGCGCGCCGGTGGCACGCCGCCGTCACCCCCGAGGACCGCGTACGCCGCGGACACCAGCTCCGGGGTCCAGGGCTGCGGGTGCGTGAGCAGCCGCTCGGGATCGGCGAGCACGTCCTCGGCCCTCAGCCGGTCGCGCGACCCCGTGGCGTTCGCCGCGGCCCGCGAGCCGGGGGTGGCGGCACCTGCCGCCGGTGGGGTCGGGACCGCTGCCGGTTGGATCGAGACCACCGCTGCGTCGGCGTCGGCGGCGAGTCGACGCCACTCCGGGTTCTGGTGGAGGAACCAGCGGCCGCGAGGCCCGATCGAGGCGGCCAGGGCCGTCCGGTCGTAGACCGTCGACCGTGCGGCCAGCCGCGCCAGCACCGTCCAGTGGAGGGACGCGACGACGTACCCGTGAGCGGCGCACACCTGCAGCCAGCAGGACACCAGGGCTGGATCGGGGGTGCGGAGCAGCTGCTGCAGCAGCAGGTCGGCGTTCTCCGGCGCCTCGGGCCGGTCCTGAGCCGGGGCCACCACCCCCGGAGGGTCGGGCGCGGCCTGATCGGCGGCCGGGTCGGGCGTCGACGGAGCAGCGGCCGCGGCGAGGCGGTCCAGGACGCGGTGGCGGGCTGCCTGGTGCAGCACCTCGGCCGGCGGGTCGGCGACGTCCAGCGGGCGGCGGTCGGTCCCCAGCAGGGCGGTGGTGACCAGCTCGGCCCACTGCGCCGGGGTGGTCACGGGCGCACTCCGTCCGGTGTCATCCGTGGAGCACCGTGCTGTACCGGCGTCCCCCGGCGTCCGGGAGGACGGCCAGCGGGAGCAGCCGGCGACCGTCGTACTCCCCCATCACCTGCAGCGGCTGTCCACCCGCCTGCGCGACCAGCGGCCACGGATCACCGTCACCGTCGACCAGCGGCACCGTGCGGCCCGACAGGTCCCGGAGTCGCCAGGCGTCGCCGCCCGCCGGCGGCACCGGGACGCCGGCGACCACCACCGGGAGCCGGGTCGCCCACGGGTCGGCGGCCAGCAGGTCGGCCAGCTGGACGCCGACCGTCGCCAGGTCGTCCCCGCCCCATGACCGCGTCGCGACGATCTCGCCGGTCGTCCGGTCCGATGCCGGCGGCTCGTCCGGGTCCGGCAGCGGCGGCTCGATCAGCGCTCGGTGCTGGCCCGACCCGGGATAGAAGTGGGCGGTGCACGCGTACGTGCGACCCGGGCGGACGCTGAGATCCAGGTCGCGCCCCGGCGGCGCCACGGTGAGCCAGAGAGCCCAGCGAC
>CAWHTY010000013.1:0-17905 GCA_963832435.1 uncultured Actinomycetota bacterium
CTCAGTCCTGCTGCTGGTCGGCGCGACCCCGGATCCGCAGGGTCACAGGCGCGTCAGCAGACGCAGACCGGCCGGTTCGGGCGCGCGCCGCGAGTTGGCGAGCACCACCACCCCGGTGCCGCGGTCGGGTCGGAGACCGGCGAAGGATCGGAACCCGCCCGTTCCCCCGTTGTGCCACAGCAGCCGGAGTCCCGTCCGGCTGGTGGTGGTGATCCAGCCGAGCGCGATGCCGTACCGGCGCTCGGTGTGGCGTGGCTGCTGGCTGAGCCGGATGGCCGCGGCCAGCGGGGTGGACTCGGGCCTCAGCTGCGCGCTGAGGAAGGTGAGCAGGTCGGCGCCGCTGGACAGCAGGGCTCCGGCTCCGGCCAGCCCGGTGAGCGTCCAGTGGTCGACCGGTCGGCGCCGGGAGCGGTGGCCGGTGGCCAGGCGCCGGGGGTCAGCGTGCTCGAGGACGGTGGTGTCCGCCAGGCCGAGGGGCGCGCAGATCCGGCTCTGGACCAGATCGGCGTAGCTGTCGGCCCCCGCGGCCCTCACCAGGGCGATCCCCAGCAGTCCGCTGCCCAGGTTGGAGTAGGCGATCGGGCCGGTGCCCGGGGTGCGGCGTAGCGGGGTGCGGGCGAGGAGGTCGAGCACCCGCTCGGTGGTCAGGTCGGCGTACGGGTTGCGGCCCCCGAGCACACCGGTCCGCAGCTCGGCCCGCAGGCCCACCGGCGAGCGCGGCAGCCCGGAGCGGTGGGTGCTCAGCTGCTCCAGGGTGATCGCGACGCCGCCCCGGTCGGGGATCGCGACGCCCGGCAGCAAGGCCCCCACCGGGGTGTCCACGGTGACCTCGCCGCGGACCGCGGCGACGGCCAGCAGCAGCCCGGTGAACACCTTGGTGATCGAGCCGATCTCGAACAGGGTGTCGGCGCCGGGTGCGGGTCCGTCCGGCCGGCGGGTGCGTCCCCGGCCCAGCACGGTCCGCTGGCCCGAGACCGCGTCGACGGCCCCGATCACCACGCCCGGGTGCCGGCGGGCTTCGGCGCGGGCCGCGTCCTCGACCAGCTGGTCCCAGCCCTGACGGGTCACCGGCCGGGTCGCCGGGTTCGGCCGGGGGGCGCTGCGGACCCGGGGCGCCACCGGTCGCCGCGCTGGCTGACGTAGTGGGTGACCACGTACGGCCAGGGGATGACGAGCAGGATGGGTGCGACCCAGAGCAGGTCCGAGGCCATCGCCCGGGTGGCCGGGTCCAGCTGGCCGGTGACCAACAGGGGCAGGGCGACCACGGCGAGCCAAAGCAGCTTCCAGGCGGACTCGAACAGCAGCACGGGCAGCATCTGCAGCGGGTAGCGCAGTCCCACCAGGGCCAGCACGGACAGCGCCACCAGCATGCAGGTGACGACCCCCTCCATCAGCTCCCAGGGCTGCTCCCGCTGGAAGAGCAGGGGCCACTTGACCACCGCCAGCCCGACACCCATCAGCAGGTACCCGAGCCGCAGCACGTGCAGGCGCCAGAGCGGCAGCTGTCGCGCGTCGGGGGTGGCGCCCGGCGCGGACCCTCCGCGCGGCTGCGCCCGCCCGCGGGTCGCGGCGCCGGCGTCGGGCCGGGCGTCGGGCCGGGCGTCGGGCAGGGCGTCGGGCAGGGCGTCGGGCATGGCAGGGCTCCTCGGACTCGGTGGACTGGGTCGGCGCTGGGTAGGCGCTGGGGTGGGCTGGGTGGACGGGCGGACTGGGTGGGCCGGGTGCTCAGATCCAGCCGTGCGTACGGGCGACGTTGACGGCCTGATGGCGGTTGGCGGCCCCGAGCTTGGCGACCGCGGAGGACAGGTAGTTGCGCGCGGTACCCGGCGACAGGCAGGCGTGCCGGGCGATCTCCTCGACCGGCAGCCCGTCGGCGGCCAGCTCCAGCACGTCGGCTTCACGGGGGGTGAGCGGGCTGTCGCCGGCGCTGATGGCCTCGGCCGCCAGCTCGGGGTCGACGTAGCGGCCGCCGGTGTTCGCGGTCCGGATGACGTCGCCCAGGACCCGGGCGGAGACGCTCTTGGGCAGGAACCCGCGGACCCCCGCGGCCAGGGCCCGCTTGAGGTGGCCGGGGCGTCCGTGGCTGGTCACGATGATGCTGGCGCACCGCGGCAGGTCGCGGCGCAGGGCCTCCGCGACGGCGATGCCGTCCGGGCCGGGCATCTGCAGATCGAGCACGGCGACGTCGGGTCGATGACGGTGGGCCATGGCGATGGCCTCGTCCCCGGACGCCGCCTCCGCCACCACCTGGAGGTCAGGCTCCAGGGCCAGCAGGGCCGCCAGCGCCGAGCGGATCAGGTTCTCGTCGTCGGCCAGCAGCAGCCGGATCACGGGGTCGGCTCCTGGTCGGCGGCCGGGACCGGGCTCCGCAGCGGCAGCCGGGCCTGCACCGCGAAGTGCCCGGCCGGGGCGGCGGTGACCGTGAGATCGCCGTCCAGCCGGGCCAACCGGTCACGCAGGCCGGCGAGCCCGTGACCGTGGCCGCCGAGCGGCCGCGGCCGGGCACCCCCGGGTACGCCGTCGTTGTCGATCCGGAGCTGCGCGAACCACCGGTCCGGCCCGTCGGGGACGGTGCTGAGGTCGATGGTGACCGTCGTGGGCTCGGCGTGGCGGAGGATGTTGGTGGTGGCTTCGCGGACCGCCCAGCCCAGGCCGGCCTGGACGCCGGCCGGGAGCCCGGCCCCGTCCCCGATCACCCGGGTGGCGATGCCCGCGGAGCGGAGCACCGAGCGGGCTCCCGCCAGCTCGGCGTCCAGATCGGCGTGGCGCTGTCCGGTCACGACGTCGCGAACGTCCCGCATGGCCTCCTGCGCGGTCTGGCGCACCTGCCGCATCCGGGCCACGGCGGCGTCGGTGTCCCGCGGTGCGAGCTGGGTGGCCAGCTCGCTGTTGACGGCGATCAGGGTCAGGTTGCGGCCGAGGACGTCGTGCAGGTCGCGGGCCACCCGCAGTCGTTCCTCCGCCACCGCCAGCCGCGCCTGGACGTCACGGGCCCGGTCGATCTCCCAGACGATGCCCAGCACCCAGGCCGAGGAGCGGTAGACCAGGACCAGGGCACCGACGAAGCCGGCGTAGTTCAGCGCCCAGGGCGGCTGGCGCATCGCCACCGGCCCGGCCCCCCAGGCGGTCGAGGAGAGGAGGACCTCGAGCACGGCGAGCACCAGGGCCGGCGCCACCAGCACCACCAGCAGCGGCCGACCGCGGAGCGCGGGCGTCACGGCGGCGGTCACGGCACCGCAGAACACCACCACGACCGCCATCCCCACCGGGAACCCGTCGGACCCGAGGTGGCGGTCGTAGACCGGGAGCGCGACCGGGCCGACGGCCAGCCCGATCGCGGTCAGCACCAGGGCCGCACCGACCAGCCGTGTCCCGAGGTCGGTGCCGTCCACGGCGTGCCGCAGGCCGGCCTGCAGCACGCCGAGGCACGCCGCGGTGTGCGCCACGCTGACGGCCACCAGCACGACCACCCCCGCGGTTCGGACCTGCTCCTGCCCGTTCACCAGCAGCAGCAGGACGACCGGTTCGGAGGCGGAGATCGCGTACAGCGGTGCGCGGGTGTACAGATCGAACCGCTCCACCCCGGGGCGCCCGGTCCACCGGCGGGTGAGAACGGGGCGGGCGGCCGACGCCCCGGCCCTCATCGCCGCGGCTCCCACCGGAACCAGCGCCGCGCCAGGACCAGGCTCGCGGTGATCCACCCGCCGAGGATCAGCAGGGGAACGACCGCCGCGGCGAAGGACGCCGACAGCCCCACCGTCCTTCCGTCGGCGGCGGTGCCGGTGAGCCCGAGCTGGAGCAGGTCGACGACCGGGGTGAGCGGCAGGAGCCGAGCGACCTGCTCCAGGGGCACGGGCAGGGCCGACACCGGGAGCATCAGCCCGCTGAGGGCCATCGAGACGACCAGCAGGGGGGCGGTGGTGAAGCCTGACGCCGACACGTTGCGGGTCAGTCCGGCGCTGACCAGGGCCAACAGGACGAACAGGGCCGTCCCGCCAGCGAGCGCGGCCAGCACCAGGAGGGGGTTGGTCGGCCAGCCGAGGTCGAAGGCGGCGACCGCGGCGCCGAACCCGAGCACCAGCTGCGCCCAGGCGATCACCACTGCCGGGGCGGCGGTCCCGGCGATGATCTCGCCGTCACTCAGCTCACCGGCCCGCAGCCGCTTCAGCACCAGGTCCTCCCGCCGCGCGACCAGGGAGGTGACGAGGTTGTAGTAGACGACCAGGATCAGCGTGGCGCCGGCCAGCGAGGTGACGATGAAGGCGCCCGTCCCCGATGCCGCGGCGAGCTCGGGTGGCATCGAGACCCGGAAGAGCAGGACCATCGTCACCGGCATCGCGGCCGCGATGAACAGCGCCGCGGGCGTACGCCGGAGCAGGAGCACCTCGGTCCCGGCCAGGGTCTCGACGCGGCGAGCGGTCGCCCGCCATCCGTCGGAGTGCGGCCGGGTGGGGCTGACACGCATCGGGGCGCTCATGCTGCCTCCTCCTCGTCCGTCGCCGCGCCGGACCCGGCCAGGCTCAGGAACGTCTCCTCCAGGGTGGCCGGGCGGGCGGTCAGCCCCGGCAGCGCCACGCCGCGGGCTCCGGCCCAGGCGAGCAGGGCGGTCAGGGTCTGCTGCAGGTCGGTGCTGGTGACCACGACGGTGTCCCCGGCACCGCTGACCACGCTGACCACGCCGGGCAGGTCGGGTCCGGGCTCGGGGTCGCCGGGCGGTCGGGTGTAGGAGATGTGGGCCGGGTCGGCGGCCACCACCTCGGCCGGGGTGCCGCTGCGCACGATCCGGCCCTGGTGCAGGATCGCCACCCGGTCCGCCAGCTCCTCGGCCTCGGCCAGGTAGTGGGTGGTCAGGACCACCGTCACTCCCGAGGCCAGCAGCTCGCGCACCAGCTGCCAGGCGCGGGCGCGGCTCTGCGGGTCCAGGCCGGCGGTGGGTTCGTCGAGGAACAACATCTCGGGCCGGCCGAGCAGGGCCAGGGCGAGCCCGAGGCGACGCTGCTCACCGCCGGACAGCTGGTTGGCCCGGACCCCGGACCGGCGACCCAGGTCGACGAGCTCCAGCGCCTCCGCCACCGGGCGCGGCGTGGTCAGGGTCCCGGCCCAGAGCCGGAGGGTCTCGGCGACGGTCAGCTCGCCGGCGAATCCGGCGTCCTGCAGCATGATGCCGACGCGCGGCCGGACCCGGCGCCGGTCACCGTACGGGTCGTGCCCGAGCACGCGAACCGTGCCGGACGTGGGTCGGGCGAGGCCCTCGACCACCTCCAGGGTGGAGGTCTTGCCGGCTCCGTTGGTGCCGAGGAGCGCGAACAGCTCGCCCCGCCGCACCGAGAAGTCGATTCCGCGGACGGCCTCGAAGCCGCGCGTCCCGGGTGGTCCGTAGCGACGCCGCAGCGTGTCCACGGTGATGACGTCCATGGTGTCCATGTCTTCAGCGTCCTGCCCGGCCGGCCGCGGCGGCAGTGCTCGGTGCCATCGATCCGACCGCGATCCGCACGGGTCGGCCATGACGGATTTCACCCCGCCGGCGGGCCTTCCCGCCGGCGACGGACACGGTCCCCCATCCGACCAGGGTCGACGCCCCGACGGCGCCGGCGAACAGCGCTGTCGGCCGCCACGGCCACCGGGCACCGGCCAGGTCCAGCTGACCCAGCGGATACTCGACGTACTTGGCGGTCGCCACGGCCGTCGCGACGTCGGCGTCGCGGGCCAGGGCCCGCAGCATCGGGTCGAACGCGAACTGCCGGTCGGAGCGGCCCGGCAGCCCGAGCGGCAGGCTGCGTCCGGCGGCCCATCGCCGAAGCGCCGGATCGACGTCGGCGGGACCACCGGCGCCGGGGGCGATGAGCCGGTCGACCCGCGGTGCGCCCGGTCCGGCCGGCTTAACGAGGAGGGTGACGCCGTGACGGCTGGTCACCGTGGACCGTGGACCGATGACGACGGTACGCGCGGCGAACGACGCTCCCTGGTAGAGCTCGGCGGCCGCCGCCAGGTCGGACTCGCCGATCCCGTCGGAGACCGCCAGTCCGATCGTGGGCCGGAGCCACGGGAACGCGGCGTTCAGGCCGTACGGGAGGTCGGCCGGCGCCCAGCGGCTGACCGGGATCCGGGTGTCGGCGGCGGGCCGCCAGGCCGGATAGCCGAGCGCGGCGCGCACCCGCTCCGCCTCCGCGGTTCCCGCCAGCCGCTCCACCGTCTGCAGCGCGCCCGCCGCACCGGAGGTGACTCCGGCGGTGGTGATGACCGGGCCGTCCTCGACGTGGCGCCGGCCGGGTACCCACTCGGTGTCGGGATGGGCGCGCCGCAGCGAGTCGATCAGCGACCAGTGCGAGGTGGCCCGCCGGTGGTCCAGCACCCCGCTGGCCGCCAGCACCTGCGAGCCGGCGCACACCCCGAGCACCCGAGCCCCTCGGGAGGCCTGGGCCGCGACCCAGGCCCGCAGCGGCGCCTCCGCCTCGCCCGTCGGCTGGGCGACGGCCGGGACCACGATCACGTCGGCTCGCCGTCCCGACGGGCCTCCGGTCTCCGCGAACGTGTGGTCGGGCACCACGTGCACGCCGCCGGACAGCACGACCGGCTCCCGGGAGGCGGCGACCAGGGAGACGGCGAACCGTCCCGACCGGGCGAACACCTCGTACGGCACCAGGACGTCGCTGGCGACCGAGCCGGAGGCGCCGACGGCGACCATCACCCGCAGCCGGTGGGGGTCGGTCCGCCCGGACGGGTGCGGAGCGGGGAGGTCCGCCGGGCCGGGCGGGGGCGGATAGCTCTGCGCCATCGAGACCGACACCCCGGCGGCGGCGACGCCGGACAGCGCGACGAGGGCGACCGCCGCCGTCGCCAGCACCGGGACGAGGCGTCGACGGCGGCCGGCCATCAGGGGTTCACCGCCTGAGCCCGGGCGGCCGACGGCGGACGGCCGAAACGGGCCGAGAACAGCCGGCGGAGGTGCCGCTCGTCGGCGAACCCGCAGCGGGCGGCGACCGCGCGGACCGACAGGCCGGTCTCCGACAGCAGGGCGGTGGCGTGTTCCAGCCGCAGCCGCTGCTGGTACTCCAGCGGGCTGAGGCCGATGGCGCGCTGGAAGGCGCGGCTGAGTCCGCGCGGGGACAGGTGGACGATCTGGGCCAGCTGGGCCAGGGTCTGCGGTGCGTCCAGGTGCTGGGCCAGGTGGTCCTGGATCCGGTGGACGGCGGTGTCGAGATGGGCCCGATGGTCGATGAAGGCGCTGATCTGGGCCGTGGACGCGTCCCGTCGGAGGTAGACCACCAGCTCGCGGGCCACGGCCGCGGTGAGGGCCGGACCATGATCATCGCCGACCAGCGCGAGCGCGAGATCGATCCCCGCCGAGATGCCGGCGCTGGTGCTGATCAGCCCATCGTGGACGAACAGCACGCCGTCGTGGACCCGGGCCCGCGGATAGCGCTGCCGCAGGGCTTCCACCAAGGACCAGTGCGTCGTGCACCGCCGGCCGTCCAGCAGGCCGGCCTCGCCCAGGGCCGCAGCACCGGTACACACCGCAGCGATCCGGGCCTGCTGCTCGCCCGCCGTGCGGAGCCACTGCACGACGCCCGCCGAGACCAGCGGCTGGGACGGGGTCGGGGGCTGCAGCCGCGGCCCCGGGACGAGGACGAGGTCACCGGCCCCGACGGCCGGCAACGGCCCCAGCCCCGCCAGCCGCAGTCCCTGGGCCGACCGCACCTCGGGGGTCTCGGAGACGTAGCTGAGCGCGTAGCCGGCACCCAGGTGGTTCGCCGCGTCGAACACCTGCACCGGACCACTCAGGTCCAGCAGGTTGACCGCCGGCTGCACCAGGACGACCACGCGACGAGTTCCCGGTTCTCGGTGCACACGAGGAAATCTAGGGTGCGCCGGTCGGCGCCGCCAGGGTGCACCCGGTCGACGACCGGACGGATCTGGCACTCACGGTGGCGCTCACCTCCGGGCTGACGAGCCCGGCGGTCCGGCACCGCCCGGCGTCGGACGGACCTTCCGAGCTCAGCGACCGCTCCGGTCGCCGGTGTGCCCGCGGAGCCGGTCGAGCTCGTGCTGCGCGCGGGCGATCACCCCGGCGGCCCCGAGCCGGGCCGCCTCCGCGCTGAGCCGGGCCAGGGTTCCCGGTCCGAGGCGGGCGGTCAGCTCGGCCCGCGCGGCGGTGAAGGCCACGCCGGGATCACCGGCCACCGCCGCGGCCCCGCGGCCGCGGTCGGCCGCCGCGAGCAGCAGGGCGGCCCCCTCGTCGGCGCCGGTGCGGTGCAGCAGCAGGGCCGCGTTCCGTACCGTCGTCCACAGCTGGGTCAGGTTGCCGGACGCCTGCCAGGCGGCGATCAGCTGCCCGTACGTCTCGGCCGCCGCCTCGACCTCGCCGAGCTCGGCCTGCTGGCGGGCCAGCCCGAGGGCGGAGACCCCGACCACGAAGGTCGCCCCGCAGGAGCGGGCCAGCGCGATCGACTCCCGGTACGCCTCGATCGCCGCCCTCGGGTCGGAGGCGATCTCGGCGGTCGTGTAGAGCGTGAACGCCCGCGACGACGGGCAGGCCGGCAGCGCGCTCGCCCGGTCGAGCAGGCGCTCGGCCCGGACCCGGTCGCCCCCGTACCCGGCGGACAGGGCGGCGGCGGCCAGCTCGGAGGCAGGGTCCAGCGCCCCCCTCGCCGCCCGCTCGTAGGCCCGGGTCGCCTGGTCGAACTCCCCGGAGAACAGGGCCACCGCCGCGACCGCGTTCCAGGCGCGGGACTGCTCGGCGTCCGGGGTGGCGTCGTCGGCCAGGGCCAGGGCGGCTCGGCTCAGGCGGCGCGACTCGTCGTGGTCGCCGAACAGCCAGCTCGCCATCGCGGCGCTGCCGAGCACGCTGACCTGCCGGCGGTGCCCGGACAGGCCGGGGTGGGCGGCCAGCTCCGGCGCCCAGCCCCAGACCGCCGGCAGGTCGCGGAAGACGGTCGCCGTGTCGACGGCCAGGGCGATCTCGACGGCGGCGTCGAGGTCGTGACCACGCACGGCCAGGTCCAGAGCCGACCGCAGGTTGGCCAGCTCGGCCCGCAGCCCACGGTCCCCGTCGGCCTCCTGCTCGGAGAACAGCTGGCCCGCGAGCCGCCCGGTGGCCGCCACCGCCCAGCGGACGAAGCGACGTTCGGCGTCCGCCCGGTCACCGGAGCGATCCAGCTCGCCCAGCAGGAAGCTCCGCACGGTGTCCAGCAGGGAGTACCGGGCCGCCGCCTGGGAGTCGACGGCCAGCAGCGACGCGTCGACGAGGCGGCTGAGGCTGACCAGAGGGTCGGTGCCGGCGGGCAGGACCTGACCGGCGATGTCCTCCACCGTCGCCAGCTCCACCCCGCCGGGGAACGGCGCGAGCGCGCGGAGCAGCCGACGGTCGGGCTCCCGCAGCAGCCGGTAGGACCAGTCCACGGTGGCCCGCAGGGTGCGCTGCCGGGCCTGGTCGTCGGGCTTCTCGGCGACCAGGACGTCCAGGGCCCGTCCCAGCCGTTCGCCGAGCGCCGGCAGCGGCAGCACGGCCAGCTGCCCGGCGGCCAGCTCGATGGCCAGCGGCAGCCCGTCCAGGCGGTGCAGCACGGCGATGATCAGTGCGGCGTTCTGCCGGGTCACCTCGAATCCGCCGACCCGGCGCTCGGCGTGCTCGACGAAGGCCCGCACCGCCGGCTGCCGGCCCAGGTCCCGCAGGTCGCCCGCGGACAGCTCGCCCCCGAGAACCGGGAGCGGCATCGGCAGCGGCTGCAGCCGGACCACGTACTCGCCGGGAACGTGCAGGCTGGTCCGGGAGGTGGCCAGCACCCGCACGTCCGGGGCCCGCTCGCCGAGAGCGGTGACGAGGTCCCGGCAGCCCGTCGCCACGTGCTCGCAGTTGTCCAGCACCAGCAGCAGCTGCTGCCCGGCCAGGGCGTCGGCCACCGAGGCCGCCGACGGGTGGCCGCTCACCCGCAGCCCGAGGGCGGACACCACCGCTTCGGGAACGCGGGCCGGCTCGGTCACCGCCGCCAACGGCACCCACGCCACCCGGTCCGGCTCCCGCTCGGCCGCGTCGGCGGCCACCTCCAGCACGATCCGGGTCTTCCCGACACCCCCCGGCCCGGCGACCGTCACCACCGGGAACCGGCTGAGCAGCCGGTGCAGCTCGTCCCGGTCCCGAGACCGACCGACCAGCGGGGTCCGCGGGCGGACCAGCGGCCGTCGGGCGGGGCGGGCGGGAGGGGCGAGGGCGCCGGAGGCGACCTGCTGCTCGAGCGCGGCGAACCCGGGGCCGGGGTCGAGGCCGGTCTCCTCGGCCAGCTGGGTGCGGAAGCTCCCCGCGGCCCGCATGGCCTCCGCCGAGCGACCCGCCGCGGCCAGGGCCCGAACGTGGACCACGGCGGTCCGCTCGCGGATCGGGTCCGCGACCAGGGCCGTGGCCGCCTCCGCGGCGACCGTGTGGTCCCCAGCGGCCAGCCGGCTCTCCCACCAGAGGTCCCGCAGATCCTCGTACAGCTGGGTCAGCCCCACCTGGTACGCGGTGAGCGGCGCGATCTCTCCGAACTCGGCGAGCGCCTCCCCCCGCCACAACGCCAGCGCGGCCCCGGCCCGGTCCGCCGCGGCCCGCGGGTTCGACCCGGCCAACGCCGTTGCCTCGGCCGCCAGCCGCCGGGCCTGGTCGACGTCCAGCTCGTCCGGTTCGAGCCGCAGGCGGTAGCCCCCGGCGACTCGCTCGACGCGCTCGGCGGCCGACCCCAGCGTCCTGCGCAGCCGGGAGATCTGGCTGTGCAGCGCCTGCACCCCGCCCTCGGGTACGCGGTCGCCCCACAGCGCGTCCGTCAACAGGTCGGTGGTGACGGTCCGTCCGGCGGCCAGGGCCAGCACGGCGAGCACCGCGGACCGGCGCAGTCCCGGTACGGCGACACCGACCCCCTGCACCCGCAGCTCCAGCGGCCCCAGTACGGCCACCCGCACCGGCACGCTCGGACGTGGGGTGGTCATGCTCCTCCGATCACCGGGGCGGCTGGGTCCGAGTCTGCCCGAGACCACTGGCGCCGTCATGCTCAGCCGGGGCCGGCGGCGACGAACGACTCGGCCCGCACCCAGGCCGCGAACGCGTCCCGCCCGATCGCGTCCATGATCACCGCGGTCTGGCTGGCCTGAGCGGCCAGCGCCGCGACCTTGCGCTGGAGCGCTGGACCCGACAGCTCGAGCCGCACGGCCAGGTCGGCGGTCTCCACCAGGCGCGGACGCCCGAGCTCGTACACCCCGAACCTCTCGTCGACGGCGGCGCTGGCGGCCAGGTCCGCGGGGGTCGCCGAGGCGTACAGCAGCCGGGGTCGGTGGCGGCAGCCGGCGACGGCCGCCGTCACCCAGCGTGACACGGTGGTGTGGTCGGGGTGGCCGGTGAACCCGTCCGGCCCGAAGGTGAGCACGGTCGTCGGCCCGACCTCGTCCAGCAGCCGGACCAGGGTGTCCACCGCGGGCTCCGGGTCGACCGCGGCGAGCCCGCCGTCGGCGTAGTCGAGCCAGTGGTGCTCGGTCACGCCGAGCTCGGCCAGCGCCGTCGCCAACTCCCGGGCCCGCAACGCGCCGAGCTCGGCGCGTTGCCACGCGCTGCCGCCGAGGTGGAGCCCGTTCCCGGCGTCGCCCCGGGTGGCGGTCACGCACACCACCCGCTGGTCGGCCTCCCGCAGCGCGGCCATCACCCCGGCCGCCAGGTACGTCTCGTCGTCGGGATGGGCCCAGACCGTCACCGTCGTCCCGAGCCCGCCGAGCTCCGCTGCCGTGGTCATGCCGACAGCCAACCGCTCGGCGCTGTCATGTCACTGTCACCGGCCCGGCGGCCGCGGTCGAGCCTGGCCGGCGCGTGACGCCGGCGCGACAGCCAGGCCCGTCATCGTCGTCGCAGCAACCACGAACGGTTCGTGGTCCGGACGAGAGGAACCAGCACCATGACCATCACCGATCACCAGCCCGACACAGACACCGACATCGACACCCCCACCGGGGCGGCTGCCGGACCGGCGTCGAGCGAGGCGGAGTTCGTCGCCCGCGTCCAGGCGTTCGCCCTGAAGGTCGCCGGCGACCAGGGCGCCGCCGCGAACGCGGTTCTCACCTACCTGGGTGACCGGCTCGGCGTGTGGCGGACGCTGGCCGGCAGCGGTCCGGTGACCAGCGCCGGGCTGGCCGCCGCGACCGGCCTGGCCGAGCGGTACCTGCGGGAGTGGCTCTCGGCCCAGTCGGCCGCGGGCTACCTGGTGTACGACCCGCAGGGCGAGACCTTCGCCTTGCCGCCCGAGCACGCCGCCGTGCTGTCCGACGACGACAGTCCGGCCGCCCTGGCCGGGGCCTTCGAGATCAACGCGGCGGTGTGGGCCGACGTGGACCGGCTGGCGCACGCCTACACCACGGGCGAGGGGCTGGCCTGGCACGAGCGCGACCCGCGGCTGTTCAGCGGGGTTGAGCGGTTCTACCGGCCGCTGTACGCCACCTCGCTGGTCGGGGAGTGGCTGCACGCCGCGGACGGACTGCACGACCAGCTCCGGGCCGGGATCCGGGTCCTGGACGTCGGGTGCGGCCACGGTGCGCCGACCATGATCATGGCGGAGGCCTTCCCGGCATCGACCTTCGTGGGGGTGGACTACCACGCCGCGTCGATCCGGCGTGCCACCGCCACTGCGGCCCGGGAGGGCCTGACCGGCAACACCCGGTTCGTCCACGGCACCGCCGAGGAGGTCGAGGGTCGCTACGACCTGGTCTGCTTCTTCGACGCCCTGCACGACCTGGGCGACCCCGTCGGCGCCCTCCGAGCCGCCCGAGTGTCACTGGCCCCCGGGGGCCGGGTGCTGGCCGTCGAGCCGGGCGCCGGGGACGCCCTGCAGGACAACCTGCATCCGCTGGGGGTGAGCTGGTACGCCGCCAGTGCGAACATCTGCGTGCCGCACAGCCTCTCCGAGCCGGGGCACCGGGCGCTGGGCGCGCAGGCGGGGCCGCTGCGGACCGTGGAGGTGTTCCGCGAGGCCGGCTTCGCGGAGGCCCGGGTGATCGCCACCACGATGTTCAACATCGTGGTCGAGGCCCGCGGCTGACCGGCTGACGGGCGGGCCGCGATCCGTCGTGACCCGCCCGTCGCGCCTCAGAAGGCGGTCGGCTGGTGCGGCCGGTACGGCTCCTCGAGGGTTGCGATCTCCTCCTCGCCGAGCCCGAGCTCCAGCGCCGCCGCGGCGTCGGCCAGATGGTGATCCTTGGTGGCACCGACGATGGGTGCGCTGACCACCGGGTTCCTCAGCACCCAGGCCAGGGCGACCTGGGCCATCGGCACGCCGTGCCCCTCCGCCACCCGCCGGACGGCCTCGACGATCGGCTGGTCACTGTCGACGTCGAACCGGCGCCCGACCGGGTCGACGTCGAACCGCTGGGTCCGCTCGCCCCACGGACGGGTCAACCGACCCTTGGCCAGCGGGCTGTACGGGATGCTGCCCACCCCCTGGTGGGCGAGCAGACCGAACATCTCGCGCTCCTCCTCCCGCATCATCAGGTTGTCCTGGTCCTGCATGGAGACGAACCGGGTCCAGCCTCCGCGGTCGGCCGCGTGCTGCAGGGTGGCGAACTGCCAGGCCCACATCGACAGGCCCCCAGATAGCGGGCCTTGCCGGCCTTCACCACGTCGTGCAGGGCCTCCATCGTCTCCTCGAACGGCGTCTCCGGGTCGAAGCGATGGATCTGGTACAGGTCCACGTACTCGGTGCCGAGCCGGGTCAAGGGCGCGTCGATCTGCTCCATGATCGCCTTCCGGGACAGGCCCTGGCCGCCGGGACCGTCATGCATCCGGAGTGCACCTTGGTGGCCAGCACGATGTCCTCGCGTCGCGCGTACCGGGTGATGGCCCGGCCGACGATCTCCTCGGAGCTGCCGAAGCTGTAGACGTTGGCCGTGTCCCAGAAGGTGATGCCCAGCTCGACGGCCTGGGCGAAGAACGGCTGGGCGGCCTCCTCGCCCAGCGACCACTCGCTGAACCCGCGGGAGGCATCGCCGAAGCTCATGCAGCCGAGGGCGATCCGGCTGATCCTCAGGCCCGTGGTGCCGAGCCGGGTGTACTGCATGGGAGAACCTCTCAGTCAATCGACGGGTGGGGCGGTGTTCGCGGTTCCGAGGTCAGGGCGGAGCAGGGCCTGATCGCCGTGCGCTCGTCCATCGCCCGGTACGCGTCGGCGGTCGCCTCCAGCGGCAGCTCGAGGTCGAACACCGTGCCGGGCGCGATCCGACGGCTCCACCCGCGACTCCGCGGTCCCCACGCCCTCGCAGACGGCGCCCGCGCCCACCCCGTCGGTCAGCTGCAGGATCGCGGCCACCCCGTCGTCGCCCCGCGGGCTGACGCTGTCGGTGGCGCCGAACTCATGGGCCAGCCGCTGCCGGGACTCGTGCCGGCTCACCGCGATCACCCGGCGGGCGTCCGGCTCGGCCGCCGCAAGCACCGCGAACAGCCCGACGGCGCCGTCCCCGACCACCGCCACCGTCAATCCCGGCTGCACGCCGGCGCAGACCGCAGCGTGCCAGCCGCGACGGCCCCGGACGATGGCGTCGGTGGGCTCGGTGATCACCGGGTCGGGTCGCTCCACGACGCGGAGGTCACCGGGGCGTGGATGATCGGGCCGCGCATGCGGTCAGCTCCTGTGGGTTCGCGCGGGGTGGTCGACGGGTTCGTCGGGGCGCACGGACCGGCCCGGGTACTCCTGGTCGGTGAGGTGCTCGGCCCAGTCCGTCTCGGGTCCGTCCTGGTCCTCGGCCAGGCCCTCCCAGAGGGCCAGATGCGCCATCGCATGATCCGGCGCCGCCCCGTGCCAGTGCCACTCCCCGGGCGGGGTCCAGACCGTGTCACCCGGCCGGATCTCCACCACCTCGCCGCCCCGGGACTGGACCAGGCCGACACCGTCGGTGACGTGCAGCGTCTGGCCGTTCGCGTGCCGGTGCCAGGCCGTGTGAGCCCCGGGGGTGAACCGGACCAGGTTCAGCCGGATCCTCGACGGCAGGTCGCCGCGGGCGAGGACGTCGAACCAGACGTCACCGGTGAACGTCTCGGCGGGGCCCCTGGTGGTGGGTTGCTTCGGGTTGATCCGCACGCTTCTCCTCGGGTGGCTCGGCGGAGGGCTGGGGCGATCGCGTCGCCGGCGGCGTCGTTAGCCCCCCTCCCTGACCGTAGGCGAGATCCGGTTCCGGCTGGGAGGCACTGCCAGTACCTGTGTCAGCAGTCACTCCCTGGACGGGAAGGACCGTGCTGAACTGGACGCTGAGCAGAAGACAGGCCAACCAGGGAGCGTCGACGGTGCCGCCGCCCACCAACCCGCCCCGAGGGGCGGGTCGGGCCACCGATCAGCAGGACCTCACCCGAAGGACCATTCGTGACCACCGCCGTCATCACCCCGACCCCGACCAGCGACCCGGCTGGGCGCGACCACCGAGTCGACCCGGCCAACTCCCCCACACCGCGGCCCGCACCGCCGCGTTCCCACCGGACCTCCCGGTGGTTCCTGCGGGACGTGCTCTCCGTGCTGGTCTCGACCCCGGGCGGGAGCATCGACCCGGCGCCGCAGGCGCTGGTCGGACCCACCGGGGGGCCGGTGTGGGCCGGCGGCCGAGCCGCCCGCAGCTGATCGCACCCACGACGGAAGGAACCGAGATCGTGACCACCTGGACTCCCGGCCAGCTGGACGCCATCGGCGGCGCCGACGAGCTCGAGATCGCCTCGCGGCGACGCGACGGCTCGCTCCGGACGGCCCGGACGATCTGGGTGGTCGGGTCGCCGACCAGCTCTACGTCCGCTCTGTCAACGGGCGGGGTGCGGCCTGGTTCCGCGGGGTGCGGTCCTGCTGGCAGGCCCGGCTGGAGGCCGGCGGGGAAGCGGTCGACGTGGAGCTGACCGACGTCAGCGGTCACGACCAGCCGGCCGACCAGTCGGCCGTGGAGGCGTGCGACCCAGGAGCCGTGGACCACAGGGCCGTCGACGTGGCGTACCGCGACAAGTACGGGCGCTACCCAGGCCCCACGGCGGCCATCACCGGCGGCGAGGCGAGATCCGCCACGCTCCGGCTCACGCCGCGTCGCTCGCTGGACCCCGCCGGACCGCACCGCGGTGAGCGTCGGTCGGGCTCCGGCGCCGGGCCGACCAGCCCCGGCGCCGGGCACTAGAGTCCTGCGCGGGCTCCGGAGTCGAGGCCAGGAGGTGCGATGACCGTTCCGGCCGAGGGCCGTCCTGCCCCGCCGGTCGCCGAGTCGTCGCCGTGGGCACCGTTGCGGCAGCACGCCTTCCGGCTGCTGTGGCCGGCCGTGCTGGTCAGCTATCTCGGGGCCTGGATGCAGACCGTCGGCGCGCAGTGGCTGCTCGTCAACACACCGAACCCCGGCGCCACGGTGGCCCTCGTGCAGACCGCGACCACGCTGCCCGTGATGCTGCTTGCGCTGCCGGCAGGGGTCCTCGCGGACGTGTTCGACCGCCGGTGGCTGATGTTCACCGTGCAGGCGTACGTGTTCGTGGTGGCCGGCTCGCTGGCCGTGCTCACCGCCACCGGCCTGGTCACACCGACCCTCATGTTGACCTTCACGTTCCTGCTCGGGATCGGTGCCGCCGTGCAGCTGCCGAGCTGGCAGTCGGTGCTGCCCGAGATCGTCCCCCGGCCCCAGCTCGGCTCGGCGACCCGGCTCGAGATGGTCGGGGTCAACTTCGGGCGCTCCGCGGGCCCGGCCATCGCGGGCCTGGTCATCGCCGTCGCCGGCGTACCGCTGGTGTTCGCGCTGAACGCGGCATCGGTCGTCTTCCTGGCCGTGGCTCTGCTCCGCTGGCGGCGGCCACCGACCGACGACCCGCCCAACCGGGAGCGGTTCCTGCCCGCCCTCCGGGCCGGGGGCCGTTACGTCTGGCACGAGCCGGTCGTGCGGCGGATCCTGGTCCGGACAGTGCTGTTCATCGCCCCCGCGACCGCGCTCTGGGCACTGCTCCCACTGGTGGCGCGGGAGCGACTGGGGGTCGGCGCCGGGGGCTACGGTGCCCTGTTCGGCGCCCTCGGGCTGGGGGCGATCGTCGCCGCGCTGGTGATGGGCCGGGTCCGGCGGCGGCTGTCCACGAACCGGCTGCTCGGCGCCGCTGGACTCGTCGAAGCGGCCGCGCTCGCCGGGGTGGTGCTGGTGCCCGGCTTCGTGCCCGCCCTGCTCATCCTGGTCTTCGCCGGGCTGGCCTGGACCGCGGTCATCTCGACCCTCAACGCCGAGCTGCAGCTCTTCCTGCCGGTCTGGGTGCGGGCCCGCGGGCTGGCCGTCTACCTGGTCGTGTTCACCGGATCCCAGGCGGCCACCTCGGTGGTCTGGGGTCAGGTCAGCACGCGCGTCGGGGTGCAGGCCACGTTCCTGATCGCCGCGGGTGTGGTGGCCGCCGGTGTGCTGGCCGGGATCGCGCTGTCGGTGCCGGAGACCGGACACCTCGACCGCGAGCCCGCCGTGTACTGGGGGGACGCCCGAGTGGCCGTCGAGCCCGAGCCCGACGCCGGGCCGGTGCTCGTCACCGTGGAGTACGTCGTCGCCGCGGACCGGCAGGCGGGGTACCTGGCCGCGATGGATGAGCTGCGCCGGTCCCGCCGACGGACCGGGGCGACGAGCTGGGAGCTGTACCGCGACGCCGAGCGGCCGGACCGCTTCGTGGAGGTGTTCCGGGTCCCGTCCTGGGATGAGCACCTCCGGCAGCACGGGGGCCGGTTGACCGCGGACGACCAGCAGGTGGAGGAGGCGGCGCTGGCGTACTCCGATCCGCCGGCCCGGGCCGAGCACCTGCTGCCCCCGTGACCACGCTCCCGCCTGGATCCTCGCCTGCTGATCACCAGGCGCGCCGACCCGTCACGACGGGCCGCTCTCGGCGTCCCGGCGGGCCTGCAGCAGGTCCTCAACGGCTTGCGGGATG